>NZ_SOGQ01000045.1 GCF_004403465.1 Cryobacterium sinapicolor | reverse complement strand
GGGCTGCCGCACGGGCTGGGCGGCCGGCTGCCGGGGCGTGCTCTGACCGGCTGCGGGCGTCCGGGCCGCCGCCTTCTGGGCGTCGGCAGCGGCCTGCACGGCTGCCGCCGCCTGGGCCCGGGCGAGGGACGCGGCCGCCGCCTCGGCGTCCTGACCGGCCTGGTAGGCGCGTTCAGCCTCGGCCGTGGTGTCCTTGAGGAGGGCGAGCTGCGCGAAAAGCTCGGTGGAGCGCTGCTGCTCGGTCTCGTATGCCGTCTCGGCGGCCTGCGCGGCCACATTCGCCGCCTCGTACCTGGTCAGTGATTCGGCGCTGAGCCGGGTGCGCTCCACGGCAGCGGACGCCGCCTGCTCCCCGAGGGACTCGGCGGTGTTCTTGTCCTGCAGTGCCTCGCGATAGATCGTGTCGGACTGCTCACTCAGTTTGCTCGCGGTGCCGAGCTGTCCCAGCAACTGGTCGGCGTTGTCGCCGTTGAGGAACAGGGTCATCGACAGGTCCTGCGCACCGGTCTTCGCCAGGTGGGCGGCGATCAGGCCGGCCCGCATCTTCGAGGTGGCGGCACGGGCATCCGCCGCCTGGACCTGCCTCGCCAGGCTCGCTTCACGCGCCGTGGCCGCCTCGAGGTCGTCCAGAGCGACCCGGTACGCTTCCGCCTTGATCAGGGAGGTCTTGGTGGCCGCGGTCGCCGTGACCTGCAGGCCCTGGAGCAGCTCGGTGATCGATTCGATCTCGGCCTGCTTGGTCGCCTCGCTGAGCTTGGCCTGCGCCACGTCGTCCCAGCTGGGGTAGCCGGGCTCGGCGAACGCCGCCGGCGCCGCGACGCCCACGGATGCCGAGACCGCCCCGAGGGCGACCGCCGCGAACACACGGGAGGGCTTGGTGCGCCACCCCCGGCGCTCGGCGTCTCTAGCCAAGGGGCGCGCCCCGGTCCGACATGAACGGCGCCGGGTTGACCTGGCTGCCGTTGGTGCGCACCTCGAAGTGCAGGTGGCAGCCGCTGGCGGCCCCGGTCTCACCGGAGCTGGCGATGCTCTCCCCCGCGGAGACGCTCTCGCCGTTGGAGACGAAGATCCCGCCCGGGCGGATGTGGGCATACCCGGTGGAAACGCCGTTGGCGTGCTGGATGAGGACAAAGTTTCCGTAGGTTCCGTAGACGCCCGCATAGATGACCGTGCCGCTGCTGGCCGCATAGATTCCGGCGCCGCAGCCGGTGCCGAGGTCGGTGCCGCTGTGGAAGCCCTTGCTGCAGCCGCTGTTGCCGCAGATCACCGCGCGCGGTCCGTAGCCGTCGGTGATGCGACCGCCGGCTGGGACCGCCCAGCCACCGCCGCCGACGGAACCACCGGAGCTGCCGGAACTGCTGCTCGAGCTTCCGCCACTCGGCCTCGAGGCCGCCGCGGCTGCCGCCCGCGCGTTGGCTTCCGCTGCTGCCCTTGCGGCGGCCGCAGCGCGTTCGACGCGCACCCGTTCGGCTTCGATGGCGGCCAGTCGAGCCCGCTCGATCACGCCCGCCTCATAGCCCGCCGATGTGGTGGCCTGCGCATCCTGCATGAACGCCAGTTGGGCGTCGAGTTCGACGCTCTTCGCTTCCGACTCGGTCAACGCGTTGGCGGCGGCCTGCGCGGCGGCCTGCGCGGCGGCGAGCGCCTCCTCGGCCGCGATGCGAAGCTTCTCACGCTCGGTCTGGGCGACCTTGGCCTGGTCGCCCAGCGACTCGGCCACGTTGGTGGCGGTCTGCGCCTGCTCGTAGACACTGCTGCTGCGCTCGACGAGCTTGCTCATGCTGCCGAGCTTCGACAGGAGCGCATCCGCGTCTTCGCCGCTGGCCTCACCGTCGAGAAAGAGGTTCACGCTCAGGTCGGTGCCGCCGGTGCGGTAGAGCTGCGCGGCGAGCTGGCCGGCCTGGCGAGTCGCGGTCTCCGCGACCACGGAACTCGCAGCGGCCTGCGCCTCGAGGTCGGCGGCGCGGCGGCTGGCCTCGTCGAACTTATCCTGGGCGGCCTGGAGTTCCGCTCCGCGCGCCTCCGATTCGGCCCGCGTCTGCGCGACCTGGGTCTGCAGGCCGGCAATCAATCCCTGAATCTCGGCGACCTGGGCGGAGGCGGCGGCCGTGTTGGACTTGGCGTTCTGCACGTCCTGCCAGGTCGGGTAGTCGATGGCCTGGGCCGGACCGGCCGGGCCGATGAGGGCGACGAAGAGCGAGAGGGCGGCGGCGAAACCGGTCGCGAGGCTGACACGGTCTCGACGGCGGCGCGGGCTGCGCGCGCATCCGTTACCCCCCTGCGCTGCTCGTGCTTCCCGGCTGAATGGACCTGCCGTGCGCTTCATTACTCCCCGATCGGGCTCGTTACACACATCTGCTGCTGTTTGAGAACGGTTTACAGTAACAACTACAGGGCAAAATTACCCCCCTTGAATCTAGCCGCTCGTCAAGAAAATCCCTGGAGATTCACAGCCTCGATGCGCACGACGCCCCCGGGCGACATTCTTTCTGCACTCGATTTGGGATTCCTGCGCGGTAGACCGTATGCTTATGCGTCGGAAGCCATGAATTCTATGGCGTCTCGGCCCCATCGTTTAGCGGCCTAGGACGGCGCCCTTTCACGGCGTTAACACGGGTTCGAATCCCGTTGGGGCTACGCATCCTGCAGGCCTGGGATGTGCAAGAATAACTAAGTACGAAAAACAGCAACACGAACACAAACTAAATATTTGGTTCTCATCACGAGGCCCTGTAGCGCAGTTGGTTAGCGCGCCGCCCTGTCACGGCGGAGGTCGCCGGTTCAAGTCCGGTCAGGGTCGCACAGGCAACAAGCCCTTTCGAAAGAAGGGGTTTTTTTCCTTGGAGCTTTCTTCTCGAAGTAGCTTCTGGCCCTGTAGCTCAGTTGGTAGAGCGTTCGACTGAAAATCGAAAGGTCACCGGATCGACGCCGGTCGGGGCCACTGAAGGTCACTCCCAGGCTTCTACTGGGGTGACCTTCTTTTTTTTTCCCCGACTCGGCATCCGCTCGCCCGTGACCTCCCCGGGCCCGCACGCCCCCTCTTTCACATCCTGACCCCCTGATGGGGTGCTAGCGACTCCTGCCGATAACGAGGTACGTTCCGCTTGTTGAACGCTGAGGTTTCGTCAGATCACCCGCAGGGGCCCGGGCAACCGGCATCGGCAGGCCCGGCGCGACACACCGACCTGTAACCCGATCTGCAGGGAACCACCGTGAATCCGATTCGAACGTGCCGACCTTCCTGCCTCCGCGCCGTGCGTCGCGGTCTCGTCCTCTCTGCGGAGGTATCGTGATGGATGTCGCGCACTCGGCCGAAATCGACCCGAGCGCCGTGATCGGCCCTGGCTGCCTGATTCGCAATCACGTGCAGGTGGGCGAATACGCGCGGCTCGGACCGGACTGCGTTCTCGGGCGCGGCGCCTACATCGGTCCCGGCGTCGTCGTCGGTCGGCAGTGCACGATTCAGGACTACGCGGTCGTTTATGAGCCGTCCCTGCTCGAGGACGGGGTCTTCGTCGGTGCGGCTGCGGTTTTCACCAACGACGCGCATCCGCGGGCCATCAACACCGACGGAACGCGCAGGGCGACTGACGAGCGGGACCTGGTGGGTGTGACCGTGCGCACGGGGGCGTCGATCGGCGCCCACGCGGTGTGCGTCGCGCCGCTCACGATCGGTCGCTGGGCCATGGTTGCAGCCGGCGCGGTGGTCACCGACGATGTCCATGACTACGCCCTGGTGGCCGGCGTGCCCGCCCAGCGCATCGCCTGGGTCGGCCGCAGCGGCATGCAGCTGCGCGCCGAAGGCGACGGCAGACTCGTCTGCCCGGTCACCGGCGAGTGGTACACCGAGCACGACGGCTTTCTCACCCGCGACTGATCGGCCGCCGCTAGAGTTCCGTCTCGGACGGCGCGAACGTGTCGCAGCTTCCGGCACCGTCGTCGAAGCCGGTCTGGAACCATCGTTGGCGCTGCTCGCTGGAACCGTGGGTCCAGGCCTCCGGGTTGACCTGGCCCTGCATCGACTCCTGAATGCGGTCGTCACCGATCGCGGATGCCGCGCTGAGCGCATCCTGAATCTGCGCCTCCGTGATGGGCTTCAGAAACGGTACTCCGCCGGCGTCGCGGGTCTTGGAGGCAGCCCCGGCCCACGCGCCCGCGAAGCAGTCGGCCTGCAGTTCGACCCGCACCGCGTTGGAGCCGGCTCCGGTCTGGCCGTCCTGGGAGGATGCGAGGGTTCCTTCCAGATTCTGAATGTGATGGCCCCATTCATGGGCCACGACGTACATTTCGGCGAGCGGACCACCCGAAGAGCCGAAGCGGGTGCGCAGGTCGCCGAAGAACGCGGTGTCGATGTAGATGGTCGCATCCGGCGGGCAGTAGAACGGTCCGGTGGCGCTGGTGGCCCCGCCGCACCCGGTTCCAACGCTGTCGGTGAACAGCGCAACCGGCGGCGGCTGGTATTCGGCTCCGCGGGCGGGCAGTTCCTTAGCCCAGAATACGTCGAGGGACGCCGCCGCGCCCTTGATCCGGCACTCGACGTCTTCGTTCGCCTGGGCGCCGGTCGTGCACTCGGACAGGTTCGACACGCTGCCGCTGTCGGCGGGCTGCGTGCCGCCGCCGGCCAGGCCGCTCAGGTCGACACCCAGGAGCTGTGAGAGCAGGAAGAGGGCGATCGCACCCACACCGCCGCCCACTGCGATGCCCGCGGTGCGGCCCCTTTTGCTGACCCGGCCGCCGCCGATGTTCGCGTTGTCGTTAAATGTCATGAGAAAAAGCTACCCGTTGACGTGGTCCGCTGCCGCGATGATGGCGTCCGGGTTATAAAGCTCGCTAATGGAACAGCAGGTGCCTTGCGCACGATGTGCCCGCCCGCCGAAATAAGTGAGCTCCGCCGTCCCCCATTCGGGGTCCGAGCCGACTTGGGCGTTCGGGGGTATGGTCAGCTCGCAAGCAGTTGAAGATTCATCACTTGTTTGTTTGTTCGGGTTGTCTCGTTCCCTAGACAGGCTTCCCGGGCGAATCCCATCCCGCTCTGTACACCCGAAATGCAGAGGATTCACGTGAAGACGACCGCGACGTGTCGACCTATTCGTCGACCCAAATTCACCGGCCCCACCCAGGCCAAGCGCCGAGCGCTCCACCGCGTCTTGCTGGCGGGGTGAACAGACTGTGACGCACCCACAACCGCGCCTGCCCCTCGCCGGGCGCCTCCCCCTCGCCCAGCCTAAGCTTTCCCTGGTGCCGGCACCGGCTCTCGAGAACCCGGTCAGCGTCGACGCGAAGTCGTCCGGCCTGGTCTGGGCCAGACAGTTTCGGACGAAACTCCTGATGAGCGACGTGGGCATCGTTATGACCGCCGTCGCGACGGCCCTGCTCGTGAGATTCGGCGGAGAGGGTGCCCAGGCATCCGTCGGCGGATATCAGGCAGACTACTGGCTCGTCGCGCTGCTCATCGCGCTCAGCTGGATCGCGACCCTGGGGGCATTCCACACCCGGAACTCGCGCGTCATCGGCATCGGCGCCACCGAGTACAAGCAGGTGATCAACGCGAGCGCACTCACCTTCGGGCTGCTTGCCATCGGCTTCCTGGCGTTTCAGGTCGATGTCGCGCGCGGCTTCTTCGTGCTCGCACTCCCCGTCGGCATGTGCGGCCTGGTCTTGGAACGCTGGCTGTGGCGACGGTGGCTGCTGCGCCAAAGGGCCTTCGGCCATTACCTTGCCCGAGTCATCGTGGTTGGGAATCGCGCCGATGTCGAATATGTGGTCGGCCAGATCGAGAACGCCGGTGCCACCTACTACGTGGTGGGGATCGCACTCGCAAATGGATCGAAGTCCCCGGTTAAGGTTCAAAACCGGACCATCCCGGTGGTCTCCGACCTGGCCCACGTCGGGGCCGCGGCCACGAATTTCGCCATCGACACAGTGATTGTCGCAGGCGCTCCCAGCGGAGGGAGCGAGTATATCCGCACCTTGGGTTGGGAGCTGGAGGGGACATCCGCCGAGCTGGTACTGTCCAACCAGCTCACGGATGTCGCCGGTCCCCGCATCCATTTCCGGCCGGTTGAGGGGTTGCCCTTGATCCACGTGGAGATCCCCCAATTCGAGGGCGCAAAGCACGTACTCAAGCGCATCCTCGATATCGGCTTGTCGGGGATCTCACTTCTTGTCTTCTGGCCGCTCCTGGTGGCCATCGCGATCGTAGTGAAGCTCGACTCGCCTGGGCCCATCCTCTTCCACCAGGAGCGGTGCGGGCGCAATGAGCGTACTTTCCAAATGGTCAAGTTCCGTTCCATGGTGCAGACGGCGGAAGACGACCTGGCCGGCCTGCTCGACCAGAACGAGGCCTCCGGGGTGCTGTTCAAGATACAGAACGACCCACGGATCACCAGGTGCGGGCGACTCTTGCGCAAATATTCGCTCGACGAACTTCCCCAGCTGTGGAACATTTTCGTCGGTGAGATGAGCCTGGTCGGGCCGCGCCCGCCGTTGCCCGAAGAAGTCAAATCCTATGACACTCACGTTCGGCGTCGCCTCTACATCAAGCCTGGCCTGACCGGCATGTGGCAGATCAACGGTCGGTCGAACCTGAGCTGGGAAGACAGCGTGCGCCTCGACCTGTATTACGTCGAGAACTGGTCGCTGACCGGCGACCTCTACATAATCTGGCGCACATTTCGCATGGTCATGCGAGCAGAAGGAGCGTACTGATGGCGAACGAAAGCGTCTCGATTAATGAAGGAGGGGCCTTGACAAAAACGGTCGGCTACGCTGGCGGAGCTTTCGACCTCTTCCACATTGGCCATCTCAACATCCTCAAGCACGCGAGGAGCGAGTGCGATCATCTGATCGCCGGGGTAGCGACCGATGAAATGCTCCTCGTGACCAAGGGTTCGCTACCCGTGGTGCCGTTGGCCGAGAGGCTTGAGATCGTTCGTCATATCGACTTCGTCGATGAAGCAACAGCTGAAACGGACGAAGACAAGTTGGATACCTGGCGCACGCTTCATTTCGACGTCTACTTCAAGGGCGACGATTGGAAGGGCACGGAGAAGGGTCGCCGACTTGAGCGCCGATTCGCCGAGGTGGGCGTAGAAATCATCTACTTTCCCTATACCGTTTCGACCTCGAGCACGGCCCTCCGCCTTGCACTGAAGGCCCTGTCCTCCAACGCGCCGAGCAACCAACCGGTTCATGACTTCAGCAACAGCGAGCGATAGGACGACCATGGTTCCGAAAAGGGCACTCATCACAGGGGTGACCGGCCAAGATGGTTCGTATCTGGCCGAGTTTCTCCTGTCCAAAGGCTACGAGGTTCACGGCCTCAAGCGACGGTCGTCGCAGCTCAACACACAGCGAATCGACCATATCTATCAGGACCCGCACGAGCAAAACGCGCGTTTCTTCCTGCATTTCGGAGATCTGTCCGATTCGTCGAACCTCACCCGCATTATTCAGGAGGTGCAGCCGGATGAGATCTACAACCTGGGTGCACAGTCCCATGTGGCAGTCAGCTTCGAAATGCCCGAATACACCGCTGACATCGACGCCCTGGGCACTCTGCGTCTCCTCGAAGCCGTGAGATTGCTGGGGATGACGGATAGAGTCAGGTTCTACCAAGCCTCGACATCTGAATTGTACGGGTTGGTCCGGGAGTCACCTCAAAGCGAGATCACACCCTTCTATCCTCGTTCTCCGTATGCGGTCGCCAAGCTGTACGCCTATTGGATGACCGTGAATTACCGAGAGGCCTACGGGATGTACGCCTGCAACGGGATTCTGTTCAACCACGAATCCCCGCGCCGCGGTGAGACGTTCGTGACGAGGAAGATCACCCGAGCCATCGCCAACATCGCCCAGGGCCTCGAGTCCTGCCTGTTCCTCGGAAACCTGAACTCTCTTCGCGACTGGGGCCACGCACGCGACTACGTTCGTCTCCAATGGATGATGCTGCAGCAGGATGCGCCGGAGGACTTCGTGATTGCCACGGGAGTCCAGTACTCTGTGCGCGAATTCGTCGAATGGTCGGCGAAAGAGGCTGGAATCACCCTGAGATTCGAGGGTGAGGGCCTGAACGAGATCGGCATCGTCGACAGCGTCGTCGGAGACCTCTCACCTGCCGTTCACCCGGGCGACGTCATTGCGAGAGTCGATCCCCGTTACTTCCGGCCGGCCGAAGTGGAGACCCTGCTCGGGGACTCGACCCGGGCCCGTCTCAAGCTGGGCTGGCTGCCAGAGATCAGCGTGCGAGAGATGTGCGCGGAAATGGTTGCCTCAGACCTCGTGATCGCGCAGAAGAGCGTCCTCTTGAAGAGTCACGGTTTCCCTTCCCTCGTGTCTTGGGATACTTGGTGAACCGAGACACCGGCGCTGCTGTCTACGTCGCGGGACACAACGGGATGGTGGGCTCGGCGATCGTGCGCCGACTCACGTCGCTGGGTTACGTCAACATCGTGACCGCCCGTCATTCGGAACTCGACCTAGTCGACCAGCGAGCCGTTCGGGCCTTCTTCGAGGACAATCACATCGATCAGGTTTATGTCGCTGCCGCGAAAGTCGGCGGGATTGAAGCCAACAACTCCTCGCCGGCGGATTTCATCTTCGACAACCTCCTGATCGAGGCCAACATCATCAAGTCCGCACACGACTTCGGCGTTCCGAGACTCCTTTTCCTCGGCTCGTCCTGCATCTATCCCAAGTTCGCCACCCAGCCCATGGCCGAAGACGCGCTCCTGACAGGCCCGCTCGAAGCCACCAACGAACCGTATGCCATCGCCAAGATCGCCGGAATCAAGCTGTGCGAGAGCTTCAATCGCCAGTATGGGCGGGACTACCGAAGCGTGATGCCCGCGAATCTCTATGGTCCCGGAGACAACTATCACGCATCCTTCAGCCATGTCATCCCCGGTCTGCTCAGGCGTTTTCACGAGGCACGGGAAAACGGGGAGGATACGGTCGTCATCTGGGGCAGCGGCAACCCGCGACGTGAATTCCTTCATGTCGACGATATGGCGGCGGCCAGCGTGCACGTCATGGAACTTGACCGTGAGGTGTATCAGGCCAGCACTGCGCCCATGCTGTCGCACGTCAACGTCGGGACCGGCTCCGACTGCAGCATCAGCGACCTGGCAGCGACGATCGCGAAAGTCACCCGCTTCACCGGCCGGCTGACTTTCGACACCAGCAAGCCCGACGGCGCTCCTCGGAAGTTGATGGACATCACCCGCATCCAGGCTCTGGGCTGGGAGCCCACGATCGGCCTCGAGGACGGCCTTGAAGACGCGTACGCCTGGTTTGTTTCCCATCACGCAGATTTTCGCGGGCGGTGAGCAGGCAGATGAGGGTCACCATCATCGGACTGAACTATTCTCCCGAGCCGACCGGCATCGGCGTCTACACCACTGGGCTCTCGGAGGCACTGGCCGCGAGTGGTCACCCGGTCACCGTGATAACCGGCAATCCCCACTACCCGCAATGGCGGATCTACGACGGCTACGGCAGCCACAAGCGCGAAGACGGGCGCGAGCATGACCGCGAAAAGATCAGAGGCGTCAACGTCACCAGAGTCCGTCACGGTGTGCCGTCGCAACCGCGTCTGTGGAACCGCCTGGGCATGGAACTCGGCTTCGGGATTCGGGCGGTGTTCAGCAAGTGGGACAGGCCCGACGTGGCCGTGCTGGTCACACCTGCCTTATTCTCCGTCGGCGCGGCAATGCTGCGCGCCCGCCTGTTCCGCACCAACACCTGCATCTGGGTGCAGGACATCTATAGCCTCGGAGTGTCCGAGAGTGGAACAGGCGGCCACCTGGCCACCTGGCTGCTCCGCCGCATCGAGCGGTCCATCCTTCGCAGTGCGAACACGGTCGTCGTGATCCACGAGCGGTTCAAGCGCTATCTGGTTGAGGAGATGGCCATCGACGCCGACTCCGTCGAGGTCGTTCGCAATTGGTGCCACACCGACTACCCGAACGGCGACCGTCGGGAAGAAGTGCGCACCACACGCGGCTGGAAAACGGATGATATCGTCGTTCTCCACGCGGGGAACATGGGTGCCAAACAGGCCCTCGAGAACGTTGTCCACGCTTCGGAGATCGCAGAGCAGCGGGGATCGAAGGTGAGATTCGTCCTCCTCGGCGACGGAAACAAGCGGCATCAACTCGAAGCCATGGGCGTCAACCGCCGTCTCGAGTTCATCGATCCCCTATCCGAAGAAGCGTTCCAGGCGACCCTCTCAGCCGCGGACATCCTGCTCGTCAATGAGCGGCCTGGCTTGACGGAAATGTGCGTACCGAGCAAACTTACGACGTACTTCAACACCGGGTTACCCGTCATCGCGGCAACTGATGAATCCAGTGTTACCGCCGATGAGCTGGCGTTGGCTGGCGGCGGAATCAGAATCAACGCCGCGGTCCCCGGCGACCTTGTGGACGCAGCGGAGAAGCTCGGTCGTGATGCAGAGTCTTCAGCCGCCTACGGAGCGGCCGGGCGGCGGTTCTCTGCCGGCTTCCTTTCCTCAGACGCTGCAATCAGCCGGTTTCGGCGAATTCTCGAGCAGGGTGCATGTGACAGCGGTGTCGAGAGAGGTCGGTTGGCACGTCCATTTCCGACCGGGGCGACGGATGCAGTCGAACCGAAGTGAAGCGGAAATGGACGACCCGGAACGAATGGTCATCAACTGACGAGGATTGACCTGAATTCGACCGGCGGTCCGTCCTGGTAGTTCTTGCACAGCCAAAAATAGCCTCCCCGGTAGCTCGCGTCATCGATGTCCATCGACCAGCCCTCACCGTCAAGTCGAAGGATGCGAATACTGTTTGCGAGGACTTCGATCTGGAGACGCACCCATTCCGAAGCCCGGGGTGGGGCAGTCAGCACCGCTTTCAACCGCGTGCCCTCGGTCGTCCCCGCGACCCGGCTGAACAATTCAAGGGAGCCATTCGCCCGGAGAATCATGTGGTACCCCGGCACATCGCTAACCGCCCTGACTCGGTAGGGCCGGTCGTCTGCGGCACCAAAGGCGATCCCGGCGTGCTGCTCCGCCCTTGGAAGCGACCCCGGCCAACGGAGCTCACACGTGATCCGATACGAGCCGGGACCCACCGGGCACATTGAGCCCATGAGGTAGCTCTGCACGTCCCGGTGGCCCAGTGCCACGGATGCGGCGCCCGCATCGATCAGGGGCTGCACCTGGGTGCCCTCGTCAATGGTCCAGGGCAGGTCGCCGGCGGCCCGCAGCCCGGTTCCGAAGGAGTCACCTTGACAACCCGCGGTCGTCCCGGTCACGTAGGGCAGATTGGAGCACATCATCCCAGCCACGCCCAGGTCGCTCATCCGGTCGCGCATCGAGCGATAGTGCACCTCCCACGCAATAACCGGTTTTCCGAAGCCCACCAACACGGCCACCTGCGCATCCGTCGCCCGGTGTGACACCCCGAGCAGATCGAAACGCGGCGCAAGTTCATCTGCACGCTCGAAAAGTTCCGGAGTGAAGTATCCCCAGGTTGTGTAACCGTGCTTGTCGGCCAGTGTGTATTGCGTTGCACCTGCCCATTGTTTCCAGACGAAATGGTCCGTGGAGTGCGAGTAGCTGTCCATGACCTTGAGCAAAGCTTCCGTGTTGGTGCCTTGCTTGTCTTCGAGAAAAATCACGTGCGTTGTGGCGAAGGCATCCAATACGTCCGCGAGCAACGGCAGCGGCTCCTTTTCAGCCGCTGGGCCGAGCCAGGCTCTCGCGTCGCTGCGAAGTTGCGACAGTTCCTCCCAGGTGACTTCCGCGATCGGGAGGTCGACACCCGTCATCCGCTTGGTCGTCAGATCGTGATGGCACACGAACACGCCATCGGAGGTGGCGCTGACCGAGACTTCGATCGCTTTGGCCCCACTGGCGATCGAGCGGCTGTACGCATCGAAGCTGTGCTCAACCCAGTTGTCTCCGGAGCCACGGTGAGCTACATAGAACGGTGTCGTTCCGAGGAGATCTCCGATCGCATATCGTGCCGCAGCGGCCGGGGGAACGGAGACCGGTGGCGCGGGCGCTGGCACTGGTGCGGCTTGGCAAGCCGACAGCAACAGTGTGGAGGCGCCGGCCAGGAGGAACTGTCTGCGGTTCATCGACGGCAGGAACGGAGTACGGCTGGTGTCAGCCGTGCTCCGCCCCTCGGCACCGCTGGACATTCAGCCTGCTGTGTAGGTCAGGGTGAGCAGTGGGCGGTAGGTGGCGCTGGTGCTGTTGGTCGACCACAGCCGGAGGTTGTCCGAGCCGGCACTGACCAGCGCGACGGACAGCGTTGAACCAGTGAGAGTTCTCAGCTGCGCCGCATCGAGCGGGACCGAGTAAGCCGTGTTCGTTGCCGATGCGCCGGTGAGGCTCCCCAGGTCTGCTCCCAGGCCGGTGGGTCGGTTGTTCCAGTTCACCGTGCCCTCCGTCCAATTCCCACTCAGCAGCTTGAACATCTGGGCGTCCACCGAGGCTGCGGTCGAGTCTGTCGAGGTTCGAACTCGGAGGGTCGCCCCGCTGAGCACAGTGCCCGCCGGAGCAGCCGGGATTGCGAACTTCAGGTACGACTCGATCAGCGACGTGCCTGCTCCCCGGGACGACAACTGGTTATTGGACCCGAAGTTGGTCGTGGGAAGCACCTGGTACACCATCGCATCCTCGCTGGCACCGGCCGTCAGGACCACCGGTTCCACAGGGGCGGCCTGAACTGTCGCCTCCGCGGCACCAGAGGCAGCACTCACGTTGCCGGCGGCATCACTCGCCACCACCTTGTAGAAGTAAACCCCCGCCGCCAGACCGGGATCCGAATAGGACGCACCCGAGACATCTGCGATCTTGCTCGACGCGTCAGCGACGAACTCAGCCGTAGACCCTCGGTGCACGGAGTAACCCGTCACGGCGACATTGTCTGTCGACGCGGTCCAGGCCAACGAGACCGCACTCCCCGACACCGTCGCCGTCAGACCAGTCGGAACGCTCGGTACGACGGTGTCGGGGGTCGACACCGTCGCGGGTACCGATGCGGAAGCCGGACTGGCGTTGCCTCTGGCGTCGTAGGCGATCACGACGTAGTGGTATGTGCCGTCGGCGAGCCCCGAGTCCGTATAGGACGGATTGGTCACGTCGGCGATCTTGTTGGTGGCGTCAGCGACGAAGCCGGCTGCGGACCCTCGGTGCACCGAGTAGCCGGTGACGCCGACATTGTCTGTTGATGGCGTCCAGGCCAACGCGACGGAGCCGTTCGAGACGGTCGACGTCAGGCCGGTGGGAGCGCTCGGCGCTATGGAATCGGGAGCGGTGTTGGAGCCCAGCTCGTAGTGAGCCGTGACGGCCGCCGCGTTCAGGGCCGACGGATAGACCGCCACCTCATCGAGCAGGCCCGCAAAATAAGGACTCGCGGGCTGCGAGGGCCAGCTGTTGAGGTTGCCACCCCCGGCACGCCAGTAGCCGTCGAATGCCTGGTTGACCGTGGTGGGGTTCGAACCGATCTCCAGACCGTCCAGGTAGAGTCTCATTCCGTCGGGACCCTGTGTACCGACCACGTGGTGCCAGGTGTTGTCGTTGAATCCCGGCGGTGATTCGATGAGCTGGAAACCCCCGGCGTACACCCCGAAGACGACGCTGCCCGAATTGGTCAGATAGATCTGCTTGTCGTAGTTCGAACCCTGCCCGGTTGCGGCATTCTCAAAGCCCACGATCTTCCCGCCGGATGAACTACCCGTCTTGAACCACGCTTCCGTGGAGAAGGCCGGGAAAGAGGAGCGTGCGGTCTTGGTCGCGATACCGCCAGCCTGAGTTCCGCTGGCCTGCACAGAAGATCCGACTTGAATGGCCTTCGGCTGCTGCAGCTGCACGGCGGTGCCGTATTCGCCGTCGCTCTGGCCGTTGGACGACGAGTCTTTCGCCGTGTTTCCGGAGGCCTCGTCGAGGCGCCAGTACACATCAGGCTCGTCCGTGTAGATCCTGGCTCCATACGCGTCTGTGGGAGTCGGCGGAACGGCGGGGGTACCCCCGGCGAGAGTGTAGTGCTGGGCGATCTGCGCGGCGCTCAGGGCGGATGCATAGACCGCGGTGTCGTCGATCTGGCCGCCGAAGAAAGCGCTGGACGGCTGGTTGGGCCAGCCATTCAGGTTGTCCCCGCCGACATGCCAGTTGCCACTGTATTGCTGGCTGGTGCTGGTGGCGTTCTGGCCCACCCGAACGCCGTCCACGAACATCTTCATCCCGGTCCCACTCTGAGTTGCCACGATGTGGTGCCATGCATCGTCGTTGTACGACGAGGCCGTCCTGATCGTTTCGGGGCGACCGATGTAGACACCGAAGGTCAGGCGACCCTGGTTGTCCATATAGATGTGTTTGTCGTAGCTTCCGCTGAGACGCGTGCCACCGTTCCCGGTGTGCGGCCGACCATTGCCGAAGCCGATGATCTTCCCTCCTTGGGCCGACGTCGTCTTGATCCAGGTTTCGATCGAGTACGTGGTGGGTGCCGGTGCCTGCTGATCGCTCCAGATGTAGCCATCAGTCCCGTTGAACGCTGCTGAGGTGTTGGTGTCACCGGCGATCGCGCCGGCTGTCCGGTAGGTGACGCCGTTCTTGTACAGGCCGTTCAGGCCTGTGACCGTGGGACCGGACTTGTCTTGCGCCCAGGGACCGGAGGCCTCATCCAGACGCCAGTACAGCTTGGCTCCGTCCTGGATCACCTGACTGGGGTAGTCAACCCCCTTGGTGACGGCGCGGGCTGCCACCGACGCCGAGAGCGGACTGGTGTTGACACCGTCATTCGCCGTCACACGGTAGGTGTAACTCGTGCCGGCGGTGACATTCGTGTCGACGACCGTCACCTGAGGACGGGTCCACCACAGGGAGCTGGCTGAGCCGGTCCAAATCGGGGTCGCGACGCCATTCCGGTAGACGCTGTACGTCAAAGCACTGTCATCAGGGTCGACCACGGTACGGAAGCGGACCTGGTTGGCACCCGAGGTGAGAGCCTCGGCCGCCACGACCGGGGTGGGCGGCGCACCGACGTCATCCGGACCGAATCGTGTGAGGCCCTGCTGGACCACGCCGTTGATGACGGTGAACTCACCGCCGTACCAAAGATACTTCTTTCCCGTTGTGGCGCCGGTCGCAATGGTAAGGGCACGAGGGCCGATGCCTTCGCCTGTGCCGTCATTCGCAGTCGGGAACCAGCCCAACAAAGCGGCGTCCGAGGTGTTCTGCGCCATGAGGAACAGGCGTTTCCCGTCGGGGAATGCGTTGTTCGAGGAGCAGTCGTGCGCGTGGCTGGCGGAATACAGGGTGCCCTGGTATTCGAGCACCGCCTGTGTCGCGCCCAGGCAGTTGTCGCGCCAGGTCTGGTCGAGCGTGCTCCAATTGACGGCGAAGCGACCGTCGAAGACTCCGCCCCCTGTTCCTTCGTTGCCCCCGTAGAACGACGTGCCGTCCGACCACAGGGTCTTGGTCACCGAGGTCCGAGGGATGAAGCCGAGGGGGTAGTTCCGCACGTTGGCGCCGGTGGTCGCGTCGACGACCGCGATGGAGTGGGAATCCTGGTTGTTGACCGTGAAGAAGTCACCACCGATGGCCACCCTGGTGCGGTCGGGAGAAACGGCCACGGCCCGCCCGATAGTGTCAGCCGCCGGGGCCCAGGGCAGAAGCGCGCCGGACGTAGCGTTCACCGCCGCGAACCGCTGGCGCGTCTGGCCGCCGACGGTCTGGAACTCTCCGGCCAGGTACAGAGTTGACGAGGTGGCAGCCATGCCGAAGACGAAGGAGGACACCCCCGCCACCCGGAACGGCTTGACGGTGCAGGCGACGGGGTCGATCGCGGCAACCCGCGCGGCGTTCACTCCGCCGACGGTGGAGAAGTTGCCCCCTATGTAAATGGTGTTGCCGTCAGGTGAGGCAATCACCGACCGCACAGTCGGCGTGGCCCCGTTCAGGGTCATGGCGAACTGACAGCTGTCGGGCGCTCCCGTTTCCGCGTTGAAAATCGCCAACGTGCCCTGGTTTCTCGCCACTCCGGCACCACCGCTGGGTGGTCTGATCTGAGAGAATGTTCCACCCGCCACGACCTTCCCGTGCACCGTGCCGACCCCGTAGACGACGCCGTTCGTCTGCCAGGTCGATAGGTTGTCCGCGCTGAAGGCGACGCCGGTGGAGAGCGCCGACGCCGATTGCGGCACGGAACTCGCCATGGCGAGTCCGGCCACAACAGCCACGGTGGTGAGAATTGCGGCAAGCTTGCGCATAGCTTCCTGTCCCTCGGGTGAGCAGCCTCGTCGCTGGAAAGCTCGGAAGACTGCGAACGAACTATGGAATCCAGCCTCACGCGGCTTTGGAGCGCTTCGGGTAAGAAAAGCATTGCTCACGACTAGCGAAAAGGAGGGATCGGCGGAAACGTACGCCCTGTGCGCCACACGCGCAATACCCCCGATAAGTGGCGAGTGCCGTAGGGATACCATGTGCCGAGGACGCGGCATCCGCGCCCCCTGCTCCATCGATCCGAGGAAGGCCCGCGATGACACAGTTTCGTGAAGCACACGCACAGCTTGCGAGTGCGCAGAAGGCACAGACCGGGGTGTCGCTGTACACGCGATACGTCAACCGGCCGTTGGGGCGTGTGCTGGCCTCGGTGTGTTTTGGACTCAGGATGACGCCCAATCAGGTGACCGCACTGTCGGCCCTTGCGACGGGCGCGGGTCTTGCCCTCCTGGTCAGCGGGGAACCAAGCCCGCTCCGAGCCGTCGGCGTAACGGTCCTCCTCATTCTCGGCTTCGCCCTGGATTCGGCAGACGGACAGGTCGCACGCCTGACCGGCCGAGGTTCCGCCGCAGGCGAGTGGCTCGATCACGTCGTGGACGCCGGCAAGGTCGTCGCCGTCCACGCCGCAATCCTCATCACGGCGTTCCGATTCTGGTCGGTGGAGCCGATCTGGTATCTCGTGCCGCTCGCATTCCAAGTCGTGTCCGTCGTCACTTTTGTGGGCGGCCTGCTGATGGCGCTGCTCCTGCGTCGTTCAGCGAAAGAAACCCCCACCACCCCGGCCAACGGCGAGGGCAGGGCTCGTCGCCCCTCGAGAGCCCGGGCCATTGCTCTGCTGCCGGCCGACTACGGGATCCTTTCGCTCAGCTTCATCCTCACTGGCTGGCCTGGTGCCTTCGTCGTTGCCTACAGCCTCCTCTTGGCCGCCAACACGCTGGTCATGGCACTACTGCTCGGCAAATGGTTCCGGACGCTGTCTGCCCGCGGCTAAAGCGCGTCTTCCACGGTTTCTCCCGTCGCCGGGATGAAGACCCGGCTGGTTCCCGTGGTCGAGCGCTCGAACCACTCACCGTCGATCGGCCCGCGGAGCGAGGCCGGAACACCCGCCCACAGTCCGGGCGAAGCGCCCTGCTTCGCACGGGCGAGCACCGATCCCCCCGCCAGGACCGACCGGTCAGGCAGGACAGCACCGCCAAAGAGCAGACAGCGCGCTCCGACGAAACTCCGGGCTCCAATTCGCACCGGATAGGCCGACTGGGCATTTCGTCGAACGTCGATGCTGTGCGTCACAATTTTGGTTTCGTGCCCGGCGACACTGGAGTACTCGCCGATCACTATGGAGCCGGAGCAATCGAACTGATGCCGGCTCGTGACAAAGGAATGAGGTCCGACTTCCAGTACGGCGCCGTCCGGGTAGAGCCGCTTGTATACAGGGTGGGATGAAAAAACGTTCAAGCGGCCGATGGTTGCGTGATCACCGATCGACACTCGGCGCATATTCTTGAGCAAGTTCCAGCGACCGATCCGGCTGTTCGCTCCCATCGAAACCTGTGTCACCCGAAGGACGAGACACGATCGCGCGATTGCGGTCGGATGAATGTCGTGGCCGATCGAGCGGAGGAGCCGATTCTTGGCCGTGCTCGCCGGTAACGCCCAAGCCAGCGCCCTCATTGCGTCTTTGATCTGACTCATGAGCCGTTCACCCCGATTTCCGGATCCATTGTGACGTCGAGCGCACTCACGCTGCGCTGGGCGATTGCCCGGCGCATGCCTATGAGTTCAAGCAGGAGCCTGAGCGAAAGCCCTGCGAAGATACCACAGAGCGCCCCCTCTGCCCCCCACAACACGGCTCCGATAGCGACGCAGGGCAGACCGACCAGAGTACCAATGGCGGTCGCCCTGGTCACCACGTCGAGTCTGCGCAATGCCGCCAGGCAGGCCTTGCTGACGACCGCCTCGATCAGGCTCACTCCGGTGATGAACGCCATAAGTATCAGGGTGATAAAAGACGGTTTGATCTGGCCGCCTCCGAGCCAACCCACCAATTCCGGGGCTACGGCCAGCATGAGACCGGCGAGCGCAACCGCGAACACCACGGCGGCGAGCAGCCCCGTCCTGACTCGGCGGACGAGCTCCTGCTGTCGAGCCTTGGGCACCCAACCTTGGAGGATCGTGACGAATGGACCGAGTCCCACGATCACCTGGCGCTGCACCTTCTCGACGACGGCGTAAACCGGCTGCGCGCCCGGGGCGATCAACGACACGATGACAATCGGGGTCGAAGTGTAGATCGAGGAAAGCACGGTCGAGGTCAGTCCCAGCCGCTGCGAAGACAGCACCACCCCGACCCGCCTGCGCGGGAGCGACCGAAGCCGACGGAGTCTCCACGGTCGCAGGATCCAGATGGTGGAGACCACGAATGCCGTCACCATACCGATCAGCTGCCAGAGCACACCCACGAGAGCGCTCGACCCGTGAGCCATGAAGAAGATGCCGATGCCGGTACCGAGAATACGCGGGACGGTTTCGAAGACCAGGAGTCGGTACGGTTGCATAAGTCCGACGAACAACCAGTTCGCAGTCAATCCCACGGTCGCCGTGGACAGAGCGCCGACTCCGGCGAAGATGGCGTAGTCGCGACCGACCCCCCAGGCCACCGAAAAGACAAGAAGGCCGACGGGGAAAATGATCAGCAGCTTGCAGACAACCGACTCCGCATAGGCGGTGAGGCGCATGTTCGCGTCGGCCCTCGCCACGGAGGCCGGCCCGGAGAGCCCCCAGCCGTAGGCGACGATCACCGCACCTACTCCGCCGATGGACTGGCCTGCCGCAATCATCCCCCAAGCCGCCGCGCCGCTTGCCGCGACCATCGAGGGGATCACCGCAAGCGAGACGACGGCCAGAAGCACCATCGAGATCGAGTAACCGATGATGGTGTTCATGCGGGCTCGAACGCGCCCCAGCCCTCTGCCCCGCGGTGCACCTGCCCTCATCGGACCCTCATCTCGCCGGCCCACGCTCAGATCGACGGGGTTGAATGTGATCAAGCTAGCAGCACTTCATTCAACGGGATATCTAGCCGCTGATCGCTTGTCTGCGTACACTCACGATCATGTCAGTCAGCGACGCGAGACCACAGATGGCCCGACCGTTAGGTCTCCCTCGCCGGAACCTAGCCGGATTCTCCGGCGCGGGCTACGAACGGGGACGGAATTCGCTCTGGCAGATCAGCTGGCTGCTCATCTCCGGACTGGTCATTGTCCGGTGGTGGTGCCCGCCCCGTCTCCGCGTCGCGCTCCTGCGGCTCTTCGGAGCCACGATCGGTGACAATGTCCTGATCCGCCATCGCGTGCGCATCCACTGGCCCTGGAAACTGGTCGTCGGCGACAACTCCTGGATTGGCGAAGACGTCTGGATTCTGAATCTCGAGCCGGTGCTCATCGGCAGCGACGTGTGCATTTCCCAGGGCGTCATGCTGTGCACGGGCAGCCATGACCGCACCTCGCAGACATTCGAATTCGACAATGCGCCGATTGTCGTGGAAGACGGCGCATGGATCGCGGCCAGGGCAACAATTCTCCGCGGCAGCAGGATCGGCCACGACAGCGTCGTCGGCGCGACGGCTCTCGTCTCCGGGAGCTTGCCGGCTGGAACACTTCTGCGAGCTCCGCGCGCGGAACGACCAGAGCTCTCACAGGACCGGGACCAGACCTGAATGCGTGTGCTCTCCATCGTGACGCTCGTCAGTCCCAACGGTGAGTATGGAGGTCCCGTTCGCGTCGCGTTGAACCAGGCCCGCGCACTCCGCGAAGCAGGCCACGAAGTGGTGCTAGCCGGCGGCGCCCGCGGATTCGGTGAGGCAGCCCCCCATGAATTCGACGGTGTGCCGCTGCGTCTGTTCCCCGCCCGAACGATCATTCCGGGGATCGGTTTTGCCGGCCTGTGCGCACCCGCCCTGCAGCACTGGCTCAAACAGGCCGCAGACTCTTTTGACGTTGTGCACATACATGCCGCCCGTGACCTCGTCACCCTCCCTGCGGCGCGCTGGTTACGCAAGGCTGGCATACCGTACGTGATGCAGACTCACGGCATGATCGACCCTTCAGGCAATCCATTGGCGATTCCTCTGGACGCGTTCGTCACCCGGCCGGCTCTGAGGGGGGCGAAGGTGGTGTTCTACCTCACCGATCAGGAACGGAATGATCTCAGCGCGGTTGCAGGCACAGCGCTCCACCTGCAGCACCTCGCCAATGGCGTGCCAGTGCCGGTGAGCGCACACGGTCCCCCTGCGGGCACGGAAGTGCTCTACCTGGCTCGACTCGCCCGCCGGAAGCGCCCGCAGCTTTTCGTGGAAATGGCGCTCGCTCTTGCCGATGAATTCCCGCAGGTGTCGTTCACCCTGGTCGGTCCCGATGAAGGAGAGGGACCGGCGGTGCAACGCCTCATCGACGCGGCCGATCGCAAAGGCGTACTTTCCTGGGAGGGACCACTGGCCCCGGATGCAACCAATGAACGGCTGGCGCGGGCCGCCGTCTACGTTCTGCCTTCAGTCGATGAACCGTATCCGATGTCCGTTCTCGAAGCCATGTCGCTCGGCGTGCCGGTGGTCATCACGGATAGCTGCGGGCTTGCTCAGGCGGTCGACGAGATCGGATGTGGGATTGTCGTGGACGACTCTCTCGAGGCTCTGATCGGCGCCGTTGCAACGGTTCTACGCGACGACGTCCTGACTCGCAGCATGGGCCGCGCCGGCGCGCGGGCTAGCCGGAACCGGTTCGGGATGCAGGCGATTGCTGAAACTCTGGCCAGTTCGTACCGCTGAGCGAGTCGCCTCCGGGGGACCTGACCGGCTGTCGGACGAAAAGCAGACACGCCAGCGCGACCGCCACCACTCCCGTCGCCTGGAGAAGTGAACCGCGCAAGAGAATTGTCATATAGACCGGGAAGACTGCCCCGACAATGGCCCAATAGCCCGAGGCCTTGACCGCGGGGAGAAGTCGACTGTCCATGACCCGCAATGCGTAGCCGACCAGGAGAAAACCCACGATGAGAACACCGATGCCGCCATTGACCAGGAATTCCGCCCAGAGCGGGGCAGAGAGGTTCTGAAAACTGTAGCCGCGATATTGAGCGAGCAGAATCCCCGTGTCGACGGGCTTGTCCGGCCAGAGGCCTCGGGGTACCCAGAAGAGGACACTGCCGAGCGCCTGGCGCCCCGGTTCAATCAGCCCGTCAAGACCGTACGAGAACGCATTGGCGACTTGCCAGAATGCGTCATAGTCAGGGTTCCCCTCGTACTCCCCGAAGAAACCGTTGCGCACCAAGTTGACTTCCGGTCGCCGGAAGGCGTCCGCCAGGGGAAACAGAAAAATCAATCCCACGAGTGCTGCAGTCAGGGCCGTTCGCACACGCGCGACGGTGAGCAGTGCTCCCGCGTATACGGCAAGGGCGAAGAGAACAGTGCCCAGGCTGTAGCGCGCGCTGCTGACCGGATTCACGACAGTGAGTAGGAGTGCGATCCCGATTGCAATCACGCCGCCATAGGCCATCGCCAGCGGCCCCGTCGTCCTCCGCCTCACCTGCACGAGCGCGCCGATGCCCACCAACAACGGGTAGATGGCAACGGCGTACATGATCGAGCGCACCGCAGGATCCGTCCACGTCGCTGAACGCGCGGCAAAGGCTTGATCCCTGCTACCGAAAAGCGATCCCAAACCGATTTTGGAGATGAAATACAGGCTGAAGATGAAGCCTGCGCCGACGAGCACCAGAGTCGACCAGGTCCGCACCTGGGTTACCGCCCGAACGGGGGCATTCCCCTCTTCTCGACTCCCGGTTGTCAGCCTGCCGCGCTCATGCCCGTAAGCAACCAATCGCCCGATTTCATAGCAGGCGACGCCCAGACAGACCAGGGCGGCCGTGGGGAGCTCGAGTGACTCGTCGATCCCTTGAGTCGTCCGCGAGATGAGACCACTTCGAATCTGGACGGTGGGAGCGATCCCCATGAAAACGTAGACGAACATCCAGAAGAAGAAGTCGAACAGCATCGGACGGCCGACAACGATGAGGAGGGCGAGTCGCAGACCTGCCCACACGACGAGGACCAAAGTCAGAATCCACGCCTGTCCTCTGCCGACGTCGGGCACCTGAACCAGGAGAGACAGTGGCATGACGGCAGCGAGGATGGCACCGAGAACGGTGACCCCGAGGACGGTGCGGAAAATCGATGCTGACCCCGACGTCCGGCCGTCGGCGCCATCTCCGGGCCCCCTCACGAAAGCGCAGTTTTCACACGGGCTGCGATTGCGGCATGACCTGCTTCGTTCACACTGACACCGTCACTTGCGACCATCGATGGATCGAGAACATTCGGTTCGAGCAGAGCAACGTACGCGGCGCCGACGCGTGCCGCGGCGGCGCGAACCTCGCTGTCCAATTCGACTGCCCGAGTATCGTCCATACCGTTGGGCGCCACCGGTCCGACGACGACCAGAGTCGCATCGGGCAGGCCGACGCGCAGGGCGGCAAGTGCGGCATTGATGGTTGCCACTGCTTCAGGCAGATCCACATTCATGCCGGCCCGTTCCGCCGCCACCACGACGACGGAGGGGTTCAGGCCGACGGTTTTGGCCACCAAGTCCTGGTAGCTCGGACACGGCGAGGGCCCACAGGTTCCGGGTGTGACTCCGAAAGCGATGACACCTCCTTTTGTTGCGAGATTGACCTCCTGCCAGCCCTTGTCTGCAGCGAGCCCAGTCGACCAGCGGGTGGCCTGGCCGCTGACTCCGGCTCCCGAGGTTGATGCCCCACCAAGGAACACGGCCGTGGGCGCACGTGGAACGGCGGTGATGGTGGGGTACGGGTCTTTTGGCGCTCCTGCGTCTTCCGTGCCGACCGGCTGCAGCGCGAGGAGTGCAAGCCCGATGGCACCCACGAAAAGCACGGCGACGACGAGAAATTTCCACCGCCGAGGCCGCATCAGAGGTCGGGCTATCATGTGCTCATAGTGGCACGCATATGCCACCCCTACGTGGGTCGCTGTGATAATGAGGTTCTTGATAGAGTCTCAGCATTGGCTGGTCAATCCGGTGCCGCTCGACACGGGGAAGGGCGAACACGTGGATCAACGTGGATTCTGGAACCTCTTGCGATCTCGCTGGGTTGCACTCGTCACATTCACCATTCTCGGCGTCATCGCCGCTTCGGTCTACGTGTTGACCACCGAGCCTGAATACTCTGCGGAAGCGGAGTTATTCGTTTCGGCAATCGGTAGTGACAACACCAGTGATCTCGCGCAGGGCAGCAACTATTCACAACAGCAGGCGCGCAATTACAGCATCATGGCGACCCGCCAGATCGTCCTGGAACCCGTGATCACCGCGCTCGGATTGAAAACCACTGTCGGCGAGCTCAGTGACCGGGTATCTGCCTCGGTGCCTTTGAACACGTCCCTCATTTCGATCGCGGTCACGGATACCTCGCCGGACCGCGCTGCCGCCACTGCCGACGCGGTGGCGACGAGTCTGGTCAATACGGTGATCCGTCTGGTCCCGAAACGGAGCGACGGCACTACACCGCTGCGCCTCGAGTCCGTGCAGAGTGCGACGACACCCACCGCGCCGTCCGCCCCCAGCCCGTCGATCGCACTGGCATCCGGGTTGCTGGGCGGCTTCGTTGCCGGGCTCGGCTTCATTCTCCTGCGGGAGCTGACGAGCGCGAAAGTGAGAACCGCGGAACAGCTCAGGCAGTTCGGTCTGACACTTCTCGGGACGATTGTGTACGACCGCGGAAGTGTCAACAACCCGCTGGTACCGCAACGAGGCTTCAGCCCCATCCGGGCCGAGGAATTCAAGCAGGTCAGAACGAACCTGCATTTCCTCCAGGCGGATGAGCGCCACAAGGTGTTCGTCGTCACCTCGTCCATTCCCGGCGAAGGAAAATCCGTCACGGCGGCGAATCTCGCCATCACACTCGCGGCCTCCGGCAGCCTGGTGTGTCTGGTCGAAGCGGACCTGCGGAGACCGTCCCTGGCCGACTATTTCAACCTCGAGGGAACGGTCGGTCTCACGACTATCCTGGCCCACGACGCCAACGTGGATGATGTTCTCCAATCCTGGGGGCCGGACGGTCTCCAGATCCTGTTGTCAGGGCAGGTTCCCCCGAACCCGAGCGAACTGCTTTCCTCCACCCACGCCCAACAGATTTTCGCCTCACTGCGTGACCGGTTCGACGTCGTCGTCATCGACTGCCCGCCTCTCCTGCCCGTGACTGACGCAGCTATCCTCGGACGGTATTTCGGCGGGGCGGTTCTCGTCGTCGGGTCGGGAAAGGTCGAAGCGCGGGAACTCCGGAAAGCCGTCGAGAGCCTCAAGGCGGCAGGGACGCCGGTCCTCGGCGCGATCCTGAACCTGGCCCCCGCTCGGCTTCTCGGTCGGAATCGAGGCCGGTATTACATGCCGCACGCGGCGGCGGAGCAGAAGCCGTCACGACACGAACAGCCCGTCCCCAGCCACGAGGAAGAAGTCGCACTCCGCAAACGGTAGCGATTCTCATCCACTCGACACAGAAGGGTGCTGCCGACCCGCAGGCAGTTCGGCAGCACCCGGCTATGTTCCGATGATCCTGGTTACCGGGTCCTGCTGCTCGCGGCGTAGTACTGCAGGTCCTGTACGACAGGGCGCGCAACGACTGGATACGGAGAGGTGACAGCGGCGATCTGCGCCCCGTTCCGGTCCGCACTCGCACCGATCGTACCCAGCGCCAGCGGGAAGGTCCTGCTTGATTCTCCTGCCGGCGCCTCGAACGACGTCTTCTTTCCTCCGATTGAGACCGTGACCGTCGCCGGCGCCGTGAGGAAAGTGAGCACTCCGACGGTGTCCCGAGGTTTCATGGCTGTTCCGCTCAACGTGGGTGACATGAGCTGCTGCGGCGTGGTCGGCGTCGCTGCATAGGGCTGAATCCGGTGCGTCACGTAGATCGAATCCTTGACGATAGCCGGCGCTGAGCCCTCCTTGAACTGGCTCAGGTAGTACGCGTTGATGTCTAGGAAGGCCTCGCCGTGCGCTGCCGAAGGAGCGAACGACGTCCCCTCGGAGTAGTCGTTCCAGGTGACCAGTTGCACCAGTTCAGATCCGTTCGACAGCGCCCGTTTCCAGGACGCCTTCAGGGTTTCCGTATTGCCGGCTTCGTCGTAGAGGTAGCTCCGGGGTCGGACGTCCTGGACGGCGACGGGAGACATCCACTTCACGCCGAGTGCTCGTGCCTTCGCCGCGTAATCGGGACCGTTCTCGATGGTCACCGGCGTCCGGGTACCCCAGTTGCTCAGCGCATAACTGATCGGCGCAAAACTCTTCAGGTTCTCGTCACTGGCATTCAGGAACACGGCGATGAATGCCGTCTTGATCCCATACTGCGAAGCCAACGTCGACTTCAGCTGCCCCCACCAAACCGCGTTCTGACGCTCAGCGGCGAAGGAGGAGAGAACGAATTCGCCTGTGCTCAGACGATAAGTGGCCGGGGACTTGTACAGTTCGGCGAGTTTTGCCGCTATGGTCGCGATGCTGGCCTTTCCGGCGCTGGCCGTCATGTCCAGGTTCGGGACGATGGTGAAGTTTCTGCCGGACTGCTCCGCGCCCTGCACCAAATCGAGTGTTCGCTCCCAGTTGAGGCCGGACAGACTCATGATGTCGACGGTGAAGCCATCGATACCGGCATCTGCCGCGTCGGTGACCTCCTTCTTCATATCGGTGAGTTTCCAGTCCCCCGGAAGTGGAGCGCGCCCCTCGGGGCGGTCACGCAGCAATCCGCCGTAGTTGGCGTGGATGCCCCCCTCACCCGGCGCGGTGAGGTAGTTGATCGCGTAGTAGTCCGATGCGGGTGCCTTGTTCTCGATGGAGATGGGGTACGGCGGAAAGTAGTGTGCAAAGACCTTTTTGCCGGTGGTGTTCGCCCCGGGCACCGCGAATGACAGGTTGTCGGATCCGGTGGCCGATCCGGGCGCCGTTCCGGGCGCCGTTCCGGGCGCCGTTCCGGGCGTCGATCCGGGTGCCGCGAGGACGAGCCTCAGCGTGGGGCGCGCCTCCCCTTTGCCCACGAACGAGGTGCTGACGAACTTCTGGGCATAGCGCACTTCGAACGCAGTCGACCCGGACAGCGCTGTACCGTTCAGACCCGAGAGCGGCACGGACATCGTCTGTCCGGTCAGCGCCCGAACTGTTGCACCGCTCAGTTCCTGGTCACTGTGGGCGGGCCGGTTTGCTTCAGTCAGAGTCGATGCGCTCCAGGCCGAGGAGGCCGGATAGACCTGCACGCCAGGTGCGGTAGAGGTGGTGCTGGCGACTTTCAATTCCAATGTTGCCGACACGACGCTCATGCCCGTGTACTGTGCCGTGTCGAATTTGAGGAAGGTCTTGTCAGCCACCGACGTGGCGCTGACGTACAGCGTCGTGTTGTGGGGTGTGCTGGGTTCGCGGATGGTGGTCCAGGTGGCCTCTGCCGCTTTCACTGCGATCGGGGCAGCGACAACAGCCTGGGGAGAGGTCACCGCCGACGCAGGCAACGGAACGAAAGCCGATAGGGCCAGCACTGTCGCCGCAAGGACGGCGGTGCGTTGCCATAGCTTGGTGATACGCGGCTTGCCATTGGTGTGCCGGTTCAGGGATTTGATCAGGGATTTTTGGGGTGCATAAGGAGCAGACATACAACATCTCAAGATTGTGCGCGAATGAGAGCGCGAGTGACGTGACCCCCGAAGAGGGGTCACCTGAGCAATACTCGAATGCTATCGAAGGGTAGGGTCATTACCTAATAAAACGAGAGTGTCAAGGGCCTGGACAGGTCACCGGCAGGAATGATTTCGTCCGGGGCGAGCTCATTTTCTGGACCGCCGTCCGACCGGTCTGGGCCTGCTGTTGCCGGGGTTCCCCCGGCCGGCATCAGGTCGCGAAGCGGTCGGTGGCCTCGATGATCGCATCCAGGTTGCCCGGTTCGTCGAAGGAGTGACCGGCATCCGGAATCAGCTTGAAATCGGCCTCCGGCCAGTTCTGGTGCAGCTCCCAGGCAGTGAACACGGGGGTGCACATGTCGTAGCGGCCCTGCACGATGACACCGGGGATGTCCTTCAGACGGTCCGCGTCGCGGATCAGCTGGTTCGGCTCGAACCAACCCGCGTTGGTGAAGTAGTGGTTCTCGATCCGGGCGAAGGCCACCGCGAACGCGGGTTCGGTGAAGTGCTCGATCAGGTCGGGCTGCTGGAGCAGGGTGATGGTGGAGGACTCCCAGGTGGACCACGCCACGCCCGCCCGCTCGCGCACGTACTGGTCGGGGTCGTGCAGCAGGCGCCGGTATGCCGCGATCAGGTGGCCGCGTTCCTCCACCGGCACCGGGGCGATGAAGTTCTCCCAGAGGTCCGGGTAGATCGCCGCGGCGCCACCCTCGTAGAACCAGTCGAGTTCCATCGGGCGCAGCGTGAAGATACCGCGCAGCACGAGTTCGGTGACGCGCTCCGGGTGCGTCTCGGCATAGGCCAGGCTGAGGGTGCTGCCCCAGGACCCGCCGCAGACCAGCCAGCGCTCGATGCCGAGGTGCTCGCGCAGTTTCTCCAGGTCGGCAACGAGATGCCAGGTGGTGTTGGTACTGAGGTCGGCATCCGCGGCGCTCGCGTGCGGCGTGCTCTGGCCGCAGCCGCGCTGGTCGAGAAGGATGATGCGGTACTTGTCCGGGTCGAAGACGCGGCGTTGCTTCGGACTCGACCCGCCGCCCGGTCCGCCGTGCAGGTAGACGGCCGGCTTGCCGTCCGGGTTGCCGGATGCCTCCCAGTAGATGGTCTGCCCGTCACCGACTTCGAGAAGTCCAGTTTCATAGGGTTCGATCTCGGGATAGAAGGTGCGCATACCCCCGAGCCTATTCGCCGGGTGCATCGGCGCAGAATCGGGCTCGGTCAGTGCGTGACGAGGCCGAGCCGGTGGGCGAGGATGACGACCTGCACTCGGTCACGCAGTTCGAGCTTGGCCAGGATATGTCCGACGTGGCTCTTGACGGTGGACTCGGACAGAAAGAACCGGTCGGCGAGCTCGGGGTTCGACAACCCCTCCGCGACCGCGAGGAAGACCTCGCGCTCCCGGTCGGTGAGCATGCCGATCCGGACGGCGTCGGCATCCGCTTCGGCCTCGTCGGCCCCCGGATCGACCCCCGGGAGCTTGGATCCGAACAGGTCCAGCATGCGCCGGGTCACCCGCGCCGAAACGGAGGCGTCGCCCGAGGCCACGGCCCGGACGGCTGCGGCGAGTTCACTGGGCTGGGCGTCTTTCAGCAGGAACCCCCGCGCGCCCGCGCGGAGGCCACCGAAGGCGTACTCGTCGAGGTCGAAGGTGGTGAGCATGATGATCCGGCTGTCCGGGCACGCGGCGGTGATCTGCCGGGTGGCCTCGATGCCGTCGATCCCGGGCATCCGCACATCCATCAGGATGACGTCGGGATGCAGACCGGCGGCGAGCGCGATCGCCGCCGCGCCGTCGCCAGCCTCGGCCACCACGGTGAAATCGTCTTCGGCCTCGAGCACCATCCGGAAGCCGGTGCGCAGCAGCGCCTGGTCGTCGACGAGCATGATCCGGGTCGGCGTCACGCTTGTTCCTCCGTTTCGTCGACCGTCATCGTCGCGCGCACCTGCCAGCCGCCGCCGGGCCGACGCCCGGCGATGAGAGTGCCGTCGTAGAGCGCGACGCGTTCGCGCAGCCCGACGAGGCCCCGCCCGGTGCCTGGCGAACGCGACGCGTCCCGTGCGTTGCGACCGTCGTCGGTGACAACCACCTCGAGCCGTCCCGGGACCATGGTCAGTCGCACGGAGACGACGGTCGGCTGCGCCGAATAGCGCAGCGCGTTGGTCAGCGATTCCTGCACGATGCGGTACACCGTCAACTGCAGACCCTGACTGCCGGGGATGCGCCCGGTTCGTTCCAACCGGGCGGGCAGTCCGGCGGAGCGGAACGAGTCGACCAGGTCGACGAGCTGGTCGGCGCCGGGTTGAGGTCGGAGCGGGACATCCGTCGCCTCGGGGTCGCCCGTCTCCTGAGGGTCCTCCCCCAGCACGCCGAGCAGCCGGCGCATCTCGGACATCGAGCCGCGGCCGGTGCGGGCCACCTCGCGCAGCGCGACGCGGGAACGCTCCGGGTCCTTCACGAGGAGCGCGTCGGCGCCATCGGCGAGCGCGACCATGACCGACAGGCTGTGCGCGATGATGTCGTGCATCTCCCGGGCGATGCGCCCACGTTCGGTGATCCGGGCGAGCTGGGCCTGCTGGTCGCGCTCCCGGGCCAGCTGCGCGGCCAGTTCGACCAGCGCCGCCACGTAGCGCTTGCGATCGCCGACCGTGACGCCGACCAGGGTGGCCGCGAGCATGAGGACCGCGGATTGGGAGGCGACGGCAAGCCAGGAGGCGTAGCTGCTCGCGCCGACGAACGCACCCAGGGCGGCGACGCCGACCGCGCCGGCGAGGCCGAACCAGGCGCTCCGGCCGCCACGGTAGACCGCGACGGCGTAGAGCGCGATCAGCACGGGCAGGGTGTCGCCCTGCTCGGGGAAGGCGGCGACCAGTCCGGCGCAGGTCACCCCGAGCACGAGCAGCGGGGCGTGCCGCCGCACCAGCAGTGCGGCCGTGATGACCAGCACCACCGCGGCGGTGCTGAGGGCCTGCGGCGGGAGGCCGGGCCCGGCCTGCCGGGTCACGTCGACCAGGAAGAGGATGACCATCGGCACGAGATAGACGCTCGCGACGAGCGTGTCGCTGAGCCACGGATGCCTTGCCCAGAACCGCCTGGCCACCCCCGGCGGTGTCGGCAGCCGCAGTTCACCCGCCGTCGGCACGGGTGGCCGGCCGCGGGTGAACTGTGTTTCGGTCATTCAGAGGACTCTACGCGTCCCTCCGCTTCAACACCGCGGCAGCACCGACCAGGCTGACTGCGAGCCAACCGAGCACGACCAGCAGGTTGACCCACCACTCGATCGGCACCTGGCTGAAGGACATCAGTCCGAACATGTTGATGCCCGCGTTCGAGACCAGGTACGGCAGCACGGCGGCGGCCCACGGGGCGGCGATCACCTGCAGCACCATCGGCAGCAGCAGCACGATGCCGAGCACGACCGCGATGCCGCCGGCCCCGCTGCGCACGATCGTGCCGACACCGAGGGCGAAGACCGCGATCAAGGCCAGGTAGAGCGCACCGCCGAGCACCGGCAGGAACACGGCCGGGTCCGCGATGCTGACGCCCAGGCCCTGACGGGAGAGTATTAGCGAGGCCACCAGATAGGAACCGAGGTTGGCGGCCAGCCCGACCAGGAAGGTCGTGCCGAACAGCACGGCGGCCTTTGCCGCGAGGGCGGGCAGCCGGCGCGGCACCGCGGTCAGCGTGGACCGGATCATGCCGGTGGAGTACTCGCCGCTGATGGTCAACGCGCCGAGGACGGCGACGATCAACTGGCCGAAGAACACCCCGAAGGTGGCCGTCTGGGCGATGAAGGTCGCCTGGTCGGCCGCGGGGATCATCGAGGCATCCGCCCCCTGCAGATCGAGCGTCGAAGACATGACAGCCGCAAGGGCGAGCGAGACCAACACAAGCAGGGCGTACGACCAGGCGGTCGAGCGCACGCTGCGCAACTTGATCCACTCCGAACGCAGCAGGCCGACCGCGCTCAGGCCGTACCCGGCGGATGCGGCACCGCCTGCGGCCGGGGAGGTGTGAGCGACGGGCGCGGTCGTTTCGGGCGCGGTCGTCTCGGTCGCAGTCGTCTCGGTCATCGTCCGGCCTCCTGCAGTTGTGCGGAGCCGCTGGCGCGGTACTCCACCTCGTCTTGGGTCAGGGCCAGGTAGGCCTCTTCGAGCGACGCGCTCACACCGGTCAGCTCGTGCAGCACGATGCCCGCGCCGGCCGCGTGTTCGCCGATGTCGCCGGCCGAGATCCCGGACACCTTGAGCAGATCCGGCTCATCGGTGGTGACGGTGACGTCGGGCTGGGCGAGCAGGGCGGCGAGCTGGGCCGCCTGCGGCGTGCGCACGCGCACCCGGTGAGTACCGGCCATGCCGATGATCTCCGAGACCGGGGCATTCGCGATGACCTTGCCCCGGCCCAGCATGATCAGGTGGTCGGCTGTGAGAGCCATTTCGCTCATCATGTGCGAGGACAGCAGCACGGTGCGGCCTTCCGCGGCGAGGCGCCGCATCAGCTGGCGCACCCACTGCACACCCTCGGGGTCGAGCCCGTTGACGGGCTCGTCGAGGATCAGCACCGAGGGGTCGCCGAGCAGCGCCGCGGCGATTCCGAGGCGCTGGCCCATACCGAGCGAGAAACCACCGACGCGCTTGCGGGCTACGGATCCGAGCCCGGTGAGCTCGATCACCTCGTCGACCCGAGCGGCCGGGATGCCGTGGGTGGCCGCCAGGGCCAGCAAATGGTTCCGGGCCGAGCGGCCGGTGTGCACGGCCTTCGCATCAAGCAGAACGCCCACCTCACAGAGCGGCGCGCGGTGCTCGCGATAATGCTTGCCGTTGACCGTGACCGATCCGGCGGTCGGCCGGTCCAGTCCGACGATCATGCGCATGATGGTGCTCTTGCCGGCGCCGTTCGGGCCCAGCAGGCCGGTCACAGTGCCGGGCTGCACGGTGAAGTCGATCGCGTCGACCGCGGTCTTGTCACCGTGCCGTTTGGTCAGGGACTGTGCCTGAATCATCCGTCTCCTCGTTGTACATCGTCGGGGCCGGTCTCACACTGTGAAATCGACCCGTCAACGACGCTACGGGTGACGGATGCTGCGCGCATCGGCCCGACGGACGCTTATGCGCCCGCCGGCCTGGTACCTGGGTACGAGGCCAGTGTGCCCGTTCCGGTCGAGAGTGACCCGCGGAACGGGCACTCTCGACCGGAACGGGAAGCCCCGGGGCGCGATTCGTCCCGGGGGCTACTTCTGGGCTACTTTCTGGGCTACTTTCTGGCGGGGGCCTTCTCAGCACGGGGAGCGGTGCCGTTGGCGCGCTGGGATTGGTAGTAGTCCCGTGCCTCGTTCTGGCGATCCTGCTCGGCGCCGCTCGCGATCGCCGAGCGGAGGTGGTCCTGGCTGTAGCCGAACGCGTCGACCAGGTCGAGAGCGTGCGGACGGAGCCGGGCGATGATGCGGTCGATGTAGGCCGTAACCGACTGCGCCCGCTTCGCCGACAGGCGCCCGTGGATCAGGTACCAGGCCAGGTGCTTCTCCACCAGCCCGAGGCCGAACAGGTCCCGCAGCCAGGTGAGGACCTGCTTCGTGCCTGCGTCCTCGGTGGTCTCGACCGCCCGGGTGAACGCCTCCCACTGCAGCAGCTCACCGTGCGAACGGGCCGCCTCGATCAGCTGATCCTGGTTGGCGTTGAAGAGGGCCGCGGCATCCTTCGCCGGCAGCTTGCCCGCCGAGCGGAGCTTGCCCGCAATCTCCGCGATCATGGTCTCGACCCGGTTGGTGAGCAGTTCCCGCTGCACCGCGGTGTCGCGGAGGTGGCCCACCGAGCGAGCGGTGGAGCCGAAGTCGGCAACCGCCTGGCCCAGGCTGCGGAGCCCGGTGCCGTGGTAGGCACGGCCGGCAGCCTGCTGCACGACGTAGCGGGCGAGGACGCCCGGGCCGGCCGAGGCGAACTTGCGGCTGAAGTCCGTGAGCAGGCGCTTGGCGACGAGCTGCAGCAGCACGTTGTTGTCGCCCTCGAAGGTGGCGAAGACGTCCAGGTCTGCGCGGAGGCCGACCAGCCGGTTCTCGGCCAGGAAGCCGGCGCCGCCGCAGGCCTCACGGGCCTCCTGCAGGGTGTCGAGTGCGTGCCAGGTCGAGAGCGGCTTGAGAGCGGCGGCGAGGGTTTCGAGGTCTTGCCGGTCGGCATCCGTGTCGGCCTGACCACTGAAGACCTGGTCGAACTTGACCAGGAACTCGTCGTGGGCGAACGTGTGCGCGTAGGTCGTGGCCAGGCGCGGCAGCAGGCGGCGCTGGTGGCGCTGGTAGTCGAGGATGACCTCCTCGTCGGTGTCGCTGCCGGCGTTGAACTGTCGGCGCTGGCTGCCGTAGGTGATGGCGATCGTGAGGGCCATCGCCGAGGCCTGGGTGGCGGCTCCGTCGAGCGAGACCCGCCCCTGAACGAGGGTGCCGAGCATGGTGAAAAAGCGGCGGCCGGGGCTGGCGATCGGGCTGGCGTAGGTACCGTCCTCGGCCACGTCGGCGTACCGGTTCAGCAGGTTCGCGCGGGGGATGCGCACCCCGTCGAAGTGGAGTCGGCCGTTGTCGATGCCGTTCAGCCCGCCCTTGAGGCCGTCGTCCTCACCGCCGATGCCGGGCAGGAAATTCCCGGACTCGTCGCGGAGCGGCACCCAGAAGGCGTGCACGCCGTGGTTGACGCCCGCAGTGATCAGCTGGGCGAAGAGCACGGCGGCGATGCCGTCCTTGGCGGCGTTGCCGAGATAGTCCTTCCACGCCGCGCGGAACGGGGTGTCGATGACGAATTCCGCCGTGGCCGGGTCGTACGTCGCCGTCGTGCCGATGGCCGCGACATCCGAACCGTGGCCGGTCTCGGTCATCGCGAAGACGCCTGGGACCTGCATGGTCATGATGCCGGGCAGGTAGGCGTCGTGGTGCTTCTTGGTGCCGAGGTGCAGCACGGCCGCGCCGAACAGGCCCCACTGCACGCCCGCCTTGATCTGCAGGCTGGGGTCGGCCGTGACGAGTTCCTCGAACCCGGCGATGTTTCCGCCGTGGTCGTCGGCGCCGCCGAGATCCTTCGGGAAGGCGCGGTGGACATGTCCGTTCTCGGCGAGGATGCGCAGCTGGCCCAGCACGCGCTCGCGGTGCTCGGCCATGGACTGTCCCTCGACGCGCTGTAGCTCGGGCCGTGCCGTGAGCTCGCGGGCACGCAGGCGCACGTCGGCCCAGGTGCCGAGCAGCTGACGGTGCAACGACTCGACGTTGACCGTGGGGGCACCGGCCTGGCCGGCGATCATGACCGGGCAGGTGTCGACGGCGGGGGCCACGGGAGGCGTGAGCATTGTCGTGGCCGGCCTCTTGGCCCGGGTCGTTGTCGTCTTGGCGGAGGTCTTGCCCGGAGTACGGGCGGGTTTCTTGCTATTGGAGCGCTGGGCAGTGTCAACCATCATTGGTCCTTCGTCTTCGCGCGAACTCGAAATTTTCTTACACGTTAGGTGCCTCTCGCCAAGGGCGGAAATAGTGCGTGACGGGCCTACAACAAAGCATGCTCCGCTCGGCATCCGTTTTGTAGGTTTCCACAGCGGTACCGCGTCTTGCTGCACTCATACCCACAAACGGGGCGCTGCTGCCGGCGGAGCGTCGGCCCGGCCGCCCCTGACGAATTCGACGGAGCTTTTGCCCGAGAAGCCCTGAATCAGGCCCAAAACGTGGCTTTAGCTCAAAATCTCCGTCGAATTCGTTGGGGCAGGGGGCGGTGTGCGGGCGATGACGTGGAAGAGGTGCCAGTGGCGGGGGCCGAAGGCCGACTGGCCGGGCCGGTCGTCTTCGACGAGATCGGCGACGTGCAGGTCGGCGAGGAGAATGTCGACCTGGACGCGATCGTGGAAGTTCATGTCGGCACGGCCGGCCCAGTCGTCGTGGGGGCCGAAGAACTCGCCGGCGAACCAGGCACCGGGCCGAAGCGCCCTGCGGATGCGCGCCCACAGTTCCGGGAACACCGCCGGGTCGCAGAACGGCAGGGAGAAGCCCGCGTAGAGGAGGTCGGCGGCAGGCAGTTCGGGGAGTTCCTCGAAGCGGGACCGGTGGAAGGTCAGGCGGGCCTGCTCGGCCGGGCCGAGGCCCTGCCTGACCCTGGCCTCGGCGCCTGGGTCGGCGTCGAAGGCGTGCACGGTCCAGCCGGCGAAGAGCAGGTGCCGGGTCTCGGTGCCCTCACCGCAGCCCAGATCGATCGCCGTTCCGGGAGGGGCGGGAATCGAGCCGCCGGGCTCGGGGGCCGAGAAATCGGGCGCCGCGGCGGCCGATCCGGGAAACGTGCCGGGCTGCGCGGCGGCGCGGAGCTCGAGCGCGCGGAGCAGCACCGAACGCGTCGGGCGGCCTGCTTGCGCGTCAAAGAATTCGGTCCAGTCCATGATTCAGTTCTACCCGTTTAGCCGTTTAGCCGTTTAGCTGGTCCCGCGGGATGCTGCGCGTGCTGCCGGGTTCGGCCGATCGCGGCCGGCGGCGGGACCGGGCGCGCATCAGGTTCCGGCGGCGACGACCTCGAGGAGGGCGGCGCCGTAGGCGTCGAGCTTCTTGGCGCCGACGCCGGAGATGCCGTCGAGGTCGGCCAGGGTGGCCGGCTTCGTCGCGGCGATGGCCAGCAGGGTCGCGTCGCCGAAAATGATGTAGGCCGGCACCCCCTGCTCTTTCGATTGGGCGGAACGCCACCCTCGCAGCGCCTCGAACAGGGTCTCCTGCTCGGGGGTGAGGTCGGCCGCGGCCGCCTTCGCGGCGCTCTTGCGGGCACCGGCCGCCGGACGTGCGGCCCGTTCGGGCTCGGTGCGCAGCTCGACGGTGCGGCGGCCCGCGAGGACCTCCGCGGCGGCATCCGTCAGAACCAGCGTGCCGTATTCGCCGGAGGTGGCCAGGAAGCCCTGGGCCAGCAGCTGCCGAACGACTCCGCGCCACTGCTGGTCGCTGAGGTCGGCGCCGATGCCCCAGGTGGCCAGCTGGTCGTGGCAGTGCTGGGTGGTGCGCGCAGTGACCTTGCCGCGCAGGATGTCGATGAGCTGGCCGGCGCCGAAGCGCTGGTTGCGCTCGCGCAGCAGGCGCACCACCGTGGAGAGCAGTTTCTGGGCGGGGACCGTGCCGTCCCAGCCGACGGGCGGCTCGAGGCAGGTGTCGCAGTTGCCGCACGGCTCGCTCGCCTGGCCGAAGTAGCGCAGCAGGTTGACGCGGCGGCAGCTGACGGTCTCGCAGAGCGCGAGCATCGCGTCAAGGTGGGCGGAGAGCTTGCGCCGGTGGCCGAGATCGCCGGGCGACTCGTCGATCATGCGGCGCTGCTGCACGACGTCTTGCAGTCCGTAGGTGAGCCATCCGGTGGAGGGCAGGCCGTCGCGGCCGGCTCGGCCGGTCTCCTGGTAGTAGCCCTCGACGGACTTGGGCAGGTCGATGTGGGCGACGAAGCGCACGTCCGGTTTGTCGATTCCCATGCCGAACGCGATCGTGGCGACGATGATGACGCCTTCCTCGCGGAGGAACCGGGACTGGGTGCGGGCACGCAGTCCCTGGTCGAGGCCCGCGTGGTAGGGCAGGGCGTTCAGCCCGTTCTGGCGCAGGAAGTCGGCGGTCGCCTCGACGGTCTTGCGGCTGAGCGCGTAGACGATGCCGGCATCCGTGGGGTGCTCCGCCTTGATGAAGGCCAGCAGCTGCTTGCGCGGCTCGGCCTTACCGACGATGCGGTACTGAATGTTGGGTCGGTCGAAGCTGGCGACGAAATGCCGGGCGTCGCCCATCTGCAGCCGGGTGGTGATCTCTTTGTGGGTGGCGTCGGTGGCCGTGGCGGTGAGGGCGATGCGGGGCACGTCGGGCCAGCGGTCGGCCAGCTCGGACAGGGCCAGGTAGTCGGGCCGGAAGTCGTGCCCCCACTGCGACACGCAGTGGGCCTCGTCGATGGCGAACAGGGCGATGGTGCCCCGGTCGAGGAAGCGTTTGGTGGCCTCGTTGGAGAGCCGTTCCGGGGCCACATAGAGCAGGTCGAGGTGGCCGGCAAGGTAGTCGCGCTCGACCTGGCCGCGGGCGGCGGAGTCCTGGCTGGAGTTGAGGAACGCGGCGCGCACGCCCACGGCGGTGAGCGCGTCGACCTGGTCTTGCATGAGAGCGATCAGCGGCGAGATGACGATGCCGGTGCCCTCCCGCACAAGCGAGGGGATCTGGTAGCAGAGGCTCTTGCCGCCACCGGTGGGCATCAGCACGACCGCGTCGTTGCCGCCGATGACCTGATCGATGATGGCGGCCTGTTCGCCGCGGAAGGAGTCGTAGCCGAAGACCGTGCGCAGGGCCTCGGCGGCGGTTGCGAACTTCGCGGTGGCACGGCGGGGTGGGGCCGCCGCCGGGCGTGCGACGACGCGGCCGGCATCGGCGGCGCCGGGCGACGCGGGGTTCCAGTCCATGGCTCCGCCGGCATAGCCGTCGGGCGGCGGCGGGGCATCGAATTCGTCGGGTGGTTCGAACTCGTCGGGATCCCACGGTATTTCGGCGTTCCAACTCACCCGGTAACTCTACCTGCGGCCTCCGACAGGACCGCGCGGCGGCATCCGTTCGCGAAAGCGGGCGAGAGGGGAATGAGCAGGCGGGGAGTCGGGAAGGCGGGGGGTGGGCTGGCGCACTCGCTAAGCTCATTTCCTATGCTTACCGCGGTCCTCGGCCTCACCGGCGCACTCATCTTCGGCAGTGCCGACTTCCTCGGCGGACTCGCCGCCAAGCGCATGAGTTCCCTGCTCGTGACGGCCGTCGCCGCGGCATCCGGGCTCGTGGCACTGCTTCTCGCCCTCCCGTTCGTGGCGGGTGCCTGGTCGCCTTCGGCCGTGCTGTGGGGAGCGCTGTCGGGGATCAGCGGCGCGATCGCGATCTCGCTGCTCTACGCCTGCCTCGCGATCGGGCCGATGAGCATCCTCTCCCCGCTCACGGCCGTGGTGTCGGCGGTCGTGCCGATGACGGTGGGACTCGCCGGCGGCGACCGACTCGCCCCGATCGGCTACTGGGCCCTCGGCCTCGCCCTCGTGGCGGTGGTGCTCGTGGGCTTCGTGCCCGAACGCGGCGCCGTGCGCCCGAGCCTGCTCGGCGTTCTGATGGCCCTCGGCTCCGGCACGATGATCGGCGCCTTCATGGTGATGATCGACCTGACCCCGGCGGACAGCGGACTTGTGCCGCTGGTGCTGAACCGGGCGGTGAATGCGTCGATCATGTTCGCCGTGGTCGGGCTGCTCGCCCTGGTCGCGCTTCAGCGGCGCCGGGCGCTGGTGCCGGTCCGGGCGGCGCAGGCCCGGGCGGCAGCGGGACCGGCTGCGGCGAGCCTTCCAGTCTCTTCGACGGATGGCGCGCCGCACCCCCGCTCGACGCTGGCCATCGGGCTGCGGCTGGCCGTGGCCTGCGGAGTGATCGACGTCGTGGCGAACGTGCTGCTACTGCTCGGCATGCGCGCCGGCGACCTCAGCGTGATGAGCGTGCTCACGGCGATGTACCCGGCCGGGACGATTTTGCTCGCCGCCGTTGTGCTCCGGGAGCGGATCGCGCCCGTGCAGTGGCTGGGCCTCGCACTCGCCCTCGCCGCGGCCGGGATGCTCGCGCTGGCCTGACGAACCGGCCGCCGGCATGCATCCGTTCACCGCCGACACCGTCACCCACTCGTTATGTAAGGCCGCAAAGAGGGTCTTGCCGCGCGGAGCGGTGCCACGGTACTGTCAGGCCCACACCTGAATTAGTGAACGACTGGTCGGTCACTAATTATCTGTTCCTCTGAAGGAGATTCCAATGAAGAAGTCTCGTATGCGCTTCATCGCGCCCATCGCCGTCATCACAGCCCTTGCGCTGACCGGATGCAGCACCTCGAACCTGGGGGGAACGGCCGAGGCCGACCCTGCCGCGGAGGCCGGCCCGATCAAGATCGGCGCGGTTCTCGACGTCACCGGCGTCGGCGCCAGCCTCGGCGTGCCGGAGCAGAACACGCTCACCATGCTGGCCAAGCAGCTCAACGACGACGGCGGCATCGGCGGCCGCGATGTCGAGCTCACCATCATCGACAACCAGTCGACCGAGGACGGTGCCGCCAAGGCAACCAGCAAGCTGATCGAGAGCGACAAGGTCGACATCATCATCGGCGCCTCGCGCACCGGTCCCAGCCTGGCCATGCGCCCCATCGCGGAAGCCGCGAAGATCCCGATGATCTCCGTCGCGGCCAACGTGGCCATCGTCGAGGGCTCGGAGTGGGTCTTCAAGACCGCGCAGAACGACGTGGTCGTGCTCGAGCGCATCCTCGACGACGCCGAGGCCAAGGGCTACACCAAGGTGGCTCTCGTGCGCGACGCGAGCGGCTTCGGCGAAGGGGTCGCGGAGTACATCACGGACCTCGGCGCCGAGCGCGGCATCACCCTCACGATGACGGAGGCGTTCGAGCCGAGCGCGACCGACTTCACCCCGCAGATGACCAACGTGCGCGGTTCGGACTCCGACGCCGTCATCATCTGGGGCATCAACCCCTCGGCCGGCCTGGCTCAGAAGGCGTACGCGCAGCTCAGCGTGAACAAGCCGGTCTACCACTCGCACGGCATCTCGAACCAGGCATTCTTCGACGCCGCCGGTGACGCCGCCAACGGCGTCGTCGCTCCGATGGGCCGCCTGCTCGTCGCTGACCAGTTGGAAGCCGACAACTCGCAGCGCGAGGTCATCGAGAAGTTCCAGGCGGACTACAGCGCGGCCTACGGCGAGCAGCCGTCCGGTTTCGCGGGCCACGCGTTCGACGCCTGGCACATCGCCGTCAACGCGATCGAGGCCGCCGGAACCGACGCGGATGCCCTGCGCGACGAACTCGAGAGTGCCGAGTGGACCGGGATCTCCGGAGTCTTCCAGATGACCGCGAAGAACCATTCCGGACTCGACGCCTCCGCCCTCATCCTGGCTGAGGCCGAGGATGGTCGCTGGAACCTCATCAAGGACTGATCGTGCTCACTGATTTCCTGCAATTGACGGTGGCAGGGCTCTCACAGGGATCTGTGTACGCCCTGCTCGCCGTCGGCCTGATCGCCGTCTACACGGTCCGCCACGTCATCAACATTGCCCAGGGCGAATTCGCGATGCTGGCCGGGCTGGGGAGCGCCTGGCTCGCCGCCGCCGGCATGCCGCTCCTCCTCGCGATCCTGGTCGCGATCCTCTCGGTGACCCTCGTGGCCATCGCGATGGAACGACTGATCATCGCACGAGTGAAGAAGCTGACCCCGCTCATCTCCATCATCCTGACCCTCGGCGTCTCGACGCTGCTGCAGGCGATCATGCTGCTGGCCTGGGGGCCCGAAGCCAAAGGGGTGCCGCTCTTCCCGGGAACCAACCTCCTGATCGGCGGGGTGAGCATCCGTTCTCAGGAATTCTGGATGATCGGCGCCCTCGTCGTGGTCGGCGGCGGAATCGTGCTCTTCTACGAGAAGTCGCGCTGGGGCAAGGCGCTGCGGGCCTGTGCGGAGCAGCCCGTCGCGGCACGCATTGTGGGGATCTCCCCGGTCACCGCCTCGGTGCTGGCTTTCGCAATCGCGGGTTTCGTCGGGGGTGTCGCCGGCGTGGTGGCCTCCCCGATCTACCTCTCGCTCTGGTCGGGCGGCGTGCTGCTCGGCCTCAAGGGTTTCGTCGCCGCCGTCCTCGGCGGATTCGTCTCCTTCCGCGCCGCGATCGTCGGGGCGCTCCTGCTCGGCGTGATCGAGGCCTACGTGGCCGGGTACGTCTCGTCCGGTCTGAGGGACGGCGCCGCCTTCCTCATCCTCATCCTTGTGCTCGTCGTCCGTCCCCAGGGCCTCGTTCTCAAGCCCACAGCGGTCAGGGTGTAGCGAAATGACACATGCAACCACACCAACCTTCGTCGGGACGCTCTCCCCCCGCGCGCGTTTCTGGGCGAACAACAAGGGCACACTGATCGGCTGCGGCGTGCTCGTCGCCCTGATGATCGTGGTCCCGTTCACGGCCAGTTCCTCGGTCATGAACATCGTCGTCTTCGCCATGATCTTCGCCCTGCCGGCCATCGGACTCAATCTACTGATGGGCCTAGCCGGACAGGTCAGCCTCGGGCAGGCCGCGTTCTTCGCGATCGGGGCGTATACCCACGCGATCCTGCTCACCAAGCTCGACCTGCCCGGCCCGGTCGCGGCCACCGTCGGGGTGCTCGCCGCGATGCTGGTCGCCCTGCTCGTGGGCCTTCCACTCATGCGCCTGCGTGGTCACTACCTCGCGCTGGCGACGCTGGGGCTCGGCTTCATCGTGATGATCGGCGTGCGCGAATGGGACGTCACCGGACGCACCACGGGCATCTACGGTATCTCGAGGCCCACTGTCCTCGGAATCCCGATCGACAACAGCGGCTTCTTCCTCTGGTTCGTGACGCCGTTCGTGGTGATCGGGCTGATCCTGGCCCTGAACCTCACGCACAGCCGCGCGGGCCGCGCCCTCTCGGCGGTCAACGATTCCGAACTCGCCGCCGAGAGCCTGGGTGTCAACACCTATGCGCTGCGGTTGAAGGTCTTTGTGCTCTCCGCCGGATTCGCGGGACTCGGCGGCGTTTTCTACGCCTACCAGGTCGCGATCGTGAGCCCGGCGACCGCCGAATTCCACCTGTCGGTCTCGATCCTGCTGATGGTCGTCATCGGGGGTCTCGGATCGGTCTGGGGTGCCGTCGCGGGGGCCTTCCTGGTGCAGTTCCTCGGCGAGGGCATGCGGGACATCATCCCGGCCGTCTTCCCCGGAGCCACCGGCGAGGTGCAGTTGCTCGGTTACGGCATCGTCCTGATCCTGGTGATCCTGCTGCTGCCCGGCGGCCTCCACCAGGCGGCGACCTCGCTGTGGCAGAAGCTGCCGTTCGCCGGGAAACGCCCGCCCGGCGATGCCCATGCGCACGCGCACGCCGCGGAGGACGACACGACGATCCCGCAGCTCCCAGCCGTCAGCACCCCGGTCGCGGCCGGTGAGCCGATCCTCGTCCTCGAGGGTCTGACCAAGCGGTATGGCGGTGTCGTCGCCGTCAACGACGTGAGTCTCACCGTGCCGGCCGGCAGTATCCTGGGTCTGATCGGGCCCAACGGCGCCGGGAAGACGACCTGCTTCAACATGATCTCCGGAGCGTTGATTCCGAGCGAGGGCACGGTCACGTTCCTCGGCCAGGTCATCTCCGGCCGCAAGCCGCACGTCGCCGCCAAGCACGGGCTGACCCGCACGTTCCAGAACCTGCAGGTCTTCACCTCGACGGATGTCGTCGGCAACGTGTACATGGGCCGGTACCGCAAGGGAAGTGCGGGCGTCCTCCGCGGAATGCTGGGACTGCAGTCGGCTGAGCAGAGCGCCCACCGCGCCGCGTCCTACGAAATCCTGCAGTCGATGAGACTCACGGATGCCGCGGACGACTCGGCCTCGGACCTGTCGTTCGGCAAGCAGCGAATCATGGAGGTCTGCCGCGCCCTGGCCGCCGAGCCGGCCCTGCTGCTCCTCGACGAGCCGATGGCCGGCCTGTCCGGCACGGAGCGCGAGGTGATGGCCGAACTGCTGCGGCGGCTCCGGACGGCCGGGCTCACGATCGTGCTCGTCGAGCACGATGTGGCGCAGGTGATGAGCCTCGCCGACCACGTCGCGGTGCTCGACGACGGCGTGCTGATCGCACACGGAGACCCGGAGTCGGTGCGCAATGACCCGGCCGTGGTGGTTGCCTACCTGGGCACGGACCTCGACGAGGCCGAAGCAGAACTGAACGAGTTAGAGGAGCACGCATGACGCTGATCGTTTCCGGCCTCGACGCCGGCTATGGCAAGCTCGCGGTGCTGCACGAGGTCAGCTTCGAGGTGGCGCGCGGGGAGATCGTCGCCGTGGTGGGCTCGAACGGGGCCGGGAAGACGACTCTGCTGCGGACCATCAGCGGCCTCATCCGGCCCACCGGGGGCAGCGTGACCCTCGAGGGCCGCACGATCACCGGGAAGCCCGCGGAGAAGATGGCCGGCTTCGGCCTGACCCATGTGCCCGAGAACCGGCTGTGCTTCCCGACCCTCTCGGTGCGGGACAACCTGATGCTGGGCGCCTGGACGAAGAAGGGCCACGGCGACGTCGACTCGATCCTCGAGCTGTTCCCCCGGCTGCGCACCCGGATGGGGCAGGCGGCCGGAACCCTCTCGGGCGGCGAGCAGCAGATGGTGGCCATCGGGCGCGGCCTGATGGCCAACCCGACGGCGATCATGCTGGACGAGCCGTCCATCGGGCTGGCACCGAAGGTGGTCGCCGAGATCATGGATGTGCTGTCCCGGCTCTGCGTCGAGAAGCAGCTGGCGGTGCTCCTCGTGGAGCAGAATGTGCGCGCCTCGTTCAAGATCGCGCACCGGGCTGTGGTCATGCACCGCGGACGGGTGGCGCTCACGGGAACACCCGCCGAACTGGTGGAGCTCCCCGAGGTGCACAACGCCTACCTGGGTGGCGCGACGGTGTAACGGGGCGCGGCTCGGCGGCAACGCACGCGAAGGAGGGGCGCGCACCTGGGTGCGCGCCCCTCCTTTCGGCTTGCGCGCGGCATCCGTTCCCGCACCGGGGCGGCGCGCGGGTGCTGCGCCGTTCCGCGCGTGGCGTGCCACCAGCGCAGCGGCGCAGCACCCGCGCGGGATCCGATCCGTCGCTGCCAGCAAACGATGGCTTTCGCTTCCCGAGCGAATTTGACGGCGATTTGGGTTCTCCCGCGTCCTCCGTGGGCCAGCCCTGGCCGAGCCCGCGCGCGTGGCCAACTCAGGACATCCGTTGCCGATGTCACCCGGCCACCGCAGACCAGTGCGGAACCGGTGCGGATGTCCGGCCCGGCCGGGCGGATCTCCTGAGTTAGCCACAACACACGCCGGTGCGGAGAAGGGACGGGACGGGACGGGACGGGACGGGACGGGACGGGACGNGACGGGACGGGACGGGACGGGACGGGACGGGACGGGACGGGACGGGACGGGACGGGACGGGACGGGACGGGACGGGACGGGACGGGACGGGACGGGACGGGACGGGACGGGTCAGCCGCGGCCTGAGAAGGCGGGTTTGCGCTTCTGCTGGAAGGCGGCGAAGCCCTCACGGTAGTCATCGCTGTCGCAGAGGGCCGCCTGGGCCAGGTTTTCGGCGGCGACGCTCTGCCAGAGGCCGAGGCGGTCGTCCCGGAGGGCGCGCACGAGCTCCTTGCTGGCGAGGAAGGCCTGCGTCGCGCCGCGTGCGGCCCGCTCGGCGGCCCGCACCGTGGCATCCATCACCTCGTCGGCCGGGAAGACCTGGCTGAACAGGCCGGCGGCCACGGCCTCCGCGCCCGACATCAGCCGGCCGGAGTAGATCAGGTCGAGGGCGCGGTGCGCGCCGAGCCGGTCGACGAACAGGGCATGGCCGCCGGAATCGAGCGTGGCGCCGAGGTTCGCGAATGGGGACCCGATCTTCGCGGTGTCGGCGACGTAAACGACATCCGTGGCGATCAGCAGGCCGAGGCCCACCCCCAGGCAGGCCCCGGTCGCGGCGGCGAAGGTGGGCGCCGGGAAGGCGCTCATGCGCTGCAGCAACGGTGTGACGAGTCCCCCCAGGAAACCCATCACATCGTCATCTCGCGGGTCGACGCCGGAGATGTCGCGACCCGCGCAGAACGCGCGGCCCTCGCCGCGAAGCACGAGGGCGCGCACGCCGGCCGCCTCCGCGGTCTCGTACGCGGCCTCGAGTTCGGACAGCGCCGCCGCGTCGAGCGCGTTCAGCTTGTCGGGGGCGTTGAGGACGACGTGGGCCACGTCGTCCCGGATGGTCAGCTCGATCACGGAAACCGCTTTCTGCGCTTGCGCGCCGTACCTGGGTGGCTGGCGCTACACGTCGTAGTCGACGACGACCCGGTCGGTCGTGGGGTGCGACTGACAGGTGAGCACGTAGCCGCGGGCCAGTTCATCCGGCTCGAGGGCGTAGTTCTCGGTCATCGTGACGTCGCCGCTGACGAGCTTGGCGCGGCAGGTGCCGCACACTCCCCCGGCGCAGGCGAACGGAACGTCCGGACGCACACGCAGGGCGGCGTTCAGGATGCTCTCCTTCGCGTTGACCGGCGTGGTTACCGTGGCACTCTCGCCGTCGAGGGTGAACTCGATCTCGAAGGTCTTGTCCCCGATCCCGACGATGACGGGCCGCCCGGTGTCGCCGGCGGCGTGCGCCGGCTCCCCCGTCGTGAACAGCTCGAACCGGATGTGGCCGGGCTCGACGTCCACGCTCTCCAGCGTGTCGCGGCACAGCTGCACCAGCTCGAACGGCCCGCAGAGGAACCACTCGTCGACGGCGGCGGGACGGATGATGCTGGCCAGCATCAGGCGCAGCTTCTCCTCGTCGATCCGGCCGGAGAGCAGGGCGGAGGAGCGGGACTGGCGCGAGAGCACGTGGTGCAGTGCCAGCCGGGCCGGGTACCGGTCCTTCAGGTCGGCGAGCTCGTCGAGGAACATCACGTCGAGCGCGGTGCGGTTCGTGTAGACGAGCGTGAAGCGAGAGGTCTCCGAGCGTTCGAGCACGGTGTGCGCGAGCGACATCAGCGGCGTGATGCCGCTGCCGGCGGCGATGCCGACGATGTGCTTGTCGTCCAGGGTCTCCAGCGCGGTGGTGAACGTGCCCTGCGGGCTCATCACGTCGAGGCGGTCCCCGGCCCGGAGTTCGGTGTTCGCCCAGCTGGAGAAGACGCCGCCGAGGTCGCGCTTGATCGCGACGCTGACCGAACCGAGCGCGTGCGGACGACAGATCGAGTAGCTGCGGCGTAGCTCCCGGCCGTCGATCGTGGCGCGCAGTGCCAGGTGCTGCCCAGGGTCGTAGTCGAACTCCCCCTGCAGTTCCTCGGGAACCAGGAAGGTCACCTCGACGCTGTCCTGGGTGAGCTGACGCACGTCGCCGACGGTGAGCGTGTGGAACCGGGCGCGACGTTTCGTGGGCGTTGCAGCGAGGTCGTCGGAGAGATCGGCGGCGGGGTCGAGAACGGCGGAATCGGTACTGCCCAGATTGAGTGCGGCCATGGTTACAACACCTTGAAGTAGTCGAACGGTTCGAGGCAGTCCCGGCACTCGTAGAGCGCCTTGCACGACGTCGAACCGAAGCGGGCGAGTTCCCGCGTATTCAGTGAGGAGCAGCGCGGGCACTTGACCGCGAGCTGGAGCCGCACGGTGCCGGTCGGGCGCACACCGGAGTGACCGGTCGGGGCGGCGATGCCGTAACTGACCAGCTTCGCCTTGCCCTCCTCGCTCATCCAGTCAGTGGTCCAGGCCGGGGCGAGCACCAGTTCGACCGTGACGTTCTCATAGCCGGCGCCGATGAGGGCCGACGTGACGTCGTCGCGCATGGCCTCCATCGCGGGGCATCCGCTGTACGTCGGCGTGAGGATGACGTGGGTTCCGTCGGCCGTGACGGCGACCGAGCGGAGCACACCCAGGTCTTCGATCGTGAGCACGGGGACCTCAGGGTCGCAGACCTCGGCGGCGATATCCCAGGCTTGCCGGGAGGCCGCGTCGCTCGGACGCGGCCGGGCGAGCGCCGCCATGATCACCATTTCGCGCCGGGATGCGCCCGAGCCAGCACCTGCAGCTCGGCGAGCATCGGCCCGAGGTTCTCGGAGTGGTCACCGCGGCGGCCGCCTCCCGAGGAAATGAAGCCGCGGGGAACATCGAGCTCGGCTTCGGCGAGCACGGGGAACATGGCGGCCTCCACGGCGCCCCGGAGGGAGGACGGCCGCACGGCGGCGCCCTCGAGCCGGTCGATCAGCGGCTCGTCGACGAAGAGTTCCTCAACGAACGGCCACAGGTCGGAGAGACCCGTGATCATCCGCCGGCGGGACTCCTCGGTGCCCAGCGCGAGGCGCAGCACCCATTGGATGGAGTGGTCGCGGTGGTAGTCGACCTCCTTGACGGCCTTCGCCGCGATCGCGGCGAGCGTCGCATCCGTCGACTGCATCAGGGCGCTGTAGAGCTCGAATAAGTAGTGCGCGGCGATGAACTGGCGGGCGATCGTGTGCGCGAAGTCGCCGTTGGGCTGTTCGAACAGGTGCGCGGAGCGCCACTGGGGTTCGTCCCGCCAGTAGGCCAGGTCATCCTCGGTGCGGCCGGATTCTGCCCCGGCGTAGTGCAGCAGGGAACGGGCGTGCCCGATCAGGTCGAGGGCGATGTTGCCGAGGGCGATGTCCTCTTCGAGCTCCGGTGCCCGGGAGATCCACCAGCCCAGGTTCTGGGCCAGCACGAGCGAGTCGTCGCCGAGCCAGAGCGCGTATTCCGCCACGTCGTGAGAGGCGACGGATGCCGCTTCGACCAGTTCCGCGGAGAGCTGGATCGTGTCGACGTGGCCGTGGGCGTCCTGCTCGATGGTGTCGCTCACAGGTGCTTCACCCCTTCGCTCTTCGTGTAGTAGCTCGCGTGGCGGTAGTTCTTGCCGGCGGGCGATTCGAAGAAGGCACCCTTCGCATCCGGATCGCTCGTGGTAATCGCGTCGGCCGGCACGACCCAGATCGAGACGCCCTCATTGCGGCGGGTATAGAGGTCACGCGCGTTGCGCACCGCGAGGGTGGCGTCGGGGGCGTGCAGGGAGCCCACGTGAGTGTGGCTGATTCCGCGGCTGGAGCGCACGAATACCTCCCAGAGAGGCCAGATCTCCTTTTCGGATGCACCGGGAGCGCTCACTATGCGACCGCCTTCACGGCCTGCTTTGCGGCGTACGCGGCAGCGGCCTCGCGCACCCACTGACCCTCGTCGTGCGCGTCGCGGCGGCGCTGGAGGCGTCTCGCGTTCGCCGGTCCGCGACCGGCGAGTACTTCGTGGAATTCGGTCCAGTCGATTTCGCCCATGTCGTACGCACCCTTTTCTTCGTTCCAGCGCAGGTCCGGGTCCGGCAGCGTCACGCCGAGCACCTCGGCCTGCGGCACGAGCATTCCGACGAACCGCTGACGCAGGTCGTCGTTGGAGAACCTCTTGATGTTCCAGGCCATCGACTGCGCCGAGTTGGGCGAGTCGTCGTCGGGCGGACCGAACATCTGCAAGGCCGGCCAGTACCAGCGGTTGACCGAGTCCTGGGCCATCTCGCGCTGGGCGGGTGTGCCGTTCATCAGCTCGAGCAGGATCTCGAAGCCCTGACGCTGGTGGAAGGACTCCTCCTTGCAGATGCGCACCATGGCACGGCCGTACGGGCCGTAGGACGCGCGGCAGAGCGGAACCTGGTTGCAGATCGCCGCGCCGTCAACGAGCCAGCCGATGGCGCCCATGTCGGCCCACGTCGGGCTCGGGTAGTTGAAGATCGAGGAGTAGCGGGCCTTGCCGGCGATGAGCTGCTCCGTCATCAGGTCACGGCTGATGCCGAGCGTCTGCGCGGCAGAGTAGAGGTAGAGCCCGTGTCCGGCCTCGTCCTGCACCTTGGCCAGCAGGATCGCCTTGCGCTTCAGGCTGGGCGCCCGGGTGATCCAGTTGCCCTCCGGCTGCATCCCGATGATCTCGGAGTGCGCGTGCTGGGAGATTTGGCGGATGAGGGTCTTGCGGTAGCCGTCCGGCATCCAATCGCGCGGTTCGATTCGCGAATCGGCGGCAATCAGGTCGTTGAACTGCTGCTCCTCGGCAGACACCGTGGCGGCGTTATCCGGGTCGATAGCGTAGGGAACTGGCGGGATTGTCATCGTTGACTCCTGGGTTTGGCGAACTCTTACCAACCGATCGTTCAGTTAGTATATGGTTTCCCTACGACCCCCACAACCATGCGTTGTGGCCCGCGGAACTCAATGAGGAGAACCACATGACGGAAGTTTCACCACCCTCCAGTGGTGCCATGATGGAGAACGACCGGGCATCGGCCGCACTCGGCATGGTCGTGCACGCCTCGGAGCCCGGCCGCGCGGTCGTCTCCATGCTTCTGCGGGACGACATGATGAACGGCTTCGATGTGACGCACGGCGGGATTGTCTTCGCCCTGGCCGACACGGCGTTCGCGATCGCCTGCAACGACGACCACCACGTCACGCTCGCGTCGGGCGCCGACATCACCTTCTTGAAGCCGACCGCGGCCGGTCAGACCCTCACCGCGACCGCCGTGCTGCGCACGAAGAGCGGTCGCTCCGGCCTCTACGACGTGCGCGTCACCAACGAGCACAACGTGCCGATCGCCGAGTTCCGCGGGCGAAGCCGCACCACCAACTTTCCCGTTCCCGGCTCCGTCGCACCCCAACTTTAAACCCGCATTCAACCAGGAGGCCTCATGTCAACGATGACCAAGACCCGCTTGCACGCCCCCGCCCAGGATGAACTCGATCCCGAAGAGCGGATGTCCCGTGACGAACTGCAGGCGCTGCAACTGACCCGGCTACAGAAGACCGTACGGCTCGCGTACCAGAACGTACCTCTCTATACCCGCAAGTTCGACGAGGCCGGCGTGCACCCGGACGACATCCGCACCCTGGACGATGTCGCCCTGCTGCCGTTCACGACCAAGGACGACCTGCGGGTCTCCTACCCGTTCGGCATGTTCGCGGTGCCGATGGATCAGGTCGCGCGCATCCACACCTCCTCCGGGACCACCGGGCTGCCGACCGTCGTCGGCTATACGCAGAACGACCTCAAGATGTGGGCGGGCCTGGTGGCCCGCAGCCTCCGCGCCTCCGGCGTACGGCCCGGCATGCGCGTGCACAACGCCTACGGCTACGGCCTCTTCACCGGCGGCCTCGGCGCGCACGCCGGCATCGAGGCGCTCGGAGCCACGGCAATCCCGATGTCCGGCGGCCAGACCAACAAGCAGGTCAAGATGATCCAGGACTTCGAGCCGGACGTCATCATGGCCACGCCCAGCTACCTTCTGACGATCACGGATGCGATGGTCGCGGCGGGCATGGACCCGCGCTCGTCCAGCCTCAAGGCCGGCGTGCTCGGTGCGGAGCCGTGGACCAACCAGATGCGGCTCGAGCTGGAAGCCCGCCTCGACTTCGACGCCCTGGACATCTATGGTCTCAGCGAGGTGATGGGCCCGGGTGTGGGCAACGAGTGCATCGAGACGAAGGACGGACCGCATCTGTGGGAGGACAACTTCCTGCCCGAGATCATCGACGGCGACAGTGGCCTGGTGTTGCCTGACGGCACCCAGGGCGAGCTCGTGTTCACGTCGCTGACCAAGGAGGCGTTCCCGGTCATCCGTTACCGAACCCGCGACCTCACCCGTTTGCTGCCCGGCTCGGCGCGCCCCGGCATGCGCCGGATGGAGAAGATCACCGGTCGCAACGACGACATGATCATCCTGCGCGGCGTCAACCTGTTCCCGACCCAGATCGAGGAGATCGTGCTCAGCATCCCGAGCCTCTCCCCGCACTTCGTGATCGAGCTGACCCGGCCGAACCGGATGGACGAACTGACCGTGCGGATCGAACGACACGAGCACGCCACCGACGTCGCCTCCGACATCGCCTCGGCGCTGCTGATCCACAAGATCAAGGACCTGATCGGGTCCAGCGTCAACGTGCTGATCGTCGAGCCCGGCACGCTCGAGCGCAGCACGGGCAAGCACAAGCGTGTCTACGACCTGCGCTGAGCCGGCCGCACGACCCTGGCCCCTGCCTGCCGGGGGCACCTTCCGGTGCACCGCCCCGTGAGAGAATTTTTCATTATGTCTGAACCAGCCCTCATCAAGCGCGGCCGCCCCGGGTACGACCAGCACGCCATTCTCGAGGTGGCAGTCGCCGCCTTCAACGAGTTCGGCTACGACGCCACCTCGATGGGCGTGCTCGCGACCCGCCTCGGCCTGTCGAAATCGGCGATCTACCACCACTTCACCTCGAAGGAGGAACTCCTGGACCAGGCTCTCGACGAGGCTCTCGACGGGCTCGAAGGGGTCTTGCTCGAGCAGAGCGCCCAGGTCGGCCCGGCCATCGACCGGCTCGCTGCGGTGCTGCGCGGCGCCGTGCAGGTGCTCACCTCCCGGCTGCCCTACGTGACGCTGCTGCTGCGGGTGCGCGGCAACACGGATGTCGAGCGCGCCGCGCTCGCGCGCCGTCGCGCCTTCGACCGGTCCGTGTCCGCCCTCGTGGTGGAGGCCCGCGACGAGGGCTCCCTGCGCGGCGACATCGACCCGCGGATCGTGACCCGGCTGCTGTTCGGCATGGTCAACTCGATCGTGGAGTGGTACCGGCCGGAGGGCCCGGAAGACGCCGGGCAGCTGGCCAGCGACGTGCTCGCGGTGGCGCTCGACGGGCTGCGGGTTGCGCCGGGGTCGACGGTCTCGACCGGCCTCGACAGGCTCGACCACCGGTAGAAGATTAGGGAGAAACGTGAACGGGAACTGGAAGATCACGCTCGGCGAATTGGACGAGAAGATGGGCGTGACCATCGTCGAGGAGTCCGCCGAGCGGGTCGTCGCGACGATGCCGGTGGAGGGCAACCGGCAGTCGTTCGGCCTGCTGCACGGCGGGGCATCCGTCGCCTTCGCCGAGGCGCTCGGCTCGTGGGCGGCCGTGATCCACGCGGGCCCGGGGCGCAGCGCGGTGGGGCTCGACATCAATGCGACGCACCACCTCGCGGCCCGGTCGGGGATCGTGACCGGGGTAGCCACGGCCATCCGGCTCGGGCGCACGATCGCCTGCCACGAGATCGTGATCAGAGACGACCAAGGCCGCCGGCTGTGTACCGCGCGCATCACGAACCTGATCATCGACGCGCCCGACCGGCCGCCGTTCGTACCACGGTCGCACGACGGCGCGGCACCGGTGGCCCCCACCGCTTGAGCCGAGCGGGAGGTCCGAAAAGCTCCAGCCACCCCGTCCCGAACGAATTCGACGGAGATTTTGCCTGCATCGGCCGGAAACACTCCGAAAGAGCGCTCTCAGACGAGAATCTCCGTCGAAGTGGTTCGACGAAGTGGTTCGACGAAGTGGTTCGACGCCGGGACCGGATACCGAAGGGGCACCCACCGTGATGGTGGGTGCCCCTTCTGCTGGTGCGGCTACGGCGAATGCGGAGGGTTAGAGTCCCGCGAGGTCGCTGACCGACGTGTCGCCGGGGGCCGCGTTCGTGAACGATGCTTCGATCTCGGCACGCTCGAGCAGGTCGTCCATGCGGCGGCGACGCTGCTTCGGGATGAGCGTGACGACGGTACCGGACTTGCCGGCGCGGCCGGTGCGACCGGAACGGTGCAGGTAGGTCTTGTACTCGTCGGGAGCGTCGGCCTGGATGACCAGGTCGATGTCGTCCACGTGGATACCGCGAGCCGCGACATCCGTTGCCACCAGCACGTTGACGCGACCGCTGGTCAGCATCTGCAGGTTGCGGGTGCGGCGGGCCTGGTTCAGGTCGCCGTGCAGGCTCGTGGCCTTCACGCCGGCATCTTCGAGCTGCTCGGCGAGCTGCTCTGCGTAGGCACGGGTGCGCGAGAAGATCAGCGTCTTGCCCTGGCGGTCGACGAGCTGGCCGATGATGGCGCTCTTGTCGCGGTGCTCGATCACGAGCACGCGGTGGTCGATCGTGGAGGAGGCCTGATCTTCGCCGGCAACCTCGTGCACGGCCGGGTTGATCAGGAATTCCTTGACCAGCGAGGCAACGCCCTTGTCGAGGGTGGCCGAGAAAAGCAGCTTCTGGCCGCCCTTCTTGGTCTGGCGCAGGATGCGCTGAACCGGCTCGAGGAAGCCCAGGTCGCACATGTAGTCGGCCTCGTCGAGGACGGTGACGACGACCTCGCTGAGGTCGAGACGACCCTGCTCGATCAGGTCCTCGATGCGACCGGCGGTGCCGATGATGATGTCCACGCCGCGCTGGAGGGCGCTGACCTGGCGGTACTGCGGAACCCCGCCGTAGATCTGGGTGGTGAAGAGGCCGACGCTGCGGGCGATGGGCTGGATGGTGCGGTCGATCTGCAGGGCCAGCTCACGGGTCGGGGCCAGGATGAGCGCGCGCGGCTTGCGGGCCATCTTGCGGTCCTTGGCGCCGTTGTTCTCCAGCAGCTTCTCCACGAGGGGAGCACCGAAGGCGATGGTCTTGCCGGAACCGGTCTTGCCACGGCCGAGCACGTCGCGCCCGGCGAGCACGTCCGGGATGGTCGCGGCCTGGATCGGGAACGGCGTCGCGGCACCGAGGGTGGCGAGCTCGCGCACGATGTTCTCGCCGAGCCCTAAGTCGCCGAAGCTCACACCGACGACTTCGGCAGCCGTCGTTGCGATGGCTTCGAGGCGCTCGAGCACGACGTCGTCACCGGCGGCGAAGTGCGCCTTGGTGTCGCGGTCGGGGTAGAAGTTGCTGGAGTGGCCGCCGTCGGACGCCGAGCGGGTCGGTCGCGCCGGACGGTCGGAGTTGGAGCGCTCGGAGCGGTCGTAGCCGCCACGCTCGGGGCGGGCGGAACGGTCGCCGTAGGACGGGCGGTCGTTGTTGTAGGCCGGGCGGTCGGTGCGGGCCGGACGGTCGCCATAGGACGGACGTTCGGTGCGGGCCGGGCGGTCGTTGTTGTACGCCGGACGATCGGTACGGGGAGCACGGTCGCCGTAGGACGGGCGGTCGTTGTTGTAGGCGGGACGATCCGTGCGGGGACGGTCGCTGTTGTACGACGGACGTTCCGTACGTGGACGGTCGTTGTTGTACGCCGGACGGTCGGTGCGGGGAGCACGGTCGCCATAGGACGGGCGGTCGTTGTTGTACGCGGGACGATCGGTACGGGGACGGTCGCTGTTGTACGACGGACGTTCCGTACGTGGACGGTCGCTGTTGTACGCCGGACGGTCCGTGCGCGGAGCACGGTCGCCATAGGACGGGCGGTCGTTGTTGTACGCGGGACGATCGGTACGGGGACGGTCGCTGTTATACGACGGACGGTCCGTGCGCGGAGCACGGTCGCCGTAGGACGGGCGGTCGTTGCCGTAGGACGGACGGTCGTTGCGAGGACGGTCGCTGTTATACGAGGGACGGTCTCCGCGCGGGGCACCGCCGGTGGACGGTCGGTCGCGGTTCGGGCGGTCGCCGTAGGCGGGGCGCTCGGAGCGCTGGCCGTAGGCCGGACGGTCGTTGCCGGCGGGGCGGCCGTTGCCGTAGGCCGGACGGTCATTGCCGGTCGGGCGGCCGGCGGCACGGTCGGCACGCTCTCCGGCGTTCCAACGGGCCTTCTTGGGTGCACCCTCGGCGGCATTGTGGCCGCGGTGTCCGGGGCTCTTGCTGCCACCCTTGGACGGTCCGCCCTTGGCGGAGTACTTGGGATCGAAGTTCTTAGGCATGGAAAATGTTCCTGGGTTGTATTGGGTACATGGCAGAACAACGCCGCACACGCGACGCAACCTGAGAACCCGGGCAGTCTATGGCCGGGGCCGTTCACATACAGTGATTTTTCCCCAGCGGATTACTGGGAAACCGGCCCATCCTGACTTACAAACCCATCCGCGCACACAAAAAAACACACGGTGTCAAGAGCCGACTTGCCTACGTTACCTGATCGATGCCGGAATGTCGATGCCGAAAAGCGCCTGGCCATCTTCACCGCTTACTCTATTGTCATGCCGACGACCATCACCATCGAGTCCCCGCGGCAGCCGGAGATCACCGAGCTGCTGCGCCTGAGCGGCGAGTACGCCCAGTCGCTGTACCCGCCCGAAAGCAACTTTCTGCTGAGCGTCGCCGAACTCGAGCAGCCGGGCGTGGCCGTGTACGTGGCGCGGGATGCGACGGATCGCGCTCTGGGGATCGCCGCACTGGTAGGCGGGGCCGACACCGGCGACGGCTCCACAAGCACGGCGGAGCTGAAGCGCATGTTCGTGCACCCGGTCCACCGGGGGCGCGGCGTTGCCGGCCGCCTGCTCGCGGGGATCGAGACGGATGCGGCGGCCCGCGGCATCCGTGAAATCGTGCTGGAGACCGGGCCGGAGAGTCATGCCGCGCTCTCCTTCTATCGGGGCGCGGGGTACCGGGAGGTTCCCCTGTTCGGTCAGTACCTGGGCGAGGCCTTCAGCGTCTGCTTCGCCAAGGCGATCCCGGGAGCGGTGCGATGACGCGGGATCGGGAGGCCGCCCGCACGTCGGCCCAGGTGAGCGTGCGCCGCGCCCGGAAGACGGCGTCCTGGCTGGGTGTGACCGCGACCAGCCCGAGAATCGTGCAGGCACTCAAGGCCGCCATCGCCGTCGCCATCGCCTGGTCGATCGCGCCGTTGCTGCCCGGTGTGGCGGACGACTACCCCTACTACGCTCCGCTGGGCGCGCTGGTGAGCATGTACCCGACACTGATGAGTTCGGTGCGGAACTCCCTGCAGACCCTGGGCGGCCTCACCGTCGGGATCGTGCTCGCGGGCGCGGTCATCGTTCTGAGCGAGCCGAACGTGCTCACCATCTCGCTCGCGGTCGGCGTCGGTGCCGCGATCGCGGCCACCGGCTGGTTCGGCGCAAGTCGCGAGTACATCCCGGTCACCGCCCTGTTCGTGCTGATCGTCGGCGGGCCGAATGCGGACGGATATTCCATCGGGTATCTGGTGCAGATGACGCTGGGGATTTTGGTCGGCCTCGCCGTGAACCTGGTCTTCTTCCCGCCGCTGGCGTTCGAGGCCGTCGGCCAACAACTGACCCGCTTTCGGGCCACTCTGGCCGACCAGCTCTCTGAGGTCGCCGATGCCCTGGCCGACAGTTGGCCGCCCGAAGAGGACGGCTGGGCCTCCCGCAGCCAGGAGCTCGTGGCGGTCGGCCGCGCGGTGCGCAACGCGGTCAGCCACGCCGACGACAGCCGCAAGGGCAACCCGCGCGCGCGGGTGCATCGGCGGGACCTCCGCTCGGACTACGAGGAACTGTCGGCCCTCGAGAACGTGACCTTCCATGTGCGCGACCTGACGGAGGTGCTTGCCGCAGCCGTTTGGGGTCAGCCGGTCCAGCTCGAACTGCGCCCCGAGTTGCGGCCGGCGCTCGGCCGCACACTGCACGCCGTGGCCACGGTGCTGCGGGACTGGGATCCGGATGACACCGTCCAGGTTGCTTTCGCCGCGGCGGAGGCCGCCCTTCAGGATCTGATGACCGAATTGGACGAGCGGAGAAGCACGGCCCCGGTGACGTCGCTAGGAGTCGCGGCGACGGTCGCGATGGACGTCACCCGCATCCTGACGGCCCTCCGGCCGCATATCCTGCCGGCAGCCGCGGCCGAGGCCGAAAGTGACGGCGAGCCCGCCCCGGACACGACGCCGACACGCTGATCGAGGCACAGACCGACGCCGCCGAACGGGATTCGGTGCGGCGCGAGAGACGAATTACTCTCGAAGCACTTCCCCGCAGCTCGGAGCACACGTGAACACCGGCCCAGGCCATCCCCGATTCGGCTCGCGTCGCATCCGTTTTCTGACGATTGCCGGCGCAGTCGGCATCGCCATTGCCGCGACGGCCCTCCTCGGCGGGTTCCGCCCGCAGCTGTATTCCGTGGCGCCCGACGAACCCGGCGACCAGCGCAGCGAGCTCGTCACGACCCAGATCGTCGGCATCCGAACGTTCGAGCGACCGGAGGGCATCACGGTCGCCGAGGATGTCGAATACGGCACCCAGGCGGACGGCGCCGTTCTCACCCTCGACGTGTGCTCGCCGGCGATCGCCCCCGCGGAGGAAACGACCCTCGAGACGGTGCCGGCGGCGACGGTGTCACCGGAGGAAGCGGCGGCGGCGCTGCGCCCGGCCGTCATCTCCATCCACGGCGGCAGCTGGGCCCGCGGCGACAAGGGGAACAGCGACTGGCGAATGGTGTGCGCCTGGCTCGCCTCCGAGGGATTCGTCGCCTACTCGGTGAACTATCGAATGGTTCCGGATGCAGTGTTCCCCGCCGCGCTCGACGACGTCGCCCTGGCCGTGGAGTGGGCCCGCGACCCTGTGAACGCCCAGACCTACGGCATCGATCCCGACCGGATCGGTGTGTTCGGCGGCTCGGCCGGAGGCAACCTCGCCGCCCTGCTCGGCACCCGCGGTTCCGGGTCGCTGACCGAGGGTGCCCGGGTGGCCGCGGTCGCCGAACTCTCCGCGCCACTCGACCTCAGCCACCAGGCGCTCGTCACGGGCCGGGCCCCGGCCGGGCTGCAGAACATCGTGCGCGACTACCTCGGCTGCCTCTCCCTGCGCGACTGCGCCAAGGCCACGGCCGCATCGCCGGCCAGCACGCTCGATCGCAGCGATCCGCCCGTGTTCCTCGGCTCGTCGACCGACGAGTACATTCCACTGACGCAGGCCACGGGCTATGCGGCGGCCCTCGAGCGGAAGGGCGTCGCCCACAAGCTGGTCACGGTGCCGGGCACGCTGCACTCGATCGGCATCCTCGACGCAGCCATGCGGGAGAAGGTGTCCGCCTTCCTGCACACGACGCTCGGCGAGTAGCGGCGGAGCGCCCGAGGCGTCGCAGCCCTCTCGCGGCGGCGCGGCGGCGACCACGAGCGCGGGTGCGGCGGCGACCACGAGCACGGGCGCGGCGGCGACCACGAGCACGGGCGCGGGCGCGGGCGCGGG
>NZ_SOGQ01000046.1 GCF_004403465.1 Cryobacterium sinapicolor | reverse complement strand
GGCCGGCTTCGGTGCCGGAGCGGCGGGCTGCGGCGCGGCCGCCTTCGCCTGGGCCGCGGCCTGGGCTGCCGCGGCATCGGCCGCCGCCTGGGCCTCCGCGGCAGCCTGGACTGCAGCGGCAGCGGCAGCGGCAGCAGCCTGCTCCGCGGCGATGCGGTCGGCCTCGGCGGTCGACGCCTTCACCACCTCGGCTTCGGCGTTGACTTGCTCCACGAGATCGAAGACCCGCTCGGGGGTCAAACGCCTGTATTCGCTGAGCGAAGCGACGGTGCTCGAGAGCCCCGTCGCATCCGTCTTCCCCTGGGCCGCCATGATGACACCGTTGGCGCCGGCCAGGGTGGTCCGAGCGCTCGCGGAGGCATGGGCCGGGACCACTCCGGCCAGGCTGCCTGCCTGCTCGGGGTGTGGGCCGGTGGCTCTCGCCAGCACAGCGGTGACGGCGAGGCGCTCTTTTTCTTCGGCCGCGGCGGATTGCGAGGCGGATTGGGCGGAGAACCCGCTCACCACGACGGCGCCGACGGCGATGACGGAGCCGGCCATGAAAAGGCGGCTGCGGCCGCGCCGACGACGCGTTTCCTGATGGCGGGTGTAACCGATGTCGGTGCCGAGCGCGGTTGCCGCACCGCTGGGCGTGGTTTCTGAATCAGAGTGTGAACTGGAAAAGACGTCGGACAGAGGAGAGGACGAGTTTGAGTTGGTCATACCTTCACAGGGCGAATCGCTCGTGCGGCTGCGCTCACGATTCTTGTTCGACGTTCCACGGTCGGGGTCCCGACCGGGCGAAGTTGCCAGAATGCCCTTGTAATCTGGATAAATCCTCATTTATGGCTGGCAAAGTGCTGGCAACAAAGTGTGGCGGGATTGTCCAAATCACGATCTCGTGGATCTGATTCCCGGTGTTCGTGGTGCAATGGTCCGTGATGTCACAACGCACCGCACCCCCGCACCGTTTCGTCTATTCGACCGACGGGGTCAACCTGGCCACCTACGAATTCGGAGATTCGAGCGCTCCGACCGTGCTCGCGGTGCACGGCTTCGCCTCCAGCGCCGTCGCCAACTGGCACGTCACCGGCTGGACGCGCGATCTCATCCGCGCCGGCTTCCACGTGATCGCCATCGACCAGCGTGGGCACGGGCTCAGCGACAAGCCCAGCTCCCCCGCCGACTACACGATGGAGGCACTCGTCGACGACGTGCTGCAGGTGCTCGACGCCTACCTGCTCGACGAGGTCTGCTACGCGGGCTACTCCCTCGGCGCCCGCGTGGGCTGGCAGGCCGCCCGCGAATTAGAGGGCCGCATCTCGCGGGCGGTGCTCGGCGGTATCCCCGACGGCGACCCTCTCAAACGCTTCAAGGTCACGGATGCCCGCGCTCACCTCGAGCACGGCACCGAGGTCGACGACCGCCTCACCGGCGCCTACCTGACCATGGCCCGCGCGCTCCCCGGCAACGATCTCAAGGCCCTCGTGGCCCTCGTCGAGGGCATGCGCGGCGGTCCCCAGCCCGGTGCCGAGAACGCGCCGGCACAGCCCGTGCTCTTCGCCACCGGGAGTAAGGACAGCATCCTCGAGGCCTCGAAGACACTCGCCGCGGCCACTCCGTACGGGGGATTCTTCGAGATCCCCGGGCGCAATCACTTCAACGCGCCGACGTCCCGCGCTTTCCGGGAGGCGGCGATCGAATTCTTTCGCGGCGGGAGCGGGAGCGGCAACGGCACGACGGCCGAGGTGCCACTGCTCTGATAATGTGCGCTCGTGGGTGCAAAAACATTCGATCGCGGCGTCGGAGTCGTCATAGCGCTTCTCGCTGGGGGCGCAGCCGCCCTCCTGTTGTTCGTCGTTGCGGTCGGAGAACCGGCTGCCGGAGACACGCCGTCGCAGGGACTCCTCCTCGGCCTCTGGAGCGTGCTCTACGACTTGGCCGCGCCGACACCGCGAATTATTCTCGGTGCCGTCGCTCTGGCCTTCCTTTTCGCCGCAGGAATTACACTGCTCGAACGAAGAACGTCGAGTAAGGCCCGTCGGTCCTTGAACCCGCGCACGACTCCCCTCTCGGCCGGAATCGTGATGGCGAAAACGCGCGGTGTCTTTGCCGGACCGGTGACCGTGACCGTGCTGGTGCCGGCGTACAACGAAGAGGCATCGATCTCTGCGACCCTGACATCGCTGCTCGCCCAATCGCACCGCCCGGAACGCGTCGTGGTCGTGGCCGATAACTGTACCGATGGAACCGTGGACATCGCCCGGTCCCTGGGGGTGGAGGTCTTCGAGTCTCACGAAAACAGGTTCAAGAAAGCCGGGGCGCTCAATCAGATCTTGAAGATACTGCTCCCCGGCCAGGGCGACAACGACCTCGTCATGGTGCTGGATGCCGACACAACCCTCGACGACGGGTTCCTGGCCGCCGCCGTCCAGAGATTCACCAGCGATCGAGCGCTGATGGCAGTCGGTGGGTTGTTCTACGGCGAGGAAGGTGCCGGAGTGTTGGGCCAGTTCCAGCGCAATGAGTACATTCGCTACTCCCGTGACATCCGGCGGCGCCGGGGCCACGTGTTCGTACTCACCGGCACCGCTTCACTGTTCCGACCAGTCGCCTTGCGCACGGTGGCAGACAGCCGCGGCGACACGATCCCGGGCACCAGCGGGGACGTCTATGACACGGCTGCTCTCACGGAAGACAACGAGCTCACCATCGCCCTGAAATCGCTCGGCGCCCTCATCATCTCTCCCTCGGAATGCACGGTCGTCACCGAGGTAATGCCGACTCTGCGCGCTCTGTGGGTGCAACGTCTGCGTTGGCAGCGGGGTGCGCTGGAGAACATCGGCGCCTACGGCGTCTCACCGTCGACCTTTCGCTACTGGGCCCAGCAGCTGGGCCTGGGCTACAGCGTCATCGCGCTCAGCGCGTTCCTGTTGCTCGTGCTCGTCACGCTCCTGGCAATCGATTCCTGGGTCTGGTTTCCGTTCTGGTTGGGCCTCGGCATCGTTTTCATCGCTGAACGTGTCGTGTCGGTCTGGACAGGCGGGACACGGGCACGCCTGCTGGCGTTTTCGCTCATCCCCGAACTGCTCTTCGATGTCTTCCTCGACCTCGTCTACGTCAAGGGGATCGTCGACATCACCCTGGGCCGGCAGGCTCAATGGGGCGACATAATCCGCTCCTCGCCCAACGACGATCTGCAGAGAGCGGCCTGATCCATTATGAACCACCTGGTTCCGACCGGACTTCTCCTGCCTTCCTCGGTGCTGCAGTCGGACGAATTCGCCATCCTTGCGGCATTCGTCGCGATCAATACGGTCATGTTCGCCGCACTCGCGGTCGCGAAGATCCTCCCGAAGGTGCATCCGATGGATTGGCTAGTCGGGCGTAACCGCCGAGCTGAAACTCGGAGCATCCATCCGGACGGACGCATCTCGCGTCCCACGACTGCTCTCTCAGGCGGCCACAGCAGCGGGACTAGCGAGCACGGCCCGGCGGTCGAGGTGGACCCCGGCGAGCATGCAGCGCACTGAGCCACCGGCAAGCTCGATCGTGGGCACGTCGAGCGGCAGGATCGTGCAGCTCTGCTCGATGACCCGGCGCTGCTGGGCAGACAGGCTGGCGAGGGCGCGACGCGAGAGCGCAAGCACCCGTCCGTTCCGGCCGTGCAGTTCGATGGCGTTGCCGGCATAGTTGCGGATCTGGTCGCGGTCCAGGTCCAGAACCTGTCGATCCTGTGTAGCCAGGCGCTCCACGACGTGGCGGCGCCGGGCGGCCGACTCGATCAGGTCCAACCCGACCAAGGCGAAGTCCGTGGCGATGCACATCATGACGTTGGTGTGGTAGATCGGGGTGCCGTTCTCGTCTGAGGCGTCGAAGACGATGGGCTCGTAGCCGAAGTTGGTGCAGAACCGTTCCAGCGCGATCGGGTCGGCGCGCCTCGACCGTGCCACATAGGCGATGCGCGCCGCATGGTCGAGCACCATCGCGCCGGTTCCCTCGAGGAAGACGTCGTCGAGTTCGAGCCCGGAGTAGTCGACGACGTCCTGCACGCGGTAGCGCTGCTTGAGCATCTCGACGATGTCGCCGCGGCGCTCGGTGCGCCGGTTCGGTGCGTGCATCGGATAGAGCGCCACGTGGCCCCCGGCGTGGGTGGAGATCCAGTTGTTGGGGAACACGCTGTCGGGCCGGCCCGGTCCGTCGTCGTCGAACAGGTGCACCGCTATGCCGTGCGCCTCCAGGGCGCCGGCCACCGCAGTGACCTCGGCGTAGGCGGCCTCGGCCACCAGGGCGGCGTCGTGCCCGGCATCGCGCGACTGGAACGCGTTGTCGTGGGCCGTCTCCGGGTTCGGCGAGAAGAAGTGCGGCCGGATGAGCACCACGGCCGACGGGGCCTGCACGGTCACCAGGGTCAGACGAGAACGGGCGCGCCCGCGGTGACCAGACCGAAGAGGTCCTTCGGGTCATCGGGGTCGGCGACGAGGTCGATGTCGGTGTAGAACGAGGTCTGGTCGACGGCGTCCTGCAGGAAGCGGAGCGCCGAGAAGTCCTCGATGGCGAAGCCCACGGAGTCGAAGACCGTGATCTGCTCGGCCGAGGTGCGGCCGGTCGCCTCGCCCACGAGCACCTGCCAGATCTCGGTGACCGGGAATTCGGGGTGCATCTGCTGGATTTCACCTTCGATCCGGGTCTGCGCGGTGAATTCCACGAAGACGTCGGCGCGGTGCAGGATGCCCATGTCGAGTTCGGTCTTGCCGGGGCAATCGCCGCCGATGGCGTTGATGTGCACGCCGGGGGCGACCATGGCGTCGGTCAGCACGGTGGCATTCGCCTTGTCAGCGGTGCAGGTGGTGATGATGTCGGCGCCGGTGACGACATCCGTCGCCCCGGTGGCCACGACGATCTCGAAACCGAGTGGGGCCAGGTTGCGCACGAACTTGGCGATGGCGTCCGGATCGGTGTCCCAGACGCGCAGCCGGTTGATGCCGAGGAGCCCGCGGAAGGCAAGCGCCTGGAACTCGGACTGGGTTCCCGTGCCGATCATGGCCATGGTGTGGGCGTCGGGGCGGGCCAGCGCCCGGGCGACCATGGCCGAGGTCGCGGCGGTGCGGAAGGCCGTGAGCACGGTCATCTCGGACCAGAACGTGGGGTAGCCGCTCTGAACGTCGGCGAGCACGCCGAACGCGGTCACGGTCTGCAGGCCTCGCGACGGGTTCGACGGATGTCCGTTGACGTACTTGAAGCCGTAGGTGACGCCGTCGCTCGTGGGCATGAGCTCGATCACACCGAGCGGTGAGTGGCTGGCCACCCGCGGCGCCTTGTCGAAGGTGGGCCAGCGGCGGAAGTCCCGTTCGAGGTACTCGACCATGTCGGTAAGGATGCGTTCGACACCCGTCTCGGCGGCCCAGCGATTGATGTTTCCTACGTCTACAAAGCGCACCACGTGCGTCTCCCCTCGATCAGATCTTCAACCCTAGGCATGGGCGATGTGCAGCCGCTATTCGTTTATCGCCGCAATCTGCGCAAAGGTTCGCGCATAATGCTCACCTCGCATTCACACTGTGAGTAATGTATCCCCTCGATGAACTCGACCGCCGCCTACAGTCCGCCCTCCGCGTGAACGGCCGCGAGCCGGTGGCCAGCCTCACCCACGACCTCGGAGTCACGCAGTCCACGATCACCAGCCGGCTCAAGCGGCTGATCGATTCGGGCACCGTCGTGGGCTTCTGCGTGCGGATCCGGGAGGACCGCGACCCGAACTCCATTCGGGCGATCACCCTGATCGAGGTGGAGGGACGAGACGAGCCTGCTGCTCAGCTCGGTGTCGAGCGAGGAACTTCCGGGAACCCGAGGGCTGTCCCAGAACTGAGGATTCCCGCACCTCACCGCCTCACCCGCGCTACATTCATGCCAGCTTCTTGACGACGCGGCATGGGGAGAGTGCAGACAATGGACCCACAAGAGACAACCATCCTGGTCGGGTGGGGCCTGGTGCTGATCGACCTGGTCATCCGGATCACGGCGCTGATCATCATCCCCCGCGATCGCAAGCCGACGGCCGCCATGGCCTGGCTGTTGGCTATCTTCTTCATCCCCTTCGTGGGGATCTTCTTCTTCCTGCTGCTGGGCAGCCCGAAGCTGCCCCGGGCCCGTCGGGAGAAGCAGAGGGAGATCAACCGGATGATCTCCGAAGCAGCCACGGACACGGACCTGGTCTCCGACCGGGACTCCTGGCCGCCGTGGTTCGCCTCGGTGGTCGAGCTCAACCTCCACCTGGGCGCGGTTCCCATCGCGGGCGGCAACAACGCGACCCTGATCGGGGACTACAACGCCTCCATCGAGGCGATGGCCGCCGATATCCACACGGCAACGGAGTTCGTGCACGTGGAGTTCTACATCGTCTCGTTCGACAACACCACGAAGCACTTCTTCGCGGCCATGGAAGCGGCCGTGAAGCGGGGGGTGCGGGTGCGGGTCCTGCTCGACCACATCGCATCCATTCGCACCGTCGGCCACAAGGAGACATTCGCCGAACTCGACCGGATCGGCGCAAAGTGGAGCTTCATGTTGCCCGTGCAGCCGTTCACGGGCAAGTATCAGCGCCCCGATCTGCGCAACCATCGCAAGATCGTCGTCGTCGACGGCCGGGTGGCGTACATGGGGTCCCAGAACTTGATCGACCGCAGCTACCGCGCGGAGAAGAACGTCAGGCGCGGGCTGGCCTGGCAGGAGCTGGTGACCCGGGTGACCGGGCCGGCGGTCAGCGGGATCAACGCGATCTTCCTCTCGGACTGGTACAGCGAAACCGACGAAATCCTGAACGAACGAGTGCCTGCCGACGAGGTCCGGCGGGACAGGTCGACGGATGCGCTGGACTGCCAGGTCGTGCCCAGCGGCCCGGGCTTCGAGGGTGAGAACAACCTGCGGCTCTTCCTCGCGCTGCTGTACTCCGCGCAGGAGCGCATCATCATCACCAGCCCGTACTTCGTGCCGGACGAGGCGATGATGTACGCCATCACATCGGGGCGCCAGCGGGGTCTCGACGTGCAGCTCTTCGTGTCCGAGATCGGCGACCAGGCGTCGGTGTACCACGCCCAGCGCTCGTACTACGGGGCACTTCTGCAGGCGGGAGTGCGGATCTGGCTCTATCCGGCACCGTACATCCTGCACGCCAAGCACTTCTCAATCGACGAGGACGTGGCCGTGATCGGGTCCAGCAATATGGACATCCGCTCATTCGTCCTCAACTACGAGGTCTCCCTGATGGTGCGCGGACGCACGTTCGTCGACCGAATGCGGGAAGTGGAGGCAGGCTACCGGGAGGTCAGCCGAGAGTTGACGCTGGCGGATTGGAACAAGGAGCCCCGCAGCAAGACCGCCCTCGACGGTCTTGCCCGGCTGACCTCGGCCCTGCAGTAGCCTGCCTCCGAGGGTCGAACTAGTCGCGGGTGATCTTCCAGATACCGTCGGCGAGGTCCTTGTCGGGGTGCTGCACCGATGCGAACAGCTCCTTCGGGTTCTTGCCGAAGTAGATCCCGGTGGTCTCGGCGCCCTCGTCCGTCAGGGACGCGAAGAGCTCGACGTTGTCCGAGGCTCCGTCGTGGTCCCGGTCCTTACCGGCCCGGAAGATGTCGCTGAAACTGTTGTCCTCCGTGATCCAGAGGGCGCCGTCGGGGCCCTCTGCGAGGTTGTCCGGGTTGTTGAACCCGCTGACCCCGGCGGCCTTGTCTTCGATCGGCACGTTGACACCCGCCTCGACGAAGCTGCTGACGGTGAGCTTCGAGAGGTCGATCGCGACCACCCTCTCCTCCGAGGTATTGGCCACGTAGAGGGTCTGGCCGATGATCTCGACGTCTTCCGGGCGACCGAACTCAGTGGCGCTGACGTTGTTGGCCGCGACATCCGCGTCAACCCGCACCTGTGCCTGGTCGAGGGCCACCCATTCGAAGGCGCCCACCTTCTCGGCGAAGGTGGCCGGGTTCCACTTCTGCGCGGCATCCGTCAGCCCGGTGATCCTCAGGGCGTGCAGCCGGCCCGCGGAGAGGTCGCCGCGAACGGTCGGCACGAACTTGAAGATCGAGCCGCCGTTGAGTTCGTCGATGACGATGACGGAGCCGTCGGACGCGACGTCGATTCCCTCGTGGCGGAGTGCTCCGAGCTCGGTGCGTTCCTCGATGCGCTCCACCGAGGTCGGGTCGTTCTTCGCTAAGAACAATTCGAAGACCTTGCCGCCGGCTGTCTCCTCCGTGACCAGCAGGCTGCCCCACGGGGTCCAGCGGATGCCGTCAAGACGGTTCCAGTCCGGGCGCTGCGCGATGACGCTGACCGCGCCGGTCTTCAGGTCGGTCACGGAGACGGCACCGTTCGAGCCGACCTCGTAGGTGTTGTAGAGGTAGCGGCCGGCCTGGACGCCGGTCTCGTTCTGGGTGTTCATGTCGTGCAGGTCGTCGACACCGGGATAGACGTCGAGCACGGTCTCGTCGTGCACGAGGGTCTGGGTGAAGCCCTCGGGGACCACGTACGGCTGGGTCCAGTCGGTGCTGCCCTGCTCGTAGGCGGAACCGGCGAGAGGCACGAAATCGAACGGGCCCGTCGCGGCCAGCGCGGCGGGGGCGATGCCGACGACCGCGGTGGCCGTGGCGGTGGCGGTGAGGGCAAAGACAGCGATCTTCTTGCGCAAGGCGATACTCCTTCATGAGGTTGGGAGACAACGACAACGACCCTAGGAGGCGGAATCGACGCGCGGAGGTCGACCGGTTTCCGGGCGATGTCGGCCCGGTGAACACCCGGTGCCCCCGGCACGGCGCGTAACAGAAGCCAGGCCTCGTCGGCCGCTCGGCATTCTGGAGCGCATGAGGCTGACAGCACTGGCCACCCTGACCCTGATGGGAGCGCTGGCACTGGGCGGATGCGCCACCGGCGTTCCCGAGACCGACACCACCCCCTCCGCGTCCACCTCCCCCACCGCTCCGGCCGCTCCGGCCGACGGGACCTGTGCCGGCGTGAGCGTCATCGTCGACTTCGGAGCGCTCGACGCCCCCGAGATCACGGACTGCGTCGACACCGGCGCCGATTCCGGCACCGCGGAAACGATCGCGGCGAGCACGGTCCTGGAGACCGCCGGCGTGACCACCGAGGGCACCGCGGAGTGGGAGTACGCCCAGGAGGGCTTCGGCACCGTCGAGCTGCAGCCGGGCCAGTCCGTCGGACTCGTCTTCACGACCGGCACCGAGACGCCCACCCCCGGACGCTAGTGCTGCGCTTCCGGTCTGCCCCTCTGCGCGCGGCGGTCCGGTCGCACGGCGTCGGAGTGCAGGGCGTCGTTCGCACGGGGTTGGCTCATCGGCCCAGCTCAACCGGCAGGTCTCGGCGCATTCGAAGTGTTACGCACCGGGCCTGCGGGAGGCGTTCGGTCGTGCTCAGGCCTGCGAGCCGCCCGCGATCTCGTAGGACCACAGTTCGCTGCTGAGGCCCACCGGCCGGGCCGGCGCGTCACCCTCGGTGGGGGCGTCGCCACGGTGACCCTGGGCGAAGGAGGGTGAGGTCAGCCACGCCTGGAACGACTCCTCGTCGGCCCAGCGGGTGACGACCAGCCAGGTGCTGCGGTCATCCGTCGGCTTGAGCAGTTCGAAACCCTCGAAACCCGGTCGGCCGTCGACCGCACCGGCGCGGGCGGCGAACCGGCGGGCCAGCTCGTCGCCGTTGTCGCCGGGCACGGTGATGGCGTTGATTTTGATGATCGTCATGGGGTTTCTCCATATCGTGGATGCGCTGTCTGCTTCCTCCATGCTGTCACCCTCGGCTGGGAGGACCTGGCCCTCTGCGGGCTCTCACCGGCCCCGATGCCTATGCTGGGGGACCATGCGACTCTTCCTGATCCGTCACGGCCAGACGCCCGCCAATGTGCTCGGCCAGCTCGACACCGCTCACCCGGGTCCCGGCCTGACCGAGCTCGGATCCCGGCAGGCCTCAGTGATTCCGGATGCCCTTCGCCGCGAGTCCATCGACGCCATTTACGCGTCGACGCTCGTGCGCACCCAGCTCACGGCCGAGCCGCTGGCGGTCGACCGGGGATTGGACGTGCAGGTGGCCACCGGGCTGCACGAGATCGAAGCAGGGGCACTCGAGGGCCGCAGCGACCGGGCATCCGTTCACTCCTACTTTGAGACCGTTCTGGCCTGGGGCACCGGCGACCTCACGGCCAGAATGCCCGAAGGCCTCGACGGGAACAGCTTCTTCACCCGGTTCGACGCCGATATCGCTTCTGCCGCTGCCGGCGCCGACACGGCGGCCGTGTTCAGCCACGGTGCTGCGATCCGCGTGTGGACCGCGGCCCGCGCCGTCAATGTATCGCCCATGTTCGCTGGCACGACCGACCTCGAGAACACGGGGATGGTGGAGTTGTCCGGTTCCCCCGGCGGAGGCTGGACCCTCGTGTCCTGGGCCGGCCTCAGCGTGGGTTCACCGGGTGGACCCCAGCTTCTCGCGCTCTAGGCGTCTTCGGTCGCACCAGGGCATGGCTGTCCCGCAGCAGTTGCTCGACCAGGGCATCGTCGAGGTGCTCGTCCAGCATGATCGTGATCCAGTGCTTCTTGTTGAGGTGGTAGCCCGGTGTGATCTGCTTCGGGAACTCCTCCCGCAGGGCACGGCTTTCGTCCGGGTCGCACTTGAGCGAGACCGTGAAAGGTTCGCCGGCGAGGGCGCTGAGGGCGAAGATCTTGCCGTTGCCGCTGGTCTTGAACACGCTCGTCTCCTCGCCGAAGGGGAACGTCTCGATCGCTTGCGGGAGACTCAGGCAGAAGTCGGCGAGGGCATCCGGTGTCATGCCTTCAGACCCTACTTCGTCGTTGGTGAAAACGGTGTCGCAGCCCCTAACCGGGGATCCGTCACGGCCGATAGTACTCACCACAGCTCAGCTTCCGCTGACGTCTGACTGCCCGGCCGCTCAACGGCATTCACAAAACACGCGAGGACACCGAGTGAAAAATTCCACCTCCCGGCGGCTGCGACCCCGGACGATCGCGTTCGGCGCTTCTGTTCTCCTCATCCTCGGCCTGGGGGCGGTCAGCTCCCTGCCCGCAACGGCGGCAACGGCCGGCGTCGACGTCACGTGGAAGAACACGAACGTCTGGACGACCGGTTTCCAGTCGGAGGTCGGGGTTCGCAACTCGTCCACAACTGCCCTGAAGCCGTGGCAGATCTCCTTCAGCTACGGCAACAGGGTGAACACCCTGTGGAACGGGATTCTGCAGCCGGCCACCGGCGGGTTCTCCGTGAAGGCGCCGAGCTGGGCTCCCGCACTCGCCCCCGGAGCAGCAACCTCATTCGGCCTGACCTCATTCAAGGTGGGCACCTCGCCGCTGTTCCCCACCGCCTGCACGGTGATCGGCCTTCCGGCCGGGGCCGCGTCGATTCCGTGTTCCGTGACTGGCGCGGGGTCGACGACTCCGGCCCCCACACCGACACCGACACCGACACCGACGGCCACTCCCACTCCCACTCCGACTGCGACGGCCACGCCGACTCCGACCGCGACCCCCACACCCACACCCACACCCACACCCACACCCACACCCACACCCACACCCACACCGGCAGGCAGCCTCCTTGTCGCCCCCTATGTGGACATGGGTCTGTGGCCGAGTGCTGACCTCTCCGCATTCGCCGCGGCGACCGGAGTCACGGCCGTCACCGGTGCGTTCATCGTGGCCGACCGCGCCAGCAACTGCAGCCCGACCTGGGCCGGTTACACCGCGTACACGGTGGGTGGAACCCAGGACTTCGCCGGGTCCATCTCGACGTTCCAGAACGGCGGCGGGAAGTTCATCGTCTCGTTCGGCGGGGCCGTCAACAACGAGCTCGCCCGGGTCTGCACCGACCCCGCAGCCCTGCTCGCCGCCTACACGAAGGTCGTCAACCGCTACAACGTGGACCGGATCGACTTCGACATCGAGGGTTCCGACGTCTCCGACCCGTCCGCCAACGCGCGTCGCGTGGTCGCGATCGTCGCACTCCAGAAGCAGCGCGCCGCAGCGGGCCGCCCCCTGCAGGTATCCCTGACTCTCCCCGTGATGCCCTACGGCCTGGTCCCGAGCGGCCAGCGCACGCTCACGGAGTTCGCTGCCGGCGGGGTGACGCTCTCGGCCGTCAACGTGATGGCCATGGACTACGGCGACGGCACGGTCGACATGGGCACGGCGGCGATCTCCGCGGCAACCTCGACTGCGAAGCAGATGGCGGCGATCCCGGCCTACGCCGGCCTGACCAATGCCCAACGTCTGTCCATGATCGGCATCACGCCGATGATCGGGCTGAATGACACGGGAGAGGTCTTCTCGCTCACCGACGCGACCAAGGTCGGCACCTTCGCCAAGGCGAACGCACTGAACTACCTCGGCTGGTGGGAAATGACCCGGGACCAGCCGTGCACCGGCGGAATCCCCGCGTACATGTGCTCCGGGGTGAGCGACCCGCAGTGGTCGTTCTCCCGGGCGTTCGTGGCGGCCACCATCTAACCGCAACGGCGGTGCGGCACCCAGTCGATCAGCGTTCCAGGATCCGGGCCGGGAGCTCTGAGGTTTACCCTCGACCGACTGATCGCGGAGACCGTCGGCAGCCCTCAGGAGAACAGCGGAGCAGGGGGCCCGGCCTTCGACGGACCCTCTGATCCGCTGATCCGCGGGGCCACCGTGATCGCCGCGCGTTCCGTGAACGTCGGATGCAACGGGTCACCGCCGTCAACGACTCCGGAGGCCCAGGAGAGCCTCAGCCCCTCGGGGGTGTCGGCGAGAGTCGCCAGACAGTTGTCGAACCAGGGACCGGTGACGCCCGACCAGCGGAACGGTGGCGGAGCAACCCCCGCCGACCGGGACAGCAGCGCGCTCAGACGCGTGGACACCCCGTAGGAGAGCACGGCGGAGAAGGAGCGCAGCAGGATGGGCAGCGGGTTGCGGATCGGTGAACAGACCGCCTGGATGATGCGGCTCCCGGAGGTCCTCTCCACCTCGGACACGTAGGAGTAATGCACGTCACCCGACAGGAACGTCACGGTCTGCGGGGCCGCTCCCCGTTTGCCGTCGGCGACGTCGGTGGTGATGGCCGCCACGCTCCGGAAACTCCTCTGGAAAGCGGCCCAGTGCTCGAGGTCGAACGCCTGGCGCAGGCGTTCACCCACGCGGGCGGCAGGCCGGCCCCAGGCACCCTCCGAAATCGCCTCATTCCAGGCCTCCAAATGGTGGAGTCCCGTTGGGAGCAGGAACGGCAGTGACGTCGCCACCACCAGATGCCGGAACCCGCCCTGCATCCGTTCGTCGAACCAAGCCGTCTCCTGCTCGTCCACCAGGGCACGCCGCCGGGGATCGAGTTCGCGCGCCGCGCGCGAGTCAAGGACGATCAACCGGTCATCGCCGAAGTCGCGGCAATAGCTCCACCGGTAACTGGTCGGCTCCCGGTCGCACCGCTCGGCGAACCCGTCGAGCAGCGAGGAGAGGTCGAGTTCACCGTCGCCGTCATGCGCCGCGATTGCCTGCCACACCTCGTCGCGGGCACGTGCCTCCGGCGAGAGATTCCCAAGGTGCTGGTACACCCAATACGAGGCCAGCCCGGCCACGATCCGGCCGTGCCACCAGGACGTGGCCTCCATCCGTTGCTTCCAGCTCAGCGAGGCGTTCCAGTCGTCGCGCACGTCGTGGTCGTCGAAGATCATCGCGACGGGCACGGTGGACAACAGCCACCGGTTCGCCTCGTCCGACCAGGCCAGGTTGTAGAGGTGCGCATATTCCTCGAAATCCGCCAACTCCTCGCCGGGCGGCTCTCGGATGTCGCGGCGAGCACGAATGAACTCCTGCATCGCCTCACTGGTCAGGTCGGCGTACACCTGGTCGCCGAGGAACAGCAATAGATCGGGCCAGGAGAGGCCCTCGGCGCCCGCAGCCATCTGCAGCGCATAGGCCCGAAGGGCATCCACTCCGTGCGTGCGGGTGCTCTTCTCGTCGTGGGGCACGCTGGTTCGGCACGATCCGAAGGACAGCCGCATTGAAGCGCCCGGCGTCGACGTCGTGATGACGGAGGCCGGGTAGACCGCGTCAGCGGCGGGCCAGACCTCTGACCCGTCGATGGATACGGTGTAGGGAGTGATTGTTCCCGGTTGCAGGCCGTCGACGGATACCAGGGCGTAGTGGTGGCCGTGAACGGCGAAGGTCCGGGCCGTCCACGAGCGGTTTCCGGCGTTGACCGCGACGGATGCCTCGTCCCGGGTCTCGACCCAGATGCTCGCCGAAATCTCGTCCACGTAGCGCAACATGGGACCCAGCACCAGCGGTGTCATCGTCATGCCACCGTTCTACCGCTTGCCCGGTGCGTCGGCTACACGTGGCCACGTCGACTACACGTGGTCGCGCCAGCTGTGCTTGGGCGCGTAGCCGAGCATCCGTCGAGCCTTGTCGATCGAGAGCAAGGTGTCGTTCTCGCCGACCTCACGGAGTTCGACGCCCGGGAAGACCTCGGCCGCCAGCTTGGCATTGGGCCGGCTCATCACCGTGTCGGCGGCGGCGATGATAAACGCCTCGAAGCCCGGCTTCGCGTTCTGCAACGCCCGCAGCACGGCCTGGGCGCCGTCACGACCGTCGATGTAGCCCCACAGGTTCCACTTGCGCAGGGTCGCGTCGGCGTCGAAGGCGGGGAAGGCCGCGTAGTCCTCCGGGTCCTTGACGTTGGAGAAGCGCAGGGCGGTGATGCTCAGCTCCGGATCCCAGCGGGTGAGCTGGATCGCCATCTGCTCCTCGAGGTGCTTGACCAGCGAGTACGTGCTCTCGGGGCGGGCCGGGTACTCCTCGTCCACGGGAATGTAGGGCGGGTCGATGTCGAACGGCAGCCCGAGCACGGTCTCGCTAGAGGCGTAGACCAGCTTCTTGATGCCCGCACGCCGGGCCGCCTGGAACACGTTATAGGTGGAGAGGATGTTGTTGTGGAACGTGGCCACGTCGGGAACCAGGCCGGGCGCCGGGATCGCACCGAGGTGAACGATGGCGTCGAAGCCGCTGTGCCGGTCATCGACACCGAGGACAGCGTCGACGACCTGGCCGTAATCCGTGAGGTCCACGACCACCAGATCGTGGCTGCGAGCACCGTCGCGGTCGAGGTTCAGCACCTCGTGACCTTCGGCGACGAGGTACTTCACGACGGTCCGGCCGAGCTTTCCGCTTCCACCGGTGACAACGATCTTCATGTGGGACTCCTCTGTGTGGGCGGTGCTGCGGGCGGTGCTGCGGGCGGTGCTGCGGGCGGTGCTGCGGGCGGTGCTGCGGGTTCCGTGCCGGGTCTCGGCGATGAGGGCACCAGGACCAAGCGTACGACTGCGCTCGCGGTACACGGCACGTGCCGGCACGTGCGGGCGTGTGCACTAACCTCCTGACATGGAAACGTGGGACGTCGTCGTGGTCGGTGCGGGCGTGTGCGGGCTGACGATCACCCGGAATCTGCAGGATGCCGGTCGTTCGGCTCTCCTCCTCGACAAGGGCTCGCGCCCGGGCGGGCGCCTGACCGGCCGGCCGCTCGGCGGAGTGCTGCTGAACCCATCCGTTGACACGGTTCGTAGCCACGACCCCGAGGTGACGCAGGAGATCATGCTCCGAACGGGCGCCCGGTTCACGCCTGTGACCGAGGGCTGTGAGGACTGGGCTTTCGACCAGCCCGCGGGTGACATCGCCGAGCGGTGGGCGGGTGGCACCACGCTGCGGCGCACGTTCGTCACCCATCTGGTGGTTCAGGAATCGGGGCTCATCCACGTCGTGCCGCATGGCTCGGGAGAACCGATCGGGGGCCGGGCGGTGGTGCTCACCGCGCCGGTTCCGCAGAGCGTCCAGATCCTGCGCGGCAGCGGGCTCTTCGTGGCTCCCGAGCTGCACGAGGTGACCTACGACGAGCGGGCCGTTCTGCTCTGCGTCGTCGACGGTGTCGCCGCCGGTGTCGAAGCGGGGCACCTCGCGGGCCGGTCGGCTCCCGACGGCATCATCGAGACGATTCGGGTCAGGCACCGGGACGATGCCGGGCGGGTATGGCTCGAGGTTTTCGCGACCCCATTGTGGAGCGAAGCGACCTGGGAGGCGGACGCCACGTTCTCACAGGCGGACCTGCTGGCCGCGCTGATCCGGCTGCTGCCCGGCGCGGGCGTCGTGGACTCGGAGTTGAAGCGCTGGCGGTACGCGAATGCGGTGGGTTCGGGGCCTGGTACCACGTTCTACCGCAGCGCGGACCAGCCCGGCATCCTCGTGGCGGGAGACGGTTGTGGGCTGCTCCACGGGCATCCGTCGGGGGTCGCCCGGGCCGTGCGCTCCGGGCTGGACGTGGCCAAGGCACTCGCCTAGCCCCGATCCGGCCCGGTGCTCGAGCCGGTCGAGACCCGGTGCGCCGGCCTTCGGAGGCTCCCACGCCGGCATCCGTTGTCGCCGCCCGCGCCACCCGCGGAGATTTTCGCGACACGCCGCTCAGACAGGCTGGGGTGACCCGGCATTTCGCGAAAATCTCCTCATCTGCGTAGCGACGGATGCGAGTGGCTGGCCGTGTGACGGATGCTCGAAGCCGGCCCTGCAGCGAGCGGCAGGAGAACCTCGGTCACCACTTCGCCACGATCAAGAAGACGCAGGCATCGATGCACCCGGTGTCGATCACGGCTCGGCACCGGAAATCGGTGCGGGTAATCAGCCTGCAGTGCCGCGACGGGAAACGCACCCTCACCCAGCTGAGAAGAGCAGTGCGCCCCACAGGACCTGCCCGGCCAACAGCGTGGTGCCGAGCGTGACGAGGATGACCTGCACGATCTCCACACGCGCGGCGGCGAGTCCACGCCGGTAGCTGCCGGCGAACGTCGGGGTTACGGCGGCGAGGCGGAGGAGGGCGGAGAAGGCGAGCAGGATGACGACGGCGCCCCGAGGTTCACGGCGGCCAGATCGACGACCCGCGCTTCGGCCTGGGAACCCACCGGCCCACTGGGGAAACCGGCCGTGACCGGCAGCAGCACCGGGGTTGTCCGGGCCAGGACGACCACGGAGACCAGGACCGCCTGTGCGAGCAGGGGGAATGCGGCGGCGAGGTTCACGGCGCAGGCAGGTGAATCGGGCATCCGTCACGGTGTTCTCGGATGCCGTCGTCATGCCCTCAGCGTAACGGCCGGGGTGCGCCGCCGGCCTGTGGAAACGCGAGAATGAAGGGGTGAGTGAGGCCGGGATCTTCGTGGACGCGACGCTGCAGGCCGAGGGGGATCCGTACCGGGCGGCGGCGGAGAAGGAGCGGCTGGGCAGCGATCTGCGGTTCTACGGCGCCTCGGTCGGTGCGGTGCGCGGCACGATCCGGGACGCCGGCCGCCGGCATCCCGGCCTGACGCACGACGAGATCACCGCGTTGAGTTCGGAGCTGTGGGCGATGCCGGTGTTCGAGCGCCGGCTCGCGGCCGTGGTGCTTCTGCAATCGCATGTGCGGGTGCTCGGCAACACCGACCTGACCCGGATCGAGGGCTTCCTGCGGACCGCCGGCCTGCGCGAGCTGGCCGACCCACTCGCCGTCGACGTGGTGCTTCCGCTGACGAAACGGTTGGATGGGCCGGGCCGCGCCCGGGCAGAGGCCGTGCTCGATCGTTGGGCCGGGGACGGCGATCCGTGGTTGCGCCGGGCCGCCCTGCTCGCGACGGGTCGGCTCGAGCAGGACCTCTGACCGGTCTCAGAGCTCCGGCAGAACCTGCTCGCGCACCTGCTTGCGCAGGATCTTGCCCAGCATCGAGCGGGGCATGTCCTCGATCGTCACGATCCGCCGCGGGATCTTGTACGCGGCGAGGTGCTCACGGCAGTGGGCCCGGAGGGCCTCCTCATCGAGCGCCGCCCCGGGCTTCAGCTCGACCGCCGCGACGACCATCTCCCCGCCGCGTTCGAGAGCCTTGCCGAAGACGGCCGCGTCGACGATATCCGTGTGCAGGCGCAGTGCCGTTTCAACCTCCGAGGGCGAGACGTTGAAGCCGCCGGTGATGACGAGTTCCTTGGCTCGGTCCACGATCGTGGTGAACCCGTCGGCGTCGACGGTCACGATGTCGCCCGTGCGCAGCCAGCCTCCGGGCAGGAGGGCCTTCGCGGTCTCCTCCGGGTTGTTCCAGTAGCCCTGGAAGACCTGCGGGCCCTTCAGGAGCAGTTCGCCGGGCTCGCCCTGCGCCACCAGGGTCGTGGGGTCGTCCAGGTCGACGACCTTCATCAGGGTGGAGGGGAAGGGCACGCCGACGGTGCCGGGTCGGCGGGTGGGGTGGAACGGGTTGCCGAGGGCCACCGGTGACGTCTCCGTCATGCCGTAGCCCTCCACCAGCAGCCCGCCCGACACCGACTCCCACAGTTCCACGACGTGGTCGGGCAGGTTCATCGCGCCCGAGATGCAGTACTTGCAGGAGCGCAGCGAGATTCCGCGCTCTTTCGCGACCACCGCGGTGCGCTCGTAGATCGGCGGCACCGCGCAGTACACCGTCGCGGGCGACTTCTTCATGGCATCGAGGATCAGGTTGGGGTCGAATTTGGGGAACAGCACGAGCAGACCCTGCTTGCGGATGCCGTAGGTCAGGTAGAGGGTCATGCCGAACGCGTGGAACATGGGGAGGATCGCGTAGAAGACCTCCTTGCCGTATTCGGCTCCGTGCATCCATGCCTCGCCCTGCAGGGCGTTGGCGTACAGGTTGAAATGGGTGAGCATGGCGCCCTTGGGCTGGCCCGTGGTGCCCGAGGTGTATTGGAGGGCCGCGAGGTCGTCGACCGACGGGCGGGGATGCTCGGGGTCGATCGGGTCGTGGCTCAGCAGTTCCTTCCACGGGATCGTGCCCGGCGCGGCAGCCGTGAGGGCCTCGCGGGTTTCGCGCAGCTTCTTCACCGGCAGGTGCAGGGCGAGGCGCTTGATGGCCGGGAACGCCAGGAGCAGGTTCACGGAGACGATGTGGTCGATCTCGATGTCGTGCGGGAAGGCGCGAACGGATTCCACGGATTTGTCCCAGGCGATCACGATGCGGGCCTGGTGGTCCTCGAATTGGTGGCGGAGTTCCCGCGAGGTGTACAGCGGGTTGTGCTCGACCACCACGGCGCCCAGGCGCAGCACCGCGTAGAAGGCAACCACGTGCTGGGGACAGTTCGGCAGGATGAGGGCCACTCGGTCGCCCGCACGCACCCCGAGGTGCCGTAGCCCCTCCGCAGCCCGGTCGATCTGGTCGCCGAGCTCGGTGTAGGTGGTGCGGCGCCCGAAGAACTCCAGTGCGGGGTGGTCGCCGGCCTCGAATACGGACCGCTCGAGCATCGCCACGAGCGACTCCGTGGGGAGCTCGATTTCGGCCGGGACACCCGGCTGGTAGTTCTTTACCCAGGGCTGCTGCTGCGTAGTCGACATGGTCTTATCCTCGCGCACGAACGGGGGGCTCTCTCCGATGGATTACCGTTGTAGTATGCACACCCCTGACACCACCTCCACGCAGAGCGAGGCAGATACTGCCCGCGACACGAAAACCTTCGCCGACCTCGGGCTCAATGATGCGATGCTCAAGGCGCTGAAGGACGTCGGGTACGAAACTCCCTCCGCCATCCAGGCTGCCACCATCCCCCCTCTTCTCGCCGGGCGTGACGTCGTCGGCCTCGCCCAGACCGGAACCGGTAAGACGGCCGCGTTCGCGCTGCCCATCCTCGCGCGCCTCGACATGGCGCAGAAGTCCCCGCAGGCACTCGTACTCTCCCCCACCCGCGAACTCGCCCTCCAGGTCTGTGAGGCCTTCGAGAAGTACGGCGCCCACATGCGCGGCGTGCACGTTCTGCCCGTCTACGGCGGACAGGGCTACGGCGTCCAGCTTTCCGCCCTGCGCCGCGGCGTGCACATCGTGGTCGGTACCCCCGGTCGCATCATGGACCACCTCGAAAAGGGCACCCTCGACCTGTCCCAGCTGAAGTACCTGGTGCTCGACGAGGCCGACGAGATGCTCAAGATGGGCTTCGCCGAAGACGTCGAGACGATCCTCGCCGACACCCCGGATGACAAGCAGGTCGCCCTGTTCTCGGCGACCATGCCGCCTCAGATTCGACGGATCTCCAAGAAGTACCTGAACGACCCCGAAGAGATCACGATCAAGAACAAGACCACGACCTCCGCGAACACGACCCAGCGCTACCTGATGGTGTCGTACCCGCAGAAGGTCGACGCGCTCACCCGCATCCTCGAGGTCGAAAACTTCGAGGGCATGATCGTCTTCACCCGCACCAAGAACGAGACCGAGCTGCTCGCCGAGAAGCTGCGCGCACGTGGCTACTCCGCCGCCGCCATCAACGGCGATGTGGCCCAGGTGCAGCGCGAGCGCACCGTCAACCAGCTGAAATCCGGCAAGCTGGACATCCTGGTCGCAACGGATGTCGCCGCGCGCGGCCTCGACGTCGACCGCATCAGCCATGTCGTCAACTACGACATCCCAATCGACACCGAATCGTACGTGCACCGCATCGGCCGCACCGGCCGCGCCGGCCGCAGCGGCGCAGCGATCAGCTTCGTCACGCCGCGCGAGCGCCACCTGCTCAACGCCATCGAGCGGGCGACCCGCCAGCCGCTGACGCAGATGCAGCTGCCGAGCTTCGAGGACGTCAACGTCACCCGACTGGCACGCTTCGACGATGCCATCACCGAGGCCCTCGGCCAGGCCGAACGGATCAGCGCCTTCCGCGACATCATCGGTCACTACGTCGAGCACCACGACGTTCCCGAATCGGATGTCGCGGCGGCCTTGGCCGTCGTCGCCCAGGGCGAGACTCCCCTGCTGCTCACCCAGGCGGATGCCCGCGCGCAGCGGCCCGAGCGCGCCGACCGCGGCGACCGTGCCGAACGTGCCCGCGCGGACGCCGGTCGCGGCGACCGCCGTGACGACCGCAGCGAACGCGGCGAACGCGTCGAGCGGGTGGAACGCCGCCCCCGCGACAACAACCGGGCGATGGCCTCGTACCGCATCGAGGTCGGCAAGCGCCACAAGGTGGAGCCACGCCAAATAGTCGGCGCACTCGCCAACGAGGGTGGCCTGAGCCGTGAAGACTTCGGTCACATCCAGATCAACCCGGAATACTCGCTCGTCGAGCTGCCGGCCGACATGCCCGGCGACGTTCTGGGCCGTCTGGAGAACACGCGCATCAGCGGCAAGCTGATCGAGATCCGCGCCGACGGTGGCGGCCCCGTGCGCCGCGAGGGTCGCACCGAGCGCCCGCCGCGCCAGCCACGCAGCTACTAGGACCACACACCGGCACAGCCCGGGGAGCATCCGCTCCCCGGGCTGTGCCATGGGGCTATGCGACTCCGGTGCAGCGTGCAATCGTCGTAGACGAACCGAATGGTTCCTGACGAAGGAGACTGCTATGTTCACCAGTTCCGAGGCCTTCAGCTCGTTCTCCGTGGACGACATCGACGAGGCGAAAAATTTCTACGGCGAGACCCTTGGTCTCGATGTGCAGGACGGCATGATGGGCAATCTGGAGATTCGGCTCGGCAACGGCGTGCGGCTGTTCATTTACGCCAAGCCCGACCACGTGCCCGCGTCGTTCACCGTTCTCAACTTCGTGACGGATGACGTCGAGAAGACGGTCGACGAGCTCAACGCCCGCGGTGTGACCACGAAGATCTACGGCGACGAGGTTCTGGCCGACATGCCGCCCAACGATGCGAAGGGCATCATGCGCGGCGACGAGAACCGGGCCGAAATCGCCTGGTTCAAGGATCCGGCCGCCAATGTGCTCGCCGTAGTCGCGGCATCCGTGTAACGGGGACTCACGGCGGGAGATTGTCATGCAATCTGCAGTTGAGAGTCTGGAGGTCACCTGGGCCGAACACTGGTCCGAGTCCTGGGACGATCTCTTCTCGAGTTGGCTGGCGCCGTTGGGAGCCCTTGCCTGGGCGATCCTCGTGTCGGCGGTGGCGGCTCTCGTTCTGGCCCGGCTCCTGGCGTTCCTGCCGGTGATGTGGAGCGGCGAGCCCAGCCGGCACACGACCGACCGGTTGAGAGGGTGGGGCCTGGGTCTCATCCTCGGCGGATCGGCGGCGATCGTCCTGTTCGCGGGCGGCCCCGGCGCCGTCGGGCTGCTGGCCGTCGCCGGGGCGGTGGTGATCGTCGCCGGGATCGTCGGCCTGTCTCGCGGCCTGGCGACAAGCCGCAGACTTTCCGTTGAGGTGCGTGATGAGGCCGGTCAACCCGCCGCAATGCACACCAGGAATGTCCTGGTCCTCCTGACGACGCTCGCCGGGAGCCGACCTCGGGGACTGCACTTCGCCATCGGGAGTGATGTCGATTCCCTCTCCGATTTCGCGCTCTCCGGCGTTGCTCCGGGCCGACTGGCGTCGGCGCTGCAGGCCGCGGCGAGATTCGTCGCCGGAGGCACTCCCTGGTGCCTGTCCGTGGACGCCACCGACCGGGACAATCTCGCGGTGAGCATATCCCGCCACGGCCGAAAGCTGCACGCGGGGGTGATCAACCGTTCCGACCTGGGATTGACCGCGGCCGGCTCCGGCGACCAGGCCGTCGACCTGGACAAATTCGTGGCGGCCTTTGCACTGATCGCGCTGTCCTCGAGCTATCCGGATGTCGCGGGGCTGGCCGGCACGACATCCTGGCGGTCTCTGGGCCTGCACTTCGTGGCCTCCACGGAACTCCGTGACGATGACGACGATTCTCGGGCCATCGCCATCCTGGGCCATGCCGTCGATCTGGACCCCGGCAATCACCCGGCCGGCCTCATGCTGCAGTACCGCCGGAACCGCTACGTCACCGAGTTCGACGCACTCCGCCGCTACGCGGACTGGCTCAGCGCCGAGGCGGCGCACCTCGAGGCGGAACACTCCCCCACCCGGAATGCAGACTACGCGTTGCACTACCAACGTGTGCTCCTGAACTACGTGGTCACCGTGGTGAACCTCGTCGCCATCGGCGGACACGGACCTGACCCGAGCACCGGCCCGGATGCGAGCCGCGCGCGGGATCGAGCGCTGCAGCTCGTGCGCCTGATCGATGCCCGCACGGGAGAGAAGGAGGGCGAGCGGGCGGGCGGGAGCGGTGAACTCCCTCTGCTGGAGCAAAAGATGCGTCTGGTGGCCGCCACCGGCTACGTCGCGCTGGGCGGGTCAGCGGACCTCCTGGAGGTCGGCAGCCGACTCACCGAGGCAGCCATCTCGGCGTCGCCGTGGGTGCGCTACGATCTGGGCTGCATGCACTACGCCCAGAGCGAGGAGCAGACGAACCCGGAGCGCCGGAAGGAACTGGAGGAGCTCGCTCTGGAGCACCTCGAGTACGCGATGATCGCTCCGCGGCCTCGCTCGTTCGTCTGGAAGGACCCGATGCTCGTCCGGCTGCATGCCGATTCCCGTTTCCAGAAGCTGGCCCGCAGCCCTCGCCCCGATTTCTGGGATCTGGAGCCGCTCCGGCCGTATCGCCGGCAATTCGCCGCCTTGGGGATCACCAGCCCGCTTCGTCTGTCGACCTTCGCCGGAAGCAGGGCGGAACTCGGCGACTACCTGGGGTCCGGCCGGCTACGGACCCTGGCCCTGCTGGGCGTCTCCGAACTGGCGAACCGCACCGAGGTTCTCTCCCTGCTGCCCTGGGCCGAGGAACTGCTCAGCCGGTACAAGGTCGAGCTCGTGTCCGAAATCGTCGAGGAGGGCATTCTCGGCTCCGCGGAACTCGGCAACCTGACTGAGCAGGAGCGTGACCTGCTGAGCACCAAGGTCTTCCGATCACTGGAGCACCGGTACGGGTTTGAGGGGTTCGACTTCCTGCGGGTTGCCGGGTGGGTCGACTCCCTGGTGCCCTGACCGCCCCAGCGGCCCGGGCCCGGCCAGGTGCGCAACTCGGTGAGCATTCCCGAAATGTGAGCATTCCCGAAATTCTCAGGACTCGACCAGCACGATCACGGCCTGCACGGCCACGTAGACCGCGATGATCAGAACGAGAACGGCGAATCCGCGTTTCAGCACCGAGTCGGACAGTCCGCGGGCGAGCCGGCCGGCGATCAGTGACGCCGCCATGGCCGTCGCGGCGAATGCACCGGTCACCGCCCAGTCGATCTGCACGTCACCCAGGTGCGCGGTGAACCCGGCGATCGAGTTGATGACGATGATGACCAGAGAGGTTCCCACGGTCACGCTCATGGGCAGGCCGAGTACGAGGGTGAGCGCGGGCACGATGAGGAAGCCTCCGCCGACGCCGAGCAGCCCGGTCAGGAAACCGACCACCGCGCCGGTGGCGAGCGCGCGGGGCAGGCAGCTGCGCCACCTCACTCCCCCGCCGGGGAGAGCGCAGGGGCCGCCGCCACCCCGGATCGGCATCAGCATGCGGATGCCGGCGATCACCATGATCACGGCGAAGGCCAGGAGCAGAATCCCCGGGTCGAGCAGCCGGTTGACCATGGTGCCGAGGAAGGCGGTCGCCACCCCGGCGGAGCCGACGATCAGGGCCAGCCGCCAGTTGACGCCGCGACGAATCCGCGGGAGCACGGCGACGGCGGAGGCCGCTCCGACCACGATCAGGGAGGTGGGGATCGCCTCCTCCAATGGCAGCCCGACCCCGTAGACGAGGGCCGGCACGGCGATGATCGCCCCGCCGCCGCCGACCATGCCCAGCAGCGACCCGACGACGAGCCCCAGGGCGAGTGCGGCAATGATCACGGTTGGGCAGGCAGAACGGTGGGCAGCCGCTGCGCGGTCCACTCGAGCATGCCGTCGTGAAGCTCGGGGGTTGCCCGAACGTCGACAATCTGAGCCTCGGCCAGGCGGCTGAAGACCTGCTGCGGGGTGAGTTCCATCATGGGTGCCTTTCCAGGGACAGACTAGGGCGGAATCGAGCCCACAGAACCAGGAGGAGTCGGGTCAGCGCCACGGCGCATGCGTAGTTCGCTTCCCCGTCATGGGTTAGTCGGTCAACTCGGCCAGGCTGAGTCCGGCGGTCGCGGCCTCGTCGAGGTACCCGTCGACGTGCCCGACCTCACGGCCGGCGCGCTGCAGCAGGCTCCCCGCCCACGCGCGGGGAGGAGACGCCCGGGGCACCCGGGGCCAGGGCGTGCGGCTCGGTGCCGATGGCGGCATTGGGCGCGCCGGGGCCCTGCGTGTTCGCAGGGGCCGTGTGCGAGTAGTAAGAGCGGGCACGCGGTGAGGTTTGCGATCAGGCAACCTGCGACGCTTGACCCTAATACCCCATGGGGTATATTCTGGACTCATGGCCACCATTGACACCACCGAGAAAACCCTCGACCAGACGATCACCGACAACTCCATCGTGCTGGTGGACTTCTGGGCGGCGTGGTGCGGCCCGTGCCGCATGTTCGCGCCCACCTTCACCGCCGCGTCCGAGAAGCACCCCGACATCGTGTTCGCCAAGGTCGACACCGAAGCCGAGCAGAGCCTGGCCGCGGCCGCGGGCATCCGTTCCATTCCGACGCTGATGGCCTTCCGCGACAAGGTGCTCGTCTTCTCCCAGCCCGGCGCCCTGAACGCCTCCTCCCTGGAAGAGGTCATCACCGCCGTGCGGAGCCTCGATATGGACGAGGTGCACGCCGGCATCGCCGCCCGCCAGGCCGCCCGCCAGGCCGCCGACCAGGCGTCTGCCTAACCGGCCTCGAGCGGCAGCCGGATCGTGCTCACGGCTCCCGCGCCCGGAGCGGATATCGCCTCGATCGTCCCACCGTGGCTGCCGACGATTTCCCGCACCAGGGCCCGGATGCTGCCGCTCCCGTTCTCCATGCACTCTCCACACGCTCCACACGCTCCCAAGGCTGCGGGTGGTGCACGCCAGCGCGGGAGGTGCGGGCATTACGGGGTGGTGACGATTGGGAGACCGGTGGAGACGGTGGCAGCGGACATGGCACCGGCATCCGTCACCGAAGTGAATCCGAGATCGCCCATCCGGGCCACGGCTGCTGCCGACCGACTGCCCGACCGGCAGTACACGACGTAGTCGCCGTCGGTCGGCAATGCGGACACCTGACTGTCGAAGTCGGATGCCTGCACGTCGATGTTCATCGCGCCGTCGAGGTGACCGGCGGCGTACTCCCCCGGGGTGCGCACGTCGATCACGACGGAGTCGGCAGAAACGGACGGCCGCGCCGCCGGGGCCGCCGGCGCGGAGCAGGCGGTGAGGCCGAACAGGGCGGCACCGGCCAGGACGAGTGCTGCGACGAGGTTCTTCATGCCTAGTTGCAGGTGCAGCGCTGAGCGGGCGGAACATCGGCCATGACGCTGTCGACGTGCTCGCCGCAGCCGGTCCAGGTGATCTTGCCGCAGCGGTTACAACGAATGGGACTGCACATGGGTGACTCCTTCTCGGTTCAATGTAGATCCCAATATACCCCCTAGGGTATCAAAAGCGCCAGCGCGGACCTCCTCCGAAACTCTCCTCTCCCGAGGTTCCTCCCCTGGGGTTCCTCCCCTCCCGGGGTCCCTCCTCCCCGTGGTTCCTCCTCCCCGTGGTTCCTCCTCCCCGTGGTTCCTCCTCCCCGGGGTTCCTCCTCCCCGGGGTTCCTCCTCCCCGGGGTTCCTCCTCCCCGGGGTTCCTCCTCCCCGGGCCGGGAGCCCCTGCTCCCACGACCTCTGCTCAGCCGCCGCGGACCAATTCGACGGAGATTTTCCGATTTTCGGCCTGTTTGGGCCCGAAACCGGGCTCCAGAGCCAAAATCTCCGTCGAATTCGTTAGGGGCGGGGGTTCGGACGGGGCACGGGATGGGGAGCGGGAGCGGGGACAGTATGGGGAGCAGGAGCAGGAGCAGCAGCAGCAGCAGCAGCAGCAGCAGCAGCAGCAGGAGCAGCAGCAGGAGCAGCAGGAGGAGGAGGAGGAGCAGCAGCAGGAGCAGCAGGCCGACGGGCAGGCCCGAGCCTGGGGGCCAGTTCGTCGAGGGCGGTGATGGTGTGGTCCGGTGCCACGAAGAAGCTGGGGTAGCTCTCGCCGGTGCGGTTCAGCCACGCGGTCTGGAGGCCCGCCCGGGCGGCGCCGTGGATGTCCCAGGGGTGCACGGCGACCAGGAGCAGGTCAGACGGCTGCACCCCGCAGGCATCCGCGGCGTAGTCGTAGGCGGACCGCACCGGCTTCCACGCCGGGGCGTCTTCCACCGTGAGCAGAGCCTCGAAGTCACCCCGGAAACCCGCCCTGGTTAGCAGGGACTCGGCCACCTGCGCGGATCCGTTGGAGAAGGTCACGAGGCGTAACCCCGCTTGCTTCAGTTTGAGGATGCCGTCGGCAATGTCCGGATGCACGCTCAACGTTTCGAAGCCGTCCATCACATGGCGCACCGCGTCGTCCCGGCTGCGGGTCAGGGAGACATCGCGCAGTACCCCCTGCAGAATCTCGGTGCCGATCGCCGAGAACTTCCCGGTTCCGCCGGCGGCGGCGAGAGCGAAGCCGTCCCGCAGCAGCGAGGCGAACCAGACCTGGGCCAGGTAGGCAGGGGCACCGACCTCCACGAACCGGGCACTCAGCGGGGACATATCGGAGAGGGTCTCGTTGACGTCGAAAACGATCACGGAGGGCGTGCGGGTCATGGCTGGTTCCTTTGGTCGGTGGAGCAGATCGGTGGAGCAGATCGTGGAGCAGGTCGGTGGTGCAGGTCGGGATTTCTTCTCAAACGAAGAAGAATCGCAAAAGTTCTGTCTCGAATCCTTCAGAAGACCACTTGATCTTGCACCAGTCTTCATACAGCAGCCGATACAGGTCCGCTGGAACAGCCGTCCAAGCCTCTGCACAGTCCAAGCCTCTGCACAACTCAAGCTCTGCACAATTCAACGTCGAAGGAATGCACATGACTATCTATCAAGACGATACCCAGGCTGTCGAAGCTCTCAAGAACGCAGCCGGAAGCAGTTGGGACGCGATCAACCCGGAGTCGGTCGCCCGCATGCGCGCACAGAACCGCTTCAAGACCGGCCTCGAAATCGCGCAGTACACCGCCGACATCATGCGCAAGGACATGGCGGAGTACGACGCTGACTCCTCCGTCTACACGCAGTCCCTCGGGGTCTGGCACGGGTTCATCGGCCAGCAGAAGATGATCTCCATCAAGAAGCACCTGAAGACCACGAACAAACGCTACCTGTACCTGTCCGGTTGGATGGTCGCCGCCCTGCGGAGCGACTTCGGCCCGCTCCCCGACCAGTCCATGCACGAGAAGACGGCCGTTCCCGCGCTGGTCGAGGAGCTCTACACCTTCCTCCGCCAGGCCGACGCCCGCGAGCTCGACCTGCTGTTCACGGCCCTGGACGGTGCCCGCACCGCCGGAAACGACGCCAAGGCAGCGGACATCCAGAACCAGATCGACAACTACGAGACCCACGTCGTGCCGATCATCGCGGACATCGACGCCGGGTTCGGCAACCCCGAGGCGACATACCTCCTGGCCAAGAAGATGATCGAGGCCGGTGCCTGCGCCATCCAGATCGAAAACCAGGTCTCGGACGAGAAGCAGTGCGGTCACCAGGACGGCAAGGTCACCGTCCCCCACGAAGACTTCATCGCGAAGATCAACGCCGTGCGGTACGCGTTCCTCGAGCTCGGGATCGACAACGGCATCATCGTCTCGCGCACCGACTCGCTCGGTGCCGGCCTGACGCAGAAGCTCGCCGTGACCTACCAGCCCGGAGACCTCGGCGACCAGTACAACGCCTTCCTCGACGTCGACGAGATCACCGAAGCCGAGCTCGGCAACGGAGACGTCGTCATCAAGCGCGACGGCAAGCTGCTGCGCCCCAAGCGCCTCGCGAGCAACCTGTTCCAGTTCCGTCAGGGCACCGGTGAGGCCCGCTGCGTGCTCGACAGCATCACCTCGCTGCAGAACGGCGCGGACCTGCTCTGGATCGAGACGGAGAAGCCGCACGTCGCCCAGATCGCCGGGATGATGCACGAGGTACGCAAGGTCATCCCGAACGCCAAGCTGGTCTACAACAACAGCCCGTCGTTCAACTGGACCCTCAACTTCCGTCAGCAGGCGTACGACAACATGCTCGCGGAGGGCAAGGACGTGTCGGCCTACGACCGAGCCAAGCTCATGAGCGTCACCTATGACGAGACCGAGCTCGCCCAGATCGCCGACGAGAGCATCCGCACCTTCCAGCGCGACGGCTCGGCTGAGGCCGGCATCTTCCACCACCTCATCACCCTGCCGACGTACCACACGGCCGCGCTGTCCACCGATGACCTGGCCAAGGGCTACTTCGCCGACCAGGGCATGCTCGCCTATGTGAAGGGCGTGCAGCGGCGCGAGATTCGCGAGGGGATCGCCACGGTCAAGCACCAGAACATGTCCGGCTCCGACATCGGTGACAACCACAAGGAGTATTTCGCCGGCGAGGCGGCACTGAAGGCCGGCGGCACCAACAACACGATGAACCAGTTCGAGGAACCGGCGCTGAGCCACTAGGCACTGAGCCACTAGGCACTGAGGCACTAGGCACTAGGCACTAGGCACTAGGCACTGAGCCACTCTGCACTGAGCCACTCTGCACTGAGCCACTGATCCGAGTTCTGCAGAGGTCGTAGCGACGAAGCCCCAGTCGAAGGACTGGGGCTTCGTCGTCGTTGCGATGAACGGATGCCCGCGCCGGCCCGGTTGCGCCTCCCGTCGGATCCCAGCAGGCTCTGGGCATGACCCTCCACCGTGACCGTCAGGCAGAGATCGTGCACATCCTCTCCCGCAGCGGATTCCACTTGCTCGCCGCCCATTCGGACCTGACGAGGCGCCTGCCGCTGCCGGGTTTCCTCGACCCGCTCACACGGGAGCGCTGCACGTCAAAGAGGTCCTCAACTCCCCCGAGATCATTCGGCGCGCGCTTCAGGAACTCGGCCCGACCTTCGTCAAGCTCGACCAGATCCTGTCCTGGGCTCGTTCATCGCCATCGACGCGCGACTGGCCCAGGTGCGGCTGAACCTGATTCGGTGACATCGCGGCCGGCTTCCTGATGAACGTTCGCCCGGTCGGTGAGGTCCACTTCAGGTTGCCGGCCGGCCGGTGCACGTAGATGAGGAGATTTTCGGGACATGCCGGTTCTGACGCCTGGGGTGACCCAGTGTTTCCGGACAGTCCTCCTGAATTCAGGATTGGATAGACAAATGGAACACGAGAAACACAAGCACTTCAGCCCGGAGTTTCGGGCTGCCGCGGTGGCCCGCGTCGCCATCGTGGGCATGAACGGGGCCAGCACGAAGATACACACCCGGCCGGCCGGGAACCTCGGCGGGGAGCAATTGTGGCGCACCGTCTCGGCTCACCAGGCCCCTGCGGAACAGGCCCGACCCCTGCGGGACAGGCCGGACCCCTGCGGGACCTGACTACTGGCGACGCAGCAGGTCCAGGAACTCGTCCGCCATGTTCAGCTGTTCCTGCAGCTTTTCCCGCCGTTCGACGGCCTGACCGATGAACCGGCCCAGTTCGTCACGCACCTCCGGGTTGTCCGAGCCTGATTCCCCGCCCTGGAGCGTGTCGATGACCTTCAACAGGTCGATCATCGCGTCGAGCGAGAACCCGAGCGGTTTCATCCGGCGAATCAGGATCAGCCGCGAGAGATCCTCCTGCGTGTACAGCCGGAACCCGCCTTCGGTGCGACCGGACGCCTTGAGCAGGCCGATTTCGTCGTAGTGACGAATCGTGCGCAATGACAATCCGGTCTTCTCGGCCAGCTCGCCAATGTGCATCGTGCCCGTCGCAGCATCCACGGTTATCCCCGATCCTTCTTTCGTCGACTAACACCCAACCCTAACGTTAGGGTAGTGTTTCGGGTGGCGGCTGACATCAGACTGTGAGCCCACCCCCATTGTCGTCTGTGGCAGTGCCGGCGTGCGCATCGCGGCGCCCCTCCCCACTCTCCTTTCCCATCCCGGTTTCTCGTTGAGACCCCCTCGTTGGAGGCCCCATGGCTATTCTGCAAAAAACACCCGTGCCCGATCGTTATCAGGCCGAACCGACGGTGATGACCGCGTTGCGCACACCGCGCATCCTCACCCGGGAAGTGCTGGCCGGCCTCGTCGTGGCGATAGCACTCATCCCCGAGGCCATCGCGTTTTCCATCATCGCCGGCGTCGACCCGCGCGTCGGCCTCTTCTCGTCGTTCGTCATGGCCGTGTCCATCTCATTCCTGGGCGGTCGACCCGCGATGATCACCGCCGCCACCGGCGCCATCGCTCTCGTCATCGCCCCGGTCGCCCGTGATTACGGCATGGACTACTTCATCGCCACGGTCATCCTCGCCGGCCTCTTCCAGATCATCCTGGCCGTGATCGGCGTGGCCAAGATCATGCGGTTCATCCCGCGCAGCGTCATGGTCGGATTCGTGAATGCCCTGGCCATCCTGATCTTCACGGCCCAGCTGCCGCAGCTGCTCGACGTGCCGTTCATGGTCTACCCGATCGTCGCGGCCGGCCTCATCATCATGATCGTGATGCCGCGCATCACGAAGGTCGTTCCCGCACCACTGGTGGCGATCGTCGTGCTCACCATCGCCACCGTCGTCATCGCGATCAACGTGCCGACCATCGGCGATCAGGGTGACCTGCCCCAGAGCCTGCCCGAACTGTTTGTCCCGAACGTGCCGCTGACCTGGGAGACCTTCACGATCATCGCGCCGTTCTCGCTCGGCATGGCCATGGTCGGCATTCTCGAGTCGTTGATGGCCGCAAAGATCGTCGATGAAGTCACCGACACCCACTCGCACAAGACCCGCGAGACCTGGGGCCAGGGGGTCTCGAACATGCTCTCCGGGTTCTTCGGCGGCATGGGCGGATGCGCCATGATCGGCCAGACCATGATTAACGTGAAGGCCTCCGGCGCCCGCACCCGCATCTCCACGTTCCTGGCCGGCATCTTCCTGCTGGTCCTGGTCCTGGGGCTCGGCGACCTGCTGGCCGTCGTTCCGATGGCAGCCCTGGTGTCGGTCATGATCATCGTGTCCTACCTCACCTTCGACTGGCACAGCATCCGTTGGAGCACCCTCAAGCGCATGCCGAAGAGCGAAACGACCGTCATGGTCTCGACCGTGATCGTGATCGTGTTAACCCATAACCTGGCCATCGGCGTTCTCGTGGGTGTCATCGTCGCCATGGTCGCCTTCGCCCGCCGCGTCGCCCACTTCGTGAATGTGGAGCGTACCCTCCCCGAGGACGAACACGTGCCCACCGTCTGCTACACCGTCACCGGGGCCCTGTTCTTCGCCTCCAGCAACGATCTCACCACCCAGTTCGAGTATGCGGACGACCCGGACCGCGTCGTGATCGACGTGTCGAACTCGCACATCTGGGATGCCTCGACCGTGGCCACACTCGACACGATCACCAACAAGTACGAGCGCCACGGCAAGCGCGTCGTCATCGTGGGCATGAACGAGGCCAGCTCGATGATGCACACCCGCCTGGCCGGGAATCTCGGCGGCGCTCACTAGCAGCTGAGCTCCCCCGCCCGGCGCCCTACAATCCTGCGGTGAGCCCCACGGCGAGCGGAGCCGTCGGCTTGCCGGTGAGGCGAGCGAGGTCGCGGGCGGTGGCCACGATGCCGGCGGGAGCGCCGCATTGCTTCCCCCTTACCCATCCCCCCGCCCACAAACGGATGGCGCGGCAACCCCTGGGGGCGCCGCGCCATCCATTGATGTGACCTTCTAGCGCTTGAAAACGTCCTTGACGTTCTCGCCGGCCTTCTTGGCGCTGGCGGACTTCTGCTCGGCCCGGCCCTCGGCGACCTTGGAGTCGTCGTTGGTCGCCTTGCCTACCGTCTCGGTGGCCTTGCCCTTGAGGTCTTCAGCGGCGTTCTGGATCTTGTCGGATGCACTCATTGGACTCTCGATTCTCGTCGATGTTGTGGAAGCGGCAATCGCACGTGGGTTTGCGGGTCGCCGTAGGACTTACACCCCTTAGACGCACGCTTGACCGAGTTCGTCACGCGTGCACGCGAAATCGCGTGACCCGAATCAGCACGGTGCAGGATCGTGTTCAGTCTGCGTCCGAGCGGAGCACGACCCCGGTCTCCGATTCAGAGTCCTCCCCAGCTCGCCCGACTATGCTGATCGCGGCGGCAGCGGGTGGCCAATGTGGAAGTGGCGGTGGCGGTGAAGGCTTCGGGATTCGACCTGGATGCCCGGTTGCGGCGCTATCCCTGGGTCTCGCGGGCCTTGAACGCGGAGGCCGTGTACGGCACCGTGCTGACGGCGGGTCTCATTTCCGCATTCTCCCTGTACAACCCCGGTCTCCCGGCCCTCATCGCCCGCACCGTGGGAACCGTCCTGGTGTTCTGGGGCGCGCATGTGTACGCCGAGATCGTCGGCAACCGGGAGATGAGCTGGCGGGAGGCGGTCCGTGAGGCACTGCAACGCTCAGGCGGGTTGCTATGGGCGCTTATCGTGCCGGTAGCCTGCCTGATCGTCGCCGCATTCCTCGGATGGTCGATGAATGCGGCCGTGGACCTCTCACTGTGGGCTGCTGTCGTCACTCTCGCGGTGCTGGGGTGGTGGGCTGCCCGCCAACGGCAGGCCGGTGTACTCGCAAAGCTCGCCACCGCGGCCGGCACGGCGGGCATGGGCCTGGCCCTGATCGCGCTGAAGACGCTGGTGCACTGAGCGCGGCGCGCCGGTCAAACGCTGTCGTCCTCGGCGAGCATGGTGTCGATCTGCCCCATGGCATCACGCATGCCCTCCTCCATGCCCATCTCGGCCATCTGCTCCATCTGCTCTCGACTTTGAAACGTCGACTCCGTGGTCATTCGGGTGCGGCCCTCGACGTCCTCCAGGGTCATGACGGCCAGAATCGAGCCCATTTCGGGAATCGGGTCGCCGTGCTCGTCGGCGAAGCCGTCCTCGAACTCTAACCGGCGCGGCGGCTGGATCAGCGTGGTCACCCACCAGCCGGGCCCCTTCTCCCCCTCCGGGCCGGTCATGTAGTAGTTGGACCGGCCGCCGGGCACGAAATCGTGCCGTTCGAAGGTGGCCGGCCAGGTCGGCGGGCCCCACCAGCGCTCGAGCTGGCGCGGGTCGGCCCAGACCTGCCACACGCGCTCCGGGCTCGCGTTGAAATCGGCCACGAATGTGAGGGTGAGGGCTTCTCTGTCGGTGTTCGCAGTGATGACGGTCATGGTTTCTCCTTCGTGCTCTTCGTTTCCTGGTCTCAGAACAGGATGTCGCTGATTCCCTCCGTGGTGAATACCCCCCTGTGTATAAAAGTAGGGTCAGGGCGAAGGCCGTCTCCCTCCGCTTCTACCTGAGGGCCGCAGCTGGTACAACCGCGCGGGCGTGGTGCGGGTGATGGACTTCTGCACGCCGGACCAGACCGAGCACTTCCTGCGGATGACGCCGCTGGTCGAGCAGGCGATGGTCGACTCCGGAATCATCCTGATCAAGTACTGGCCCGAGGTCGGCGAGGACGAGCAGACCCGGCGGCTCGAAAATCGGATCAACGATCCGCGCAAGATGTGGAAGCTCTCGCCGATGGACCTCGAGTCCTACGGCCGCTGGTATGACTACGCGCGGGCCAGGGACGCCATGTTCGCCGCGACCGACACCGCCTGGGCGCCCTGGTACGTCGCCCACACCGACGACAAGAAGCGGGGCCGCCTCAACATCATCCGCCACCTGCTCAGCCAGGTTCCCTCTGAGCCGTTCGCCGGAATCGACGTCAAACTCCCCGAACGTCAGAAGCGCGAGAACTATCGCGAGCCGAAGCTGACGGTGCGCCAGATTCCGACCCCGTTCTGACAACCGGAGCACACAGTGCACGGAAGACCCGGTCCTGAATGCGTCTGCCCCTGTGCCGGCCGCCGCCTGAACTAGCCTTGGGGTGCACGGTCCAACGGCGGGTGGGGGTAGAAGTGACATTTCTCGAGGGTGCGATCATCCTGATCGCCGGGCTGGCCGCGGGGGTCATCAACGTGGTCGCCGGCGCCGGAACACTCATCACCTTTCCCATTCTCTTGGCGCTGGGCGTGCCACCGATCACGGCGAACGTGTCCAATACCGTGGGTCTGATCCCTGCCTCCGTCGCCGGCGCTTACGGGTACCGACGCGAGTTGCGGACCCAGTGGCGCCCCGTGGCCACGATGGCGCTCTTCTCCGCCGTGGGCGGAATCGTCGGCGGCCTGCTCCTGCTCACCCTGCCCGAAGAGGCGTTCGCCGGCGTCGTTCCCTTTCTGCTGCTGCTGGCCGCGCTGCTCTCGGCGATCCAGCCCAAGGTGGCCGGCTTCGTGCGGCGTAAGGCACCGGCTGCTCCCGCCGGCGCGCTGCTGACCCGAACGGATACGCGTCCCCTGACCCTCGGGCTCAGCCTCGGGGTGCTCGCCACGGGCGTGTACGGCGGGTATTTCGGGGCCGCCCAGGGGGTCGTGCTTCTTGCGCTGCTGGGCATCCTCTGGTCCACGGACATGCACCGGGCCAACGGAGCGAAGAACGTGCTGGCCGGGGTCGCGAACATCGTCTCGGCGGTCATCTTCATCTCCAGCGGAACCGTGGACTGGAGAATCGCGCTCCTGATCGGTATCGGCTCAGCGGCGGGAGGCTGGCTGGGCGCCCGCGTCGGCCGGAAGCTCTCCGCACCGGTCCTGCGCACCATCCTGGTCGTGGTCGCTGTGACCGCCGCCGGGGTGCTCTTCCTGGGCTAGCAGGCGGGTGGCGCGCCACCGTCCGGGACAGTGGCGCGCCAGCGCATGCTACGTGAGAGCGCATGCTACGTGAGAACGCGTGCTATTTGAGAATGCGGATGAGCTTCTTGTTGGCGAACTCGGCGATGCCGAAGCGACCCAGTTCGCGCCCGAAACCGGACCGCTTCACTCCACCGAAGGGAAGCTCGGCACCGTCGAGGAGCGAGCCGTTGATGAACACCATCCCGGCTTCGATCTGGTCCGCAACCCGCAGGGCCTGCTCCGGGTCGGTGGTGAAGAGGTAGGAACCCAGACCGTACGGGATGTCGTTGGCGATCTGCACGGCCTCGGCCTCATCCGCCACGCGATAGATGGCGGCGACGGGGCCGAAGAACTCCTCCCGGTAGGCGTCGCTCTGCGGGGACACGTCGGTGAGGACCGTCGGCGAGAAGAATGCTCCCTTGCGTTGCCCGCGGGCGTGGACGGTCGCACCCTGGGCCTCGGCGCGCTGGAGCTGTTCTTCGAGCCCCTCGGCGGCGCCGAGGGAGGACAGCGGGCCCAGCGTGGTGTCCGGCGACAGCGGGTCTCCCGGAACGTTGCCGGTGATCTTCGCCGTGAAGCTCTCCACGAAGGCGTCGTACAGCTCTTCGATCACGATGAAGCGCTTGGCCGCGTTGCAGGACTGGCCAGAGTTGTCCAGACGGGCATCCACGGCCGCGTCGACGGCCTCGTCCATGTTGTCCGTGCTGAGAACGATGAACGGGTCGGATCCGCCGAGTTCGAGCACGACCTTCTTGAGGTTGCGTCCGGCGACCTCGGCGACCGCCGCACCCGCACCTTCAGAACCGGTCAGTGAGACGCCGCAGACCCGCGGGTCCGGAATGATGATGTCGGCGATCTGAGCGCTGGAGGCGTAGAGGTTGCGGTACGCGCCCACGGGGAAACCGGCATCCGTGAAGATCTGCTCGATGGCGGCGGAGGACTCGGGGCACTGCGAGGCGTGCTTGAGCAGGATCGTGTTGCCGAGCACCAGGTTCGGGCCGGCGAAGCGGGCGACCTGGTAGTAGGGGAAGTTCCACGGCATGACCCCGAGGAGCACTCCGAGCGAGGCGTTGCGGATGAACGCCGAGCCTTCCCCGGCGAGCAGTTCGATCGGTTCGTCGGCGAGGAAGGCCTCGCCGTGCGTCGCGTAATACGCGTAGATGTCGGCGGCGAAGTCGACCTCGCCGAGGGCCTGCTCGACGGGCTTGCCCATCTCGCGCACGATCAGCTCGGCCAGGTGCTCGCGCCGCTCGGTGTGCAGGTCCGCGACGCGCTGCATGAGGGCAGCGCGTTCGGCCACCGACGTGCGGCGGGTGAACTCGCTGTGGGCACGGTCTGCGGCTCCGATCGCGTCGTTCACCTCGGCATCCGTTGTCAGACCGAAGCTCGGTCCGCTGGCCCCGGTGGCCGGGTTCGTGACTACGTACTTGCTCATTGTTTCTCCCAAGCTTTTCTTCGCTGATGCGGATCGAGAAGCGACCGCTTCGAAACGGGCGGTCGCACTCGTGTCGTTATAGTCTGCCGCTGTCAGGAGTTTTGGGAAGCCAATCGCCTGTTTTTTCTCGGACCTGCCCGGCGTCTGGCGCCGGTTCTCGGTCAACTGTCGGGCTGCACGACCCGGTCCGCGTCCCAGGGCGTGGCCCAGTGCAGCTCCTCGAACATTCGCGACAGCACGATGGCCGTGAACCCCCAGACCAGCTTGCCGTCGACCGTGAACGCGGGCGCCCGGAAGGTATGGTTGCCGAACGAGTGCGCCGTGCTCACCCGGTTGGCCGGGTCGAGCAAATCGGCCACGGGCATCCGGAACACCTCGAGGGTTTCGTCGTGATCGATGGCGGCCACCTGGGACGGGCGCGTCCACCAGGCCGGCACGGGCGTGACGAGGTGATTGCTCACGGGCACCGCCAGCGACGGCAGCGTGCCGAGCGGTTCGAGCCCGGCCGGGTCGAGCCCGGTCTCCTCGACGGCCTCGCGCAGCGCCGCCGCGATCGGGCCGGCGTCGCCGTCCTCGAGCCGGCCGCCCGGGAAGGCGATCTGCCCTGGATGACTGCCGAGCGTCGCGGCCCGGCGCAGCAGGAGCACATCCAGGTCCCGGCTCACGTGCCCGCTCCCGAGTTGTGGAGTGTGAGCCGTCGCCTGAGCCGGCGCGACAACCCGGGCAGGCGCGGCGTCGAGAACGCCGAAGAGCACGAGCACGGCGGCACGGCGGGCGCGGGGCGAGTCCGGCAGCACCCGGGACAGGTCGGTGTGCCAGTCGAGGCCGCGCGCGCAGAGCGCCGCGATTTCGTCGCGAGGGTGCTCAAGACGAGAGTGATCAGGCACGCCGTGCACGTTACCAGCCGCCCTGCAGCACCTCGTCGAGCCGGTCCACGAAGAAGTCCGCGCTCTCCCGGCTCAGGCACAGGGGCGGCTTGATCTTCAGCACGTTCTGCCGCTCCGAGGCGGGCTGCACGATCACGCCCAGTTCCAGCATCCGTTCGCAGATGGCGGCGGTCTCGCTGGTCGCCGGCTCCCGGGTGTCCCGGTCGCGCACGAGTTCGACCCCCTGGTAGAGGCCCATGCCGTGCACCTTGCCGATCATCGGATGCCGCGCCGCGAGTTCCGCGAGCCGGCCCGCCAGGTGTCGGCCGACGGCATCCGCATTCTGCTGCAGCGCTTCGTCCCGGATCACGTCGAGCACGGCCAGGCCCGCGACGCAGCTGACCGGGCTGCCGCCGGCCGAGGAGAAGAAGTTGCCCTCGCGGGCCAGAGATTCGGCGATGTCCCGGCGGGTGAGCACCGCACCGAGCGGGTAGCCGTTACCCATGGCCTTGGCCACGGTGATGATATCGGGCACGACCCCCTGCTGCGCCGAACCCCAGAAATGGCTGCCCAGACGCCCGTAGCCGACCTGAACCTCGTCCGCGATGCACAGACCGCCGCGGGCGCGGATGTGCTCGTAGACCCGGGAGAGGTAGCCTGCCGGGGGCACGATGCCGCCAGCATTGCCCAGCACGGGTTCAGAGATGAAGGCGGCCAGGTCGACCCCCGGGCCGCTCGGATCGTCCAGCAGCCGGGCCAGATCGGCCGCGTATTCCGCCGCCGCCCCGGCGCCTCGGTGCGTGCCGCGATACGCGTTGGGGACATCCGCGATGTGCACCCAGCCGGGCCGGGAGGCCGCCGCGTAGGGGTTGTCGAAGGCCGAGGTCGACACCGCGTCGGAGGCCATGGTCCAGCCGTGGTAACCCTCGCGCAGAGCGACGACGTTGCCGCGGCCGGTGTGGATCCGGGCCAGGCGCAGGGCCAGGTCCACGGCCTCGCTGCCGCTGTTGACCAGCAGCACGGTGTCGAGGGACGGGTCAGGCGATTTCTCGACGATGCGTTCGCAGAGGTCGGCGAGCGCCGAGTAGAGGAACCGGGAGTTCGTGTTCAGCAGCGCCAGCTGGTCGCTCACGGCCCGGGTGAACCGGGGGTGGCTGTGCCCGATCACCGCGACGTTGTTGACCATGTCAACGTAGGAACGCCCCCGGGTGTCGATCAAAAGGTCCCGCCAACCGCGTTCGATCTGCGGCGGCCGTTCGTAGTACTTCTCCTGCGCCGCGGCCATCACGGCGCCGCGCCGGGTCAGTTCGGTTGCCGGATCGGCGACGGATGCCTGCGGCGCCAATCCGAGCAATCGCGCCGGGTCCGGGGCCATTGCCGCCCACGCGACGGCCAGAGAGCCCCGGGTGAAGTGCGGGGGAAGCAGCCCCGGGCGGGCCACCTCCTGCACGGTCACGCGGGCGACCGGCGTGTCACTGGTCGGCGTGTTTCTGTCCGGCGTGCCAGTGCTCGGCGTGATTCTGTTCTGCGTGTCGCTCTTCTGCGTGTCGCTGTTCTGCGTGTCGCTGTTATGCGTGTCGAGGATCGGTCTCGCGACCCCGAGGAGCACCCCCGCGGCGACCGATATCCCCGGCGAGAGGCTCGACGTGATCCCGCCGATGCGTAGCTCGCCGGCGGCCAGGGTCAGGACCAGGCTGTCCGGGCCGACCTCGGCGACCACGGCGTGCGCGGGCGCGACGATCTCCGACTCGGCAGCCAGGAAGACCTCGGTGAACAGGGCGAAGGTGTCGGGTTCCCGACGTGCGAGCGGCTCGGTCCGGGTCAGCCGGAACTGGCCGTACGGGGCGACGGCGGCGCTGCGCCGAGCGAGAGCGGCACTCGTCAGCTGCAGCTCGGCATCCGTTTGCTGCCACAGACCGTCGGCCAGAGCCGGGCTGGTCACGGAGAAGTCGAGCATCTCGTAGTCGCCGCCCATCAGTGCGGGGATCATCGGCACGATCGCCTCGGCCGGCACGTTCCTATCAGGCGCACCCCGGTCAGGCGCATCCCGGCCGAGCGCATCCCGGCCCAGCGCACCCCGGCCGAGCGCCTGCCGGATGGCCGCCTCCGCTTCCTCCCAGCCGATCGCGCTGGCCGCGGCGAACACCCGCCACTCCGCGTCCATCCGGTGCCGGGCGTAGTCGTTGTGCGCGTCAATCTGCACCTGCTGCTCACCGCTGGCCACCAGCACCGCCCCGCGCAGCACGATCAGCGGCCAGAGCGCGACGATCTCGTCATCGGTCAGAGGAACGACCTCGTCGAAGGCGACGATGGCCCCGAGCGCCGCCAGCGGGTTGTCCGGCAGATGGTGCAGAACGGAGGCCACCGTGACCGCCAGTTCCGCCACCAACCATCCGGTGCCCAGGTCGCCGAAGTCGATCACTCCCTCGGGCAGGTGGTGGCCGTTCGACAGCACCCGGCAGATCACGTTGTCGTCAGTGATGTCGCCGTGGATCGTCTGCAGTCGAAGCGTGGGTATGACGGTCGCGAGGCGCGCGGCGGCGCTGTCGGCGATGGCCCTCAGCTGCTCCCGGGTCTCTTCTGCCGGCACCCAGTGCACGAGCAGGTCGATCACGGCCTTCGCGTTGCGCAGGTCCCACTGCAGAGTGCGGTCGAGGCCCTCCGCCGCGAAGTCATGCAGGTGCAGCGCGGTGGTGCCCGAGAGCCGGCCGAGCGCCCGGACCACGGGCGGGGCCAGGTAGCCCTGCGCCTCGAGCGACGGGCCCTCGAGGAAGGTGAGCAGCCGAACGGGGAGGCGGGCGGCATCCGTTGCCTGCCACTGCTGGCGGCTCGCACCGTTCAGCCCGCGCACCGGCTTCGGCACCTGCATGCCGCGCTCGGCCAGAAACTCCATCACGGCGTCCTGTGCGGCCAGCTCCGTGGCGGAGAAGGCCGGATTGTCGACCTTGAGCACGTAACGCTGCGCGCTGCTCCCCGCGGGGTGATCGGTGCCGGCCTCGGCGCCGGCGCCGGAACGGGTGCTGATCAAGAAGTTGCGGTCCTGCTGGCTACCGAGCTCGCGGGCCGTGCCCTCAAGGCCGAAGAGGGAGGCCGCCATCGACTCCGCATCCGCCGCGGTGATATCCGGGCGCACGAGCCCCTGGCCACTGAAGAAGTCAAAACCAGGCACGTCGACGCTCCTCGCAGATGATGCAATGAATCCTGCCAGTTTGGCACCAGGGTCGCTTGTTCTGTGCGCCCAGCGCTCACTTCACGCGCAACTCGGAGCCCGGCGAGCAGGGGTGACATCATCAAGGGAGACAGCGTGGTCGTCTCAGCCCGAGGGACGCGAACAATCACTCTCGCTTCCCGGGAACGAACAACGACCGAAAGCCGCGGTAGTGGACCACCCAGCAGAGCCCTCCGACATCCGTCTCATCGTCTCAGACATGGATGGCACACTTCTCGATGACGACGGCAAGGTGCCCGCCGCGTTCTGGCCCCTTCTCGGTGACCTCCACCGGGCCGGGATCCTGTTCGTGCCCGCCAGCGGGCGCCAGTACCAGACTCTGCACGGCATCTTCGGCGAGCACGACGGACTCATCTACATCGCGGAGAACGGCACCAACGTCGTTCAGGACGGCGTCAGCATCGACCTCGAACCCGTGGAGCCCACGATCATCGCCCCCATCGTGGACTGGGTGCGCACGACGGCCGCGGCGGGCGCCGACCTGGGGCTCGTCGTGTGCGGCGCCCGGAGCGCCTACATTGAGCGCGGCGATGCGCACTTCGTCAGCCAGGTTCGCCAGTACTACGCAGCGGTCGAGGTCGTTGCGGATGTGCAAGCGGCCGCCCTCGACGACGTCATCTTGAAACTGGCGATCTACGACCCGGCCTTCGCCGAAACGCGCAGCGGGCCGGCGCTGCGCGGCCTCGGGCTTCCGTCGGAGATCGTGGTCTCGGGCCAGAACTGGGTCGATGTGATGCGCCAGGGAGCGAACAAGGGCCGGGCGCTGGAACGACTGCAGCAGCAGCTCGGAATCAGCCGGGCTCAGACGATGGCATTCGGCGACTACCTCAACGACGCCGAGATGCTCGATGCCGCCGGGCACTCCTATGCCATGGCCAACGGCCACCCGAGCATTCTGGCGCGCGCCATGAACATCGCGCCGCCCTGCTCGGAGGCTGGCGTGGTCCGCAGCATCCGCGCCGCCCTGCCGCACCTGCAGGGCGAACCGGTGAGCGTCTGACCGCCTGACCCGTCTGACCGCCGGCGACTCCCCCGACTGGCTGCCTCGCTAGTCGGCTGGCTAGCTCGCTGGCTAGTTGGCTGGAACGCTGGAACGTTGGAACGCTGGAACGCTGGAACGCTGGAACGGTCCGAACGAATTCGACGGAGATTTTGCCGAAAACGAGCCCAAATCGGCCGGGCGAGCGCTCTCTCTTCAAAATCTCCGTCGAATTGGTTCGAACTGGCGCGGCACCCTCTGCGTCAAGCTGCTTGTGAGTCACTTCACAAGCAGTAGGAGGCAAGGGAATGTCGATCAGCCCGGGGTTCAACGCGGCGGAGATCCGCGAGTTCGTCCATGA
>NZ_SOGQ01000021.1 GCF_004403465.1 Cryobacterium sinapicolor | reverse complement strand
GACGCCTCCCATGACGCCCATCTGGACGCGTTCGACCAATGGGTTGAGATCCTGCATTCTTTCCTGCACCAAGACCAGCCGCACTGAAGCCTCGCGCCCGCATAGGGTTCCCTTGGGCACCCGTCGAACAGGACCGAGTCACCCCTCCGTTGCACGCCAAGAGGAACCTAAGCGCGGCCGGCTTGCGGCCACGAACCCTGCAACAGGTGGAATTTCCGGGCCCGTTCGCTCGTGCGAATAGATTCGCTCTCGATGTGCGTGCCGGCGCTCACCAAAGTAGACAGAATGAGCGTGAACCAATGTGGGGGAAATGAGCAATACCTTTTGTGAGCGAAGATAGCGACATCATCAGAAGGTCCCGGGCAACACCCGCGGCCTTCGCCGAGCTGTACGACCGGTATGCGCGGGCTGTGTTCCGTTATGCCGCCGGTCGTGTGGGCCATGGCCATGCCGACGACATCATGTCGGAAACCTTTCTTGTCGCGTTCGATAAGCGGGATTCCTTCGACATCACCGTCGGCGACGCGCGGCCGTGGCTGTTTGGTATTGCGACGACGTTGATGCGCAAGCACTCCCGAGTGGAGGCGAAAGCGTGGAAGGGCCTCGTCGCCGACGGTGCTGCGGCCGTGCCTGTGGATGCGATTGATGCCATCGGGTCGCGGATCGACGCGGAAGTCGCAGTGAAAGCGATCGCGGTCGCCTTGCGGAAGATGCCGACGCGCGATCGGGATGCGCTACTTCTATACGCCTGGGCTGACCTCGACTACGAGGGTGTTGCCCAAGCGCTGGGAATCCCCGTAGGAACCGTCCGCTCACGTCTGAACCGCGCACGGCGCACGCTGCGCGCGGCTAGCCACCGGGGCCCGACCCCGGAACTGGAGGTGGAGCATGGACGAAGTGACGTTGCTGCGGAGACTGCGTGAAGACGGGAATCCAACCGACGAATCAATGACGCGAGGACGGGCGGCACTGTTCAACAAGATCAACGCCGCCGCACCTCAGCAGCGTGCGACCACTACCCGGCGCCGCTTCACCCTCGCAGGCCTCGGTGCCGCCGGAGCATTCGCAATCGTGGGGGTCCTCGTCGCCACGAACGTGCTCGGGCTCGGCGGCTGGCGCGGCGGTGCCGACGCGGCCGCAGCTGCCGTTCTCGAACGCGCCGCCGTCGCGGCAATCACCTTCGAGGACGCCCCACTCACCGCGGGGCAATACCTTCGAGTTTTGAGCCAGACAGTGCATGTCACCGACGGGCAGGAGCAGAACGGTCCCGTCATTGCCTTCCGGATCAAGGAGTCGGGTCAGCTGTATGTGCCGGCGGACCGATCCGATGACTGGGTTTGGGTCCGCGAGCCAGTCAGTGTCGTTGATGTACTCACCCCAGGCGGTGAGCAGATGGTGGAGCGCTCCTACCCGTCTGGGGCGCAGGCCGGAGACCCCGAACTGTTGCGGGCACCCTCCGGAGCGTTCTATGGGAACAGCGCAGACAGCCAGTGGGGCGACTTCGCCTCAATGCCACGGGACCCCTACCGGCTTCTGAACCATATTTACCTCACCACCCTCGGCGCCGGATCGTCTGCAGACGGAGAGGCGCTCGTATTCATTGCCGACACGCTTCGACAGGGCACTGCTCCCGCCGACCTGCGTGCCGCTCTCCTCCGCACAGCAGCGATGATTCCCGGCGTCACGATCATCGATGATCAAGCCACCCTCGACGGCCAGACAGGCACCGCCATCGGGCGGGTCGAAGGCAAGAACGGAATCCGCCAGGAGATCATCATTGACCCCACTTCCGGACGCCTGATCGGCGAACGTGAGGTTGCCGTCGTAGCGATACCGGAATCGAGCATCGCCGCGGGCGACGTATGGAGCTGGTCGAGCGTACACACCTCCATCGTCGATGTGGCCCCCGCCGGGGGAACACCGAATGGAGCCAGCGATCTCGCGGGCTGCGTGCCTGGCGAGCGTCCCGGTGAGTCCCACTGCCCGCCAGAGGGCAAGAAGTGATGGAACGCGCGCCACTCATCAGCCGCATCGATTGCGCCGGGACTTACTCGCAACCCATCCCGTTGCCTTCAGAGGCCACGGCCGAGGCCCCGGTTAGCTAGTGAGGTATCGAGCCGGATGCGCCTTCGACGATATTCGAATAGCGCATCCGGCTCCGCGTGTCTGTCAGCCGGCCTGTGAGTGCCACGCCAACCCACAGGCCCGCGTCAGTAACCATGGGCTCGCTCGCGGCCCAAGGCCCGTTCCCGTTCCCGTTGAGGGTTCCCTTCAGGGCGGCAGCGTCGTGGTCAGGTCGATGAAGTAAGCGGGCTCATCATGCCCTCAAGCGGCGGGCAGTGTTCATTGTCGCCGCATGTGATCAGAGAACCTTTGCCTGAACGAGCTTCTGCGGATTCGGCTGGTTTGTCCAAGTGCCGGTGAGTATCTGCGCTTGCCCAGGGTTGTTCAAAGCGTCGAGCCCATTCGAGCCATGCGGCTGGGGTCCTTGAGCGGCCAGACGCCGCGCCACGACGATTCGCAGGGCACCCGCTTCGATGACGGTAGCGCCGAATTCGTACAGTGTGGACACCGTGCCAGCCGACGGTAGCGACGGTACGGGCCCGTCGGTCTTGCCGCTGCCCGCGACGTCGACCGTCGACTCACGGAGGACTCTCACCCCGCCTATTTCGATGTATTGCTTGGCTTGGCCTCCCCCCGTGAGCGCGGCTGTTGCAACCGCCGCCAGATAGGCGGGATCTCCCGTTGCGTCGTACACCCATCGTCGGCCCAGAACGGAATGCTCCATGGTGCCGATAAGCCAGGCATCGCCGCCCGCGAGCGGCGCCCCCCGGTAGGTCAGAGGGACCTGCAGCACTGGCCCCTCTCCGACCCTGACGAGTATGGTTTCGATCCCAACCTCGCCATCGGGATCATCGAAGCGGAATGAACCAACGCTCGCAAAGCTTGAGCCAGTGTTGCCTTCAAACCACGGCTGGGTCGGCGCCCATCCTTCGATGAGCTCGATCTTCGACGGCCGCAGCTCGGCCTTATACAGGAGTGCCATACGGCCGATTCTAAGGGTGCCCTCATACCAACGCTTCGCCCGAAATCCTGCAAACAGCGCTGGCCCACTGCTGTCTTTCCCCGAGGTCCTGTTCGACGTCGTTGAAGGTCAGGGGTCCGCGAGAACGTTCCGCTTCTTAACGGCGGTCCTGTGATCTCACTTGATGAGCTGTCCGTAGGCTCGTGTCATGGATGAATACGTGACGCATCATGTGTCGTGCGGATTGCTCGTGCGCGCAGGGCACGTTTTCCTCGTGCACCGATCACCATCGAAAGCGTGGTTCCCCGATGTCTGGGACCTCCCGGGAGGTCACGTCGAAGCAGGCGAGAGTAGTCAACAGGCCCTCGTGCGAGAACTTCGAGAAGAGCTGGGCGTAGAGATCACCCCACCCGGCGGAAACGCTTTGCTGACGCGTCGAGCAGCTGACGTCCTCCTGGAGGTGTGGAGGGTCGACGCGTGGGACGGCGACATCGTCAATGCGGCGCCCGATGAACACGACGCTTTCGGTTGGTTCAGTTTGGACGAGGCGATGTCTTCAGATCTAGCTGATGATGAGTACCCAGCGCTCTTTGAACAGGTGCTGACCTAATCCCTGTCGGTAGCGGTTCCCCTTTGGGCTTCGGGCCCAGTCGACATGGCACAGTTAGCAGATGAATGTCGATCCGGGACGCCCAAACCAGCTCATCCTGCCTCTGCTGGCAGGGCGAACCGTCACACTGCGCTCGTTTCGCTCGGACGATGCCCCGATGATTCAAGAAGCGTCCGAAGACGACCTGATCCCGACCATTACCAGCGTCCCGACTGACAACAGCGAGGAAGCTGCACTGGCCTTCATCGAGCGGCAGCACGAACGGTTGCACACTCGGACGGGGTATTCATTCGCGATCGCCGACGAGAACGACGTTGCCGTCGGACAAATCGGGCTCTGGCTGGAACATGAGAATCACGGACGCGCGAGCGTCGGCTACTGGATTCGACCCTCAGCTCGAAACCGCGGATACGCCGCCGACGCGATCGTCGCGGTTGTCGACTGGGCTCGGACTCTCCAGCAGCTACACCGGCTCGAGCTATACGTGGAGCCCTGGAACGAGGGTTCCTGGCGTGCCGCTGAACGCGCTGGGTTTGAACGCGAAGGCCTCCTGCGCTCATGGCGGCAAGTTGGCGGGGTGCACCGTGACATGTTCGTGTACTCCCTGATCACCAAATGAGGTTGGTCCGTCAAAGGTTGTGCTTGAGCTTTGCTCCCCATCGGGGGAATCTGGGCCGGATCTCCGCCCAGCTCGTTTAAACTCCCGTCCATGCCCGATATCCGAATCGTTCAGGCCGGTCCCGAGTCCGCTGAGGACATAGCTCGCATCCATGTAGCAGCGCGAGATGCCTACTACTCGAAGAGTCCTCGGCTGCTGGCGGTTCCCGGTCAGGAGTGGGACTACGAACCTGTGTGGCGGAACCGTCTCAGTTCGCCCGAACACACCGTCATGACGGCCTCCGTGGCTGGCCACCTCCTTGGCTTCGCCGCGATGACTGCTACGACCCTTCCGGGTGGTGCGGGGGCCGACGTTTTCGAGTTGGTAGGTCTGTATGTGGATCCGCAGGCCTGGGGTCGGGGAATCGGTAGCCGACTCTATGAAGCCTTTGAGACCAAACGGTTGGCCACCGATTCCGCCGCTGCCGTCCTCGAGGTGTGGAGCGAGAACGACCGTGCGATCCGTTTTTACACTTCTCGGGGCTGGCAGCCAGACGGTCACGCACGGCCCGCACCCGAAGGAACGACGTTCATTCGGATGCTCCTGTCTCAACTCGAGCCCCTGGAACCATCGAACGACCGCTGAGGAGCACCATGGCCATTGGCGCCGCGGATAAGGTTTCGCTTTCACTCCGCAATTAGGCGGAGGGGCGTCGCCAGAGTCTCGCGGAGATGCCGGTGCTAAGGGCGACGAAGACGGCGGCTGCCGCAGCTGTGGTGAGGAAGGTTGAACTCACGTTCCAGCTCTCGACGAGGAAGCCGCTGAGCGCGCTCCCGGCCGCGGCACCCACGTTGTGAGCGGTGTTCACCCACGTTGTTGACTCGGTCTGGCGCGTCGCCCCACCAAAATCGTTGGCCGCAAAATACGCCACGATCATGACCGGCGAAAGGAAGAGTCCAGCGGCCGCGATAACCAGTCCCAGGGAGATCGTCGACGTCGCGAGGCCAGCACCGGCGGAGGCCATGATCAACAACATCGCCAGGATCACGAGTTGGCGCTGCGAGGACACCGTGATGTTTAGAGCCCCGTAGACAAGGCCTCCAACGGCGCTGCCGGCCGCGAACAGGGCGAGGACAACCCCCACCGCTACCGCATTACCGAGGGTGGCAATCATGGCCGGGACCGCAACATAGACGGTGCCGACCACAAGGCCGGCTGCCAGAACGGGCAGGAGCAGCGCGATGAACCGCGGCTCTGTGAGCAAGGGCGCAGTGCCAGCTGCGTTCGTGCTTGACGCGTCGACCGGGGTCGCGGCCATCGCGGGAGAAGACATCATCAGTACGGTCCCGACCAAGATCAGTGCGGCAGGGATGAGTAGGGCTGTACTTGGATGAATGATGACCAACAGCAGTCCCGACAAGGCCGGGCCGGCGAGGTAGAGCAACTCCTCCAGGACTGCGTCCAGACTCAAAGCCTTCTTCAGGAGGACTGGAGTCGGGGTCAACGACGCCCAAGCGACACGCATCGTCGGGCCCAAGGGCGGAGCGAACGCGCCGAGGAGACCGGCCACGGTCACGCATAACCAGACTGGTGCGCCCGAGCTCGTGAGCAGTGCGAGAGCGACCAGGCTCAACCCGAAAACGCTGCTGAGTAAGAGGAGGACTCGGCGGCGACCGAATCGATCGATGAGGCGGGCTCGGGCTGGTGCAAGGAAACCGGCACCAGCCCCGTAGGCGCCGACTGCGATACCGGCAGCGGAAAAGGACTGAGTCGCTTCTTCAACAGCGAAGAGGAGAGGCAGACCGACGAGAGGATAGGCGAAGCGTCCGGTGAGGGCGCTCGAGAAAACAAAAGGGACGTGCTTGAGTCTGAGAACATCCGCGTAGGTTGCGGACAGAGTCGTTGCGGGCATGGTTGAGCTCCGTGAGAAATGGCGCGGCTTTTTCGCGCAGTGAATGAGGACCTGCTAGCTGAAGAAGTCAGCCCGGTCTTCAATCACAGATAGGGAGCATGCCGCAACGATAGCGGACGGGTGGCCAGACCGACGTCCGCCCTCCAACACTGACCGACCTGCCTGGCGAGCGGAGATGTCGCGCAGACCGTTCCATTCGAGGGTTTGCTCTTCAGCGGGGCGGCTTGGCTTAGATCACCGTTAGCGTTGCGAGGTGACTACCTCATCGTTACGCCCTGTCCTAGTTGTTCTCCGCGGCAACTCCGGGTCTGGAAAGTCGACGGTCGCTAAGGGCGTGCAAGAACGATTCGCCGCCGGCGACTGCGCACTAATTGAACAAGACTATTTTCGTCGAACGGTGTTACGAGAAGGCGATGTTGCCGGTGCGCTCAACATCAATCTGATGGAACAAGCAGCAACGACATGTCTGAAACGAGGGCTCGTCGTCATCATCGAAGGCATCCTGAATGCCACACGCTACGAATCCATGCTGAAACAAGTCAGTCTCGAGACAACGGGGGCCAGCCTCTTCTACGCCTACGATCTCACCCTCGCGGAGACGTCGAGCCGGCACATCACGCGTGCGAAGTCAGTCTCGTTTGGCAGTGCCGAGATGAAGGACTGGTACCACGGCTGGCAGCCTCTGACTTTCGTCTCAGAAGGGCGAATCGATTCGTCATGGGCTGAGAACGCGACCATAGACCGGATAGCAGCCGATATCGCAGCGGCACGAGCAACCGGTCACTAGCGTCCTCGAATTTTCCGTAGAGGGTTCCGCTGCTGCCGGACTTCAGTCAGGCCGCGACGGCCGGGTCTCTCGTGCCAGACTCGCTCGATGGACCAGGCGGCAAGAGACACGGAACTAGACACCATCTTGATCGGTGGTCGTGAGCAACGGGCGATTGTCATCGTCGATTACGACGACACATGGCCCTCGAAAGCAGCTTCCATGGCTAAGACGATCCAGGATTCCTTGGGCCCGGCTGCGCTGTCGGTCGAACACATTGGTTCGACCGCAGTCTCTGGATTGGCGGCGAAACCGGTGATCGACATGCTGGTTGTCGTGGCCGACGTTGACGACGAGCAGTCCTACCTCGTGCCAATGGAATCCATCGGGTTGCGGCTCCGTGTCCGAGAACACGGCCACCGGATGCTCCGCACGGCGGAGTTGGACTTCCACGTGCACGTTCTTCCGCCAGAGACCGCTGATCAGATCGACTACCTCGACCTCCGCGACTGGCTCCGGGTCAGCGCGGCAGACCGTGCACTCTACGAATCCACGAAGCGGACGCTCGCGGCGAACAAATGGAGCGACATGAACCACTACGCCGATGCCAAGAGTGCCGTCATCCAGCAGATACTGACCCATGCACGCAACTGGCGAGCAGGACAGCCCACCAGCTGAACCGTCCCCAGGGAAACACGTCCCGGCGAAGGTTCCTCGGTGGCACCGTGCATCAGCCCCAGCGAGCCGCGCTGGCGACTGTAGGCGAAGTAGCCAGACTGTTGTCATGCTCATTGATCACTGGCCCTTCGTCGGCTTGCGCCTGAACACGGATCGACTCGAGCTTCGTCTACCCACCGATGAGGAGTTGACCGAAGTCGCGTTGGTCGCCGCCGGGGGCGTCCACCAGCGCGATGAACGCCCCTACCTGACGCCGTGGACGGACCTATCGCCACCCGAACGCACAGTGCATGTCATGAAGCAGCATTGGAGCCGCCGAGGCGACTGGAGCCGAGACGCGTGGACCCTGGAACTCGCAGTTTTCGACGAGCAGCGACCCATCGGCATGGTTGCTCTCAGAGGGCGTGAGTTCCCAGTTCTTCGCGAAGTCAAGACGGAATCCTGGCTCGGCCTCGAACATCACGGTAGAGGCCTGGGGACCGAGGCACGGTCCGCGCTTCTGCACCTCGCCTTCGTCGGCCTCGAAGCCGACGCTGCCTTGTCCGAGGTTTTCCAAAACAATCCAGCGTCACAAGGTGTATCTCGAAAGCTCGGCTACGAGCACGATGGTATCTCCAGGGATGTACTCGATGGCCGATCAGTTACCTCAGACCGACTGCGTCTGACACGTCAAGTGTGGGAAGCGGGGCCGCGTCTCAAGGTGACGATGAGTGGCCTCTCGCCCTGCCTACCATTCTTCGGTGTGACACCTGGCTGACGAACCTAGACAATCCGTCACGGCCGTGGCGGCGAGGTGTCACCGTCGTTCCGCAAGATTGTCCTCCGCTGAACGCGCCGCTCCCCGTTCGGCGTTTTATCCGTCTGACCACTGAGCAGTAACCTGCTCGTATGGGCGAGGAAGAGCAAGAACTCACCGGGGGCAACGCCTCAGGCACCGTCGTCCAAGTCGGTGGCACCGTGCGAAAGCCCTGGATCGAAAACACCGCTGTCGTGCAGAGCTATCTCGCTGTGCTCCGAGCACACGGGGTGGACGCTCCTCAACCGCTCGGCCGCGATGAGTCCGGTCGTCAATCGGTCGAGTATGTGGAAGGCAGCATCGCGCTAAGCCAGATGCCGCTCGGAACCGATGAGCTGCGGCAAGTCGGTCGAATGATTCGGCATATCCACGACGTGAGTGAATCCGTTCCCATTCCCGACTTCACGGATTGGAAGATGCTGCTGCCAGTCGAGAATCCGAACCTGATGTGTCACAACGATCTTGCACCGTGGAACCTGGTCATCGGCGATCGCTGGGTCTTCATCGATTGGGATGCGGCCGGCCCGAGCACCCGGCTGTGGGATCTGGCCTACGCCGCCCAAGCCTTTGGCATGCTCATCAACGGTGAACCTGTCGAGGCGGCAGCGTCAAGGCTGCGTGCTTTCGTCGACGGGTACGAGGCCGACGCCGTACTCCGTGAGGCCCTTCCGGTAGCCATGGCGAAACGGACCACGGCCATGTTTGACCTGTTGCGCAACGCAAACGAGACCGGACACCAACCGTGGGCCAATATGTACGTCAACGGCCACGGGGACTTCTGGCGTGACGCTGCCGAATACGTCACCCGAAACCAGACGGTTTGGGAGCGAGCCCTCTCGCCATCGCAATAGGCGTCCGAGACACGGTTCCCTGTCGAACACTTGCCAACAGGCGCCAACTACTCGTCATTCGTTGTGCTTTACTCGTGACATGGCAGCACGGTTGTTGTTACTGGTCGGGATTGCGGCAGCCGTCATTGGACTGTTTGGGACGGTTCTGTATTTGTTCCAGCCCTGGCGAACGTGCCCTTACGACGATTCGCCGGCAGCGTGCGCCATGCTCCCCGGCGATGCGGCGGTGATGGCGGCCGCATTCGCTCTCCTGTGTGTCGGCGTCGTGACCGTAGTCATCGCGCTCATCGTTCGAACTCAGACCCAGAGCCGAAGCTCGGTCTGACCAGGGCCCGTGTGATTGCGCTCGTGAGCGTGGACCGATAGACCTTGGTTGGGCGGGCGGAGCTTGAGTCCTGCGACCAACGGATTATGAGTCCGCTGGTTGATCGTGACGCGTCGCTATGCTCAACGAGCTTCGCTAGACATGGCCTTTGGCAAGTGGAGCACGGATGTACATCCGTGGGGCGGCCAGTAGATTCGACCTATGAATGAAGAACGTGACCAGAGCGACCTGAACGTCTATGGTGCCGAAGACTTCGAAGAGCTCGATGCAATCTTGGCCGCCATTGACCGGGCTCTTGACACGGACGGGTAGACAACCAGCAGCGTCTAGAGCCGCACCAGCCCGCACTCTGGGCACCGCCAAAGCGTCGCGGTCATCCCATCGGCCGGCTCCATGCGCATCAAACAAGCCGGGCAGTTAGGGGTATCGAGGTCATCCATGCGCGGAGTCTCGCACCGCGGGGCCATGTACACCAGAGAGACCCTGCGCGGCCTCACTAAACGGTTCTATTGCACGCTGAGCAATCGTCGATTAATGAGTAATTTCTGTCGGGGAACGGTGTTGGCCACGCTGTTGACCTGGCGGGAGCGTCCCCGCGGGTCTCTTCGTCGGACCCTTCCGCCTACAGCTCGATGTCGACAGGCGGCATCGACGCAGGAACGATCCTGGCGGTTGTGTCCTTGCGGCGGTAGAGGTGCCCTTGGTCGGGGTCGCAGTCGCGGAACGGCCCGTTGTTTTTGTCGAAGATCACCGCGGCATGGCGGTCCCAGTGGTTGATCCACCAGGACGACACGGCGCCGGCGTCACCGTCCATGACACTGGCGTCCGCTTGCATGCTGGCCTGCCAGAGGGCCTTGAACCGGGCGACGACCTCGGGGTGTAGCCACCATTGGGTGCACCACGGTGTTGGTTTGGTGCCGACGACTTCGACGGTGGCGAGGTGCCCGGTCAGCCAGTCGAGGAACATTTGGCGGACGTCGACCGGGTCCTCTTCAGGGCCGGTCGAGTCGTAGTCGTCGTGCTCAGCCATGGGCTGCTACCTCCGCTGTAGTGGTGTCGTCGGGAACCGCGACCGGTGCTGGCCTGGGGTTCGGTGTCCTGGTTGGGGTGCGGTTGATGGTGGTGGTGAGGGTTTTGTCGCGGAACCAGGGGACGGTGTTGACCATGACGGGGCGGCATTTGGAGCTGAAGACGATGGCGCGCCATTCGGGGAGGGAGCCGAGGGCGGCGATGTCGAGGGTGTTGACCTTGCGGGTGTTGGTGGAGGTGGATTGGTGGCCGTCTTTGCCGGTGGAGCTGCCGTAGGTGATTTCGTCGTGTTCGCCGATGAGGGCGGCCAGGGAGCGGAGGAAGTCATCGTCGCCGGACCCGCCGCCAAAGACCCGGGTGGCGGCGGCGTCCCAGAGGGTCTGCCAGCCGTCTTTCCCGAACGCGTCGATCGCTTGGGCGCGGGATTGGAAGTAGGAGTTGAGGATGATGCCCATCGACCCGTAGAAGGAATACACCGAGGGCAGTTCGGGCCAGCGGACGATGTTCGCGCACTCGTCGAGCTCCATCACCAGCGGGACCGGGAGGCGGCCGCCGTTTCGCTGCGCAGCGGTCTCGGCGGTTTTACAGATGGCGCGGATGAGGGCGGTGAGGATGGCACCGCCGGATCCTTCACCGTCTTTGGACAGGAGCACGAGGGTGTCGGTGCTGGTGATGAACGCGGCCGGGTCGAACCGGCGGATCCCGCTTGTGTCAGTCCAGGCGAGGAGGTCGTCGTCGGCGAGGGCTGACGCCATCCGCTGCGCGGTGGCGTAGACGCTGCCCTTGGTTTTGTCCGGCCAGCTCAGGATGCCCTCGATGGTAGAAGACGGCCCGGTTTTCCCGTGGCGGGCGAGGATCTGCTGCACGTCATACCCCTCAGCCCGGGCGATCCACGCGAACACCTGGGACAGGGGTTCCTGCTCGAGGGCGGCCGCGTAGAAGAAGTACGCGAGCATGTCCCGCCCGGCGGTATCAAACTGGGAATCACCGCCCCGGTCGGAAGCCTTCCGAGTCGAGGCCTCAAAGATCGCGGCGAGCTCCCGTGCGTCAGCGGCGCTGCGAATGTAGTCGAGCGGGTTGAACACGAAGTCAGGCTGCGGGTCCAGGCGGTAGATGCGGTTGGGGTCGAAGATGAACGCCTGCCCGTGGTCGGCACGGCCGGCGAGGGTTTCGCGGACGCCGTCGACTTTGTTGGAGGTCATGATGGCGGCGCCGGGGGCTTCGAGCATGTGCCGGATCACGAGCGCGGACGTTTTGCCGCGGCCGGTGCCGAACACGTATACGCCCAGGTCTCGCCACCCCTGATACACCCATCGGTTCCCCCGTCCGACGAGGCGGCCGACCCGCTCCCCCGCCGGCAGGTTCACCGCGGCTGGGTGCAGCTGCGCCGCTTCCTGCGCCCGCAGCTTTTCCCGCAGCACGGCGGACTGCCGGGGCGTGGCCAGGTGCCGCAGCGCCACGTTGTTGCGCTTGGTCGAGGCCCATTGGGCCTGCTTGGCCAGGATGAACGCAAACAAGGCCACGGCCAGGACCAGGGCGACCACGCTCGTCCAGGTTGCTGCGGGCGGCCACGGTGCGTCCCGGAAGAGGAAATCCCCGGCCAGGGCGGCGGGGTTCCACGGGTAGGTCGTGCCGGTGGGGGTGATCATCGCGCCGACGTGCACGGCCACAAGCAATGCCAGGGCGGCGAGGAGGGCGAGGACGCCGGTCATGATGCGGGCTTTCCAATCGATCACAGGGTTCTCCTTGCCGCCACGAAAACGGTCCGTCGGTCAGTCGGGATGGCGCGGTGCGCCCGGGATTCGGGCATCAGTTGCTGAGTTTCATGGGGTCGGTGCTGTTGGGGTCTACGGCGATGTGGACGTGGTTGCAGTCGTCCCGGAATTGCTTCATCGACAGGTCCAGGGTCACGCCGGCGTCGGCGCGGCACTGGTTCTGGCCGGCTCCGGACCCGGCCGGCATTACCGGGCTGAGCGCCTTGAGGAGCTTCAGGGCGTTCGCGTCGGCACCGGTGGTGGGCATCCGATCGAAGGAGTAGAAGTCGACCGCGTGGCCGCCACCGTTCGCGGAGTGCGGAGAGGAGAGGCCGGAGCCCAAAATCTGGCCGGTGCAGGCCCGGTTGATGTCGGAGATCCCGACGGCGTCGAACATGTTCGTGGCCATCGTGATGACTTGCAGGATGCGGGTGTCAATGCCGCAGTTCGGGCGAATCTCGCCGTCGGCGATCCACCGGATCTCGCGCAGGTGATCCGGCGACAAACCCGTGATGGTGCCCGCGTCGATCTTGACCACCAGGGCCGCCGCCAACGCCCGCGCGTCCCTGCCAACGCCGGCTGCGCACGCTGCGTCCCCGGTGGTGAGAGCCGTCACGACCTCTTTCGCCTGGTCGTAGTAGGTCGTGTAGTGGTTCGGGTCGGCGTTGATCTGCACGGCGTGCGCCGCCTGGGTGGGCGCCAGCGTGTCCCAATTTGGGACAGTGACGAGGCGTTGGAAGAAGAACCCGGCGGCTTGGCTGGGGTTCATGCGCTCAGCTAGGGTGCCCCAGGTGTCGCGCTGTTGGAACAGGCCGCGGGAGTCAGGTCCAACAGCGTCGCCGTAGCTGAGGTTCCGGAGGGCAGATTCGCCCATGGCGGTCATGACTGCAATGGTTTGCCCGTGCACGTTGACGCCCGCGGTCGCGCCGGCGTTCATGATCAAAGCAGCATTGACGAGCTGGTCGCCTTGATACCCGGCGACCGGTGCGCGTTCGGCGGCGCCCTGCGGGTTCGCCGCCACAGCGGCGCAGGCCCCGGTGCCGGGGCCGCCGCCGGTGACGAGCAGCAGCCCGGTGAAGAGGACCACGAGCAGGAGCACCAGCCCGGTGACGAGTATGCCTTTCTGCACGGGTTAGGTGGTGGCGTTGCCGGCGGCCATGGCGGAGTCGGTGTTGGTGACTTCCACTTCCCAGTCCGAGCGGATGTGGCGGATGTGGGTTTCCGGGTTGGACCCGTACTTGAACACGCAATGCCCCGGATTCAAACCCATCAAGGTGGCGGCGGTGTCGGGGGCGAAGTTGAAGGTTTCTTGTGCCCAGCGGGCGTCTTCGGGGCGGTCTTGGCGGAACGCGTACACGGTTTGGGCTTCTTGGACGACGGTGTAGCCGGGGCTGTCTGGGGGGATGTCGGTGCCTTTGTGCATGACGAAGACGTTGGAGATGCCGAGGGAGCGGGAGAGTTTCTGGTTGGATTTCACCAGCTGGGCGGAGGGGCCGCCGATCATGTGCCAGCCCTCTTCGTAGATCACGTTCGTCACGAACCCGCGCTCCTCACGGAGCCGCCCCATCAGCCACATGTTCCCGATGGCCATCACGGTTGGGATCGCAGGGCCGGAGTCGGGGAGCTGAGAAATGTCGAACGTGGTGAGCTTGTGGGAGAGGTCGACTCTCCGGCTGGTTTCGCCGTCGAAGACGCCGGCGTAGGTTTCGAGGAGGTTCTGCAGGCCGAACCGGATCGACAGTCCCGCCTGGTGGAACCGCTCCGACGCCTCCCCCGACAACCCCTGATCCGTCGGCACCAACCCGAGGAACGGCATCAGGTCCGTGGTGGTCGCGGCCCGGCGGGTGTCCTGGAACTTCTCAAACAAGAGCTGCAGGGCGTACCGGGTGGCTTTCTCTTCCCACTCCGTCGCGGGGGTATCGCCCCGGGCGATGCGGGCGACAGCGTTGATCAGCAGCATCTGGCCTTGCAGGCCGGTGCCACGGGCGATGAGGGGATCCATCAGGTTGAAGCGGGTACCGGAACCGTCGGGGTCGAAGCGGAGGGGCTCAGTTCCCATGCGGCGGGTGACGCCGGCGTATTCGCCTTCGCCGCCCTCGTCCTTCTTGTCGAACACCACCGCCCGGTGGTTCTTCAGCAGCAGAGGCCGCATGACCATCACCGTTTTGGTGAACGAGGACTTCCCCGACCCGACGGTGCCGATGATGAGGACGTTGGGTGAGGTCAGCTTCCTGGGGGTCGCGTTGTACGCGGTGGGGGCGTCGTGACTGATCATCGTCGACGAGAGCGTGTCAGTACCGTTGACGACCCCGTCAATCCCGGTCGGCGCCCCAATGATGCCCGTGTTCAGGATCTCGGCCTGCCGGGTCGTTGACGGAGCCCCAGCCAGGCGAGGCGCGTACCAACCGCGCGCCGCCGCCCCCGAAGACGCCCGCAAAACCGACCCGGGCCGCTCGAACGGCGGCACATCCACCGGCCGCCCCGACGACACCACCACGTCAGAAACGGCAGCAGCAGACCCCGCTGCGTCTTCCTCGCCCGTGAGCACGGGCGACGTCGCCACCGGGGTGACGAAGATCTTCAGGCCAGGGACGGTCCCGTACCAGGGCTTCTTCGCGGCGGTGCGTTTGCCGTGCTCGGTACCGGTGGCCGCTGGGGTGGCGGGGTTGGTGGGGGTCATGAGATGGCTTCCTTGTCGGTGCGGCCGGCGAGGCGGTTGATGGCCCGGGTTGCCAGGGTGGCGCCTGCAGGGCGCAGGCCCCGGCCGAGGGGCCAGGTGGTGCCGGAGGCGGCGGATTGGAAGGAGTCTTGCCAGTCGAGGTGTTCGATGCCGAGGCCGGTCGCGCACGCTTCCTCGAGCTGCCGGGAGGCGTGGCCGAGGTCCGCGCGGGTGGGGGCGGAAACAGTGACGAAGCCGATCCAGTCGACGCCGTGGTGGTGGGATCCGGCGGCGAGATCCGCGGACCGGCGCTGCGCGGCGGACATGCGGGTGGTGCTGTCGTCGGAGATGAGGCGGCCCTTCTGCTGGTCGGCGAGGACCCCGGCGAGGTCGCGGACGACGTCGGCGCGCGCTTTCGCTTTCGCCTGCCCCGCCGGCACCAGGTGCAGGTGGAAGGACACCGACCGGACAAAGGTCAGTTCCCGCCCGATGAGGAGGTCGAGGCACCAGAGGGGGCTGCGGCCGGCAACGGCGAGGTTCTCACCGTGGATGGCCGCGGTGCGGTGCCACCACGTCACCGGCGGCGACACCGGCCCGTCCTCGCCCATGACGAGGGAGGTGGGGTCGACGCCGTCGACGATGTGCGCGGAGAACTCGTCCCGAGACGCGATCCCGGACAGCAGCGGGTCAACGTTCCGGGTGAGGTCGATGGGCAGGTGCGGGTTCTGCTGGTGCAACATCAACGCCGTCGTCTGCTTCGCAGTCAGGGCCTGCACGTCACCCATCCGGGCCTCGTTCAACCCCAGTTCGGTGGCCTGAATCTGCCCAGCCATCAACGCCCGCCACGCGTCCCGGCCCGGCCCGTACTTCCCGGCTGCGTCGGTGAACTGCTGGGTGAGGGGCCAAGACACGACCACGTAGTGGCGCTGCACCATCGCGTTGGCACTGGACTTCCGGATCACCTCGTCATAGGAGAGCTTCTGCGCCTCAAACGACTCCCGCTGCTCCGCCGTCCAGGATTCCTGCACCGGTTCGAGGCGGGTCTTCACCCACTGCTGCTGCCGGGCCGAGTCCGGCGGTAGAACCCGGGTCAGGGTTTGCACGTTTCGGATCAAAGAGGACGGTGCGGCGCGGCGGGCCAGGAACTTGCCCCACGCGTTCGCCGCCCGGGTCAGGGCGGCGGCGGTTTCCATCCCGCGCAGCTGACCGGACACGGAAAACGCAACCGACAGGTACGGTTGCTCACCGATCGGAGCGTGCCAGGCAATGCCGGGCATGTTCGAGGCGTACTGGAGCCAGCCCATGCCGTCGGCGCCGTCCGGGTTCGCCCGCATCTTCACCGCAGCCCGCTCCGCAACCTGCTTCTCCGCTTTGGTGCCGCGGAGGATGGCTTCTTGGAGCTGGTCCCACGCCCCAACCTCGTACGGCACGAACTCGTCCGTGCCGAGGCGCTTCCGGGCCCGGGCGCGGGCGCGCTTCCGGCGCCGCTCGAGGACGGTGCCCCGGTGTGTGCGCGCGGTGGTCAGCATCGTGATGCCAACCCCCGCGACGGCCACGATCAGGGCGGGGAGGCCGAGCCCGGAGACCATGCCGGCCATGCCGCCGGCGATGAACACGGTGAGGAGGACCATCCGGGTTTTGGAGGCGGTGCCGCCGAAGAAGCCGCGGTGGCCGGACTCGCCGCCGAGGTAACGGATGTGGGACTCCGGGGTATCACTCACTAGACGGAGTCCTTTCCATAATGTTCGTCTTGGTCCTCGACCGGTGACACGGCCGCGTCGGTCACCGAATCGGTGACCTTCTTCGTCGCCTCAAACCCGGCCATCGCCCCGGCGGCAATCATCGTGGGGACTCCGATCGCAGCCCCCGCACCGGTCGCGGACTCCGCTACACCGGCGGCGGCCATGCCGCTCTCCGCAGCGACCGCGCCGCCGCCTGCGGCAGCGGCCCCGGCACCGGCGGTGGCACCGCCAGCGGAGCCCACGGCCGCGGCCTCAGAGATCGACGACGTCGCCGCCTCACCCTCACCAGCCGCCGACGCGCCACCGGCACTGCTGCCTCCGCCGCTGCTGCTCGACCTGCCTGTGGACGGGGAGCTGCCGCCGGAGCTTTCGGGGCCGTTGTCGCTGTATTTGGCATCGGCTTGCTGCATGGACTGGGATCCGATGTTCGGGCCCGCGGGGGCGGCTCCGCCGCCACCGGTGGGGATGACGGGGGCGAACTTCGTCAGGGCGACGGGGGCGAGGCCGGCCATGAACAACGCCAGGATCGACACGACCAGGGCCACGGTTTTGGCGAGGCTGGGGGTGTCGGAGAACGCATCAACCTGGGCGCTCATCATGCTGTACGCGATCGCAAGTAGGAAGAACAGCAGCGGGTGGGACGCCAGGACCCCGAACCAGAGGTAGGCGATCTTCGACCCGAACTTCCGTTTCTGGGGGTCCACGATCCACACGAACCCGAGGGGGAAGAGGACGCCGGAGAAGTACAGGGTGATGAGTTGAACGATCAGCATGAGGAGCACGACGAGCAGGCCCAGGATCATGAAGAACATCAGGATGACGCCGAGGACGGCGCCGCCGGCCAGGCCGGCCCCGTCTTCCTCGGAGAGCATCGTGGAGAACTTGGCCACGATGGTTTCGGAGTTGCTGGTGACGCCCCACGCGATCAAGGAGTCAGACAGGGCACCGAAGAACTTGACCAGGAACGCGCCGAGCGCGGGCCCGAACATGGCCCCGAGGATGAACGCGGGTCCGTAGAGGGTGAGGGACTCCCCCAGCTCCCGGCCGGACTGGTGGCCGCGCGCGGTGCGTACGATCTGCGGGATCAACAGGGCCACGAACACGAAGATCGCCAGGGCAAACGACACCTGATACGCCTGAATGAACCAATCCGCCGTCAGGTCCGGAAGCGTCGCATGCGTGAGCGCCGGCAACACGGTATCGGAGAGGCCCTTGGCCGCTGCCTGCAACAGCTTGAAGGAGTTCCCCGCCGGGTCCGACCAGAAGTTCGCCACACCCGCAGCCGTATTCACGGCGTTGTTCACGCCGCTGGCCGCGTCTTTGATGCCACCCGTGGCGCCGTCCCAAGCGCAGACAGCGATGCTGGCGCATCCTTCACCGGCGGCCACTAGCAGCCTCGGGTGTAGCGGTTGCCGCCGGCGCCGAGCTTCTCAGCGTCAGGCTGTTCGCCTTTTTCGACGTGCCACGCGTCGCCTTCCCAGACCATGACGAAGGCCTGTGCCGTCACCTTGGTCGGGCTGAGCTCGCCGTTCACTACGTAGCCGGCGGCGATGTTGACCGTCACCCGGTCGGCCGTCGAGTCCTGCGCCACGAGCCACAGACCGTTCGTGGTCGACAGGTGGAATGGTGTTCCGGGCTCGAGGTCGCCGGTGGTGAGGTCTTCCGTCGAGGCGTAGGTGCCCGCGAGGTCGGCATACGAAGCCGGTGTGTTCGCCGTCATGACCTCGTTGGTGATTGTGTTTGCGTCTTCGGCGGATGGGTAGGGGTACTGCCAGATAAATCGGTAGAACGCCGTCGCCGTTTCCACGGCCCCATAAGTCGTGTGCTTGGCGTCTGCCTGTGCTGCCAGGACCATGTTGACGTTGCGGTCCTGCCCACCGAGGCAGCCGGTGGGTGCGACGTCGTCCCCGGCACCCGCGGCGCCCGTGCTGCCTGTTGGGGTCGGCGTGGGGGTGGCCGTCGCGGTGCTGGGTGCGGCGCCTGGTGTTGGGGCGGGGCGGTTGGCGGTGTAAGCAATGCCTCCGCCGATGGCGACGACGAGGGCGGTGGCCCCGATGATGATCGGCCAGCGGCTACGGCCGGATGCTGTGACCATTCGCATGGTGGGACTCCTTGGGGTGCGCGTTGGTTGTGTGGGTTAGCCGGCGAATGAGAGGACGGCACCGACGATGATGGCGAGGCCGGCGAGGGCGGCAAGGGAGATGCCGGCCCAGACGGCTTTCCGGCGTCCTTGGGCGTGGGCTTGGGGGTTGGGGTTGGTGTCTCCGGAGGCTCCGGCCATAGCGACGATTCCGAAGATCAGGAATCCGATGGCGACGAGAATGCCGATGGCCCAGAGGGCGGCGATGAGTTTTTGCCAGAGGGCGGTGAATTCGGCGCCGCCGAAGGAGAAGTCGGGCAGGATCCCGTCGAGGGGGTTCTCGATCGCCGCGTGGAGCAGGAGGTCGTGCATGGGGTTAGGCCTTCCGGTTCTGTGTGGGTGCGGCGGAGACCGCGGTTTGCAGGGACCGGACCACGCTGGCGGCTGCTGCCACGAACGCGTCCCGGGTTGCGGGGTTGAGGCGGCTGAGGGTGAGTTGTCCGCGTTCGGCGATGTGGGAGTCGTAGGGGATCTCGTGCAGGGCGGAGACGCCGGCTTGGCTCAGGAGTCGTTCGACTTCTTCTCGGACGGCGTCGTTCTCGGGGCGGCCGTCGGTGAGGCGGATGGCGATGGCCCGGTTCGCAAGCTCCGCGGAGGCCCCGCCCTCTGCCCGGAGCTCCTCGAGGAGTTGGATGGCTTCGAGGACGGAGTCGCCGGCGTTCATCACGGGGATCACGAGGACGTCGGAGACGGACACGGCACCGCGGAACGCGGAGGAGGTGGGAACGTTGCCGGAGTCCATGACACGGATGGAGTAGAAGTCGTCGATGACGTTGCAGACGGCGACGACGGATTCGCCGGTGAGGCGGTCGCGGCGCCCGGTGGATCCGATCACCGAGGCGAAGGATGTTTGCGGGGCGGTGTAGCCGGCGAGGCGGCCGGCGGTGGCGACCTGGTCGACGTCGCGGACGAGTTCGCCGAGGCCGAGGAGGGGGTTGCCCTCGGCGCGGAAGTTCAGGGCGCCGGGGTCGTCGGAGACTTCGAGGATCGCGACCGATCCGCCGCGGATCGCGGCCAGCACTCCCCCGAGGAGCAGGGCGGTGGGAGTCTTGCCCGTTCCGCCTTTGGGGTTGTTCACCAGGACCGAGACCGCACGCGTCCAAGTCGCCTGCCGCACTGTCGTCTCGTGCGTAGTCCGCAGTTCCTTACAGCGCCGCACCCCCAGCTCGGCGGCACCCGGCCCAACGGGCAGTCCCAGACGGGCCAGAGCGCCGCGAAACCCGGCAGTGGCCTTGCCCGGAGTTGTCGAGTGCGACGCGACAGCTAAGCCAGTGGGACTGGCGAACAGCACAGACGTACTGGCCAGATCACTGGCGACGGCCATCGTTGATGCCGATGCGCCCGAGCCCGGCGAGGTCTTCAGCGCGTCGGCCGGTAGGGGCAGTGCAATCTGGGCGGGTCCTTCGGTGGTGCTGCCCGTGGTGTTGGAACGGAGCCGAGGCTGTATCGGGGCGATGAGAGCGGCGTCTTCCTCGATGTAATCTCCGGCGCGGTCTGCCCCTCCGAAGACGTCGTTGGGTGCGCTGCAACCTGTGTCACTCATGGGTGGTGTGTCCTCTGCTCTTAAATCCTGAAATGAATGTTGCGTTCCCGCCAAGGGCGATGTCAGGGACATCGACAGCGATTTGGACGGTCCAGGTCGTGTGCTGCAAGTGACGCCTTTCGAATGGTGCGAACAGGGGGTCTTTCCATGGGCTTGCAGAATGGGCGAGATTAATTCGTTCCACCCGAGTATCGAATTGAAGGTGGCAGCTCTGTCGACCGCACCGGAGGCGCCCGGGCGGAGATCACGGTGCCCGGCTGGAGGGGGTCGCCGGGTTCGCCGGGCGAGACCGTAGCGCTGCACAGCGCAAGGTGAGCGTGGAGGGCTTGGATGGCGCAAGGGCGGGTGATCACGATCCGGAAACCGGAGCTTCTTCTTTACCGACCGCAGCGATCGTCCTTGGACTGGCCGCTCGGTAAGTGGCAGCGGGTGCCGTGCGGCTAACGGAGACTCCCCCGTCACCGCAACTCCTCCTGCTCTGCGATCCAGGCCTGCGAGATTCTGTAACCTGTTCAGGGGTGCTTTGGATCCTGGGTACGACGCCTCCCGCGAGACGAGTTGAGTGCCTCCTAATTCAGGCCAACTGAAAAACGCGCTAATCGAGAAGCCTACGGCGCCGTCCACTGATGCTTCCATTGAATGAAAGCATACTGCCAATTTATGAGAGCTTAGTATTCGTGATCGGCTAGCCTGTGAGGGACGAACGAATGCGGCCCCGCCTTGCGCCAGAATGGACGGGTGGATCCCGCCAAGCAGCCGTCAGCTCCTGAGTGGAACACTGACATGAAGGCGATTGAGCAAATATTCGGCAACCGTGCACGCAACGACATCATTCGAGTGCTTGCTGTCTCCGATCAGATGACTTACGGAGATCTACGCGAGCAGGTTGGAATTCGGGACAGCACGCTACATCGGCACTTGCGCGCGCTGGAAGAGTACGGCGTGATCGCCGCTGATCTTCCGCCGGGTCAGCGTCAGGGTCGCGGGGTCCGCTATTCGATCCGCAGAGCACGAGTCGAAGCCCTCGGTCAGGCGTGGATGCGCTATCTCCTCGGTGAAAGCTCAGAGTAGGTCATAGCTGTATCGGGGTTAATCGGTACGTCGACTCAGCCACTGGGCGAGGGCACTCTCCCACAATTCTCGGTCCCTGTTCCATTCGAGTGTGTGGGGCGTCGCTGGGAGTTCGACCAACTCGACCGTGTCCTTGTGCGCCTCCGAGAACTCCCGCGACAATTCGATCGGCACGGATTTGTCGCCGGCGCTGTGCAGCACGAGGGTAGGAATTCGAAGGTCTGAGCCATTTCTTATCCAGTCCAGCGCGTGCAGGTCGATGGTCTCCTTGAGCTGGATGGTGCGCCGGAGCGCACTGCCCGCCAAGACGCGCATCGCCAGGCGAATCAAGACCGCAGGCAGGCGGGCACTTCGGCCTCCAGCGATTATTGTCGAGCGCCAATCCGTTACCGGGGCAACGAGGCAAAGTCCCAAAATAAGGTCCCGATGCTTGGACGAGCGAGCCAGCAGCAACGCGATGCTGGCCCCCATCGACCAGCCGACTAAGACAAAGCCTTGGGCTCCCTGCTCGCGGGCGTAGTCGAGTGCCGCTTCTACATCAAGCCATTCTGTCTGGCCAAGCATCGATCTTCGGTCGTCGGAGTTTGGAGCCTCCTGATCATTTCGATAGGAGACCACGAGAGAAGTCAGGCCGGCGCTGTGGGCGACCGGAATTCCCCGAAGTGGACCGGCTCGGGTGGCGCCCTGTCCGTGAATGTGAATCGCCCACGTCGATGGTTTTGACTGGTGTGGTGTTGCGTCAAAGCGCGTAGCTGGGGCTGAACCCAACGCGGTCGGTATGTTCACAGTGGTGAACGGCAACTCGAGGTCCTCGGGTCGGGACGGAACGACACCGCTCCAGCGCGCAGTCTGGCCTGCGCGCAGTGTGCTGCCAAGGGAGCTAACTACTTTGCGAGTGACCACGGAGGCACATTCATCAACCGCCACAACCTCGCCAACCCTCGCGTAGCCTCTGCCATGGTCATACCAAATTGCATACTCCCCAGGCGCTCTCGTCGCGGCGCTCAGCGGAAGGGTCACGACAACGATTGGTTCGTCTGCTCCGACCGCTGCAATGCGCATCGATTCCCGCCTTGGGGTTTCCGTGCCAACTATGTTTTTGGCGATCGCGATGCTTGCAGTGAGCATGCCCAAGATGGTTAGACCGCACACCGCGATTGCACTTCGAAGAATCATTCGGTCGTGTTCCGCGCGCCGGTCGGGGTCTCGGCCCCGAGGAGAATGGCTAAGTCTGCATCGGTGAGCTTGTCTTTGGCGCTCGCCTCAAGCAAGAGCGCATCGCGAATCTCGACCAGTGTTCGGTGAACTGCGACGTCCACGTCGGGTCTTCTTGCTCCTTGTGTGTGGCTGAGAGAATCTCGGCCCAGTTCGAGCCGCTGAGCTGAGACCTTGTCCCATATTCGATTCAGGTCGGGAAGGATGAGCTGCAGTCGTCTGCGCTCCAATCGGTCGTTGGCCCATCCGAGAATGGGCGGGAGGGACAACCCGATGCATAGAAGTACGAGTGATGCGACGTTCAGAACGTCGTACGCACTGGAAAAAAGTGCCAGCAAATGTGGCGGACCGAATAGGTGCGTCAAATCCATGCCCACGATGCTGAAGACATTCAGAACGGCGGCCCAGCACCCCGCCCCAACGATGTAAAAACCGCTTCGCCTCGCAGCCGTGCTCATGCGTCCAGCAAATTGCAGACAGATCGATCCCGTCACCGCTACAACGATGCCCAAGTATGTGAACTGGATCAGGGAATATGCGCACGCCGCGGGTTGGTCTCCGAAATCTCGCATGAACGAATCTGAAGACCAGGGGGCGTCCACGAATTGAAAGGCAGCGATTGTGAGGCAAGAACTCACGATCGCACCTATAAGAAATGGCTTCTCTGTCGATCGAGCTCTGCTGCGTGAGGATGCTCGCAAAATTGCCCGCGAAAGGAAGTAGACCCCAATTAGAAGAAGGAGATTTGCCAGTAAATCCGCATAGTTGTGTCCGGTCAGGAACGAATCTGTTGCCCTGTAAATAGCATCAACGTTCAACGTCAATGAAACGGCGATCATGACAGCCGCGTACAGGATGCTTTGATCTGTGCGTCGGCGCGTGCCTGAGGCCAGCGCCGCCACGAGCGCCCACAGGACCGCGGCGATGATCATTTGCATCATCCGAAGACGCCCTCGAATCCCTCGGGTTCTTTCGTGCTTGAACGGATTGCGTACGTGAGTAGGTCGGCTAGTGCCTCGGCCGCCAACTCGTATGAATCCTGGAATCCTGAACGGCCAAAGGCCATTGCGGCACCTTCCCCCACCAGCCGCAGACCGGGGAGCCCTGGGCCGTCGATCTCGTCGTGGCGCAGGATCATGTGCGACAACTCGTGACAGACGATCTGTTGTCGGTGCAGTTCGGAATCCGTTGCTGCGTGGAAGATCAGGTCGTCCCCTCGCCGGGCGAGCCAGAGCCCGCAAATCTCGGTTCCGTTGAGATGCCTTGAAATGGCGATTGAGATGGGCTTGCCGCGACGGCCCTCTACGAGGCTGACAATGCTATCCACCGAGACTCGACCGTGCAGATCTAACGCTGAGAAGGCGGTGCGTGCAAGCTCGCGTGGTGAAGAGGCGTTCGCTGGGTCAACGACAGCCCTGTGGGGCGCTCTAATCCACTTCGGGATCTTCATCGTCCGCTTCACCGATTACCTGGTTCAAGAGTTCAGTAATCGCCCTAAGTGTTGGCGGCGATACTTCGCCCAGAGTGCGCGCTGCAAAATTCTTCACTTTGGCGGCGCGAATGGCAATGATCATCTCGTTCATCGCGATGACCCGTTCTGGCTCTGGAACGCCAGGTCCGCCCAAGAGATATTCAGGGTCAACGTCGAAGTACTCAGCCAAGCCGCGCAGGAGGGACTCGTCCGTCACCAAGTATCCGGACCCGCTCAGCATGTAGGACCAACGTGCGCGTGACAGTCGCACGCCGCGTGCATCAAGTACCGCGGCGATCTCCTTGTAAGTCAAAGCATTGCCACGTTCCGCAGCGAAAGCGTCCAGCAACAAGTTCAGCTTTCGCGCCAACTCATACCTGGCGCGTTCGTCCCCAGAGGCGTTTTCTTCTAGGCGGGTTTCGTTCAATCTGGCCTTCTAGTAGTCGGGCACATCGCGCGACCGATCCGGCCGTGGGGAGTCGGCGCGACGTGCAAGCGCAGTTCCACCCTAGTTGGACACGCGCAGCTGGACATGCCTAGAGTGGGCTAGGCATGTCCAGCATCTGAGGCATTCGTGGGAAGAGATTTACACATGGTTCGACTAATGGCTCGTCGTTCGGGCGCAGGTATCGTGCGATTTCTTGTGCTGCGAGGCGCTATGACAATCGATGAAATCGCTACATCAACGCGGGCCTCCGAGAGAACGGTGCGTCGCCACCTCGAAGGATTGAAGGACTGCAACTTGGTCGATGAACTCGCAAACAGTGACAGTTCCGACGCGTCAAGATTCGTGGCGAACAATCGAATCATCGCGGCGGCTGCCGCCGGGCATGTCGATTTCGTCCTCGGTCGCTGACGGATGCTGGTGTCCATCCGGGAAACTGCCTTGGCCGATCAGGGGAGAATTAGCTACGGTTTGGCAACACGCCGCCACAACCTCCCTGTTTCTGATTCAGCATCCCGATATCTTCAGACCATGCCACCTCAACGTTCCTACGGCGGACGCAAAAGCAAAGGCGATCGCCAACCGCTGATTTCCAGAGTTCCGTCGCCGATCGCGGACGCAGTGCGCGACCGCGCAGAGGAACGAGGAATGTCACTGAGCGATTACATCGCTTCAGTACTCGCACGAGATGTTGGCCTTGCCACCCTCGCGCCCCAGGCATCCATCCGTCATGACGAGGAGCTGCCCATCAACCAGGTCGCTTAAACGAAAGAGCCCGCCGCTTTCGCGACGGGCTACTGCAAGTTTCGTAGCTCAAACCCTCTGTGCTTCCCGGCGACGAGGTTAGAGCTAATCCAGATCAACAGCCCTCACGGGAGGTTTCTCTATGTCCCAGAGCATAGCGCACGTACTCCAGAATGCACCCGGAATTGTGTCCGGCGTGTCTGGCGTGTCCACTGAAGCGTGGACAGCCTGGGCTTTGACGCGCCGGATGAGTCCGCGTGATCAGGTCCGTGTGATGAAGCGGGACGCGTACGGGCGGTTGGACGAGAACAGTTACCCCCTGATCCACCGTGTTGGACCGGCCGAACCTTCGACGCCGTGGGCGATGAACTTGGCCGATGAGGCCGGGTTGTTCCGGGTCCTGTGCTTTGACTTCGACGGTAAGGACAAGCACGGCGTCGATGCGGAGCTGATGGAGGAAGCCGTCGACGAGTGCGACGTTCTCTCCCGCACCCTGGATGCCCTCGCGATCGAGCACGTCGTGTGCCAGTCCTCCGGGACGGGTGGCCGGCACATCTGGCTCGCCCTCCAGGGCGGAGCCCCGAAGCTCGCCGTCGCCCCGGTGGCCAGTGCAGCGCGAGCGAACTTCCGCCGCTTGGACCACGGCATGCTCCTCAACGCTGTCACCGGTGCCGCACGGCCGCCGCTGTCCCCGCACCGCGACGGCAGCCATTCCACGGTCCTCCGCGGCAGCCTGGACACCCTGGTCGCCCCGTCGACCACGACCGCGGACCTGGCTGCTCTGGCCGCGGTGCTCGAGGCGCGGAAGCCGTCCCTCCGCGCGGAAGACAGTGCCCCGTCGGGCCCCGTCACCCTGCGCCACCAGTCGCACCGGCGCCTCAGCACAGCCGGCACCGCCCATATGGCCACCATCGATGGCGGCACTAACCCGAGCTGGACCGGGTTCATGTGCCTGCTCTCGGCCGCAAACGCCGGCTGGCAGCTCGTCGACGTCGAGCACGCCATCAAGACTGCCCCCGGGATGGAACACTTCCGGACGAAGAACACCGGCCGCGGCGACCGCCGCCCCCGGGCCGCCGCCGAAGCTCGAGCCCGGTTGGGTCGGCAGTGGGACAAAGCCCAGCAGTACGCCGCCCTCCAGCGCCCGCTGCCAGCGGCGCGGGAGCCGCAGGATCTGTCGGAGCTGGACGCCATCGTGACCGACGTCGAAGCCCTCCTCACCCGGTTCCGGGTCAGTCCCGGCCGGTGGGGCCGGACCGAGGCGTCCTCGAACCAGCAGACCATTCTCCGCGCCCTGGCCTACCTCACCCTGCAGACCGGCAAGCGCACTGTCGCTGCCGCGATCCGCGACCTGGGCCCGATGGGCGGCCTGGGCCGCACCACCGCAGCCGACGCCCTGACTGCCCTTGCTGCTGCCGGATACGTCGAACGGGTCAGTGCGAGTGACGACGGCAACGCCGCCGAATGGCGCCTAGCCTCCACGTTATCCACAGGTCTTAGTACAGTCCGGTCACAACCACTTAATAACCCCCGCCCCCCGCACGGAATCCCGTCGCCGTCAGGTCGTTCTGCAGCTGAGCTCTTTAACACCCGCACCTACCTCGTCGCTCTGCTCGAGGAACAACTCACTGACCAACGCCACGACCTCTTCACCCGCCGCGGCCTGGGACACCTCGCCGGCAAGCTCTACGCTCTACTGCGCCAGCACCCGTCCCTCACCATTGACTCCGCAGCTCGTCTCCTGGGTGTTACGGCCCGGCACACTGCCACGATCCTCAGTCGCCTCCGTCGTCACAAGCTCCTCGTTGTTCACCGTGATGGGTGGGCCAGGTCGAAGCAGGATCTTCGGAACCAGGCAGCCCTGCAGCTGGGCGTGTTGGGTACCCTGCTGGCCCGGGCGGAGCGGTATCGGATCGAGCGGGAGGTGTGGGCGTGGTGGCAAGCCGAACTGACCACGATGATGTCAGCGCCCAGGTCTCGGCCGCGGCGCCCGCATGTGTCGAGCCGGCCGTTGTTTGAGGCGAGCACTCCGGGTGAGCGGGTGTGGCCGCGGTACCCGCGGGCCAGCACGAACAGGGCTGATCATCGTTCAGCGCTGGAGCTGGTGGGGGCGGGTCTGCTCAACCCGGAGAACCGGTGGCAGTACCTGGGTGAGGCCGCATAGCAGGCACCGTTCGGGGAGAGGAAGTTGCCAATTAAGTCTTGCATCTTGGGGACGTCTTTGCCGGAGATTTGCGGTGTGTGCGCCGCCGTGCGCTGGCGCCTGTTTCTGGGTAAGTTGCCGTGATGTTGCGTTGCTTGTGGCTTGGGAGAGACCCCGGGTTAAGGGCAGGTATCTAATATCTGCCCCAATCACGGGGCCTCCCCGCGCATTTCACACGCCAGGCAAAACGGGTAACTCTGCGGGCTAGTTTCTCGCAGCTGTGTCATGTCTTGGCTTGCGCCGCGAGGGCGGCGTTGACCGGGCCGGTCAGGCTTTGGCCTATCAGGGCTTGAGTATGACTTTTGTCCACCCGTTGGTGCGTTCGTCGAAGTTTTTATAGGCGTCGGCGGCTTTGCTGAGGGGGATCTCGTGGGAAACGATCCAGGATGGCTTGGTCTTGTCTACGGCGATCAGGTCGCGCAATTGCCGGTTGTACTTCTTCACCGGGCATTGGCCGCTGCCAATATTTTGGCCTTTGAGCCATTGCAGGCCGTAGTCGATGGCAAGCTTGCCCTGCTTGGCGTTCTCGTCGAAGCCGGCGGGATCTGCTGGCAGGAAGACGCCAACAACGCCGATTCCCCCGGTGATGCGCACGGACCGGATGAGCTGATTCAGAGTCATTGCGGGGTCTTCGGTGCCCTGGGGGTCGTGGGCTTGGTAACCCACGCATTCACATCCTCGGTCTGCGCCGATACCCTTTGTCTGGTCCAGAACGAACTGAACCGGGTCCGTCTTTGAGTCATCAATGGCGATCGCACCGATCTGCTCGGCAAGGGCCAGCCGGTCCGGGCGTCGGTCCACGACCCAGACTTTGCTTGCGCCCTTGATCGTGGCAGACAGGGCGGCCATCAACCCGACTGGACCGGCTCCATAGACTACGACGGTGTCACCCGGCATCACGCCGGCCATCTCAGTAGCGTGGTAGCCGGTAGGGAAGATGTCCGAGAGCATCACGTAGTCGTTTTGCTTTTCTATGGCATCTTCTCCCAGGCGCAAACAGTTGTTGTCGCCGTAGGGCACGCGCAGCATTTGGGCCTGCCCGCCGGGATACGGGCCCATTCCAGCGAAGCCGTAGGCTGCGCCCGCGCCAACCGGGTCTGGCTGAGTTGTCATGCAGTAGTTGGTGAAACCGCGCTCACAGTTCTTACAGAACCCGCAGGAAATATTGAATGGCAGCACGACGTGCTCGCCGACCTTGACTTTGTCGACGCCGTTACCGACCTCGATGACCTCACCCATGTTTTCGTGACCGAACGTGCGTCCAACTTCGAAATCGGTGCGTCCCTCGTACATGTGTAAATCTGAACCGCAAATATTTGTGGCCGTGATGCGAACGAGAACGTCAGTGGGACGTTCGATCTTGGCATCGGGAACTTCTTCAACGTTGACTTCGTTGGGACCTTTGTAAACGACTGCTTTCATTTCTTTCACTCCCTGAATCTTTGACAATGAAAAACGTGAGACCATTTTTGACTGTCGGAGGTGCTCTAAGGATGAATATCCGAGCAGAGTCTCAGGCTGCGCGGAAAATGGGCTTAGCTCATGTTTATCACGACCGCACTTGACTGGCCACTGCTCGTCTGGCACAAGATGGCGGGCAGTGCGATGCCCTCGATAGATACGCAGGGACGCTTCCCCTGTCCAAGTCCCAACGTTGCGTTCTGGGAGCGGTTCGACCAGCGGGAATCAGCGACGACCCAACACTGGAACCCCTCGCTCGCTCCCCCGGGGCGGGATATCAGCGTGATACCACTGTCGAAACCGTGACGGTGATGCCGTCAGGAACAGTTGGAGCCGTTTCATTAGCCGGGGCCTCGGGCATCTTGCCGGCAAGCCCTACGCCCTACTACGTCAGCACCCTTCCCTCACTGTCGATTCGGCTGCTCGTTTCCTGGGCGTTACTGCCCGGCACACGGCTACGACCCTTAGTCGTCTCCGTCTTCACAAGCTCCTGGTCGTGCACCGTGATGGGTGGACGAGGTCGAAGCTGGATCTCCGGAACCAGGCTGCCCACCAGCTGAACGTGCTCGGGACCTTGCTGGCTCGGGCGGAGCGGTATCGGATTGAGCGGGAGGTGTGGGCGTGGTGGCAGGACGAACTGACCACGATGATGTCAGCGCCCAGGTCTCGGCCGCGGCGCCCGCATGTGTCGAGCCGGCCGTTGTTTGAGGCGAGCACGCCCGGGGAACGGGTGTGGCCGCGGTACCCGCGGGCCCGCACGAACCTCGCCGATCACCGCTCTGCGCTTGAGATGGTGGGTGCTGGATTGCTCAACCCGGAGAATCGGTGGCAGTACCTGGTGAAGCAGCGTAGTCGGCACCTTCCGCTGAGACCGTTGGGCCGGTGGGGATGCTTGGTGTTGGTGGGGAGGGCCCCCGGATTGAGTGCAGGTATCTGACATCTTCACGAGTCACGGCGGCTCTCACGGGGCACGTTATCGAGAGGGCGGTTTCAAGCAGTCGTTGCAACACTGCGGTGGTTTAGGCCGGGATTAGTAGATCACGGATTCGCTCGGCTGGGGTATCCCACATGAGTGTTTTGCGAGGACGACCG
>NZ_SOGQ01000015.1 GCF_004403465.1 Cryobacterium sinapicolor | reverse complement strand
CCCTACGGCCGAGGTTTTTGGCATTTGACATTGTGCACGCTGTTGAGTTCTCAAGGATCGGACGCACTCGACTTCAGGCCCAAATTAGGCTGTCGCTTCGAGGCAACTTATATAACTTAGCTGCCCGGCCAATTCCTGTCAAGTCGAGGTGAGCAGCACATTTCGAGTACGCCGAAGCACATTCAAAGGAATCCACACACTCAACCGGAGGACCAGTCGGAGAGAGTTACCATCTTGGCTTCTCTTCAAATGCTCCCTCAGCGGGTAGACATAAGAACAGAAACTAAAACCTTCGTCCCACTTGAGGCCGGTAAGCTCTGCGGCTTTCCGAACCTGTGGGGTGACTTAGATGACATTACGGTGAATGCTGAGGGCGCGCAACTCCCCTCAGCATCCCGGGCGTGTCGGCTGCGCGCCCCCATGGAGAGCCGCCGCACGACGACGATCGGCAGCCATGACGGTAGCCATCACGCCTTAGCGGCCGGTCGACACCGTGACGGTGAACTTGGCATTCCGCCCTACCTGGTGAGTGGGCCCAACCAGTCGGGTCAATGCCGGCCTATACCCGAGGTGGGTGTTCCACACCGTCCAGAGCTCACCGCTGGGCTGCAACACCCGCCCGGCATCCTCGAAGAGCTTCAGCGCGATGCCGGCATGCACCGAGGAGCCGATGTGAAAGGGCGGGTTCAGCACAATCAGATCCGCCGATGCAGCCGCCTGACTCTGGAGCGCGTCATCCCGGACAACCGTGACCCGGTCCGCGATCGCATTGGCCACCATGGTGCCCTGCGCGGAGGCGACGGCCGCAGCCGATTGGTCCGTGGCGATCACCCGCAGGGCGGGACGCCTCCGGGCGAGGGCGGCGGCGAGCACCCCGGTACCGCAGCCGAGGTCGATGGCGCTCCGGGCATCCGTCGTCATACGATCGACGAACTCGAGCAGGTAGCGCGTCCCGATATCGATGGTCGCGCCGGCAAACGCGGCCCCGTGAGCGCAGACGGTCAGCCCGAGATCGGCGTACGTCACCGAAATTGGCCAGGTGGATACCGCAGCCTGCGTCTCGGTGGAGATCGGCGCCTGGGCCCTGAGAATCCGCGACTTCTGCCGGGCCGGTGAGACCCGAAGCTCACCGAAATGCCGGCGCAGCACCTCGTTCATGGCCGGCGTCATGTGCTTGATCCGCCCACCGGCGATCACGAGTACATCCGGTGCCGCGAAACGACGGATGGCGTCCGCGTACTCATCGAGTGCCGCCAGGCTGCGCGGCAGTTGCATCAGTACCACCCGCGCGTTCGCCAGCAGCTCTTCGCCCAGGTCAAGGGAGCGGTAGGTTTCGGCAAGTCCGGCGTCAGCCGCGTTGAGCGAGAGCGCCATCTCCCCGGAGAGCGCATCCTGGTGCACCCGGATGCCTCGCGCGCCGGCCAGCGCGGCCGCGCCCAGGGTGAGTGCTCCATACCGGTCCTCGATCACCACGACCTCGCCGGCCCCGGCCCCGGCCAGCACACCTGCCGCCTCGTCGAGGATCAGCCGGTCGCTCGCATCCACGGCGAAGAGGTTGTCCGCTTCCACATCGGGAAAACGCCTCAGGCGGTCAAAGGAAAAATCAGACATTCCCTCAGGCTAGCCCGCGAGTGCGGCTACTTGTCTTCATTGGTCGAGCGGGAACCCAGGGGGCGCCAGATCACGATCTGGTTGGACCGGCGCGTGCGCGTTCCGGCCCGCATCGAGATGACCTCACCGGCCGAGCCGGCGGCGAAGACGCGCCGACCCGGACGGTTGAGCAGTTCATCGGCCAGCGCAGACTCCAATTCGCGCAGTCGCGATTCGAGCGTGCGCACGTGGTCCTCGAGCTCGATGATGCGACGGATGCCCTCCAGGCTCACGCCCGCAGCACCGAGTTCCGCAATCTCGCGAAGCTTAGCCACATCCCGCATCGAGTATCGGCGAGACCGACCGGGGGTGCGGTCGGGACTCACCAGCCCCAGGCGATCGTATTGGCGCAGTGTTTGCGGGTGCATGCCCGCAAGCTCGGCGGCCATCGAGATCACGAAAACCCGGGTGTTCTCATCCACTGTCAGTCTCTCGCCTTCGCAAGGAGCTCGTCGCGCGGATTCTCCTTCGGCAGCGCTTCCGCGAAGGCCGCGAGTTTCTCCTCGGCGTCCTTCGACAGATGTGACGGAACGGCAACCTGCACCTCCGCCAGCAGATCGCCGGTGCCCTTGGGTGTCACGACGCCCCGCCCCTTGACGCGCAGCACGCGTCCGCTCGGAGTGCCCGGGGCGATGCGCAGTTTGACCGGAGCTTCACCCAGCGTCGGCACTTCGATGGTGGCGCCGAGCGCGGCCTCGACGAACGTGACCGGCACGGAGACCCGCAGGTTCAGGCCGTCACGTTCGAAGACCGGATGCTTGCGTACGTTCACCGTGAGCACGATGTCGCCAGACTCGCCGCCGTCGGGGCTGTGCTGCCCCTGGCCGCGCAGTTTGATCTTCTGCCCGTCAGCCACCCCGGCCGGGATCTTGACTTTGATGGCACGGCCGTCTTGCGTCTGCAGGGTGATCTGGTCACCGTGTGTGGCCGTGATGAAGTCGACCGTGGTGGACGCGATCACGTCGCGGCCGCGGGTCGGTCCGCCGTAGCCGCGGAATCCGCCGCTCGACGTGCCGAAGCCGCCGCCACCCTGACCGCGACCGAACATGCCGCCGAGAAGGTCGTCGAAACCGCCCTGCTCGTAGGAGTAGCCGGGCTGTTGCTGCCGCGCTCCCCCACCGAACATGCCGCCGAAGACATCGTCGAAGCCTCCGGCCTGGCCGCCACCGGGGCGCGGGGCGGTGAAGCGGGCTCCGCCGCCCATCGCGCGCACGGCGTCGTATTCCTTACGTTGAACCGGGTCGCCGATCACCGAGTGTGCCTCGCTGATTTCCTTGAACTTCGCCTCGGCCGCAGGGTTGCCCGGGTTGGAGTCCGGGTGGAATTTGCGGGCGAGTTTGCGATAGGCCTTCTTCAACTCGGCCGGGGTGACGTCCTTCGACACACCCAGGACCTTGTAGAAGTCCTTATCGAACCAGTCCTGGCTAGCCATCGCTCGGTACCTGCACGACGACCTTGGCCACGCGCAGGAGCGATGAGCCGAGGAAGTAGCCGGTCTCGATCACGTCACCGACGGTCTCCGATTCGATGCCGGCGGTGGGCAGCTGGAAGATCGCCTCGTGGACGGTCGGATCGAACGGCTCGCCGACCGTGCCGAAGGACCTCACGCCCAGGCGCTCGACGCTCGCCCGCAGCTTCGCGGCGATCGTGCTGAACGCCGAGTCATCCACCAGGTCGCCGTGCTTCTCGGCGCGGTCGAGGTCATCGAGCACGGGGATCAGGCCCTTGACGACATCCACCGTGACGCGCTCGCGCTCGACCTCGCGGTTCGCTTCGGTGCGCCGACGGTAGTTGGCGTACTCCGCGGTGACCCGCTTGAGGTCGGCGAGGTGCTCGCTCGTGGGCTCGTCGACTTCGCGCGCGGCGGCGTCCAGAATGTCCTGGACCGTCAGCTCGTCTTCTTCGATCCCCTCGGCGGAGGCCTCCTCGGTGTCCTCACCGCTGACGGCTTCTGCGTCCGCGGCGGCCCCGGGGGCACCCTCAGCGGATGCCCCCTCTTCAAACGGCTCGTCCTCAGGACGCTTGGTGTCGTCTGCCATTACTTCTTGGCCTCGTCTTCGTCGTCGACGACCTCGGCGTCAACCACGTCTTCGTCGGAGCCGGCTGCGTCGGCGGCGGGCTCGGAGTCGGACGGGGCGCCGGCCGCGGCATCCGCCTGGCTGGTCTTGTAGATGGCCTCGCCGAGCTTGCCCTGGCTCTCGTTGAGCTTGTCGAAGGCCGTCTTCACGGCTGCGTCGTCGTCGCCGACGAGAGCCGCCTTGAGGGCGTCGACGTCGGCCTGAACCTCGGACTTGACGTCCTCGGGCAGCTTCTCGTCGTTCTCCTTGATCAGCTTCTCGATCGAGTATGCGAGCTGTTCGGCCGTGTTGCGGGTCTCGGCGGCCTCGCGGCGACGCTTGTCCTCGGCGGCGTGCTCTTCACCTTCGCGCACCATGCGCTCGATGTCTTCCTTCGCGAGCGAGGATCCGCCCGTGATGGTCATCGACTGCTCCTTGCCGGTGCCCTTGTCCTTGGCGGACACGTGCACGATGCCATTGGCGTCGAGGTCGAAGGTGACCTCGACCTGCGGGATGCCGCGCGGGGCCGGCGCGATGCCGGTCAGCTCGAACGTGCCGAGGTTCTTGTTGTCGCGGGTGAACTCGCGCTCGCCCTGGAAGACCTGGATCGCGACGGACGGCTGGTTGTCGTCGGCCGTGGTGAAGGTCTCGCTGCGCTTGGTCGGGATGGCCGTGTTGCGCTCGATGAGGCGGGTCATGATGCCGCCCTTGGTCTCAATGCCGAGGCTCAGCGGGGTGACGTCGATGAGCAAAACGTCCTTGCGCTCGCCCTTCAGCACGCCGGCCTGCAGTGCGGCGCCGACGGCGACGACCTCGTCCGGGTTGACGCCCTTGTTCGGGTCCTTGCCACCGGTCTCAGCCTTGACGAGTTCGTACACGGCGGGCATGCGGGTGGAACCACCGACGAGAACGACGTGGGCGATGTCTTCGACCTTGACTCCGGCTTCACGGATGACGTCCTGGAACGGCTTCTTCGTGCGGTCGAGCAGGTCTTCGGTCATCTTCTCGAACTGGGCGCGCGTGAGCGTCTCGTCGAGGTTGGCCGGGCCGTTCTCGGTCAGGGAGAGGTACGGCAGCTGGATGCTCGTCGACATGCTGCTCGAGAGTTCCTTCTTGGCCTGCTCGGCGGCTTCCTTGAGGCGCTGCTTGGCGATCTTGTCCTTGGAGACGTCGACGCCGGTGGTTTCCTTGAACTTCTTGATCAAGTGATCGACGATGCGCTGGTCCCAGTCGTCGCCGCCGAGGCGGTTGTCACCGGCGGTCGACCGCACCTGGATGGTGGAGAAGTCGTCGTCCTTGCCTACCTCGAGGAGGGAGACGTCGAAAGTTCCGCCGCCGAGGTCGAAGACCAGGATGAGCTCGTCTTCCTTGCCGCGGTCGAGGCCGTAGGCCAGGGCGGCCGCGGTGGGCTCGTTGATGATGCGCAGCACGTTGAGTCCGGAGATCTCGCCGGCCTCCTTGGTGGCCTGGCGCTCGGCGTCGTTGAAGTACGCGGGAACGGTGATGACGGCATCCGTCACCTTGTCGCCCAGGTACGCCTCGGCGTCGCGCTTGAGCTTGGCCAGAATGCGGGCCGAGACTTCCTGCGGCGTGAACTTCTTGTCGTCGATGGCGACGTTCCAGTCAGTGCCCATGTGGCGCTTGACCGACGCGATGGTGCGGTCGACGTTGGTGACGGCCTGGCGCTTGGCGGTCTCGCCGACCAGCACCTCGCCGTCCTTGGTGAAAGCGACGACGGACGGTGTGGTCCGGAAGCCTTCGGCGTTTGCGATGACGGTGGGTTCTCCACCTTCGAGGACGGCCACCACAGAGTTGGTGGTTCCGAGGTCGATGCCTACTGCACGGGCCATGTGTGCGTTCTCCTTCAAAGTATGTTCTCAACTCGATTTCTCAGAGTTGAGTGTTGCTGGCTCAAGTGTGCCAGTGTCTCAAATTGGAGTCAAGCCACGCACCTGAGAGTTGAGCGTGAACGACTCAACTTTGAGATTTCGCGGGATCGATGGTTTTCGGCTACCCCCATCCACTAGCCTCAGCGCATGACCGGGATCGCGGAGCAGGGCAGCACGGATGCCCAGGTGCAGCCAGACAAGTCGAGCAGACGCCGCGTAGTGGCCTGGAGCTTCTGGGACTGGGGCTCCGCCGCGTTCAATGCGGTGGTCACCACCTTCGTCTTCACCGTTTACATCACGGGCAGCTCCTTCGGCGACGAAGACGTCATTTCCGCCCAGCTCGGCTGGGCTCTCGCCATCGCCGGCTTGTTGGTGGCCGTGCTGGCGCCGATCACCGGGCAGCGCTCGGACACCTCCGGGCGGCGCAAGCTGTGGCTGGGGGTCAACACGTTCATCGTGGTGGGTCTCACCGCGGCGATGTTCTTCGTCGAGGCGTCGCCTGGCTTCTTGCTGCTCGGCCTTGTTCTGGTGGCCGCCGGAAACGTCTTCTTCGAGTTCGCCAGCGTCAACTACAACGCGATGCTGTCGCAGGTCTCGACCGCGCGCACCATCGGCAAGGTCAGCGGTTTCGGCTGGGGTATGGGCTATATCGGCGGCATCGTGCTGCTGCTCATCGTGTACTTCGGCTTCATCAGCCCCGACGTGGGCCTGTTCGGGGTGACCGGCGAGAACGGACTCGCGGTGCGGGTCACGATGCTGATCGCGGCTGCCTGGTTCGGACTGTTCGCCTTGCCGGTGCTGTTCTCGGTTCCCGAATACCGTTCCCCCGCCGCGGCGCGCCGGCCCCGGGTGAGCTTTCTCCGCTCCTACATCGTGCTCGGGCAGGACATTGCCCGGCTCTGGAAGACCAGCCGCCAGACGGTGTACTTCCTGATCGCGAGCGCGATCTTCCGTGACGGCCTGGCCGGGGTGTTCACCTTCGGCGGTGTGCTCGCGGCATCCGTCTTCGGATTCTCGCCCGGCGAGGTGATCATCTTCGCGATCGCCGCGAACGTCGTCGCGGGCGTGGCCACCATCATTTCCGGCGCGCTCGACGACCGGCTCGGCGCGAAGCCGATCATCGTGACCGCCCTGATCGGCCTGATCGTGTTCGGCAGCGTCGTGTTCCTGCTGCACGACGGCGGCCCGATCGTGTTCTGGACCGCCGGCCTCGCCCTGACGCTGTTCGTCGGGCCAGCCCAGTCGGCCAGCCGCACCTTCCTGGCACGCCTGATCCCGGCCGGCCGGGAGGGCGAGGTCTTCGGCCTCTACGCCACGACGGGACGCGCGGTGAGCTTCCTGGCGCCGACCATGTTCGCCCTGATGGTGACGATCTTCGGCGAAACCTACTGGGGAATCCTCGGGCTCATGCTGGTTCTGCTCGTGGGACTGCTCCTGCTGCTGCCGGTGAAGGCGCATCAGGACCAGATCGGCTAACGGATGCGGGTGGCCTCGTTGTGCTCCACCAGCACCCAGGTGGAACCCTCGTCATTGGAGACCCAGCCCTCCCAGGCGTAGGCGTCGGGCGTGATCGACGCGAAGTTCCAGCGGATCGGACGCCCGTCGGTGCCCGTGCCGTCCTGGCGCATCGCGTTGCGGTGCGGGGTCGCGACGAGGTGGCAGTATTCGCCGGATGCGGGGGCGAAGTAGCTGACCCGCCACACGCCGGCGTAGGGGTCGTAGACCCGCAGGGCCGTGGCGACGGTCTCGAATCCTGACGGGTGCGACTCGCTCGGGATGACCTCGACGTCTTGCACCGCGCGCCCGTCGAGTACGAAGTCGACGATCCAGGTGAATTCACGCCCGGTCCATTCGCCGGACGCCTCGTCGAGGCGGGACCCCGTGGCCGCCCAGGCGCCGACCAGCTGGCCGAACCGGCGCATCCGTCCCGGGTACTCGGGCGTCGGTCCCGGCGCGACGAGCGCCTCGGCAAGGCTGGGCACGGATGTGGTCATGGCCCGATTTTACCGGGCGCGTGTTGCATCCGTGTGAACCGGGTTACTCGGGCCCGGTGGTCGCGCCCGTGGAGACCGCCCGCCCGCGGTAGTCAAGCCCGTCGTCGAACCAATTCGACGGAGATTCTCGCCTGGAAGCGCTCTCTTCGGGGTTTTAGGACCGTTTTGCGTAAAATGTCCGTCGTATTCGTTCAACGCTCACGGCGGGGCGCACTCGACTAGGAGACCTCAGGCGCTCCCCGCACATCCGTGCAGTGGAAGTTCTGGAACGACCTCGACGCGGTCGGCCCGCGCTGGCCCTGGTAGCGGGAGCTGTATTCGCTCGAGCCGTAGGGGCGCTCGGCCGGCGAGCTCAACCGGAAGAAGCAAAGCTGCCCGATCTTCATGCCGGGCCACAGCTTGATCGGCAGGGTGGCGACGTTGCTCAGCTCGAGCGTCACGTGGCCGGTGAAGCCGGGGTCGATGAACCCGGCGGTCGAGTGCGTGAGCAGGCCGAGCCGGCCGAGCGAGCTCTTGCCCTCCAGGCGCGCGGCGACGTCGTCGGGCAGGGTGACCTTTTCATAGGTGGACCCGAGCACAAACTCGCCGGGGTGCAGGATGAACGGTTCGCCCGCGGCGGTCTCGATCAACCGGGTGAGATCGGGCTGGTCTTCAGCCGGATCAATATAGGGGTACTTGTGGTTGTCGAAAAGGCGGAAGAAGCCGTCGAGTCGCACGTCAATGCTGGACGGCTGGATCATGTCGGCCTGGTACGGCTCCAGACGAATTCGTTCCGCGTTGATTTCAGCCTTGATATCGCGATCCGAGAGCAGCACGGGTCCAGCCTAACGGCGCGGACTTGATATGCTGGCACTTCCGGTGCGGGCTTGCCCGCTCGACGGACATGCGGATGTAGTTCAATGGTAGAACTTCAGCTTCCCAAGCTGATAGCGCGGGTTCGATTCCCGTCATCCGCTCTCCCTTACCTCCCTGGCCGAATGATGTGCCGCGTCGGCGGCCTCCGGTATCGTCGGAACCATGACCGACCCGACACTGCGTATGCCCAACTCCGTGCTGCGGGTTGTTCTCGACCTCGGCGTGTTGCCCCTGGACATCCCCCCGCTGCCGCCACGCTTCCGGCACCCGGAGTTCGACGCCGATTGGGATGACGAGGAGCAGGTCGCCGGCATATTCCTCGGCTTCGACGACGGAGAGTTCCACCTGGATATCCTGGAAGAGGGCGTCGAGTACCACTTCCACCACGCCGACGGCTCCTCGAGCGACGACAGCCCGTGGCCGGCCGCCGACACCCAGGCCCTCGTCGACTGGGCGACCGGCTTCGTGTTGCACGTCGCCCCGCGCCTCCCGGATCTGCTGGAAGACGCGGACGAGGCCGCCGAATGGCATCATGTGGGGCTGCCGGTGTACTCCCGCGACTACGGGCCGGTCCCGCTCGAAATCCTCGACGTGGAGCTGGAAGGCGAGCAGCTGATGCTCCCTTGGCTCGGCTCCGGCCACATCGCCGACGAGCATCTCGACGGGCCCGATCACCCGATCGCGCTCCTGTGGAACCCCGAACACGAGGATCCGGACATCCCGATCGCCCGGGTGTGGCTGCACCCGAAGACCGGGGAGCCGAAAGCGCGCGCGGAGGCGGGCGTGGACTGGGCTGCCGTCGGGCTCACCAAAGCAGAGGTCCTGTCGTGGGCGGAGAGCCTCTACCTGAACAATCACGTGATCGGCGACCCGGCCCAGATGATCATGCGGGCCGCACTGGAACGCATGGCGGGGCTCGATCGCTAGTAGCGTGAGCCCGGGCGTTCCCGAGGTCGGAGTGAACTTGGGTGCGCGGCAGGACTGCCCTGCGCCTCATCGGCGGCGAGCGCGAGCTCGACGAACGCGCGCACCGCGGCCGACGCACGCCGCTTGCGCGATGCCGCCAGGTAAACGGTGAAGTTGGGCAGGTTCGCCACGGGCAGCCGGTGCACGCCCAGAGCATCCTGGGCCGTGAATTCGGGCAGCAGGGCCACGCCGAGTCCATTGGACACGTATTCGGCGGCCGTTCCGATGTCGGAGACCTCGATCATGACCCGCCGCTCGAGGCCCGCGGCGGTGAAGGCATCGTCCACGATCCGGCGGCTGGCGTAGCCGGGCGGCAGATCGATGAACTCCTCCGGCACCAGGTCTCCTAGTTCCACGGCCTGCGCCTGGGCGAGGCGGTGACCCTTCGGCACCACCAGCACCATCGGCGACGAAGCGATCGGCACGGCTAGGAGCGCGGTCGGCGCCGGCCCGCTGAGCGCGAGGAAGGCCAGGTCGAGTTCGCCCGAGACCAGCTCGTCCACCAGCCCGGCCGACCCCCGCCGGGCCGCGCGCAGCCGCACGCCGACGCCCGGGTGGCCGGCGCGGAAGAGACCGAGCAGCCGGGGCACATTGACGAGCGTGACCGAGGTCATCAGCCCGATCACGATGGACCCGGTGATGGCGCGGGTGGTCTCCTGGGCGGCATCGCGCACCTCGTTCACGGCGTCGAGGGCGTCGCGCACCCTCGGCAGCAGCACTTCGCCAGTCGTAGTGAGCCTGATCTGGCGGCGGCTGCGATCGAACAGTTCGACACCCAGTTCGCTTTCGAGCGAGCGGATACCGGCCGAGACGGCGGATTGGGCGATGGTGAGCCGGTCCGCGGCGCGGGTAAAGCTCAGCTCGCCGGCGACGGCACTGAAGAATTCGAGATGTCTCAGGTCCATGGGCCTAAGCATCTCATTGGCAGATCGTTTGCATCGCCACTCGGCGTTGTTTCTTATTGAACGAGCAACGAGGATTGAGGGGAGGCCGATTCAGCACGGCGAGCCGGGAGGCATCCGAATGACCACCACTTCATCTGTTCAGAGCGACGACAACACGTCCGAGGTCACGCTTGCACGCCAGGACGCCGGCACCCCCGTGTCATCCACCCGCTCCGCCCAACGCGTGGTCGAGTGCCTGAAGGCCTACGGCGTGCAGTGGGTCTTCGGCGTTCCCGGCGCCAAGATCGACCCCGTCTACGACGCTCTCGTCGACGACGGGCCCGAGGTGATCGTGGTGCGCCACGAACAGAATGCGGCGTTCATGGCCGCAGCCGTCGGGCGACTGAGCGGCGAGCCCGGCGTCGTCCTGGTGACGAGCGGTCCGGGCACCTCCAACCTCGCGACGGGCCTCCTGACGGCGACGACCGAGGGTGACCCGGTGGTCGCCCTGTGCGGCGCGGTCCCGCGTGCAGACCGATTGAAGCGCACGCACCAGACCATGGATGCCGTGGGCATGCTGTCCGCCGTGACCAAGTCCGCCGGAGAGGTCAGTGTCGCCGACAACGTGCCGGAGGCCATCGCGAATGCGTTCCGCGAGGCAACCCAGGAGCCCAAGGGCGCCGCCGCTGTCGTGCTCCCCTACGACGTGCTCACCGACTCGACGACCGTGTCGATGAAACATCCGCACTGGGTGCCGCAGCTCGGCGCCGCACCCACCGAGAGCGTGCAGCGCGCTGCCACCCTGTTGAAGGATGCGAAGTTCCCGGTCATCCTCGCCGGTGCCCGTTCCGGTTCGGACCGGGCCGTCGAGGCGCTGCACCGCCTGCTGGGCGTGGCCGGGCTGCCCGTCGTCGAGACGTTCCAGGCCGCGGGAGTCATCTCGCACGAGCTCGAAGAGCACTACCTCGGACGCGTGGGCCTGTTCCGCAACCAGCCCGGGGACATCCTTCTGCACAAGGCCGACGTGATCCTGACCGTCGGCTACGACTTCGTCGAGTACGAGCCGTCGAAATGGAACAAGGATCACCTGCGTGTGATCATCCACCTCGACGAGCTCTCCGCCGACCTCGACGACTACTACCGCCCCACCATCGAACTGCGCGGCGACGTCGCCGAGACCCTCGACGCCCTCGCCCGCCAGATCGAAGGTCTGACCATGCCGGCCGCCGCCGCGACCGAGGTCGCCGAGCAGCGCGCCCGCCTCGCGCACGCCGACCAGCCCACCGGTCGCCGGGACGAGTCCGAGGGCGTGCACCCGGCCGACCTCACCCTGATGATGCGCGAGCTGCTCCCGGATGACACGACGGTGCTCTGCGACGTCGGCTCCCACTACATCTACATGGCCCGGCACTTCCGCACCTACCACCCGCGCACCCTGCTGTTCTCGAACGGTCAGCAGACACTGGGCGTGGCGCTGCCCTGGGCGATCGCCGCGACGCTGGTGCGTCCGGGCACCCCGGTCGTGTCCGTGTCGGGCGACGGCGGTTTCCTCTACTCCGCAATGGAGCTGGAGACGGCCGTGCGGCTCGGCTCCACGTTCACGCACATCATCTTCAACGACGGCACCTACGACATGGTGGCCTTCCAGCAGATGGGCAAGTACGGGCGCACCTCCGGCGTTCAGCTGGGCGACTACGACGCCGTCGCCTACGCCGAATCATTCGGCGCCCACGGCCACCGGGTCACGCACCTCGACGACTTCGCGGGCATCCTTGCGCAAGCCCTGGCCGAGCCGGGCCCAAGCATCATCGACGTGCACGTCGACTACCGCAACAATAGAGATGACCTGATGGCCGATCTGGAAAGCGATGTATTGCAATGAGCAAATCCACTGTCACCCGACACGAAATCTTCCAGACGAGCCTGATGAGCGCGCTGCTCGACGGCGTCTATGAAGACGAGATGACCGTAGCCGACCTGCTCAGCCGCGGCAGCTTCGGCATCGGTACGTTCAACGGACTCGACGGCGAAATGCTGATCATCGACGGCACCTGCTATCAGCTGCGGGCCGACGGCGGAGTATCGAAGGCCGACCTGGGCGCGTACACGCCTTACGCCGTCGTCACGAACTTCGTCCCTCACATCGAGAGCACGCTGCCGCAAAACATCGTGCGCACCGAGGCGTCGACGTTCATCGACAAGATGACTGCATCGCAGAACTACATGTACGCCCTGCGCATCGACGGCGACTTCGAGTGGATCAAGATGCGCACGGTCGTCAAGCAGGAGAAGCCCTACCGCCCCATGGTGGAGGCCACCGACGAGGACGCGATCATCGAACTGCATAACGTCTCCGGCGTCGTGGCCGGCTTCCGCACCCCGCTCTACGAGCAGGGCATCGGCGTTCCCGGCTGTCACACTCACTTCGTCACCGACGACCGCACGGCCGGCGGCCACGTGCTCGACTTCAAGCTGCGTTCCGGCACCGCAGCCCTGTGCCTCGGCACCGACCTGCGCCTTCAGCTGCCGCTGACGGATGCCTTCAAGAACGCCAACCTGGCCCCGGACGACCTCGAGTGGCAGATTCAGAAGACCGAGATGCACGCCTGAGGCGGACGTACGATAGGGAAATGACCGACGCCCTGCCGCTGTGCCCCGAATGCTCCAGCGAATACGCCTACGAGATGGGTTCGCTCCTGGTCTGCCCGATCTGCGCGCACGAGTGGAGCAACGAACCGGCCGACGAGGCCCCGGCGGCCGAGAACAGCACCATCACGGATGCCTTCGGCACCGTGCTCGCCGACGGTGACACCGTGACCATCATCAAGGATCTCAAGGTCAAGGGCAGCGCCACGGCCATCAAGGTGGGCACGAAGGTACGCAACATCCGCCTGGTGGATGGTGTGGGCGACCACGACATCGACTGCAAGGTCGACGGGTTCGGCTCCATGCAGCTCAAGTCCAGCGTGGTGAAGAAGGCCTAGCCCCTCGACCTGGACCGACGGCTCTCCAGTAGCGCCGCCAGATCGGTGCTCACCAGGGCCCGCATCCGTTCCGCCCGTCGCTGGGCGTAATCGGGCTCCCGGCTGTCGACGACCTGTTCGACCAGCCTGTTGGCGAGCGCGGCGCCGATCTCCTCACTGGCATCCGTGCGGGCCCGCTCGAGCAGGTCGGCGACCTGCTCGTCGTCCCGGGCCACGGCCCGCAGTGCACCGGCGAGCTTCAGGTGCACCCGGCGTCGCAGAGCCAATTGGCGCACCTCCAGCCGGTCATCGTCGGTGATGTCGAACGCGCTCCGCTGCCGGCCCACGGCTTTTCGCTGCCGGCCGACACGTTCGGCGTCTTCCTCGTTGTGCGTCGCCTGCCGGGTCAGCTCGGAGCGGGTGGCCGCGGTGTAATCGGCCCCAGCGAAATCGCGGTGCTCGCGCAGCGCACCCACGATGATGTGGTTCTTCACGGCCATGCGCACCGCGGAGAGCGCGATGAGCAGGCCCTCGTCGACAATCCGCTCAAAGGAGGCCATGGCGATACCCTATGCCCCACGCGCCCGCGGGGGTTTCATGGGCTGCATGACGGCAGGAACCGAGGCCTCGACACGCTGGCCCACCATCCCCACGACGATTCGCGACCGATGACCGAACTGGAGGCGCGGGCAGCTGTGTACGCGGCGATCCATCTGGTGGCGCCGGATGTCGACACCGACGATCTCGACGAGGGCGCGCGACTGCGCCAGGATCTGGAACTCGACTCGTTGGGCTTCCTGCGGCTGATCCAGACGATCCACAAGGCGACGGGCGTCGACACCTCAAAGCACGATTACACGGTTGTCACGACGGTGAACGACCTGATCAGCTACGTCGCCGCACACGGCTGATTCATTCCCGAGCATTATTCGGTTTCTGCAGGCCCGAGTCAAGGCCCTCGACGCGGTCTCCCCCTGGCTGTGTACTAATGTTCCAGCCCGAACTGGAGGAACCCATGACCATTACCGCACATGCATCATCCGTTGCCACCTATAACCGCGCAGCGACGGATGCGTTCGGCGACTACCTGAGAAAGATCGGAGCCGTCTCCCTCCTCACCGCCGAGGACGAGGTCGACCTGGCCAGACGCATCGAAGTCGGCCTGTTCGCCGAGCAGCGCAGCGAGCAGGGCGAGATTGACCCCTCGCTTCTCCGCGAGCTGGCCTGGCTGGCCCACGACGGCCGCCGGGCGAAGAACCACTTCATCGAAGCGAATCTGCGCCTGGTGGTCAGCATCGCCAAGCACTACTCCGGCCGAGGCATGCCCATCATGGACCTCGTCCAAGACGGCAACATCGGCCTCGTCCGCGCCGTCGAGAAATACGACTTCATGACCGGCTACAAATTCTCCACCTACGCCACCTGGTGGATCCGCCAAGCCATCCACCGCGGCATGGCCGACAAATCCCGCATGATCCGCATCCCCGTACACACCGCGGAGAAACTCAACAAGATCAAGCGCATCCGCCGCGACCTCACCAGCACCCTCGACCGCGAACCCACGATCGCGGAACTGTCGGAGGCCTCGCAGATCCTGCCGATCGACATCATGCGGCTGCTGCGCTACGACAACGAGCCGATGTCCCTGCAGTCCCCGGTCGGCGATGGTCTCGGCGACATCTCCGAGCTGATCATCGACGACGACCTGCCCCAGCCCGAGGAGCACGCCGTGTTGACCATGAGGGCTTCGGACATCACCTTCTATATGAGCGCCCTGCCCCCGCGCGAACGGTCCATCCTGATGTCCCGCTTCGGTCTCGACGGGGGGGCGCCCCAGACCCTGGACCAGATCGCGGTCGTGCAGGGCGTGACCCGGGAACGGGTGCGCCAGATCGAGAAGCGCGCACTCGCCCTGCTGAAGGTGCCGTGCCTGGAGCAGTACCTGCGGGACTGACCGGTTCACGAGGCGGCTGACACGGCTCCAGGAGTCACGTCAGCCGCCGGAAGCGCGAAAATGGATTCATGTCTTCCGTCAGCGCTGCACCCACGTCACTGCCCGCATCCGTTCGAATCGGAGAGGGGGCAGGCGGCCTCGCCGTGGTGCGGGTGGCCGGCCGCGCCGGCTCCGCCGAGATCTACCTGCACGGCGCCCAGGTCACCGACTTCATCCCCGCGGGCGGGCGGCCCGTGCTCTTCCTGAGCAAGGCGAGCAGGTTCGAGACCGCCACCGCGATCCGCGGCGGCGTGCCGATCTGCTTCCCCTGGTTCGGCGCGAACACGGTCGACCCGGCCGCGTCGGCGCACGGTTTCGCCCGCCTGAGCGAGTGGGGACTCGTGGACGCCCACGAAGTCGACGACGACGTCGTGCTGACCTTCCTCCTCACCGACACTCCCGCCACGCGCGCGTCGGCCTGGCCGCACCACTTCGAAGCCCGCTACACGGTCACGGTGGGTGCCCGTCTGTCCCTCGCCCTGCAGGTGACCAACCGGGAGGCGGATGCGATCGAGTACGAAGAGGCACTACACACCTATCTGCGGGTGAGCGATGTGCGCGGCACGACGGTTTCCGGGCTGCAGGGCACCGCGTTCCTGGACCAGCTGACCGGCCTCACCGAGCCCGCGGAGAACAGCCCCGTCGGCTTCGCCACCGAGACGGACCGACTGTATCTGGGCAGCCGAGGCAGCGCCACCGTGGCCGACCCGGACGGCCGCACCGTCACGATCGAATCCGACGAATCGGACAGCACCGTGGTGTGGAACCCCTGGATCGGCAAGGCCGCCAGGATGAGCGACTTCGGCGACGACGAGTGGACCGGAATGGTCTGCGTGGAAACCGCCAACGTCCGCCGGGATCAGGTGCGCCTGGAACCCGGCCAGAGCCACACGACAACCGTCGTGTTCGAGGTTTCGGCGTGAGCTTCGATCCGTGGGACTGCCGCGTAGAATTTTTATTATGCAATCGCGTGACGAAATCGTGTCGGCCCACGTCCTACTAGTGTCGGCTGGCTCGTATCGCGCGCCACGACGGATTGGAGCACGCCATCGCTAACCAAAGCACCCCCACTCTTGAGTCCGAACCTCTGTCCGGACCAGGAAAGACCGTCATTGCCGATGGCGTCGTCGCGAAGGTCGCCGGTATCGCGGCACGCGAGGTTCCGGGCGTCTACGCACTCGGTGGCAGCGCAGCGCGGGCACTCGGAGCAATCCGGGAAGCCCTCAGCGGTGCCGACCTCTCCCCCGGGGTGAGCGTCACGACCGAAGGCGACACAGCATCCGTGACCATTTCCATCGTCGTCGAGTACCCGCACGAACTGCAGAAGGTCGCGGGCGAGGTGCGCAACGCGGTCGAGACGGGGATCGAGACGATCGTCGGCATGCAGGTCACAGCGGTGGACGTGATCGTCAAGGATGTGCACCAGTCGACGAATGACGCCGATGCAGACGCAGACGCAGACGCAGACGCAGGCTCAGGCTCAGGCTCACAGCCGGACTAGTTCGGCACTTCACCTCCCCTCACCAACACTTACACCCCCCAGCACACAACCAAACAGAAAGACGCAAGGACAAATTATGGGCTTCATCGGATTCCTCATTCTCGGACTCATCGCCGGCGCAATCGCAAAGGCCATCCTGCCGGGCAGCCAGGGCGGCGGCTGGGTCATCACCCTGATCCTTGGCGTTCTCGGCGCGTTCCTCGGTGGTTTCCTCGGCTCGGTCATCTTCGGCACCGGACTCGAGAACTTCTTCGACATCTCGACTTGGCTTCTCGCCATCGCTGGTTCCGTCATCGTTCTCGTGATCTACGGCGCTCTCACGGGACGTCGCAGCCGCGCCTAAGTCACGGCAGCACGACAAGCACGACAGGCACGAACGAACGGGCGCACTATTGGGGGGTGCGCCCGTTCGTTCGTGCTTTTTTGTTTCTGCTGGGGCGTGAGGCCTCCCCGAGCCTGAGCCTTTGTGCCTGCGTCCTTGCGCCTCAGCGCCGGGGGCGTCAGTCGCCGGGGGTGTCAGTCGCCGGCGACGTCGTGCAGATGATGCACCGGGTCGTGCACGAAGTACTGCCCCATCGTGGTGACGGTGAAGCGGGCACCGTCACTGCGGCGGCCGGTTCGCCTCTGCTCAGCGGGCTGCACGGCGGCGAAGGCGTCGGCGACGGATGCCGCGGCCTCGGCGAGTTCGCGGGCCACGACCGCCGGCTCCTGCTCGTTGTACCGCTCGCTGACTGCTGTGGCGTCCTGGTCCCAGTTCGGGAAAGCCGGGTCATCCTCGACGAGCATGAGGGCCAGGCGCTTGTCGAAGTTGCGGAACACGTCGCGAACATGGGCGGCATACTCCAAGGCCGACCAGGTCTGGTCGTCTGGGCGCGTCGCGACATCCGTTCGCTGCAGCACCGGCTGCCAGCGGTCCGCGTTCTCGCGAACCAGACGCGGGATGAGCGCGAAATCCACGTCGGCGGCGGCGAAACCGCACTCCGGGCAGGGGCGCGCCAGCACCCAGGTCCAGTCTTTGGTGTCTGCGCTGATTCCCATTGGGCGATCCTATCCGGCGGTCGCCGGCTGCTCCAGCCGCGTCGACTCGCAGACGGCGGCAGCCCGCATCTCCGCCGCAACCTGCGCCTCGGTCCAGGGCAGATCCGGCCGGGGTGCCGGCACAGCCCCTGCCGTGGGCGCGGCGCCGGCGACGGCGGCAAGCCGGCGGGCGACAACCTCGGCGAATCCGCGGCCGGCGGTCGAGTTGTTGAAGGCGACCACCACCGTGAGCCCGCTGACCGGGTCGGCCATCGCCGCCGAGATGAACCCGGGGATCTCCCCGGACTGACCGCGCAGCGGGCCGAATTGTTCGACCCCGAGGCCGTGCTGCTGCCACGACGGCGCTCCGGCGCCAGGCAGGACCGGGGCCCACTGCGCATCCGTCGACTCCTCCGACAGCAGCGTCCCCGAGGCCAGCGCCTGCACCCAGATTTTCACGTCCTCGAGGTTCGAGACGGCGCCCGCGGCCACCCCGCCCACCGACGGTGACAGCTCGGTCACGTCGATCACGCTGCCACAGCGGGCGGCACCGGCCGGATCGAGCGACGTGGCATAGCCGCGGGGACTCGGCCCCGGGACCGCCAGCTCGCCCGGTGACGGCAGGCCGGTGTTCGTCATGCCCAGCGGTTCGAACACGTAGTGCCGGTACAGCCACGGCCAGTCGCGTCCGGTTGCCTGCTGCAGGGCGAGGCCGAGCAGCACGACCCCGGTGTCCGACGGGGACCAGGTTCCGCCGGGCAGCGCCACCCGCGGAGCCCCCGTGCCGCTCGCGATGATCTCGCGCGCCGACCACCGGCGGGTGGGGTTCGCCACGATCCGCGGAGCCAGCAGAGCGGTGTGATCGGCCAGGCCGGACGTGTTGCGGCAGAGCTGCGCGAGGGTGATCCCGTCCAACCCCACTACCCGGGGTAGGTAGTCGGACACCGGATCGTCGAGGCGCACCCGCTCTTCATCGACGAGTCGGAGCAGCACAGTACAGGTCAGCGCCGTGGTGTTGGTGCCGATCCGGAATGGCATCTCCGGGGTGAGCGCGCCGGGCGACGTCGTGGAAACGTTGCCGGGCGACACGACCCAGGTGCCGGCCCAGGGAGCCCAGACCCCGGCAATGGCGCCGGTGGAACCGGACAGGGTCGTCGCCTCCGCCAGCACGGCCTCCAGCCGGGCCGCGACCGCGGCCGAGAACGGGGCCGCCGCCTGCCCGCGAGCGTGCGGGGAGGCATCCGTCGCCGCCGTGCACGCCGTCAGCACCAGGGTGGCACCCAGAACGAGCGCGGGCACGCGGTGGTGGCGCGGGCGCGCGTGAAGAGGCGGCGGGCTGGTTGGTGCGGGGTCGGTTGGTGCCTGGTTTCCCTGGCTTCCCTGGCTGACCTTCATCGCCTGACCCCCGTCGCGTCGCGGTCCGCGCAGGGCGCCCCTGCACGAGGGAGTGTACCCACGCCTCCGCCCGCCCGCACCGCGTTGCTGCCGGCTGTCGCCCGGCTCCCGCCCGGCTCCCGCCCTTACGAATTCGACGGAGATTTTGGGCTACAGACACGATTCAGACCGGTTTTGCACCGTTTCCGGCAAAATCTCCGTCGAATTCGTTCGGGTTGTCGGCGGGAGAGGCGGCGGGCGGGGCAGCGGGGCAGCGGGGCAGCGCCGCGCATGCGGGGCAGCGCGGAGGTCGCGGCGAGCGCGGGCTAGTCAGTCCGCGGGCGTGACCGGGCGGAGGGTCCCGGTCGGCCGCGGACCGCGCATGAAGCGTTGCACGTTCTCGTCCACGATCATGTCGCTCGGGCGCAGGGGGCGGGTCAGATAGAGGCCGTCCAGGCTGGTCAGCCGGCTGAGGGCCACGTAGGTCTGGCCAGGGCTGAACACGCGCGCGCCGAGGTCGACGACCGCCCGCTCATAGGTGGCCCCCTGCGACTTGTGGATGGTGACCGCCCACGCGAGCCGCAGCGGGAATTGGGTGAACTCGGCCACAACGTCTTTGCGCAGCTTCTTGGTGGTCGGGTTGTAGGTGTACTTGAACTTCTCCCACACGGCCGGTTCGACCTCGTGCGTTTCGCCGTCGATGTCGACGTACACCGTCGAGTCGACCCGGGTGACGGTGCCGATGCTGCCATTCACCCAGCGCGGGCCGCCATCCTGGTTGGAATCGTTGCGCAGGAACATGACCTGCGCCCCGACCTTCAACTCGAGCACCTCATCGGCCGGGAACGTGCGCCCGCCGAAGTCGCCCGTGACGTCGGCCTTGGCCGTGCGCGCCTTGCCGGCGAGCCGTTTGAGAGCGGATGCATTGATGCGGTTCACGGAATCGTTGCGGGTGGCCAGCGTGATCACGCCTTCGCTCGGCGGGGTTCGGGCGCCCGCGGCGTTGAGAGCACCGCCGATCTCGGCCGTGACCTGCCCGTGCCGCACCGCGTTGAGCATGTGCTTGAAGTCCGCGTCGCGCTGGCGGTGCACCTCGGTGAGCTCGAAAATGCGCAGGTCCGCGCCCTGCCACACCTTCGCGTCGAAGAACCACATCGACCGGTAGGTGTCCGCGAAGTAAGCGCGCTCGTCAGAATCCCCGGGCACCGGGGCCAGCTGGTAGGGGTCGCCGAAGAGCACGATCTGCGCGCCGCCGAACGTGTCGTGCGGTCGCTGCCGCGCCTGGCGCAGGCTGCGGTCGATCGCATCCATCAGGTCGGCGTTGACCATCGACACCTCGTCGATGACGACCGTGTCGATCGTGTTGAGCAGTTTGCGCACCTGATCCGACTGGTCGATCGCGTTGTCGGCGATCACGCCGATCGGCAGGCGGAACAGGGAGTGGATGGTCTGGCCGCCCACGTTGAGTGCCGCCACACCGGTGGGAGCGGCGATCACGATCTGCTTGCTCGTGTTCCAAGAGAGGTGATTGAGCAGCGTTGACTTGCCGGTGCCGGCGCGCCCGGTGACGAACACGTTCTGCCGGGTTCCCTCAATCGCCTGGAACACTTCGGCCTGCTCGCGAGACAGCGGAATCTCAGACACGGGGGCGCTTTCGACGAGGTACGGACGGGACATACCACTGTATCCGCCCCGGCTGCACGAGTCGTCCGCGGTCTGCGGGTCGGTGGAGAACCGGCCCCGTAGGATGTGGGGGTGAGCAACCAGGACGGCAGGCGCCGGCGTAACCAGCGGCGCGCCATCGCGGCCGTGGTCGTCATCGCCGCCCTTCTCGGCGCCGGTCTGGTCGCGACCATCGGGTCGCTCAACCGTGACCTCTACAGCGCCGGCAGCTTCGTGGGGCAGTATCTCGGCGCCCTGGCTCGCCAGGACACCGCCAGTGCGCTGCTGCTCCCGGGGGTCAGGCCTACGGCTGCCGAGCTCGAGGCGGCCGCGCTTCCGAAGGACCTGCCGGACACCCTGCTGCGGAACTCCGTGCTGGGGGAGCTCACCGACATCCGTCTGACCGGTGACGACGAGTCGGCCGACGGGCGGCACACGATCGAATACGGGTTCCGCCTCAACGGCACACCCGCGACGATGACCTTCCAGGTGGAGAGTGCCGGCTCGTTCTTCGGCGTTTTCGACAGCTGGCGCTTCACGACCAGTCCCCTGGCCGTGCTGCGCGTGAACGTGCTGCACCAGTCCACGTTCTCGGTGAACAAACTGACCCTCGACACACGTGCGCACGCCGCCGACGACGACGCACCGGCAGCGTTCTCGAACCAGGCGGCCTACCTGGCCTTCGCACCCGCCCAGTACACGTTCGAGCACACCTCCACCCTGCTCGACGCGGCCCCGCAGACGGTGCCGGTCGTCGTGTCCGGGGTGACGGATGTCACGGTCGACGCCCAGCCCAACGCCCAATTCATCGGCCAGGTCCAGGCCGAGCTGGACCGTTTCCTCGACGATTGCACCACGCAACAGGTGTTGCAGCCCTCGAACTGCCCGTTCGGCATCGAGATCAACGACCGGGTGCGGGACGACCCGATCTGGTCGATCGCCGAGTATCCCCCGGTCACCCTCGCGGCCGGCGACACCACGTTCGAGATGCCCGACACCGAGGGTCAGGCGCACATCGTGGTTGAGGTGCAGTCACTCTTCGACGGCGAGATCGAGGTGCGGGACGAGGACGTCTCCTTCGCGGTCGCGATCAGCGTGACCGTGAACCCGGACGGATCGCTCGCCCTCCAGCTGCGCTGACCCTCGGGTTATTCGACGCGGTCGTGCTCGGCTAGGCGGGCCAGCCCGGCGTTGTACTGGTTCAGTTCGGCATCGCCTGTGCGTGCCGCGTTGCGGTCCTTGCGGCGGGTCTCCTTCTCGTCGCTGCGGCTCCACTGAATGGCCACGGCGATGGCCAGGGCGATGGTCGGGATCTCGCCGACGCTCCAGGCGATGCCGCCGCCCATCTGCTGGTCCTCGATGCCGCTGAGCCCCCAGTCGCGGCCCATGGCCCCGTACCAGTCGGCGAGGAGCAGCCCGGTCCCCGTCATCATGGTCACGCCGAAGAAGGCGTGGAACGCCATCGTGCCGAGCAGCAGCAGTAGGCGGCCGGCGTAGGGCAGGCGGTAGGGCACCGGGTCGATTCCGATCAGTGACTGCACGAACAGGTAGCCGGTGATCAGGAAGTGCACAATCATCCACTCGTGGCCGATGTGGTCGGTCGTTGCCCAGCTGAACAGCGACGAGTAGTAGAACACCCAGAGCGAGCCGGCGAAAAGCCCGGCCGCGACCAGCGGATTCGACAAGACACCCGCGTACTTCGAATGCACAGCCAGCAGAATCCACTCGCGCGGGCCCCGGCTGTCGTCCTGCCGCTTGGTGATGGCGCGCGCCGCGAGGGTGATCGGCGCCCCGGGCACCAGGAACACAGGGACCAGCATGGTCAGGGCCATGTGCATGAGCATGTGGGAGGAGAAGAGGTACTTCGCGTAGAGGTTGGCGCCACCGTTGGTGATGTAGAACAGGATCAGCATGCCGGTCACCCAGAGCACCGTGCGGAAGACGGGCCACGTGTCGCCGCGGCGGGCCAGGCGGCGCACACCGGCCAGGTAGAAAAAGATGCCGAACGCGCAGAACAGCACCCAGGCCAGGTCGAAGTCCCACTCGGTGAAGTAGCGGCTGAAGGTGAGCGGCGGCGGCAGAAGTTCACCGGTCAGGATCTGCGCGGGCGTCGAGGTGGGGATCTCCGTCGCCGTGATCTGCTCCACCGGCGTCGCGGTCTTGGCTAGGGCGGCTGCGGCGCCGGAGGCGAGCCCCATGAAGGCCAGTTCCGTCACGACGAGCCACCAGAACCAGACTCCCCGGCGGGGTGCGGGGGCCCGGGCGTCTGCGGGGGTGCTCCGCAGCATCCGCCCGATCAGGAACCGGCGCTGCAGCACGCCGAAAGCGCCGAGCGCAGTGAGGGCGAAGACTTTGACCAGAACGAGGATGCCGTAGGGCGAGAGTAACTCGTCCCAGGCGCCCAACCGCAGTTCGGCGCCGACGTACCCGGACGCCGCGACGACGATGAAGGAGACCAGTGCGAGCGAGGAGTAGCGCGCGATGACCGGGTCGATCCGACCGCCGGCCAGCTGCTGGCGCAGCACGATGACCGTGAGCAGCCCACCCAGCCAGACCGCGGCGAAGACCAGGTGCAGACCCAGGGCGGTGATGGCCACGTCGTGCCCCTCGGCGCCGGCCGCGTGCCCCTGCAGCGCCATGGGCACCAGGGCGCCCACGGCCAGGAGCGTGACGAAAAAGAGCCCGGTCAGGGAACGCACCGCGAAGCACAGCACGGTGACGAAGGCAGCGATCAGGGTGGTGATCAGCCAGGCCTGGCCGATCTCGATCTCGCTGAAGAACTGACCGGCGGTGGCGCTGAACCTGTCATCGAAGCTGAGCGGGATGGTCGTCACCTGCAGGAACGTGAAGAAGCCGGTGAGGGCGGATGCCACGGTGAAGACGGCGGCGGACCCGGCGGCGAAATCGAGGGCCGCGTTGTACTCGGGCTCCCGGGGGCTCAGGGCGAAGAGGGTGAGCACGAGGGCCCCGATGGTGCCCGCAGCGCTGAGGTTGACGAGCAGCTTGGCCAGCGGGAGGCCCCACCGCACGATCGGTCCCGGATCAGCCAGCAGCTGCGCCGCCGCGCCGCCGCCGTAGGCCAGCGCGATGAGCGTCGCCAACGTTGCGACCAGCAGGAGCGCTGCCGGACCGGAGATACGCACGAGACGAGGCACTGACTCAGCCTAACCGTGCCTGATGGACGCACGCTGCACGAGGGGCTCGGCACGACGCCCACACACGAAAGCAGGGCGCCGACGGAAGTCGACGCCCTGCCCTTCTTGGTGCGAGACCTACTTGGCGGCAGCCTTGAGCTTGCTACCAGCGGTCAGCTTGACGCGGTGGCCCGCGGCGATGGCGATCTCTTCGCCGGTCTGCGGGTTGCGGCCCGTGCGCGCTGCGGTAGCGGTGCGCTCGACTCCGAGCCAGCCCGGGATCGTGACCTTGCCGTCGTTCGCGACGGTGTCGGCGAGAGTTGCAAAGAAAGCGTTCAGAACGCTGTCGACTGCAGCCTGGCTCTGGCCAGAGTCTGCGGCAACCTTGGCAACGAGCTCGGTCTTGTTCAGCGACTTGTCAGCCATTGAGTGTCCTCCTCGGACCTTTGTCTGTAAAAACAGGTGTTCACGTATTGCGGGCGACGCTCCGGGAGCGACTCCGTTTGGCCGGTTGGACCGCGTTGAATCTAGCAGACAACCGCGGAATTACGCGGATTTGCGGCGTTTTCAGCCCGTTTGGCTCCCGGATCGGCTTCATTTCCGCTGTCCGCGAAAAAAGAGAGAGGATGCCGACCGAAATCGACATCCTCTCGTTTCAGAACCGAAGTTCCGAATGACCGGCTAGGTGGCCTGGTGCGGTGTTACCAGCTGGACTTGGTGATACCGGGCAGTTCGCCGCGGTGAGCCATGTCGCGGAAACGAACGCGCGAGATGCCGAACTTGCTGAGGTGTCCACGGGGACGGCCGTCAACCGCGTCGCGGTTGCGCAGGCGAACCGGCGACGCGTTGCGGGGAAGCTTCTGCAGGCCGAGGCGAGCAGCTTCACGCGACTCGTCGGTGCCGGCCGGGTCAACGAGGGCCTTCTTGAGCTCAAGGCGCTTCGCGGCGTAGCGCTCGACGATAACCTTGCGCTGGTTGTTCTTGGCAATCATGCTCTTCTTCGCCATTTTTAGCGCTCCTCACGGAAGTCAACGTGCTTGCGCACTACGGGGTCGTACTTCTTGAGCACGAGACGGTCGGGGTCGTTGCGACGGTTCTTCTTGGTCACGTAGGTGTAACCGGTGCCGGCCGTCGAACGGAGCTTGATGATCGGGCGGACGTCATGCTGCTTGGCCATTAGATTTTCTCCCCACGGGCGAGAAGGTCCTTGACGACCGATTCAATGCCACGTGCGTCGATGACCTTGATGCCCTTGACGGACAGGGTCAGCGTGACGTTGCGGCGAAGTGACGGTACGTAGTACTTCTTGGTCTGAACGTTCGGGTCGAAGCGACGCTTGGTGCGTCGGTGCGAGTGCGAAATGTTGTGTCCGAAGCCGGGAACGGCTCCGGTCACCTGGCAAGTAGCTGCCATGGTTCTCCTCCAATACCGAAGGGCGAATGCCCTTCCCAAGATCTCTTGTCGGCTGGCACGACAACACTCCCGCACAGGCGAAAGCGCAGCGAACCAGCAGTGCACGCACAGATATGCGCAGCAGCGTTCAACACTACGCGGTGCTCTCCCCCGGCGCAAACTCGCTAGTCAACGGATGCGGCGGAGCAGGCCGCGCAGAGACCGAACACGTCGACCACGTGGGCAGCCTGGGTGAATCCGTGCTCGCCGGCCACGTTCTTTGCCCAGGTTTCCACGGCATCCGCTTCGATCTCGACGGTGAGGCCACAGTTGCGGCAGATTAGGTGGTGGTGGTGGTCGGTCGTGCTGCAGGCGCGGTAGAGCGCCTCACCGTCGGGCGACTGCAGCGAGTCGGCCTCGTTCTCGCCGGCCAGGTCGGCCAAGGCCCGGTAGACCGTGGCCAGGCCGATGGGCGAACCCGTGGCGTGCAGGCTGGCGTGAAGTCCCTGGGCGCTGACGAATCCCTCCGCCTCGCTGAGCGCGGTGCGCACGGCCTCGCGCTGCCAGGTGTTTCGCTTCATGCTGTCAACCGTAACCGCGCAAGGGACAGTCGGCGACCGCCGAGGGCCAGCAGGAAGAGGGCGGCCGCGGTGAGGGCGATCGCCGGTCCGGCGGCCACGTCGATCGCCCGGGACAGGAGCACGCCGACCAGGCCGGCGGCCGCACCCAGCACCGGTGCGAGCACCAGGATCTGAGTGGCGGTGCGCGTGACCAGGCGCGCGGCGGCGGCCGGGGCCGCGATCAGCGCGATCGCGAGGATGGCGCCGACGGCGGGCATGGCGGTGACCACGGTGGCGGTGATCAGGGTGAGGGTGAGCAGCTCGATCGGCCATTCCCGGAATCCGGCGGCGCGGAATCCGCTCGGGTCGAAAGTGGAGAACAGGATCTCCTTGCCCAGCAGCACGATCACGGCCACAGCCACCCCGAGCACGCCGACGGCCAGCGCGAGGTCGCCGGTCGTCACGGTGAGGATCGACCCGACCAGGTAGGAATCGACCTGCACCGGCAGCGACGGGTTGAGGGCCTGCAGCAGCACCCCGAGAGCGAAGCCCGCGGTGAGCAGGATGCCCGACGCCACCTGCGTGCCCTGCCGCTTCACCCGGCCGATCAGGGTCATGATGCCGACGATCAGGATGCTCGCCAGGGCCGCCCCGAGCGGAATGCTGACACCCACGATCGTTGCGGCCACGGCTCCCGGGAAGGTGGCGTGGGTGAGGGCCTGGGCGAAGAAGGTGCGGCGGCGCAGCACGACGAGGGATCCGACCAGCCCGCTGAGGGCGCCGATGACGGCGGCCGCGAGGAGTGCCTTCTCGAAGTAGCCCATCACTTCCCCAGCCTTTCCCGCTGCTGGACGGAGCGACGCGGTTTCGAGAAAGTCGGTGGGGAGTGGGGCGGCGGAGTGTGCGGCGGCCGCGCGTGAGACGAACGCAGCCGACGCATCCCGTCGATGGAGAGGCGCGCCACCAGCACCACGGCATAGCCGGCGACCAGGACCAGCACCACGGTGGCACCGCTGGGCAGGTCGAGGCCGGCCTGCACGGATGCCTGGAAGCCGAGCACGAGTCCGAGCCAGGCGCCGAGGGCCGCGAAACCAGCCGCGAGCGGGAACAGCAGCCACAGCCGGTCGGTGATGAGCCGGGCCACGGCGCCGGGCACGATCAGCACGGCCAGGACGAGCAGGTTGCCGACCGCGCTGGATGCAGCGACGACCACGAGGGCGATCGCCACGTTGAGCACCAGGTCGAGCACGAGCGTGCGGTAGCCGGCCGCGGCGAAACCGACCCGGTCGAAGGCGCGGAACACCTCCTCCTTGAGCGTGAGGCCGATCAGCCCGAGAGCCACGATGCAGATCACGACGGTTTGCACGACCTCGGTCGGGCTGACCGTGAGGAGACGGCCGAAGAGAAGTTGCTCCAGCTGGCCGACGTAGTTCGTCTCGCGGGAAACCAGGATTATGCCCACGCTGAACATGGCGGTGAAGACGATGGCGATCGCGGCATCCGAGGACACCGACTGGCGCACGATCAGGGTGAGGATGACGGCCGCGAACAGTGCGGCACCCATCGCGCCGACGAACAGCCCCTCGCGGCCGCCCCAGACGAAGCCGATCGCGATGCCGGGAAACACCGAGTGGGTGAGGCCGTCGCTGATGAATTCGAGGCCCCGCAGGTTGACCAGCACCCCGACAACGCCGGCCACCAGGCTGAGCGCGCCCAGCACGATCAGGGCCCGGGTCATGAACGGCAGGGCGAAGGCGTCGACCAGCGGGGTGAGGAAGTCCATTTCAGTGACCGGTGTGCCCGGGCACGACCACGGTGTGCTCGTCGATTTCTACGCCGACCTCTCGGAACGTGCGTTGCACGTTTTCCAGGATCAGCACCGATTCGCGCGGCCCGAACGCCACCTGGGTACCGTTGAGCAGCAACACCTGCTCGCAGACCTCGCGGGCGAGCTGGAGGTCGTGGGTGGAGACGACCACCGCCACCCCTTCCTCCTTCAAGCGCTTGACGGTGCCCACGAGCGCGTCGCGGTTCTGCTGGTCGAGGCCGTTGAACGGCTCGTCGAGCAGCAGCAGGCGGGGCCCCGCGGCCACGGCCCGCGCCAGGAGTCCCCGCTGCTGCTGGCCGCCGGAGAGTTCGCCGAAGCGGGTTTTCGCGCGGTGCCCGAGGCCCACCGCATCCAGCGCGTGAGTCACCGCCTGGCGGTCGCGCTTGCCGGGCAGGCGCAGCCAGCCCAGCGACCGGTAGCGCCCCATCATGACGACCTGCTCGAGCGTGACCGGAAACTGCTGGTCGATCTCGTCGGCCTGCGGCACGTAGCCGATCGAGCCGGCCGGGGCCGCGGACGCCCCCAGCACCTCGACGGTGCCGCTCACGCGCTGGATCAGACCGAGGATGCCCTTGAGCAGCGTGGACTTGCCAGACCCATTGGGCCCGATCAGCGCCACTGCCTCGCCGGCGCGCACCTCGAAATCGATGTCGGCCAGGGCCGGGCTCTGGCCGTAGGAGAAGGAGGCGCCCGCCACCCTGAGAGCAACGGGTGCGCTCGGCCGTACTTGAGAAGGGTTCTCGATCACTGACTAACTATCGCAGGTCTGCGGGCACCGCAGTGGGCTCCGCCCCCCAGGATTCGAGGATGAGGCCGACGTTGTGCAGCTGCGAGCCAATATAGCTGGCGCCGTCGCTGCCCGTCGCGCCGAGGGAGTCGCTGTAGAGCGCGTCCTCGCCCGAGTACACGGTGACGCCGGCCTCGCTGGCGATGGTGTCGGCGGCCTTCGGGCTGATCGAGGCCTCGGAGAAGACGGCCTTGACCCCGGTGGCCGTGATGGCTGCGACGAGTTCGTCGATCGCGGCGGCGCTGGGCTCGGCGTTGTCGTCGAAGCTCGGGATGATGGAACCGACGTAGGTGATGCCGTAGGCCTCGGTGAAGTAGCCGAACGCATCGTGGTTGCTCACGAGCAGACGCTGCTCGACCGGAACGGCGTCGATGTTGGTACGGATCCACTCGTCCAGCTCGGCAAGCCGGCCGGTGTACGTGGTCGCATTGGCCTCGAAGTCCCCGGCCAGGTCCGGCTGGGCGCCGCTGAGTCCCGCGGCGATGGTGCCGACCATGGTCTCGGCGTTGGCCACGTCGGTCCAGATGTGCGGGTTGCCGCCCTCGTGGGAGTGCTCGGCGTCATCCGTCGCTCCGCCTTCGTCGGCGTGGGCCTCGTCGTCGGCGGGCTCGGCGCCGGCCGCGATGTCCTGGATCTCGATGCCCTCGTCGGAGTCGATGGTCACGCCGTCGAAACCGCTGGCGTTGATCGCGGCGTCGAGCCACTCTTCGAGGCCGACACCGTTGATCACGAGCACATCGGCCTGGCCGAGGGCCGTCAGGTCGGCCACCGATGGGTCGTAACTGTGCGCGCTCTGGTTCGGCTGGATGAGCTGGGTCACCGACACGCCCGCGGCGTCGCCGACGACGCTGCGGGTGAGGTCCGCCACCTGAGTGGTCGTCGCGACGACCCTGAGGTCGCCGGCGGCGCTTTCTGCGGCGGAACCGCCGGTCGGCGCGCAGCCGACCAGGGTCAGCGCGGCAACGGCGGCGAGGGTCGGGAGGACGAATTGATTCTTGATCACACAGGCGACGCTACGCCTAATGATAATGATTGTCAACACCAATAAGACCGGACAGCGCCGCGTTGGGTTGGGTCAAGTCAGGTCAGGTCAGGTCAGGTCAGGTCAGGTCAGGTCAGGTCAGGTCAGGTCAGGTCAGGTCAGACTACGCCGGACGTGCCGAGCAGGGAACCGATCAGGAAGGTGACGACCAGTGCCGCGGCACCGCCGAGCACGACCCGGATCGTCGCCCGCAGTTTCGGGCTGCCGCCGAGGTGGGCGCCGGTCATGCCGAGCGCCGCGAGGGCGATGAGCACGGCGACGAACGTGATCGGAACGCGAATGCTCGCGGGCAGAAGCAGGATGGCCAGGAACGGAAGCAGCGCGCCGAGGGTGAAGGCCGCGGCCGAGACCCAGGCGGCGTGCCAGGCGCTGACGACGTCGTCTTCGGCGATGTTGTGCTCGGCGAGCAGATGGGCCCGCACCGGATCGATCGCGGTGAATTCCACGGCGACTTGCCGTGCCGTCGCCGGGGCCAGCCCCTGCATTTCGTAGAGTTGCGCGAGCTCCGCGAGTTCGCCCTCGGGGTCGCTGCTGAGCTCGCGCTTCTCCTTCTCGATCAGGGTGCGCTGGCTGTCACTCTGGCTGCTCACCGAGACATACTCGCCGAGGGCCATCGAGATGGCCCCGCCGACGAGGCCGGCAGTGCCGGCCGCTGCGAGGGCCGCGGTCGAGCCCGTCGCGCCGGCCACGCCGACGACGAGGGCCGCGACGGAGACGATGCCGTCGTTGGCGCCGAGCACCCCGGCCCGGAGCCAGTTCAATCGGCCGGCATGGCTCTCGGTGGTCTTCGGATCGGCGACCGCCACAGCGACGGACGGGGTGAGGCCAACGATTGCGGCGGGGGCGAGTGACGTCATCCGTACATCAGAACACAGGCTGATGCCCTGCCGCCAGCGTGGACAGCCTTACCTCACCGAGAAGCAAAAAAGCCGGTGAGGCCAGGCTTCCTATACCGTCGACCCTACTCGAGCAGCAGCGCGGGCTCCTCGATGATGCTCGCGACATCGGCCAGGAAGCGGCTCGCGACATCTCCGTCGACCACCCGGTGGTCGAAGCTTGCGCCGATGGTCGTCACCTGGCGCACCCGCACCTCGCCGTCGACAACCCACGGCTTGGGTTTGATCGTGCCCAGGGCGACGATGCCGGCCTCACCGGAGTTGAGGATGGGCGTGCCGGTGTCCATCCCGAAGACACCGATGTTCGTGATCGTGATCGTGCCATTCGCCATATCCGCCGGTGAGGTTTTGCCGTCCCGCGCGGTGATCGTGAGCTTCTCGAGGGCGCGGGCCAGTTCGAGCAGGCTCATGTCCTGCGCTTCCTTCACATTGGGCACGATGAGCCCGCGCGGGGTGGCCGCCGCGATGCCCAGGTTCACGTAGTGCTTGATCACGACTTCCTCGTCGGTGAACACCGAGTTGACCGTGGGGTTACGCCGCACGGCCCAGATCATGGCCTTGGCCATGATCAGCATGGGCGACACGCGCACGCCGGCGAAGTCGGTGGAGGCCTTGAGCCGTTTGACGAACTCCATTGTGCGGGTGGCGTCCACGTCGACGAAGAGACTCACGTGCGGTGCGCTGAAGGCGCTGGAGACCATGGCCTGGGCGATGGCCTTGCGCACGCCCTTGACCGGGATGCGCTCCTCGCGGTCGCTGGGCCATTCCGGGGTCTGGATGTTACGGAAAACGCTGGCCTGGGTGGCCCCCCGCAGAACGTCCTCGCGGGTGACATCGCCGACCGGACCGGTCGCCTCGACCAGGGACAGGTCCACGCCGAGGTCCTTCGCGAGTTTGCGGATCGGCGGCTTAGCGATGACGGGGCCAGCGGATGCCGCGCGCGGCAACTGCGGGAACGGCTGCGCGGCCGGGCGCTCGTGGCGCACGGGCGGCGGCGCGATCGACTCGTGGGCGACGGGGGTGACCCCGTGGCGCTTGCGCCGGGTGGGCATGGTGGCCGCGGCGCCGCGCCCGACCAGAACTGCGCCCTGCGTCTCGGCCGGCTCGTCCGTGATGGTGGAGCCGGCATCCGCTGCCGCACCGGCCAGCTCACCGGCGCCGCCGGCGCCATTGGCGGGCGCTTCGTTCGACCCGGCCGGGGCGGTGACGGTCTCGGCCACGATCGTGATGATGACCGTTCCGACGTCGACGGTCGTGCCGGGCGTCACCAGGATCTCGCCGACCACGCCGACGTAGGGCGACGGTAACTCGACCAGCGACTTCGCGGTCTCGATCTCGACCAGCACCTGGTTGATCGACACGGTGTCGCCGGGCGCGACCCTCCATTCCACGATTTCGGCCTCGGTGAGACCCTCGCCGACGTCGGGCAGTGTGAATTTCGACACGCTCATCGAGTGCGCTCCTTGCTATTGGTGAGGCGAGAGTGGCCGTTCCGGTCGAAGGTGACCCGCGGAACGGGCACTCTCGACCGGAAAGGTGACTGTCGGGGGAGCTGTGCTGGGATCACGAGGAATCAGTGGGAATCAGTAGGAGAGGGCGCGGTCGACGGCCTCGAGCACGCGGTCCGGGCTGGGCAGGAAGTGCGTTTCGACGGCGGCCGGCGGGAAGGGGGTGTCGAAACCGGAGACGCGAAGCACGGGAGCCTCGAGCAGGTAGAACGCCTTCTCCATGACGGTCGCGGCGATCTCCGATCCGACGCTGACGAAGCCGTGGGCCTCCTGGGCGACGACCAGGTGCCCGGTCTTCTCGACCGAGGTGAGGATGGGGCCGTAGTCGATCGGTGAGATCGAGCGCAGGTCGATGACCTCGATGCTGGTGCCCTCCACGGCCGCGAGATCCGCGGCCTGCAGCAGGACACTGACCATGGCGCCGTGGCCGACGACCGTGGCATCCGTGCCGCTCCGCACGACGCGGCTGGCGTGCAGGGGTATGCCGCTTTCGGCGAGGTTTACCTCGCCCTTGGGCCAGTAGCGGCTCTTGGGCTCGAAGAAGATGACCGGGTCGTCGGAGGCGATGGCCTCCTGCATCATCCAGTAGGCGTCGTGCGGGTTCGACGGACTGATCACGCGCAGACCCGGCGTGTGCGCGAAGTACGTCTCCGGGCTCTCCTGGTGGTGTTCGATCGAGCCGATGTGGCCGCCGTAGGGGATGCGGATCACGACGGGCATGGTGACCTGACCCTCGTGCCGGTTGCGCATCCGTGCCAGCTGGCTGGTGATCTGGTCGAAGCCGGGGAAGACGAAACCGTCGAACTGGATCTCGCAGACCGGCCGGTAGCCGCGCAGAGCCAGGCCGATGGCCGTGCCGATGATGCCCGACTCGGCCAGCGGGGTGTCGAGCACTCGCTTGTCGCCGAATTCGGCGATCAGACCCTCGGTGACGCGGAAGACGCCGCCCAGGGGGCCGATGTCCTCGCCCATCATCAGGACTTTCGGGTTGTCCCGCATGGCCTGGCGCAGGCCCGCGTTGAGGGCCTTCGTCATGGGCAGGCTCGTCTTGCCCGTTCCGGGGAGCGCTCGCTCGCTTGCGGCCGAGGACGCCGGGACCGAGGCCGGGGCGGTCGGGGTCGCGTGGCTGGTGGTGCTCGTCACGATCGTGTCGCTCACGCGTCGCCTCCTTCGAAGGATTCCTCGTAGCGGTCGAGCCAGGCCTTCTGTTCCTGGATCAGCGGGTGGGGTTCGGCGTAGACGTTGTCGAAGATGACGGCCTTCTCCGGGGAGTGGATGTCGAGAGCCCGGCGGCGCACATCCGCGGCGTAGTCGTCCGCCTCCTCATCGACGGCGTCGAGGAACTCCTGCTCGACGCCGAGGCCCTGCAGATAGCTGCGGAAGCGCGCGATCGGGTCGCGGGCCACCCAGTAGGCCAGCTGTTCCGGGTCGCGATACTTGGTGGGGTCGTCGGCCGTGGTGTGGGCGCCGACCCGGTAGGTCAGGGCCTCGATCAGGGCCGGGCCCTTGCCGGCGCGGGCGTCGTCGAGGTGCTTGGCCGTCACCGCGAAGCTGGCGAGCACGTCGTTTCCGTCGATCTGGGTGCCAGGCATACCGAAGCCCGCGGCGCGCAGGTAGAGCGGCGTGCGGGACTGCCGGGTCACCGGCACCGAGATGGCCCAGTGGTTGTTCTGCAGGAAGAAGACCTGCGGGGTCTGGTAGCTGGCGGCGAAGACGAGCGCCTCGTTGGCGTCGCCCTGCGACGAGGCTCCGTCGCCGTAGTACACGATGACGGCCTGGTCGGTCTCGGGGTCGCCGGTCGCGGTGGCGCCGTCGAGCTGCATGCCCATCGCGTAGCCCGTGGCGTGCAGGGTCTGCGAGGCCAGCACCAGCGTGTAGAGGTGGAAGTTGCCGTGGTCCTCGGGGGTCCAGCCGCCGAGGGTGACGCCGCGCAGCATCCGCAGGATGTCGACGGGGTCGAGGCCGCGGATCATGCCGACAACGTGCTCGCGATAGGACGGGAAGACGTGATCCTGCGGCCGGGTCGCGTAGGCGGAGCCGACCTGGGCGGCCTCCTGGCCATGGCTCGGCACCCAGAGGGCCAGCTGGCCCTGCCGCTGCAGGTTGGCGGCCTCGGTGTCGAAGCGGCGAACCACGACCATGTCGCGGTAGAACCGCCGGTAGTCGGCCTCGGTCAACCGATCGAGGTAGGGCAGGAATTCGGCCGCGGACTCGCTCGGGGCGAAGACACCCTCCGGGGACAGTAGTCGCACCGTGGGAGAGGCATTGGGGGTCGCTGACACCGTACTAACCTAGCCTCCGGGCTGGGTGCCCCGTTGGTAGATCGTCGACAATGTCAGCGCAGATAGCAAGGAGCTTGTCCACAGATTCTTCCTCGCCGATCGAGATTCGGATGCCCTCGGGGAACGGGCGCACGATCAGGCCGACGGCCGACAGGACGTCGGCGATGTCGGTGGTGTCGTGGGCGGTGGGCAGCCAGATGAAGTTGCCCTGCGGCGCCGGGATGTTCCAGCCCTGCTCGCCCAGCAGGCGCCAGACCCGGTCGCGCCGCTCGGTCAGGGCGCGCACCCGCCGCAGCAGCTGGTCGGCGGCGTTGAGGGATGCGATCGCGGCCGCGCCGGCCACGCCGGTGACCGAGAGGGGAATGGCGGTGGACCGCGCCGCGTCGAGCACGGCGACGGGACCAAGGGCGTAGCCGACGCGCAGGCCGGCCAACCCGTAGGCCTTGGAGAAGGTGCGCAGCACGACCAGGTTCGGGAACCGGGACAGCAACGGCAGTCCGGTGACCGCCTCCGGGTCGGTGACGAACTCACAATAGGCCTCGTCGAGGATGACGAGGAGGTCCGGCGGCACCACCGCCATGAACGATTCGAACTCGTCGGCCGTGACGACGGTGCCGGTCGGATTGTTCGGGCTGCAGATGATCACGACGCGGGTCTGCGGCGTGATGCGCGTGGCCATCTCGGGCAGGTCGTGACCGTGGTCCGGACGGTTCGGCACCTGCACGCTCGTGGCGCCGGCCACGGTGACCAGGCCGGGGTAGGCCTCGAAGGAGCGCCAGGAGTAGAGCACCTCGTCGCCCGGTCCAGCGGCGGCGAGGATGAGCTGGGCCAGGAGGGCCACGGACCCGGCGCCGATGTGAACCTCGTCGACGCTCCGGCCGAACGTCGTGGCCAGCCGTTCACGCAGGGCCAGGGCCGAGGCATCCGGGTAGCGGTTGTACGCGGTCTCGGCGTTCACGGCGGCGATGACGCCGGGCAGCGGATCGAAGGGGTTCTCGTTGCTCGAGAGTTTGAACGCACTGGCGGCGGCAGCTTGACCCTGCCGATAGGCCGGGAGTGCGACAATCTCGGGGCGCAGGCGTACCGAGGGCGGGTCTGAAGGGCTCACTCGGCGATTCTACGCCGCGGCATATTCACGTGGCCGCATGGCTGCGCGCTGGGCTGGCTCTACCGTGCGGGCGGACACCGCCGATGCCATAGTGGAGGCATGGCCAGATTTCTGATCAAGCTGATCCTCAACTCCTTCGCCCTGTGGCTCACGACCCTGCTCGTCAGCGGTGTGCGCGTGGATCCCTACTCCGAGGGCACGATCCCCACGCTCGTCACCTACCTTCTGGTCGCCCTGGTCTTCGGCTTCGTCAACAGCGTGGTGGGCGGGTTCGTGCGGGTTGTCGCGTTCCCGGTCTACATCCTCACGCTGGGCCTGATCTCCTTGATAGTGAACGGTTTCCTACTGATGATCGTGGCCTGGTTCTCGGGCCTGGTCGGCTTCGGGCTCGTGGTCGACGACTTCTGGTGGGGTGTGCTCGGCGCACTCGTGCTGGGCATCATCAGCTGGATTCTCGGCGTTCTGATCCGACCGGTCAATCCCCGCTCCTAGCGCCGCCCCGACGTTCGGCCGGCCACGGTCAGCCGTCGGCCAGACGGATGCCCCGCCACCTTGAGGACTCACCGGCTTGCGTGCCGAGGATCTCCCCCAGCGTCGCCCGGAACTCCCGCAGCCGCGGCTCCTCGGAGCCGTCCATGAGCAGCCCGGTCTCCCGATAGACCGTGAGGGCGTGGGCCGGCAGTGGCCGGTCCAGCGGCACCTCCACCTCCGCGAACACCTCGCGCCGCACCACCAGACGCTCGTCGTCGCCGGTGACCGTGCCTCCCAGTGCCGGGATCAGGTCGTCGGTGTGCTCGACCGTGACGGCCGGTGCGTCGGCGGGCAGGGTCACCTGGGCGGTGGGGCCACCGAAGGTCGCCACCGCGACGGTGTTGAAGTCCCCGGAGGCCGCCAGCTGCGCCGCGACCAGTCCGCCCTGCGAGTGACCCACCGGCACCACCGGATCGCCCGGCGCCACTCCGGCCTCCCGCATGGCCTGCACAACCGCCCGGTAGGAGCCGGAGCCTTGATCGGCGACGGCGGCGAGGTTGGAGGTGAGGTCCCACGGTTGTTCGCCGGGAACCGGGCTCCATGCCGCGGTGCCGCCGATGTAGACCACCCAGGAGGCGTCATCGGGGCCGCCGTAACGTTCGATGCGCACCTGCGGAGCGCCTTCCGACACGGAGGGGATTCGGGCGGCCAGGTCCCCGAAACCGCTCGGCGGCGCCACGGGCCGGCTCCGGTGGCCGCTGCCGGACGGCGCGGCGCCCGCGTGCGGCGGGCCGAGGGCGCGCGCCGGGCCGTCGAGTCGCTCCACCGACACGGGGGTCTCGCGCAGCAGGCCAAGGGGCCGGGCGAGCCCGACCAGGCCCGCGGTGGTCGTCGTCACCCCGAGCAGGCCGAGGCCCTCGTCGCCGAGGGCCACTGACACCGGGAACGGCACGCCGGCCCGGCCGGCGGCCGCGTCGTCGGCCGACGAGACGATCACCCGCACCAGTGCGACCAAGACCGGGTTGGTCAGGGCCCGCGCATGCGCCCGGAACCAGGCGCCGACCTCGGCAGTCGCGTCGCCCGGGTGCCGACCGGTGACCAGCCCGCGAAGCAGGAGCCCCACCGCCGCGGCCGTGAGGCTGGGCATGGCCGCCAGGGCCAGGAGCGGGGCCAGCAGCCCGAGGGTGGAGCCCAGCCATGCTCCGGACAGGCCCGCTGCCCAGTCCCTGAGCCGCTCGGCCCGGCCGTAGCCCTCCGCCGCCTCGATGAGCGCGTCGGCGAGGGTCTGGCTGCGTTCCGCGACGCCGACCAGGGCGGACCGGGCCGCGAACACGCTGATCCCGGCGCCGGGCCCGCCCGTCACCGGGCCGCCGGAAGGGTGGGAATCCAGTGATTGGATGCGCGCCAGCCGCACCAGCCAGTCCTCGGCGTCGCCCTGGAGCAACCGCAGCCGCGCCGCCTCGGCCAGCAGCGTATCGGTCGCGACGAGCGTGCTCCCACCGCCGGACACGATCAGGGCGTCGCCCGGGCCGCCGGGCGGTTCACCGGTCATCGGGACACCGAGGCCGGAGCATCGCCGGGTGCCAGAGCCGGGACCGGACCCCAGGCATCGGCCTCGGCCAGGGCCGCCCCGACCTGATCGATCGCGGCCACCACCTCGGTGAGGGCGGTGTCGAGGAGGCCGGCGGCCCGTCGCAGCTCGCCGGCCAGGTCGCTGCGTCGGCGGTCGTAGCCCCGTTGGGACTCGGAGCGCCACGAGCCGGTCAGGTCGCCGGCCGAGAGCCCGCCGGCGGCGATGTCGACGTCGTCGCGGAGCCGGCGCAGCAGCATCCGTTGCTGCCGGAGTCCGTCTAGGCGTGCCGACAGCGCGTAGTCGGTCAGAATCGTGCCCGGAATCTCCATGTCTGCCCTCCTGCGCGCCGCCGATTCGCTGCCAGTGAGCGTGCCACCCCCGGCCATACCGGTGGTGCCGAATCCGAGAGTTCACGGAACATGCCGCCCGGCGGCGGCTGTGGAGGAGTCCCGGTGCAACACAATGGGGTCATGGACATTGTGTCGACCACGCCCGATGAGTCCACACCCTTCCGCATCGTGTTCGTCTGCACCGGCAACATCTGCCGCTCGCCGATGGCGGAGGTGACGCTGCGCGACCTGATCACCCGCTCCGGCCTGGGCCGGTTGATCACGACCAGCTCGGCCGGCACCGGGGACTGGCACGTCGGCGAGCAGGCAGACCGGCGCACGATCGCCGCCCTGGCCGCCCGCGGCTACGACGGCCGCCACCACCGGGCCCGCCAGTTCGACCCCGAGTGGTTCGCCGACCTCGACCTGGTTGTGGTGCTCGACCGTGCGCAGGAACGAATTCTGCGCAACTGGGCCACAACCGAGCGAGACCGCAACAAGGTGCGCCTGCTGCTCAGTTTCGATGCGGCCCAGGCGCCCCTGCTCGACGTTCCGGACCCGTACTATTCCGACGATGCTTTTTTCGACACGGTTCTTGGCATGATTGAGAGCGCAAATGAAGCGCTCTTCGCGCAGCTTGCACCCGCAATCCGACAGGGAGTCCGATGAGTCCGTTACCGCCCCAGGTCCTCAGCCCACTCGATGGCCGCTACCGCGCCGCCGTCACCGAATTGGGCGAGTACCTGTCCGAGGCCGGTCTCAACCGGGCCCGCGTGCAGGTCGAGGTGGAGTGGCTGATTACCCTCACCGACCGCAGCCTGTTCGGCTCCGTGCCGCTGAACGCCGAGCAGAAGCTGGCCCTGCGGGCTCTGGTCACCGACTTCGGCCAGGCGGAGATCGACGAGCTGGCCGTATTGGAGGCCACCACCCGGCACGATGTGAAGGCCGTCGAGTACCTCGTTCGCCGCCGTCTCACCACCCTGGGCCTCGACCACATCAGCGAGCTCACCCACTTCGCCGCCACCAGCGAGGACATCAATAACCTGTCCTACGCGCTGACCGTCAGCGACGCCGTGCGCGAGGTCTGGCTGCCCAAGTTCCGTGCCGTCATCGGCGCCCTGCGCCTACGCGCGTTCGAGTACCGCGCCGATTCGATGCTGGCCCGCACGCACGGCCAGCCGGCGACGCCCACCACGGTGGGCAAGGAGCTCGCAGTGTTCGTCTACCGGCTCGAGCGCCTGGCCTCGCAGGTCGAGGGCAGCGAGTACCTGGGCAAGTTCAGCGGCGCCACCGGCACCTTCGCCGCCCACGTCGTGGCCGATCCCGCCGTCGACTGGCCGGCTGTGTCCCGCGGTTTCGTCGAGGGCCTCGGGCTCACCTGGAACCCGCTGACCACGCAGATCGAATCCCACGACTGGCAGGCCGAACTCTACTCGCGGGTCTCCCACGCGAACCGGGTACTGCACAACTTGGCGACGGATGTCTGGACCTACATCTCGCTCGGCTACTTCCGCCAGATCCCGCAGGTCGGGGCCACGGGCTCATCGACCATGCCGCACAAAATCAATCCCATCCGGTTCGAGAACGCGGAGGCCAACCTCGAGCTGTCCAGCGCGATCCTCGACTCGCTCGCGGCGACACTGGTGACGTCGCGGCTGCAACGCGACCTGACCGACTCCACCACGCAGCGCAACATCGGCGTCGGCTTCGGGCACTCCCTGCTCGCCCTCGACAACATCGTGCGGGGCCTCGGCGAGATCGACATCGACCGCGCCATGCTCGCCCGAGACCTCGACGCGAACTGGGAGATCCTCGGCGAGGCGATCCAGACCGTGATCCGCGCCGAGGTGTCGGCGGGGCGCTCCACGATCGAGGACCCCTACGCCCTGCTCAAGGAACTCACCCGCGGCAAGCGCATCAACCGGGACGACCTGGTGGCCTTCGTCACGGGGCTGGAGATCGGCGACGCCGCCAAGGCGCGGCTGCTCGAGCTGACCCCGGGCAGCTACGTCGGCCTCGCGGACCCGCTGCTCGACTACCTGACGTAACGGCTGCGCGGGCCGGTTCCGATCAGAGGCCGCGGTTCTGCTCGTCGAGGTCGGACCGCTCAGCCGGGTTCGGCTTCATGCCGAGCACGAGCATCGCGATCACCACGAGCACGAGAATGAACGTGCCGCCGAAGCCGATCAGCGCCAGCACCACGTCCCGGGTGCTCATCAGAACCGTGAGGCCGAGGAAAACGGCCATCACGGCGGAGAATCCGACCAGCTCGATCGGCTTGAGCTTCTCGGAACGGCTGGGCTTGCGCGGGGTGTTCTGGGTCACAGGGTGTCCGAATCGTTGGGTGAGGCCGTGCGGGTGCGGGCGGCATCCGTGCCGGCCCACTTGAGGGAGAACCCGGCGATGGCCAGGTAGACGCCGAGCAGCACGAGGTAGGCGCCGAACAGGCCGACCGACACCACGGCGTTGGGCGGCAGCAGCAGGAAGATCACGGCCAGCAGGGCGGTGACGGCGCCGACCAGCAACCAGTCACGATCGGCCGGGTCGCGCCGACGCGCACGGATGCCGCTGTACAGCTCGAGGAAACCGGTCACCGCCGCCCAAACGGACACCAGGAAGAGGAAGAACCCGAGCCCGCCCGCGTGGAAGACCAGCGCGAGGAGTCCGGCGGCGACACCCACGGCGCCCTGCACCAGAAAGAGGGACCGCTCCCGCGGGTCGGCGAGCGCACGCCGGCTGAGCAGACCCACGGTGAGGCCGCTGACCAGCGCGAACCCCCCGAACATGAACAGGCCGAACTCCGCGGAATGATCGGCGTTGAACGTGATCGCGGCCGCCGGGATCAGGGCAAGGGCGGCGCGCAGCACCGGCACCAGCCAGTACCGGCCTGTGGTGGACTGTGGAGCCTGGGCGTTCGCCACGCGGCGACCTCTTTCATTGCGGGTTGAGTCGGATCCAGTCTACGCGGGCGGCCCTGGGCCTCCGCCGGGCCCAGGGTCGCGCAGGAAGGTCAGAACAGGGTGTCCCCGATGTAGCCGTTCTTCGTGCATCCCGGCGGAATCGCGAACACCGCGGAACCGATCGGGGTGGTCCACTCGTTGAGCAGGTCGAGGGTGTCGAGGCGCGTCTGGATGGGGACGAACTGTGCGTCGACATCCGCCTGGAAACAGGCGAACAGCAGGCCGGAGTTGGAGACCGCGGCACCGGTGGGTGCGTCGTCGTAGTTGTAGCCGCGGCGATGGATGCGCTGGGCCGTGTTCTCGGAACGGGCGCGGCGCAGGTGGGAGAACTCGGGGATGACCGGGAACCCGAGCGGGGTCGTCGCGGTGAAGTCGGGCACGTCCTGCTCCTGCGTGCCCGTCAACGGCGCCCCATTGGCCAGCGTGCGCCCGATCGCGGACTCGCGGCCCGAGCGGTCGAGCCCGTCCCACTTGTCCAGGTTCATGCTGATCCGGCGCAGGACGAAGCCGGTTCCTCCCACCAGCCAGCCGGGGTTGTCGGCCTGGCTCCAGACCAGGCCATCGAAGTCGGTCGTGCCGACGTCGGGGTTCGCGGTGCCGTCCACCTGGCCGAACAGGTTGCGCATGGTGGTGCCGGGCTTCTCGGAACCGGCCGCCCGGCGGAAACCGGACTGAACCCAGCGCACCGTCGCGAAGGAGCGCAGGTCCTTCAGCAGCATCCGGGTGGCGTGGGCAACGGTCAGCGGGTCGTCGGAGGCGATCTGCAGCAGCAGGTCCCCGTCGTTCCATTCCGGTTGGAGCCGGTCGATCGTGAACGCGGGCAGGGGCCGCAGCCAGCCGGGAGCCTCTCCCCCGGCGACGGCGACGAGGCCGGGCCCGAAGCCGAAGGTGACCGTCAGCCGTGCCGGCACGACGGCCAGTTCGGGTTCGGAGTCGGCCAGGGCCGCCTCGCCCTGGGTGAGCCGGGCGGCGTCGTCGGTCAGGATGCGCATCATCCGGCGGAGTGCGGCCCGATCGACCTCCGGGAGCAGGTTGAGGGCGACGAACGTGACCCGGGACTGCGGCTCGGTGTCGACCCCGGCCTGGTGCACGCCGAAGAAGGGCACGGCCGCGGTGCCGCTGAAGAGCGGCACCGTCTGCGGTGCGGAGGCGCCGATCCCGCCCTTGACGACGACGTCGACGCCGATGGCACCGGCGGCGCCGATCCCCGCGGCGGCACCACCCAGAAGGAGGTGCCGCCGGCTGAGCCGATGGCCGGTTTTGGCCGCCGACTCTTGCTGTTCGCTTACATCGTTCCGTGCGTTGGAACTCACTAGTTGTCGGTGTCCGTATCCATCTCGGGGTCGCCCTCGTACGTTTCGTTGGCGCCGGTGTAGTCCTTGACCGGTGCTGAAAACTCGAGGCTCGACCCGTCATCGAGGGTCAAGGTGAAGGTCGCCTCATCGCCGGCCGTGAGCGGGCCGGTGAGCCCCATCAGCATGATGTGGCTGCCGCCCGGGGCGAGCTCGATCGAGCCGTCGGCGGGCACCACGAAGCCGTCCGGATTCTCCTGCATGACCATGTCGCCGGCGTCGTTGGCGACGGTTTCGTGCAGTTCGATCATCGAGGCCGCGGTCGTCTCGGCCGAGACGACCGTGATGTCCTCGGTGCCGGAGTTCTCGAGCAGACCGAAGGCGCCGGTCATGCCGTCCTCGTTCGCCTTGACCCAGGCATCCGTCATGGTCAGGGTGTCGGCCGCGGTGGCGCTGCCGGTCGTCTCGGCGGGCGTCTCGGTCGCGCCGGCGCAGCCCGAGAGGGCGAGCATCAGTGCGGCGGCGGCAACGGAGAGGCGGGTGGGAGCGGTGTTGAGCTTCATGGGAGTTTCTCCTGTTGTGGTTCGTCGAGTGTTCGGGAAGCAGTGCGGTGCGGGTGCTGCAGGTGCCTCATGTGCTTCAGGTGCTTCACGGGTTGCGGCGGCGCCGGGCTCGCCAGACCATGAGCAGGGCCAAGACGGCGAGCCCGACCAGGGCGCCGATGAGACCCACCACGACCAGTGGGAGTCCCGTTGCGGCGTCGGCGTTGTCTTCCGAGTGTGCGGTGGCCGCGTCGGTATCACTCGACGGGTTCGGCGCCGGGGTCGCAGTCTCGGTTGCCGCCGGCTCGGGCTCCACGTCGCCCACGGTGAATGCGAAGGCGCCCGACACTGGATGCCCGTCGGCGGAGACGACCCGCCAGCGAACGTCGTAGGCGCCGTCGGGCAGGTCCGCCGCCACCGGCTGCGTGGCCTGCGACCCCTCGAGCCGCATGTCGCCTTCGGCCCAGTTCTTCTGATCATCGTCGACGACCATGACGATTGCGCCGAGCTCGAGGATCGCGTCCGTGAAGGTGATGGCGATCTCGGTAGGAGCAGGGTCGACCTGCTCACCGTCGGCCGGCTCGGTCAGCAGCACCGAGTCGTGCGCGTTCGCCGCCGGAGCTACCGGGCTGAGAACGGACAGGGCTATCACCAGCACGGTGAGCAAAACGGCAGCAGCCGGGCGACGGGGTGGGGCAGAAGTCATCGAAATCTCCAATTCGTGGAGGGTGGAGGTGAAGCGGGGGTTTCTCGGGAGAACCGCGCACAGCAGTGCCGGTCGTCTCGGGGTAGGCGCGCAGACGCCGAAGGCCTCACCGGGCGCGAGCGGAGCCATCCGGTCGGGGCGTCAGGGAGTCACAGGGGTCACGGCGCCGAGGTCACAGCCGCACAGGATCTGTGCCTCAGAGGGCCAGGGGGGTCAGGGGGGTCAGGGGCGGGCCGCGGCGAAGCACACTCGAGAGCAGCACTCCAAGATCGGCCGGAACGAAGACCCGGCCGAAGGCAGGGCGACCCGTCGCCGCCTGCGCGCCGATCGTGGCCGGGGCGAGGCGTTCGATCAGGACCGCGATGAGACGGTTCGTCGTCTCCTCGAGCAGAGCCCAGAAGGTCTTCTCCCCGCGGCGCAGCGCGGCAATGGTGACGACGGCGGCCAGGGCATGCGCGATCCACATCCAGCCGCCCGGCATGACGCCGGCCGAGTGCATCAGAGGGGAGGCCGACCCGTCGGCGAGGGTCACGGCTCCGTGATGGGACGCGCTCGTCATCGTCACGCCGGAGGCCCCGCCGAGACCGAACAGAACGTGCAGCAGCAGCTGGCTGACCCCGACGGAGACGGACAGTCGCGGTAGCGAGAGACTTTTGCCGGCCAGCAGCACGGACGCGATCCCCGCAAACGCGAGGGCCAGACCCACGCTCAACCAGCCGGGGGCATTGCCGCCCGCAGCCAGGTGGGAAAGGGCGGCGACGAAGACGGCGACGGATGCGGTCAGCCAGCCGCGACCGAAACGCGCCCACCTGCTCGTCATGGCTCTCCCTCGCCCCGGCTCGCCCAAGCCTGGGTCGAATCCCTGCTTGCAGCTTACCGCCCGGACCTGTGCCACGGGCCCGGGCGGGCGTGAGGCTCAGAGCGCGTTGACCGCGCCGAGCACCTTCGTCAGTGAGTCCTTGGCGTCGCCGAACAGCAGAGTCGTCTTCGGGTCGTAGAGCAGCTCGTTCTCGATGCCGGCGAAACCGGGACGCATCGACCTCTTGAGGAACACCACCTGCCGGGCCTCGCCGACGTCGAGGATGGGCATGCCGTAGATCGGTGAGCCGGGCGATGTCTTCGCGGCCGGGTTGACCACGTCGTTGGCGCCGACGACGAGGGCGACATCCGTGTTCTTGAATTCGGGGTTGACCTCGGCCATCTCCTTGAGCGCCTCGTAGGGCACGTTCGCCTCCGCGAGGAGTACGTTCATGTGCCCCGGCATGCGCCCGGCCACCGGGTGGATTGCGAAGACGACCTCGACGCCGCGCGCCTCGAGGGTGGTGGCGAGTTCGGCGATGGTGTGCTGGCCCTGCGCCACGGCGAGGCCGTAGCCGGGCACGATGACCACCCGCTGGGCGTAGTTGAGCAGCACGGCGACGTCTTCCGCGTTGGAGCTGCGCACGGGTCGGTCGCTCTGGGCGGTCGACCCGGCGGTGGAACCGCCCTTGAACGCTCCGAACAGGATCCCGTTCACGCCGCGACCCATGGCGGATGCCATCGCCCGGGTCAGGATCGTGCCGCTGGCACCCACGAGGGTGCCGGCCACCACGAGGAGCAGGTTGCCCAGCACGATGCCTGAGGCCGCGACGGCCAGGCCGGTGAAGGCGTTGAGCAGGGAGATCACGATCGGCACGTCGGCCCCGCCGACGGGGAGCACGAGCAGCGCCCCGACGAGTAGTCCCAGCACGAGCAGTGCGATGGCCCAGCCGGCCGCACCGGTGGCGACGACGAATCCGCCGGCGACGAGTGCGGCCAGGACCACGCCGCCCATCACGATTGCGAGGCCAGGGAAGATGAGCGGCCGGGAACTGATCAGACCCTGCAGCTTGCCGACGGTGACCGCGGAACCGGAGAACGAGACGGCCCCGATGAGCATCGTGAAGACCACGGCGACCTTGCTCCACGGGCTGTCGGTGCTGCCGAGTTCCAGCAGGGCGACCAGTGCCGCGGCGCCGCCGCCGACGCCGTTGAACAGCGCCACGAGCTGGGGCATCTGCGTCATCTCCACGCGCCGCGAGATGGGGGCGGCGATGGCCGAGCCCACCGCGATGGCGATGAGGATGGCCGGGATGTTCTCGATCCGGGCGGAGAGGAAGACGGTGATCACGGCCAGCAGTGCACCGGCGGCCCCGATCAGGTTGCCGCGTCGGGCGGTCTTCGGGGAGGAGAGCCCCCGCAGGGCGAGGATGAAGCAGACCGCGGCGATCAGGTAGAGCAGGCCGGTCCACTCGGGGCTGAGCAGGCTCATTTCGTCGCGTCCTTCGGGTCGGTCTTCGTCTCGGCGCCGGCCGGTTTGCGGGGGGCGAACATCTTGAGCATCCGGTCGGTCACGACGAAGCCGCCGACCAGGTTGGCGGTGGCCATCACCACCGCGAGCAGGGCGACCGCGAGCAGCCACGGCTCCAGGGTCTGTCCGGCAACGATGATGGCGCCGATCAGGATGATGCCGTGGATGGCGTTCGCGCCACTCATCAGCGGGGTGTGCAGCGTGCTCGAGACCTTCGAGACGACCTCGAAGCCGACGAAGACCGTCAGCACGACGACGGTCAGCAGGGTGATCGGATCCATCAGTGTTCTCCTGTCCCGGCGGCGGCCACAGCGGCGGCCGTCGGTTCGTGCCGGATCGTGCCGTCATGCGTCAGGCAGGCCCCGGCGACGACCTCGTCGGTGAAGTCGGGCGTCACCCGGCCATCGACGGTCATCAGGGCGAGCAAGTTGGCCACGTTCTTGGCGAAAAGCCGGGAGGCATCCGCCGGCATCGTGGAGGGAGCATCCTTCATACCGACCAGCGTCACGGAGCCGTCACCGGCCCGGGTGGGCACCAGGGTGTCCGCACCGGCGACAACACCCTCGACGTTCCCCCCGGTTTCGGCGGCCAGGTCGATCACGACCGAGCCCGGGCGCATCGCGGCCACCATGTCGTGCGTGACGAGCAGCGGGGCCGCCCGGCCGGGGATGGCCGCCGTGGTGATCATCACGTCGGCGGCGGCCACGTACGGCGCGAGAAGTTCGCGCTGGCGCACGGCACGGTCTTCGCTGAGTTCGCGGGCGTAGCCGCCCGTGCCCTCCACGGCATCCAGGTCGAGGTTCACGAAGGTACCGCCCATGGAGGTCACCTCATCGGCCGAGGCCGGTCGCACGTCGTAGCCCGACACCCGGGCGCCGAGGCGCTTGGCCGTGGCGATAGCCTGCAGTCCGGCCACGCCTGCGCCCAGCACGAGCACGCGGGCCGGCGGAATCGTTCCGGCAGCGGTCATGTAGAGCGGGAAGAAACGGGGGAAACGGATGGCCGCCTCGAGCACCACCCGGTAGCCGGAGACGAGCGACTGGGAAGTGAGCGCGTCCATCGACTGCGCGCGGGAGATGCGCGGCACCAGCTCGAGGGCGAAGGCCGTGGCGCCTGCCGCGGCCAGGGCGGCCACAGTGGCCAGCTCGGAGGCCGGCGAGGCCAGGCCGACCGTGATCGTGCCGGGGCGGAGAGTGGCCGCGAACTCCCGGTCGAGGGGGCGGACGTGACAGTAGACGTCGAGGTCGCCCGGAGTGAGGTGCGGCACGACGGTGCCACCGGCATCCGTGTAGGCGGCGTCACTGTGACCGGACGCGTCGCCCGCACCGGTTTCGATCAGAACCTCGAGTCCGAGGGCCATGAGCTGGGTCACTGTCTCGGGAGTCGCCGCAACCCGGCGCTCACCCTGCAGACGTTCTCGTCCGATGCCGACTCTCACGCGCATGTCTCCTTCGTGGCGACCGGCCACGAGCGAGAACGGACCGTTCCGAACGCTTGCGCGGCACTTTCATCCCCGCTCGTAGCGTAGTGCGGTTCGGGTGCCGCCCGGTGTATATGACCGGGCGGCGGCGGCGCGGCTAGGCTCCCGGCACCATGTCCGCAAAGCGGGAATAGTGGCCGTGGAACGCGACCGTGACGGTGCGGGTGGGGCCGTTCCGGTGCTTGGCGACGATCAGGTCGGCCTCGCCGGCACGCGGATTGTCTTTCTCGTACGCGCTCTCGCGGTGCAGGAGGATGACCATGTCGGCGTCCTGCTCGAGCGAACCAGACTCGCGCAGGTCGGAGATGGCCGGCATCTTGTCGGCGCGCTGCTCGGGACCACGGTTGAGCTGGGAGAGGGCGATGACGGGAACCTGGAGTTCCTTGGCCATCAGCTTGAGCGCGCGGGAGAACTCACTGACCTCCTGCTGGCGCGATTCGACCTTCTTGCCCGACGTCATCAGCTGCAGGTAGTCGATGATGACCATCTTGAGGCCAACCCGCTGCTTCAGCCGGCGGCATTTGGCCCGGATCTCCACCAGGGTCATGTTGGGGCTGTCGTCGATGTAGAGCGGGGCATCGTTGATGCGGCCGCGGGTGGCGGCGATGGTGGTCCAGTCGCGCGCGTCGACCGCGCCCTTGCGCATGCTCTGCAGGGGCACGGATGCCTCGGCCGCGAGCAGACGCATCGCAATTTCGCTGCGCCCCATTTCCAGGGAGAAGAAGATGCTGGGCATGTCGTGCTTGATGGAGGCTGCCCGGGCGAAGTCGAGGGCGAGCGTGGACTTACCCAGCGCGGGACGCGCCGCCACGATGATCAGCTGTCCGGGGTGGAAGCCGTTGGTGAGCTCGTCCATGTCGGCGAAGCCGGTGGGAACACCGGTCATCTGGCCGTCTTTGAGCTTGGCGGCCTCGATCTCCTCGATCGCGGCCGTGACCGCGTCGGTGAGTGGAACATAGTCCTCGGTTTCGCTGCCGCCGGTGACGGCGTAGACCTCGGCCTGGGCGGTGTTCACCAGGTCGAGCACCTCGCCCTCACCGGAGTAGCCCATCTGGGCGATGCGGGTGCCGACCTCGACGAGGCGACGGAGGAGGGCCCGCTCGGCAACGATCGAGGAGTAGAAGCCGGCGTTCGCGGCGGTCGGCACGAGGCTCGTGAGGGTGTGCAGGTAGTCGGCACCGCCGGCCCGGGACAGTTCGCCGAGCTTGGTGAGCTCGTCGGTGACGGCGATGACGTCCGTCGGCTCGCCCTGGGCATAGAGCGACAGGATTGCATCGAAGATGATCTCGTGCTTGGGAATGTAGAAGTCCGCGGCGCGCACGGTCTCGACGACATCGGCGACGGCATCCTTGCTCAGCATCATTCCGCCGAGGGCGCTCTGCTCGGCGAGAAGGTCGTGCGGGAGCGTTCGCTCGGTGTGCCGGGCTTCCAGTCCTCCGCGCGAGTCGACCCCGCGCTTGTCGGCCAGACCCAAGTGAGAGATCGACACTTGTGCCTCCTTTAGTCGTGGTGCAGTTCTATCAGGGCCCTCCGACATCGCTGCCGGACCCTGTGCACACCTCGATTGCGGCCGCCTGCCCACCATACGGACCCGGCTCGGCGGACAACAAACCACCCTGTGGATAAGCCTGTGGAGAATCTGGGCGAAACGCCGCGTGTCTTGTGCACAAGCTGTGGAATCAACTGTGGAAAACTTAAGTTTTCTTTCGGAGAATATACGTTTGATCAGCTATTAAATCTATTCACAGCTGTGTGAAGAAAACCTGTCTAAAGTACGTGTTGAATCTTGTCGAGGTGTGGGAAAACCTGTGTACAGTCCCTCATGTTCGAGGCCGAAAATCACCCCCGGTTGGGTGTGCGGCATTGCTTAAACAGGTGTAGCGGTGGGTTCCTTTCGGAACCCACCGCTACCCGAGCGTGAAGCTGAGATGCTTACTTGGCAGCTACCACCAGCAGTGTGATGGTGGCGCTCAGTTCGTCACGAAGACGAACCGTTGCCTGGTGCTCACCGGTCATCTTGATCGGGCTGAGCTCGATCTTGCGCTTGTCAAGGGCGCCGAGACCGGCTGCGGCAACTGCATCCGCAACATCCGTGGTCTTGACGGAGCCGAAGAGACGTCCGCCTTCGCCGGCCTTGACGACCAGCTTGACCTTGGCGTTCTCGAGTGCAGCCTTGAGGGCCTGCGCGTCTTCGAGGGTGGCGTGCTCGCGGGCTACGCGAGCGGCCTTGATCTGCTGAATCTGCTTCTCGCCACCGCGAGTCCAGGAAACAGCGAATCCCTGCGGGTAGAGGTAGTTACGGGCGTACCCGTTCTTGACCTCGACGATGTCACCGGGTGCACCGAGGCCGGAGACCTCGTGCGTCAGAATGATTTTTGACATGAGGTGTCCTACCTGCCTGAACCGGCGTAGGGCAGCAGCGCCATTTCGCGAGCGTTCTTAACGGCGCGGGCGATGAGACGCTGCTCCTGAACGGAAACACCGGTGATGCGACGGGCGCGGATCTTTCCACGCTCGGAGATGAACTTGCGGAGGGTGGGGACATCCTTGTAATCGATGACACCAACCCGGATCGACTTCGCGGGAGCGGCGTTCTTGCCACCCTTTGCACCGCGGAGCGGCTTGCGGCGGTCGCCGCTCGACTTTCCAGCCATGATTTCCTTACTTTCTAAAAGAAGTGTTTTTCAGCCGACAGCCTGAAAGGCTCGGCTTAGAAGGGTGTCTCGTCGCTGAAGTTTCCCGGAGTGTTCCAGACATCTCCGCCGGTGTTCGCGGCGGGGGCGCTGGCAGCCCAGGGCTCGTCGTTTCCGGCAACGGCAGGTGCGCCGCCGCCACGAGGAGAAGACGATGACTGCGCTCGAGTGAGCTGAGCGGTGGCGTATTTCAGCGAAGGACCGATTTCGTCGATCTCGAGCTCCATGCTCGTTCGCTTCTCGCCTTCCTTCGTCTCATACGAACGCTGCTTGAGACGCCCGGAAGCGATGACACGGGTACCCTTGGTCAGCGAACCAGCCACGTGCTCGGCGAATTCACGCCAAACGCTCGCGCGCAGGAAGAGCGACTCGCCATCTTTCCACTCACTGGTCGCGCGATCGAAATTGCGCGGAGTGGATGCGATGGTGAAGTTGGCAACCGCCAGCCCGTTCTGCGTGTAACGCAGCTCCGGATCGCTGGTGAGGTTGCCCACCACGGTAATTACGGTCTCGCCGGCCACGGGCTACTTGTCGCTTGCCTTGTCGGCGGACTCGACCGGGGCGGCGACAGCTTCTGCCGTGGCAGGAGCGTCGGCAGCCGGGGCTTCGACCTTGGCCGGAGCAGCCTTGACCGCGGCGGCAGCAGCTGCCGATGCGGGCTTCACGGACGCGGCGACCTTGGCGGTCGGGGCGGCAGCGGCGGCTTCAGCCTTCGCAGCGATTACCTTCGGGTTGGCTGCCTTGCGGGCGGCCTTCTCGGCGGCAAGCTTGCTTGCGACGGCAACCTGGGCGATGCCCTCTTCTGCGCGAAGAACCTTGGTGCGCATGACGGCTTCCGACAGCTTCAGCTGGCGGTCGAGCTCGGCCGTGGCAGAAGCGTTCGCGGTGAAGTCGACAATGGCGTAGATGCCTTCGGACTTCTTGTTGATCTCGTAGGCGAGACGGCGGCGACCCCAAACGTCAACCTTGTCAATGGTTCCACCATCGTTGCGAACAACGTTGAGGAACTTGTCAAGGCTGGGAGCTACGGTGCGCTCATCGATCTCGGGATCGAGGATAACCATCAACTCGTACTGATGCATGACTAACCCACCTCCTTCGGACTAAACGGCTGCAGAATCTCTGCAACAGGAGGGTTGTGCATGTGTCGAAAGCGGAGGCCGGGAATCCGGCGCACAGACAACCTGCCAAGACTACCGGAAGTGGCAGCCCTCCGCCACCACCCCCGCCCACGTACCCGTTTGGCACACTCTCTGCCGCGGCCGCCGCCGCCGCGAGAGTCGCCGAATGTGCCGATCATCGCCGCTCTACCGGCGATTCTGGGCACGACCGGCGACATTCGCTTCTCCGACAAGACGTTTCCCTGGTTCGGGACGCAACCCGGCGGCCAGAAGGAGCCTGTGCAGGCTCTCCCGGTGCAGCGCTACCGCCCAGATCCATCGCGCCATTCCGTGCCCGGTCCCGCGGAGCCGGTCCTCGCGGAGCTTTTCCGACCAAACGACTTCTTCAATGGTCCGCCCGCCCATGAAGGCATCCCTCGTGTATTTGACTTTGCCGTCGAATTCGCCGAGGAGGCGGAGCGTGCGGGTCTCCTGTTTCTGTACCCACCGGAAGTCCGTGATGTCTTCCTGCCTATCGTCGTGCACGAAGGAGACTTGCAGTTCAGGGGGCGGGAATCCGCACAGGTGAATCTGTCCCCGGCTGAGGGACTCGCCCACCGAACCCGAACGATTGTCGCAGAAGACAATGGCGATCCGAGCGGTTCGTGCCCCACGCGTGGGTCCGTCGGAGTCGAGTCGATCGAGCAGGCCGTCGCGGTCGATCCCGAACGCAGCCCGGCCATTCGGCAGGATGAACTGAGGTTTCGTTCCCAGATCGAGCGCGGCGACTGCTGACAGGAATCCCACCGTTCGCGCAATATCGATCAGGGTGCGCAGGAGACTCGTGACAAACATCCCATCGATCTCCACGACATCCTCGTCGGGCAGTCGGTCGTGGTGCCAGGTCACCCCGTTCTTCGAGTGCACGCCGGATTTACCGGCCGCCATGAGGTGGACCTCGTCAGGCCATCGTCCGATGATGGGCAGGCCCCACAGAACAGCAGCCGATTGGTGGGAATAAACGGGCTGAGACTTCCTGGTGGCCCCCACAGCGCGCATACGCAGGAAGTACCGATCCCGATCACTGATCGTGTCCCAGCCGGTCGCGTCGACGGTAACGCCACGCCGCAGGCGAACCGCTTGACCGGAGTCGACCAACCGCTGGACAGGGCGCCCATCGTTGCCGAGAAGCCGAGCGTCACGACCGAGGTGCAGTGGCCGCCAGTCATGCGAGGAGTCGGGATTCATGGCCCCATGCTGGTGGGGCGGCCCCCTTGCTCCGATCGCAATGGGGGCTCCTGTGGCCCAGATCGGCGGCGGACGACCTGTGGAGGGATAGTCCAACATCCGCTCGCGCAGTTCCACTGCTTCTCGAATGTCGCCGGTTCAACCGAGAGTCGCCACCCGCGTGGCTACTCTCGGCACAAACAGCGAGCGTCGTCGGAACAGCAGCGCCGAGGAGCCCGCAGAACACACCTACTGAGCGCGCTCGGCCCACCAGGCGGTCAAGCGGCGGGTGGCCTCGTCTTCGCCGAGCGGCCCGTCATCCAGCCTTTGCTCGAGCAGGTAGCGGTAGGCCTCGCCGACCTCGCGGCCCGGACCCACGCCGAGGACGGCCATGATCTGCTCACCGTCGAGATCGGGGCGCACCGCCGCCATCTCCTCCTGCTCGTTCAGCTCCTTGATGCGCTGTTCCAGGTCGTCGTAGGCGAAGCCGAGCCGGTCCGCCTTGCGGCGGTTGCGGGTGGTGACGTCCGCGCGGGTCAGGATGTGCAAGCGCTCCAGCTGGTCGCCGGCGTCCCGCACGTAGCGCCGCACCGCCGAGTCAGTCCAGGCACCCTCGGTGTAGCCGAAGAAGCGCAGGTGAAGCTCGATCAGGCGTGCCACGGCGGCGGTAGTCTCGTTGTCGAACCGCAGCGCCCGCAGCCGCTTCTTCGCCAGCTTCGCACCGACCAGGTCGTGGTGGTAGAAGCTGACCACGCCGCCCGGCTCGAGCTTGCGCGTCGCGGGCTTGCCGATGTCGTGCAGCAGCGCCGCCAGGCGCACGATCAGGTCGGGGCCGTCGAAGCCGCCGCGGGACCTCTCGTAGCCGATGGCCTGGTCCAGCACCGTCAGAGTGTGCTGATAGACATCCTTGTGGTGGTGGTGCTCGTCAACCTCGAGCCGTAGGGCGGGGATCTCCGGCAGCACCCGGGTGCAGAGACCGGAGTCCACCAGCAGCTCGATCCCGACATGCGGGTTGTCCGCGCGCAGCAGCTTCGTGAGCTCATCGCCGATGCGTTCGGCCGAGATGTTAAGGATGCGATCGGCCATCGCTTCCATCGCTTCCGCGGTGTCGACATGGAGGGAGAATCCGAGCTGGGCGGTGAACCGGGCCGCCCGCATCATGCGGAGAGGATCGTCGCCGAAGGAGATCTCCGGGGAGATCGGCGTGCGCAGAACGCCGGCCAGGAGGTCGTCGATGCCGTTCGCAGGGTCAACCAAAGTCAGCCCCGGCAGCCGCAGAGCCAACGCGTTCACCGTGAAATCACGGCGCAGCAGATCGTCCTCCAGGCGGTGGCCGAAGACGACTTCGGGTTTGCGCGTCTGACCGTCGTAGCTGTCAGAGCGGTAAGTCGTGATCTCCACCTTCTCGCCGGCGACCTGGGCCCCGATCGTGCCGAAAGCACGGCCGATGTCCCAGTGGGCATCCGAGATCGGCTTCACGATCTGCAGGATCTGGTCCGGCGTGGCATCGGTGGTGAAATCGAGGTCGTTGATCGGCCGGTCGAGGAAGGCGTCGCGGACCGGTCCGCCGACGAGGGCCAGTTCATACCCGGCCTTCAGGAACGCGGTCGCCAGGCGGGAAACGGTCGGGGTGGCAGCCAGGTCGCCCAGCCGCTTGAGGGCTGTCGCAACGCTCTGCATGCCTCCATGTTAGTTGCTGGACCTGCGTCGGCTGCCCCGGTGCGGCGTGATCCCGGCGTCGAAGCCGTAGAATCCCCTACATGGTGGCCGAGTCTGTTCTTAAGCATCGGCCCGCGCTCCCCGGAGCGATCCGCGGCGTCTGGTCACGCACGAGGAGGCCGCTCGGCGTCCTCCTGATCGGACTTCTGGCCGGGGCTGTGCCGGTCGCCGCCGCCGGTCTGCCCGCATCCGCATCCGTCACGGCGCCCGCTTTCACGGCCGCGCAGCCCCCCGCCGCCGTGTCCGCCAATGCGGTCACCCTGCACGTGGCCCCCACAACTCTGGAGCCCCTGAAGGCCGGCCAGGACCTGACCGTCACCGTCACCGTCCAGAACGCGACCCCGGACACCATCTCTCCCGGGACTATCGACCTTTTCCTCGCGGAGCGGGCCCTGATCAGCCGCAACGCCCTCAACAACTGGCTCGATCCCGAGAAGAACAGAAAATCCGGCGACCTCATGCTGAGCCAGCCCATGACCGCGTCCATCCAGCCGGACAGCACCGAGATCTTCACCATTGCGGTTCCGGCCGACGCCGTGGGCCTCACCAGCGGCAACGCCTGGGGAGCCCGCGGCATCGCGGCCACCCTGAGTACGGGCGACAGGGTTCGCGCCGAGGGCCGGGGCACCTTCGTCTGGTACTCCGATGAAGAGGTCACCCCCGTCAACGTGTCGCTGATCATGCCGATCACGGTCCCGGCTCAATCGGCCGGCCTGATCACGTCGAAGGCCCTCGAGACCTTCACGGCTCCGACCGGTGTTCTCAGCCGCCAGCTCGACGGCGTGGTCGGTCGAGCGGTCACCATCGCCATCGACCCGTTGATCATCGCCTCCATCCGAATCCTCGGCTCGGCGGCACCGCCCAGCGCGATCGCGTGGCTGAACCGGCTGGACCAGGCTCCGAACGATATATTCCCGCTCAGCTATGCAGATGCCGACCTCGCCCTGCAATCTCAGGCCGGAGCCGAGCTGCTGCTCACTCCGACCACGTTCGACCAGGCGATCGACCCGGCCCTGTTCACCCTGACGGACCAGGCGGGGTCACCGACCGCCGACCCCGGTACCCAGTCAGGGTCTGGAACGACCGTGCCCTCGGCGGACCCGGCCACACCACCGACCGACGGCACACCACCGTCCATGGAAGAGTTGCTCGCCTGGGAATATAGCGCCACAGACATCGGCTGGCCGACCGAGGGCGCCGTCGCGAATACCGACCTCGATCTCTTCACGGCCAGTGGCCTCACCACGACGATCCTCGGCGGTTCGAACGTATCCGGTGCTGCCGGTGACTTCACCCCCAACGCCCCCCTTGCTCTCGGTACCGGCAACGGGCTGGGCCTGGTCGTCGATGACCCTCTCGCTACCGCGCTGCGTACCGCCGCGTCCGCATCAACGGATGACGCGTGGCGAGAAGCCATGTCGCGGGTCAGCTCGCAGCTGGCGGTCGTCTCGGCCGAGCGTCCCGGAACCGCCCGCACCCTCCTGGCCACTTTCGCCCGCGGCTGGCCGCCCAGCGCGGACCGACTCACCGAGACCATCGACGCTCTGGCCGGGCTCCTGTGGTTCGCGCCGTCCACGCTGACGGAGCTGCGGGCATCCGTCCCCGCCGAAGACGTGGACTTCGACAGTCAGGCCGAACCGGCCGATCGCGTGGCCCTGGCCGGCCAACTCCTCAAGCGCGAGACCGCGGTCACCGCCTTCTCCTCAACGCTGTCCGACTCGGCCGTCGTCACAGGCACGCAGCGACTGGACCTGATGGCCCTCCTGTCCAACTCCTGGGCGAGCCAGAAGGCCGGCTGGATGGATGCCGTTGGCACCAGCCTGGCGGAATCCTCGACACTGCTGGGCTCCATCACGGTCGCAACCAAAGGTCCCATCAACGTGGTCGGCAGCCAGGTCGACATCCCGGTGACCCTGGACAACGCCCTGAACCAGGCGGTGACGGTGATGGTGCGGGTCGTCCCCTCCAACGGACGACTCCTGGTCGGCGACGCGGTGGAGTCCACCATCGAGGCCCAGTCCGCCCGCACCGTGACCATTCCGGTGACGGCCGCAGTGGGAAACGGAGCCGTTACCCTGCGCGTGACCCTGCTCACCCCGGCTGGAACGGTCATCTCGGAGCCGGCCCTCATTCCGATCAACGTGCGCGCGGACTGGGAGGGCCTCGGCTCCCTCCTCTTTGCCGCGTTCGTGGTTCTGTTCTTCGGCTTCGGCGTATGGCGCAACATCCTGCGCCGCCGGCGCGAACGCAGCGAACCGGTGATCGAGGACACGCCTGAAACAGACCCGGGAAGCGTCACGGAACCCGCCACCGGAGCCACCGAAGAACCCGAAGAACCCGAACCCATGCCCGCAGACGCGGCGCCCACCCCGCTGAGCCCCGCCAGTGCCTCAGACGCCCCGACGGAGCCCCGTGCCTAAGACCGACAGCATCGGCCGGGCGAGCGCGTTCCTGGCCTCCGGAACCATCGTTTCGCGCATCCTCGGCTTCGTGAAGCTGATCGTGCTCGCCGGAGTGATCGGCCAGGTCGGTCAGAGCACCAACGCTTTCGCCGTGGCGAATCAACTACCGAACACGATCTACGTCATCGTGGCCGGTGGTGTTCTGACGGCCGTCCTGGTGCCGCAGATCGTGCGCGCCAGCCTGCATGCCGACGGCGGCACGGCCTACATCAACAAGCTCCTCACGCTGTCCCTGGTCATCCTCGCCGCGACGACCATCGCAGCCACCGCACTCGCTCCCGTGCTGACCCTGCTCTACGGGTCCAACATGAAGCCGGAATCGCTGGCCCTCGCCACGGCGTTCGCGTTCTGGTGCCTGCCGCAGATTTTCTTCTACGGCCTCTACACAGTGCTGGGTGAGGTTCTCAACGCCCGCAAGTCCTTCGGACCGTTCACCTGGGTCCCCGTGCTCAACAACGTCGTTGCCATCGCGGGCCTGCTCATATTCTCCGCGCTCTACGGCGCCGACCCGAACGGCGCCCGGCTGGCCACCGAGTTCACGCCCGCGATGATAGCCGTGCTGGCCGGGAGCGCAACGCTGGGAGTCGTGCTGCAGGCGGTCGTGCTGTTCTATTTCTGGCACCGCATCGGCCTGCGCTTCCGCCCCGACTTCCGCTTCCGCGGCGTCGGTCTCGGTGTGGCGGGACGGATGGCGAGCTGGACCTTCGGGATGCTGCTGCTGACCACGCTGGCGGGCATAGTGGAGACGCGGGTGGTCACCCTCGCCGGCGACTCCGATGCCTCGGTTGCCGCGCTCAACACGGCCTGGCTCATCTTCATGCTTCCGCATTCGGTGATCACCGTGTCGGTCGCCACCGCCTACTTCACCCGGATGAGCGAGCACGCCTCAGTGGGGAAGCTGGCTCTGGTCAGAACGGATGCCTCCTCCGCCATCCGCGGCACCACCCTCATCATCGTGCTCGCGTCCGCCGTCATCGCCGTCTGCGCCTACCCGTTCGCCCGGGTCTTCGTCGCCCCGTACGACCAGGTGCAGAGCATCGGCAACGTCATCATCGCCTACGTGCTCGGCCTCGTTGCGTTCTGCGTCCTGTTCGTCGTGCAGCGCACCTTCTACGCACTCGGCGACACCCGCACGCCGTTTTTCTTCACCCTGTTCCAGGTGACGCTGGTCATCACCGGCGTGCTGGCCTGCGCACTCCTGCCGAGCGCCTGGATCGCCGCGGGCGTCGCACTCACGGTGACCGTGTCCGGCATCGCGCAGGCCCTGCTGGCCGCGTGGCTGCTGCGCGGGCGGCTGGGCGGCATCGACGGCCGGCGCATCCTGCGCAGCCTGGTCACGTACTCCGTCGCGGCCGTGCCGGCGATCACGGCCGGCGTTCTCCTCCTGCTCGCGCTCGGCGGCATCCAGGAGGCCGGATTCGCGCTGTCAGGGAAGCTCCCGGCCATCCTCTCCATGGTGATCATCGGCCTGGTCATGTCAGCTGTGTACGTCGGACTGCTGGTCCTCATGCGTACCAACGAGCTCCGCGGCTTCATCGACCCGCTGGTCGACCGCATCCGTCGCCGCTGATCAGTCCGTCGCTGATCAGTCCGTCGCTGATCGGTCCCCAGCCGGCACGGAATAGCATCCGATTAGGATGTGTTGTATTCGGCAGCGAGGCAATCGGGCTCGCTTCCCCCACAATCTGAAGGAGTTTACGCGTGCGTCAGATCATCATCATCGGCTCCGGACCGGCCGGTTTCACGGCCGCGATCTATGCCGCCCGGGCGAACCTGAAGCCGCTTCTGATCGCCAGTTCGGTCGAGGCCGGCGGCGAGCTGATGAACACGACCGAGGTGGAGAACTACCCGGGCTTCCCCGACGGTGTTCAGGGCCCCGAGCTGATGGCCAAGATGCAGGAGCAGGCCGAGCGGTTCGGCACCGAGGTCGTCTACGACGACGTCACCGAGCTCGAGTTGTCCGGCGACACCAAGACGATCACCCTGGGCAGCGGCGAGAAGCACGAAGCCCTCGCCGTGATCTTCGCCACCGGCTCCGCCTACCGCAAGCTCGGCCTGGACGACGAAGAGCGCCTGTCCGGCCGCGGCGTGTCCTGGTGCGCCACCTGCGACGGGTTCTTCTTCAAGGAGAAGACCATCGCCGTCATCGGCGGCGGCGACTCCGCCATGGAGGAGGCCACCTTCCTCACCCGCTTCGCCAGCAAGGTCTACGTCGTGCACCGGAAAGACACCCTGCGGGCCTCCAAAATCATGCAGGAGCGTGCGTTCGCCAACCCCAAGATCGAATTCGTCTGGAATTCCCAGGTGGTCGGCATCACGGGCACGGATGCCGTCGACGGCCTGGTCCTGCGCAACACCGTCTCAGGCGTCGAGACTTCGCTCCCCCTCGGCGGAATCTTCGTGGCCATCGGCAACGACCCGCGCACCCATCTCGTGCACGACAAACTCGACTTGACCCCCGAGGGCACCATCGCCGTCGCCGGCCGCAGCTCCAAAACCAGCCAGACCGGGGTTTTCGCCGCCGGTGACGTCATCGACCCTACCTACCGCCAGGCCGTGACCGCCGCAGCATCCGGAACCGTCGCTGCCCTCGACGCGGAACACTACCTGGCCTCGCTTCCCGAGGAACTGCTGGCCAGTGCCAGCGAACCCGCACTCGCGTAACCCGTAACCCGTAACCCGTAACCCGCACTCGCACTCGCGTAACCCGTAACCGAACCCACCACACCCCTCACTCAAGGAGTAACCACATGTCTGCACGCGCCGTCACTGACGTCACCTTCGACCAGGAAGTCATCAACAACGAGAAGACCGTGCTGGTGGACTTCTGGGCGGAATGGTGCGGCCCGTGTCGCGCCGTCAGCCCGATCCTCGACCAGATCGCCACCGAGAACGCCGACAAGCTCGACATCGTCAAGCTGAACGTCGACGACTTCCCGGCGCTGGCCGCCAAGTACCAGATCACCTCCATCCCGGCGATGAAGGTGTTCCAGAAGGGCGAGGTCGTCAAGACCGTCATCGGCGCCAAGCCCAAGGTTGCCCTCGAGAAGGATCTGGCCGCCTACCTGGCCTAAGCATCCCTGTCTCCGCGGAGGCCCTGACCCGCCCGGCTCACGCCGGGCGGGTTTTTCGGGATTCGGGACGGGTAGCACCGACCCCATACGATTGAACCCTGACCAGATCGGAAGTGACGTGACAGCGCAGCGCTCCCCCCAGACCGGCAACAACCTCGACCCGTGGTACCACCACTACGCCGAGCGGGCCGCAGGGTTGCGCGCCTCCGAGGTCAGGGCCCTCTTTGCCGTCGCCTCCCGCCCTGAAGTCGTCTCCTTGGCCGGCGGTATGCCCTTCGTGGCCGCCCTGCCGCCCGACCTGGTCATCAATGCCATGGACCGGGTGATGCGCCAGCAAGGCCCTGTGGCCCTCCAATACGGCTCCGGTCAGGGCGTTCCCGTTCTGCGGGAGCAGATCCTTGAGGTCATGGCGCTCGAAGGCATCCGTGCGCACGCCGATGATGTCGTCGTGACGACCGGGTCGCAGCATGCTCTCGAACTTGTCAGCAAGCTCTTCCTCGACCCCGGCGACGTGGTGCTCTCGGAGGGCCCCAGCTACGTCACCGCCATGGTCATCTTCAAGTCCTACCAGGCCGAGGTGGACCATGTGCCCATGGACGAGCACGGCCTGATCCCCGAGGCGCTCCGCCAGCACATCCAGCGTCTGCAGAACGCCGGCAAGACGATCAAGATCCTTTACACGATCCCGAACTTCCACAATCCGGCCGGGGTAACCCTCAGCTGGGCCCGTCGCCTCGAGATACTCGAGATCGCCCGGGCGAACGACATCCTGGTGCTGGAGGACAACCCCTACGGGTTGCTCTACTTCGACCAGCCGGCACCGGATGCGATGCGCTCGGTCGAGGACGACGGCGTCGTCTACCTGGGCACGTTTTCCAAGACCCTCGCTCCGGGCTTCCGGGTGGGTTGGGCCCTGGCACCGCACGCCATCCGGGAGAAGCTGGTGCTCGCCAATGAGGCCGCGGTGCTCTCCCCCAGCTCATTCAGTCAGCTGGTCATTTCCGAGTACCTGGCGACGGCCGATTGGAAGGGACAGATCAACACCTTCCGCGGGGTCTATCACGAGCGAAAGAACGCACTCCTGGGCGCCCTCGATGACTACCTGCCCGATCTCACCTGGACAAATCCCAACGGTGGCTTCTACGTCTGGGTCACTCTGCCGGAGGGTCTGGACTCGAAGGCCATGCTGCCGCGCGCGGTCAAGGAACTCGTGGCCTACACGCCGGGCACCGCCTTCTTCGCCGATGGGGACGGGCACCGCAATATGCGCCTCTCGTTCTGCTACCCCACTCCAGAGCACATCCGGGTCGGGGTCCGTCGTCTCGCGACCGTCCTCCGCGACGAGCTCGACCTGCTCGAGACCTTCGCCGGCACCGGTTCCCTGAACCCGCTGCGTGAAGACGGCCGCTTCAACTCCCCACCTCCCGACATTTCGTAGTTCGTCCCGCGCCATCCACACCAGCCAGAGCAAGGAAAATCCCTGATCATGAGCAATTTTTTGCCACTTGACATCGTTGTTCTTGCGGGTGGGATCTCGCACGAACGCGACATCTCACTGCGTTCCGGTCGCCGAGTGGCCGATGCCCTGACGAGCCTGGGCCACACCGTCACCGTGCTGGACCCGCAGTCCGGCCTGCTGTCCGATCTGACCGACCGAAAGCCCGACGTCATCTGGCCGGTCGTGCACGGGGCCACCGGTGAGGACGGCGCACTGCTGGACCTACTGGAGACCACCGGTATTCCTCACGTCGGCTCGCGCGGTGGCCCTGCCCGCCTCGCCTGGTCGAAGCCGATCGCCAAGGAGCTCGTGCGCCGGGCCGGGTACGCCACCCCCGACTCGATCGCCCTCTCCACCGAAACGTTCCGGGATCTCGGTGCCGCCAGTGTGCTCAAGCACCTTCTCAATGCCCTGCCCACGCCCCTCGTAGTGAAGCCGGCCGAGGGCGGCTCGGCGCAGGGCGTCAGCATCATCGACTCCCCCACCGGGCTGCCCCGCGCCATGGTCGACGCCTACACCTACGCCTCCGTCGCCCTGGTGGAGGAGAAGGTGGCAGGCACCGAACTTGCGGTCACCGTCATCGATATCGGAGACGGCCCCGTGGCCCTGCCCGCCGTGGAGATCGTGCCCATCGACGGTGTCTACAGCTTCGAGGCGCGGTACAACGCCGGTGACACGCTCTTCTACACGCCGGCCCGGATCCACGCCAAGATCGCAGACCTTGTCGCGGCGACCGCGGTCGCCATCCACGAGTTGCTCGGCCTGCGTCATCTCTCGCGGATAGATCTGATCGTGGACCCGGACGGTGTGCCGTGGTTTTTGGAAGCGAATGTGCTCCCCGGCCTGACCGAGACCTCACTGGTGCCCCAGTGCATCGAGGCTTCCGGCCAGTCACTCGGCGCCGTCTACGACGCCCTCGCCCGTGCGGCCATCGCCGACTCCTGATCCCTTTTCCGAGGCCATGTTTCACGTGAAACACGATCTAGCCTCGCACTGGTCGAGCGCGTCGAGCTCCCCCACCTAACACTTTGCGCTCGCCCCTACCGCCAGTCCGCCCGCCCGCCCGCTGGCCGAGCCACCGGTCGTCGATCCTGGCGAGACCCCACGCCCGCTCGAGCCGCCGGTGCACCGTCCCGCCAGTGCTCGGCCCCGCCGGTGCTCGGCCCCGCCGGTGCTCGGCCCCGCCGGTGCTCGGGCCACCGGTAGTCGAGCCTGTCGAGACTCCCACCCACACACACGCACCTCGGGCCACCGGTGGTCGAGCCTATCGAGACCCCCAAGCCCACAATTGCCGAGTACGTCCACTGCGTCGCATATCGCAGAACCTGTGGCGAAACCCACCACACTCCCATCCCACCTCCTTCCCACACGCCCCCAAGCCACAGACCTTCCCACAAATCCACACAACCTCAACGCCATGCCAGCATCAACGACATGCCCTATATGTACATCCTCGAATGCGCAGACAACTCCTACTACGTCGGCAGCACCTGGAACATCGAACGCCGCCTATCTCAACACAACGCCGGGGGCGCAGAGTACACGCGCACACGTCACCCAGTGCGCCTCCTCTACGTGGAGGAGTACCCGATGATCGAAGATGCGTTTGCGCGAGAGAATCAGGTTCAAGGATAGGGCCGCCGGAAGCGTCGGTCTCTCATGGAGGGGCGCACCGCGAAACTTCCTCAATTGAGCCGCACGGCGCGACCGAGGGATCCCAACACACAGAACATCACACAGGCCTGATCAATCGGTCTACTCATGAGATACGCACTTACCGCGCGCAAGCCGCCTGGACCATCGTGGGCACCCTCTCGAGCATTCGGACGACGACCCATGTCGCCTCCCCCACCGCCGACCGGCCGCGTTCAGGTGATGTATATCGACCCATCGTTTCACGTGAAACATTGTCAGCACTAGCCACGCGCATACCGCCTCACACCCACCACGCTCCGTTACGACGCATGAAATGCGGATGCCGATGCTGAATGGTCCCTCTCTCCCCCACCGATCTGGCCATTCCTATAGCCTGTTCCAATTCACCATTCTCGTAGCGATCGCAGCGGATCGATCTTTGCTGGCGAACCTGGGCCTCACTATCGGGCCGACATTCCGACAGTAAAGCGGAGATGTGTGTCCATTGACCGGGCGGGACGGAACTCTGCTCCAGAACGAATGTACCCGAGCGGCACGAATACATCCAGCGGGACCACACCACGCTCACCAGGCGATGGATTGCCGCTCATGAGCGACACGTCTCGCCTTTGTTTCACGTGAAACGACCACTCAGTGCAGTTCACCCAGAGTATCCCGCTACATTGCCCAGCACGAAGGACTGAACTGCACGGCAGTTTCGGTCTGTGAGCCTGGCCTGCCGACAAATCACCATCACGAGCACGAGCAGCCACCCGCGTCACAGCCGGGCGGCGGCGTAGCCAACAGGGCGCGCCCCTATAGACGGCTTTCGAGAATGGAGGCCAGTCAACCATTACGTCACAGTAGCTAGGTGAGGTTTTGGAGAGTGTCACGCTCAGCGCTAATGCGCCCGCACTGTGTCGAGTCGCGCATGCCTAGGGCAAAAGCTCGATGATGTTTCATGTGAAACGCATACTTGCAGCCCGTACGGTCCCGACAAGTTCGATCACAGGCAGGCGTGACGTACAGCTCGTCCAGACAAGTTCGATCACCGGGCGGCGTGACGTACAGCTCGTCCAGATAAAATTGACCACCGCAGGAGTAACGCTCAGCCGGCCTCGAGAAGCCCGACTAGCGCAGGAGGATTCAGAGCGGGTCACGACGGGCTCGTGAACTGAAATGGTGGCGGGCGACCGTGACATGTCGCCGATACATGTGCGTTTCCGCAGTTGAGAGCCGCATATTCGCACGAGCTGCGACCCATGCAGGTGGGTCGTCGAGCCCCGGGCGGACCTGGTTCGGATCGGCCTTCGACGCCCGCACTGAACTCTGAACACGGCCGGACCTGCGCCAGCGACATCACCCCGAAATCACTCGATGCTTGGACCCCCGGAATCTACTTCCGGCTCGGGGGCGCGGGAAAGCATCGCGTCCTCTGAATAAAGAGTATCGAGAGGAACGACCACCGCAGTTGATCTCACAGATCTCAGCCCGAACGGACTGCAGGCCCATGAGATCGAGTCCCAACAGACTCGAACAGCACGGGCGGGATGCAACTATATGAACCGGGGCCGGCAGGAGCGCGCTGGGCGAGCCTGTCGATACCCCGAAACCCCGAGACCTCAGCATCGTGCGCATCACGGAAACTGACCTGGTTGCAAGAGGTGTCCGGTGGGTGGCAAATGATCGCCACTTCGGACTAATCGTCTCGGCCCGAGGTCTGCACTCGGAATTCGATGTGTGGCGACGGTTGAGGGTGACCCCACCCAGATTGCGGAGAATTTCGCTTCAAAAAGGGCCGAATTTAGGAATTCCGGCCAGCCGCACTGAGGCTTAGGATGCGTCCTGACGACGTCTAATTAGCTGCTTTTCGTCGTATTCCGACAGGTGGAATCGATGATGACGTCAATCCCCTCCTGGCTTCAAAATGAAAGTGGCAATGCGGCGACGCGTAAGACTACTTGCGAGATAGTAAGTAGCGGGTCTCGACAGGCCCGACCACCGAGACAAGGGATGCGACTGGGCTCAGGACACTAGTGTCTCGACAAGGTCGCCCGGCCGAACCGTGAATTTCGACTGCCTCGACCACCGGGGTTTGACCATTCGGGGAGAAGATCCGGTCGAACATCGCGACCCCGCCCAACAATGTTTCACGTGAAACACGGGTCTGGAGGCGGTGCCAGGGTGTTCAGGCTCGACCACCGGGCTGCCGGGTGGCAGTGCTGTGCACGGTTGAGTTAGCTGGCTCCGAAGCCGGGCTCGCCGATCACACCGAGGATCCGATTCAAGTCACTAATCGTGGCAAAATCAACCTTGATCTGGCCTTTTCTTGCCCCGAGATGGATCTTCACGCGGGTATCGAGACGATCGCCGAGGCGCTCGGCAATCTCGTCGAGGTGTCCCTGTCGACGTCCACCGGTCGGCCTGACCGGCGCGACACGCGGCTGGGTCGAGGCCGCGGCCTCCGCCGCGCGAACGGAGAGATCCTCGTCAACGATCTTGTCGGCCAGCTTGAGCATGCCCGCCTGATCGCCAACGGAAAGAATCGCCCGGGCATGCCCGGCTGACAGTACGCCCGCGGCGACGCGCAGCTGCACGGCATCGGGGAGCTTCAACAGACGGATGGTGTTCGTGATCTGCGGCCGCGACCGTCCGATCTTCAGCGCCAGTTCCTCCTGGGTGATGCCGAAGTCAGCCAGCAGCTGCTGATAGGCCGACGCCTCTTCCAGCGGGTTGAGCTGGGCGCGGTGCAGGTTCTCCAGGAGCGCATCACGCAACATGTCGACATCCGCTGTTTCACGGATGATCGCCGGAATAGTGTCGAGGCCGGCGACCTTGGTAGCGCGGAGCCGACGCTCCCCCATCACCAGTTCGTACTTACCTGGCTGCTCCACGATTGATCGCACCACGATGGGCTGCAGGACACCGACTTCCTGGATGCTGTGCACCAGCTCGGCTAGGTCGGACTCGTCGAAGTTGTTCCGCGGTTGAACGTGGTTCGGCACGATGTCGCTGGGATTGAGGTGAGCCAGGCGCGCACCGGGAACCGGGAGCAGTCCACCGGTCTCGTTCGGGCGCACCGAATCGGCGTAGGGGAAGAACACGTCGACTGGACGTGCCTGTGTCGGGTCGTCCTGAATGGGGATGAGTGCACCGATCCCTCGGCCGAGGCCAGTCCGCTTAGCAGCCATTAGAGCTCAACTCCTGTCTTGGGGGCGCCTCGGCGGGCGATCTCTGCTGCCGCTTCGAGGTATGAGAGCGAACCGGCCGAGTTGAGATCGTAACTGATGACGCTCTGACCGTAGCTCGGAGCCTCGGAAACGCGCACAGAGCGGGGAATGAGGGTGTTCAGCACCTGTTTGGGAAAGTGCTCACGCACGTCCTGGGCCACGTGATTGGCCAGATTGGTGCGGCTGTCATACATCGTGAGCAGGATCGTGGAGACCGCGAGATCCGGATTCAGGTGCTTCTCGATCAACTCAATGTTCTTCAGTAGCTGGCTGAGCCCCTCAAGAGCGTAGTACTCGCATTGAATCGGAATCAGAACCTCGCGGGCGGCGACGAACGCATTGATCGTAAGGAGCCCCAGAGACGGCGGGCAGTCGATGAAGACATAATCATACGGGTCATCCATCGACTTGAGGTGCTGTTCCAGGGCGCGATTGAGACGCTGCTCACGGGCAACCAGGGAGACCAATTCGATTTCCGCACCCGCAAGGTGAATGGTGGCCGGCACACAGAACAACGAGCCGAACTCCGGGCTGGCCTGGACAACACCCGCCATCTCCAGGTCGTTGACTATCACGTCGTACACGCTGAGGGTCTCGGCGCGGTGCTCGACGCCCAGCGCCGTGGAGGCGTTCCCCTGAGGGTCCAGGTCGATCACCAGAACGCGCGCGCCCTGCCGTGCCAACGCTGCCGCCAGGTTGACCGCAGTCGTGGTCTTGCCGACGCCGCCCTTTTGGTTGGATATGGTGATGACGCGTGTCTTCTCCGGCTTCGGCAGCTTGTCGGAGGCGATACGCTGTCGACGCCGCGTCAGGTCGGAGATCTCACGGGCAAGCGGAGTCGTGTCATCAAACACCGCAGTCGATTTGCTTGATTGCTGGTCTTCGCCAGGTTGTTTCACGTGAAACCTTCGCGTTCGACGATGGATGAGCCATCCCGCAGGGACTCCGGTTGTGCCTCAGCACCGACCGAAAGCAGACACCGGAGACTAATCCACTGTAGCCCTTATGACCCGCGTCACATCGTTCAGCACACCCTCGCCGAGGGTGATCACCTGGACATTGTTGAGCCGAAACTTACGGATGGCCTTCGCTGCGGCCTCGACCTCCGCCGGGGCCCCGGCACCCTTCATCAAAACCAGCTCTCCACCCGGCTTCAGAAGCGGCGCCGTCAGCGGGATCAGCGTGCGGAATGCACTCACCGCACGGGCGGTGACCTGGTCGAGGCGGTTGGGCAGCCGCACATCTTCCGCGCGCGCCCTGAGCACCGTGGCGTTGGTGAGTCCGAGTGCAGCCACTTGACCGGTGAGCCAGGCGACCCTGCGTTCCATGGGCTCGATGAGCACGAAGGTGACGTCCGGCCGGGTGATCGCCAGCACCAGGCCGGGAAGTCCTGCACCCGAGCCGACGTCGCCGACGAGCCCCGGCCGAAGCAGCGGCGCCACGATCGCACAATTGAGGATATGTCGACTCCATAGGCGCGGAAGCTCAAGGGGCCCGATCAGTCCCAGCTCCTCACCCTGAGCGGCCAGGTTCCCCACGAACGCGCGCGCGACGTCGATCCTGTCCCCAAAAAGCTCCGCGGCAACGGCAGGCTCCGCCTCAAGCGTTTCAGTCACGGTAATCCGAGGTTCTAAGCGGCGGAGATGACCGTGTGACGGTCTCGGCCCTCGCCCTGGGATTCGGAAACGAAGCCCGCTTCGGACACCAGGTCGTGCACGAGTTTGCGCTCGTAGGAGGACATGGCCGGCAGAGCCGCCTCGGCGGCACCGCCCTGAATGCGTTCCACGGCACGCGCCACCAATGAGGCCAGCTCTGCCTGTCGGGCGTCGCGCGAGCCCCCGATGTCCAAGATCAACCGGGAGAAGGAACCGGTCTTGCTCTGCACGGCAAGACGCGTCAGCTCCTGAAGAGCGTTGACCGTGTCCGGCTTGGAGAGCAGGCGCAGGTTCGCGATATCGGAAGAGTTGACGGACAGGTAGGCCCGTCCGTTGCGCGCGTCAATGTCGATGTCCCCGTCAAGGTCGCAGATGTCGAGGAATTCCTCGATGTAATCCGCGGCGATGTCGCCCTCCTGCTCGAGCTGGTCGAGCGTGGGGGAATCGTCCGCCGGACCAGGTGCGGCGATCACGTCAGTGTTCTCAGTCACGTTGGGTCTCTTCTATTTTTTGGGGCCGGATTGCTTCTTGGCACGGTTCTTTGCGACCGGCTGTTGACGTTGAGGCTTCTTGGGCTCGTCAACCACAATCACGTCACCATCCGTGGCGATGAGCTTACCCTTGCGGGCCAGACGCTCTTCGCGGGCCTTGGCGGCCTCACTGCCGGGCGTAGGCATGTTCCTGATGACCAGGAACTGCTGGATCATCGTCCAGATATTCGAGGTGAGCCAGTAGAACATGACGCCGAGGGGGAAGGCCACCCCGGAGAAGGCGAAAACGAGAGGCAACAGGTAGAGCATGATGCGCTGCTGCTTGAACATGGGGCTGGCCTTGGTCTCCGGCGACATGTTCTTGGAGACGATCTGCAGCTGCGTGATGAATTGTGAGGCGGTCATCAGAATCACCATGACGGCCGCAATCCACATTACGACGGCATTGAAGTCCTGACCAGCAACCATTTTCGTCCACTGGGAGGCAAACGAATCGTGCAGCGGCGCGTCCCCGAAGAGGGTGGCGTTGCCGAAGCTCTTTGCAAGAGAGTCGTTGAGCGGGCCGACCCCCGCCTGGCTGCGCTGTGCGTCGTTGAGTACCGAGAACAGGGCGAAGAAGATCGGCATCTGCAGTAGCAGGGGCAGGCAGGAGCTCAGCGGATTCGTGCCCGTGCGCTTGTAGAGGTCCATGGTCTCGCGGGACATGGCCTCACGCGAGAACTGGTCCTTCTTGCCCTTGTACTTGTCCTGGATCTTCTTGAGCTGAGGGGCAACCTCCAGCATCTTGCGTTGGCTCTTGATCTGCCGCACGAAGATGGGGATCAGTGCGGCCCGCACGACGATCACGAGACCGACGATGGACAGCACCCATGTCAGGCCGGCGTCGTAGTCCATCCCCAAGACGGAGAAGAGTGAGTGGAATGCGACGAGCAGTGCCTCGACGACCCATTTCAACGGCCAGAGAATCGTACCTAGGAGGTCCATCTTTGCGTCAGCCCTTTCCGTGGCTCGCTGCGATAACAAAACCAAACGGCGTCAGGGCGTATCGACGCTTCCGTTTGAGGGGAACGTCATCAATCCCGCCTTCGGCCCACGGATGGCATCGGCCCAGCCGGAGCGCGGCCCGGACCGATCCAACGACAAGGCCGTATTCCTGCACGGCGCCGAGTGCATACGCCGAACAGGAAGGATAATACCGGCAGACATCACCGTAGAGCGGGGAAATCACGGCCCTGTAGGCACGCAGTACGAGTACCCCCGCATTGCGCGGGAGGAGTAGCAGCACCGTCAAGAATGTGATCATCATTCATCGATCCAATCGGACCGTTGCCTGGGCCTTTCCAGCACCGGAGGAACGTGAGGTGCGCTGAAATCTCTCCAGCGCCTCGGACAACTCTGCGTGCAGAGTCGACCACGGTGCATCCGTCGCCGACGGCAGGGCGCGGATGACAACATCCGTACCCGGCCGCGTGACAGGGAGCAATGCGAAACTCACCGCCTTCAAACGACGTCGGACCCGATTGCGCCTCACAGCATCGCCCACATTTTTCGCCACGATGAACCCGAACCGCGCCGAATCCCCATCGGGGTTCCGCCGCAGGTAGGTCACCAAGTGCGGGCCGACGACTCGCGCACCCCGGCGCACGACAAACTTGTAGTCGTCACCGGTGGTGATGCGATTGGTCCCCGCGAGCACGAGAGTGCTTAGGCGGAGAGTTCGATGCGACCCTTGCGACGGCGAGCACCGAGAATCGCGCGGCCGGCACGGGTCTTCATGCGAAGGCGGAAGCCGTGCACTTTGGCGCGACGGCGATTGTTCGGCTGAAACGTTCTCTTGCTCATTGTTTTGTCTCCACGTGTTAAATCTCCGTAGGCCAAACTGAGCGGCCGGGAAAGAGTGAGGTAGCCCTCGGGCTGGGGTCAACTGATTAAAACTACGGCTTTGGCAGGTGTGGGTCAAACTCGACCTCCCAAAATCGTTGGTTGTACACACAATTTGACCCAGCTCGGGCATCGACACGCGCACGAAATGCAAACGAATTTGTCCGTACTGGCGGTGATTGACTACCGTGAGGACAAGTTATCCACAGGTTTTCAACAAACCCTGTGAATTGGGGCTTATTTGCCCACAGGCGGTGGATAACCTTGTGGATGCTTTGGCTGGATCACGCGTTCAGAGACGAGCCCAGTCCTCGATCTCCGTCGTTGTAGAAGGCAACAATGAGAGAAAAGCGGAGAAAACCATGGCCACCGAAGAACAGCCCATTACGGAGACCTGGCGGTCGGTACTGACCAGCCTGGAATCCGACGACAGCATCACACCAATGCTGTACGGCTTTCTCAACCTGGTCGAGCCCAAGGGAATCGCTGCCGGAACGTTCTACCTCGAGGTGCCCAACGAGTTCACGGCGAGCATGCTCAACCAGCGCATGCGAGTGCCGCTGCTCACCGCAATGGGCCACCTGGACGAGGCCTCCGCGGTATCCACCTTCTATGTGGTCGTCAATCCCGAGCTGGAGAAGGAATCCATCCGGCCGGTGCACGAGTCGAGTTCTCCCCCCGATGTGGAAACCCCGGCCGCCCCGCAGTCGGTTTTCGAGAGCAGTTCGCCCGAACGGCCCCATGACACCCGATTGAACTCGAAGTACAGCTTTGACAACTTCGTGATCGGCCAGTCCAATCGTTTCGCGCACGCCGCCGCGGTCGCTGTGGCCGAGGCGCCGGCAAAGGCCTACAATCCTCTCTTCGTGTACGGATCATCCGGCCTCGGCAAAACCCACCTCCTGCATGCCATCGGTCATTACGCGATGAGCCTGTACCCCGGCATCCGGGTTCGCTATGTCAGTTCCGAGGAATTCACCAACGACTTCATCAACTCGATCGCGAACAACCGCGGTTCCGCGTTCCAGTCCCGCTACCGCAACATCGACATCCTGATGATCGACGACATCCAGTTCCTGCAGGGCAAGGCGGAGACGCAGGAAGCCTTCTTCCACACCTTCAACACCCTGCATGATCACAACAAACAGGTGGTCATCACCAGTGACCTGCCGCCCAAGCACCTCACCGGTTTTGAGGACCGCATGCGGTCACGGTTCGAGTGGGGCCTCATCACGGATGTCCAGGCACCCGACCTGGAGACGCGCATCGCCATCCTGCGCAAGAAAGCGCAGAGCGAAAAGCTCCAGGTTCCGCACGACATCCTGGAATTCATGGCTTCGAAGGTCTCCTCGAACATCCGCGAACTCGAAGGAACCCTGATCCGGGTGACCGCCTTCGCCAGCCTCAACCGAACGCCCGTTGACATGGACCTGGTGCAAACGGTGTTGAAGGACCTGATCACCCTCGACGAGGACAATGTGATCGCGCCGGTGGACATCATCACCAACACCGCCGACTACTTCAAGCTCTCCGTGGACGACCTCTACGGGTCGTCCCGATCGCAGGCCATCGCCACGGCACGCCAGATCGCCATGTACCTGTGCCGCGAGCTGACCAATCTCTCCCTGCCCAAGATCGGCCAATTGTTCGGCAACCGGGATCACACCACGGTGATGTACGCGAACAAGAAGATCAGCGAGCTGATGAAGGAACGCCGGTCGATCTACAACCAGGTAACCGAGCTCACGAACCGCATCAAGCAGAATCACCGCTACAAATAGCGGTTTTTCTTCAGTTTTCACACCTGTGGATAACCCTGTGGAAATTGTTTACACAACTGGGCACAACCTGTAGAAACTCGGCTCGAGGTTGTGCAAACTCTCTCGGACCCGACGCGGGCACGTCACCGAAGGGCGATTAACGCTCACAGGCTGCCAACAAGTTACAAGTTTGTAGTTCCCAATTGTTGAGCGGGATCCGCAAAGTTATCCACAGTTTCCACACCGGTTAAGAAGATTAACAATTAACTTCTATCTCTCTCCATCCGACAACCTTTAGTGCCGGGCGGTTGCAAAAAGTTGCTCCGTGAAACACGACTACCATTGAGGCCGTATCCAGGTCTCTAACCGAACAGGAGTGACTTCGTGAGATTTCAGGCCAACCGGGACGTCTTCAGTGAAGCCGTCTCTTTCGCTGTCAAGCTCCTCCCCCAGCGCACAACGCTGCCCATTTTGAGTGGTGTGCTGATCGAGGCGACGGCCACCGGGCTGATCCTCTCGTCGTTCGACTACGAGGTCTCGGCACAAACCGAGATAGCCGCCGACGTCGAAGAAATCGGCAAAGTGCTCGTCTCCGGACGACTCCTGGCCGACATCGCCAGCCGAATGCCAAACGCACCGGTGCGCTTCTCGACCAATGAATCCCGGATCACGGTCAGCTGCGGCAGCGCAAGCTTCACCCTGCTGTCCATGCCGGTTGAGGAATACCCGAGCATTCCGCAGGTCAGCGCACAGTCCGGTCTCGTCCCGGCCGAGGAATTCTCTGCTGCCGTCGCCCAGGTAGCCGTAGCCGCCTCCCGTGACGACGTCACGCCCGTGATCACCGGTGTTCAGCTCCAGATCACCGAGAACAGCCTCAGCCTCGTGGCCACGGACCGCTACCGCGTCGCCGTTCGCGACATCGATTGGGACAAGGGCAGCACGACGTCCACCGCCACCATCACCGCCCTGGTACCTGCCCGCACCCTGCAGGAAGTCGGCAAGACGTTCGGCCACAGTGGCACGATTTCCATCGCGATCACCAACACCGACGACCGTGAGCTCATCGCGTTCACCGCCGATAAGAAAACCGTTACTTCTTTGTTGATCAAGGGCAACTACCCCCCCGTTCGACGCCTGTTCCCTGAGAACGTGGATAACTACGCCGTCATGAACACCGCGGACCTGATCGAGGCGACCCGCCGAGTACAGCTGGTCCTCGAGCGCGAGGCGGCCCTGCGGTTCACCTTCACCGCCGACGGACTTACTCTCGAAGCCGTCGGCTCGGAGCAGGCGCAGGCCTCCGAGACCATCGACGCGATCCTGTCCGGCACGGACACTGTCGTTTCGTTGAAACCCCAGTTTTTGCTCGACGGGCTCGGTGCGGTGCATTCGGAATTCGTACGGATCTCGTTCACGAAGACCGAGAATCCCAATAAGCCGGGTCCGGTCCTGATCACCAGCCAGACGTCACGGGATCAGCCGGGTGCCGACAGCTACAAGTACCTGCTCCAGCCCAACCTGCTGTTGCGCTAGAGAAGTCTCGGAAGGACAGCAATGCACATCGGCATCATCGGCCTCGGCAAAATGGGCGCGAACATGCGCGACCGCCTTCGCGGCAACGGCGTCGAGGTCACCGGGTACGACCGGAATCCCGAAGTTTCCGATGTTGCCGGCACCGCCGAACTGCTCGCCGCCCTGCCGACCCCGCGGCTCGTCTGGGTGATGGTGCCGGCCGGTGCCGTTACGGCTGCTGTGATCGCCGAACTGGCCACCGTGCTATCCGCCGGTGACCTGGTGATCGACGGCGGAAACTCCCGATTCACCGACGATTTCGCCCACTCCGCGCTCCTGGCGGCGACGGGTGTGCACTACATCGACGCCGGGGTATCCGGCGGTGTGTGGGGGCTGACCAATGGATTCGGGCTGATGGTCGGAGGTTCCGCCGAGCAAGTCGAACGCGCCATGCCCGTCTTCGACGCCCTGCGCCCCGAGGGCCCGCGCGAAGAGAGCTTCGTGCATGCCGGAGCGGTCGGCGCTGGGCACTACGCGAAAATGGTTCACAACGGCATCGAATATGCGCTCATGCAGTCATACGCCGAGGGCTATGAACTGCTCGAGAAACGCAGCGATCTGATCACTGACGTTCCCGGGGTGTTCACGGCCTGGCAGCGCGGCACCGTGGTGCGGTCCTGGCTGCTCGAACTGCTCGTGAACGCTCTGGAAGACGACCCCAAACTACAGAACATTGAGGGTTTCGTCGAGGACTCCGGTGAGGGTCGTTGGACCATTGAAGAGGCCATCAACAACGCCGTTCCCGTCCCGACCATCAGCGCAGCCATCTTCGCGCGGTTCGTCTCGCGGCAGGATGACTCCCCCGCGATGAAGGCCGTCGCAGCCCTGCGCAATCAGTTCGGCGGCCACGCCGTCAAAACGGTCGACTGACCCGGGTGCGGGTCCAACACCTCTCGCTGACCGACTTCCGCAACTATGCGCAGGTCGAGGTGTCGTTCGCGCCGGGACCGAATCTGATCGTGGGCCGCAACGGCCAGGGCAAGACCAATCTCGTCGAGGCGTTGGGATTTCTCAGCACCCTCGGCTCGCACCGGGTCTCCACCACGTCGGCCATGATCCGGGCTGGGCAGGACGCCGGCATCATCCGAGCCACACTCGAGTACAATGGGCGCGAAATCCTGACCGAGGTGCAGATCAACCGTTCGGGCCTGAACCGGGCCCAGGTCAATCGATCGGTGATCAAGACCCGGGAACTCACCCGCTTCTTCTCCAGCGTGCTGTTCGCCCCGGAAGACCTCGCCCTGATTCGAGGCGACCCGTCCGGGCGTCGTCGCTTCCTCGATCAGCTGCTCGTGCTGCGGACCCCTCGGCTTGCCGGAGTCCTGGCCGACTATGACCGGGTGCTACGCCAGCGGAACACCCTCCTGAAGTCGGCGCGGGCGTCCGGTCTGCGCACCACCCAGCTCGGAACCTTGGAAATCTGGGACGACCGGCTCGTGGCTCTCGGCTCCGAACTCATCGATGAGCGGGCCGACCTCGTGCGCCTGCTCGGTGAACCACTGGGCACCGCGTACCGGGCGGTCGCGGGAGAAGACCATGGGCCGATGCTGGTGCCGTCGCTCAGCATCCTGGGTGCCGACGAGGACGCGGCCCTTGAGGCCGTGACGTCGACACGCACGGTTTCTCCAGGGCCGGTTTCGACGGGCTCGGTTTTGACAGGCTCAACCACCGCGGACTCGTTCCGAGCTGCGCTGGCCGGTCTGCGCCGCAAGGAACTCGACCGAGGAATGACCCTCGTCGGGCCGCACCGGGACGACCTGGTGTTTGTGCTCAATTCCCTGCCGGCCAAGGGCTACGCCAGCCACGGCGAATCCTGGTCGTTCGCCCTTGCCCTGAAACTGGCCTCGGCTGAGCTATTGCGCCGGGATTCGACGACGGGCGACCCGGTCCTGATCCTCGACGACGTCTTTGCCGAACTGGATCTGAGTCGCCGGCGCCGCCTGGCGGCTGCCATCACCGGCTTCGAACAGGTCCTGATCACCGCGGCCGTGCTCGAAGACGTGCCGGAGGAGCTCACCGCGCGCACCATCCGCATCCACGCCGGGGCGGTCGTCGATGGCTGAGCCGAGTGAGGCCTCCCGGGTCTACCTGCGTTTCAAGGACGTATTCGGTGATCCGAACGCCAAGCGCAGTCGTTCCCGCCGTCGTACCGGCGTTGACATCGGCTCGAGCGTTCCGTTCGGTGCGGGGCGGGATCCGCGAGGGCTGAGCGACACGATCGACTCGCTCACATTACAGTTGGGCTGGAACTCGCCGCTGGCTCAATCCGAACTGCTGGCCTCCTGGACCCTGCTGGCCGGCGAGGAGACGTCGAAACACTCCACCCCGGCCGGAATCGACGACGGTGTTCTGACGGTGCAGTGCGAGTCGACGGCCTGGGCGACGCAGCTGCGCATGATGCGGGTGGAGATCATGACCCACATCGCGGTGAAGTTTCCGGACGCCGGGATCGAGTCGATCCGTTTTCAGGGACCTAACGCCCCCTCCTGGAAAAAGGGCCCCAGATCAATCCCAGGGCGCGGTCCACGCGATACCTACGGGTAACTGGCCAAAACAGGTCAACCCGGTGCATTAAACGCCGCAGATGCCCGATTTGGCCCGCACGGCTTGGCTCGTTTGGTAGGCTAAAGGGTCGCCCGCGCGACGGTCAGGAGCCCCATTACAGATGTCAGTTGACCCACAGATCGAGCCGGAGCACGGATACGGCGCAGACGATATCCAGGTTCTCGAGGGACTTGAAGCCGTTCGTAAACGACCCGGAATGTACATCGGGTCAACCGGACCGCGCGGCCTCCACCACCTCGTCTACGAAATCGTGGACAACTCCGTCGACGAGGCCCTCGCCGGTCATTGCGACACCATCGACATCAGGATACTGGCGGATGGCGCCGTTCGCGTCGCCGACAACGGCCGCGGAATCCCGGTCGATATTCACAAGGCGGAGGGCCGCTCGACCGTTGAGGTCGTGCTCACCGTGTTGCACGCCGGCGGCAAGTTCGGCGGTGGCGGTTACTCGGTGTCCGGCGGGCTGCACGGCGTGGGCAGCTCGGTCGTCAACGCCTTGTCGAGCCGCCTCGAGGTCGAGGTGCGTCGTCAGGGCCACGTCTGGCGTCAGAGCTTCCACGACGGCGTGCCCAACGCTCCCCTGACCATGGACGAGGTTTCGGATGAAACCGGCACCACCATCACGTTCTGGCCGAGCTCCGAGACCTTCGAGACCACGGTCTTCGACTTTGAGACCCTGCGGGCCCGTTTCCAGCAGATGGGCTTCCTGAACAAGGGACTCAGCCTTACGCTCACCGACGAGCGTCCGGAGAATCTCGACGACGAGGGGAAGCCGGTCACCAAGAACTTCCTGTACGAGAACGGCCTCGTCGACTATGTCGAATACCTCAACAAGGCGAAGAAGGCCGACCTGGTCAACGACGACATCATTTCCTTCGAGTGGGAGGACCACGAACGCAAGATGGCGCTCGAGGTGGCCATGCAGTGGACCACCGCGTACACCGAGAGCGTGCACACCTACGCGAACACGATCAACACCCACGAGGGTGGGACCCATGAAGAGGGTTTCCGCGCCGCGCTCACCACGCTCGTCAACAAGTACGCCCGGGAGAAGGGCATCCTGAAAGATAAAGACGACAACCTCACCGGTGACGACGTGCGCGAGGGTCTGACCGCCGTGGTCTCGATCAAACTCGCCGAACCTCAGTTCGAGGGCCAGACGAAGACCAAGCTGGGCAACACGGAGGCGAAATCTTTCGTGCAGAAGGTCGCCAACGATCAGCTCTCTGATTGGTTCAACCGCAACCCCAATCCGGCGCGGGAGATCATCCGCAAGGCGCTGCAGGCATCCAACGCCCGGATGGCCGCCCGCAAGGCTCGCGAGACGGCTCGGCGAAAGGGACTTCTCGAGGGTGGCGGCATGCCCGGCAAGCTCAAGGACTGCCAGAGCAAGGACCCGTCCCTTTCTGAAATCTTCATTGTGGAGGGCGACTCGGCCGGCGGTTCCGCGGTGCAGGGCCGCAACCCCGAGTTCCAGGCCATCTTGCCGCTACGCGGCAAGATCCTGAACGTGGAGAAAGCCCGGCTCGACCGGGCGCTCGGCAACGCCGAGGTGCAGGCCATGATCACGGCGTTCGGCGCCGGCATGGGTGAGGAGTTCAACCCCGACAAGGTGCGGTACCACAAGATCGTTTTGATGGCCGACGCCGATGTCGACGGGCAGCACATCACGACCCTGCTGCTCACATTGCTGTTCCGGTATATGCGTCCTTTGATCGATTTGGGGTACGTGTACCTGGCTCAGCCGCCGCTGTACCGCCTCAAGTGGGCGAACTCCGCACACGAGTATGTCTATTCCGACCGGGAGCGGGACGCGCTGCTGGAAGACGGTGCCGCGGCCGGCAAGCGCATCCCCAAGGACAACGGGATCCAGCGCTACAAGGGTCTGGGCGAGATGGACTACAAGGAACTGTGGGAAACCACGATGGCTCCCGAATCCCGCACCCTGCTGCAGGTCACCCTCGACGACGCTGCCGCCGCCGATGAAATCTTCTCCACCCTGATGGGCGAGGACGTCGAGTCCCGCCGCAACTTCATCCAGAAGAACGCGAAGGACGTGCGTTTCCTTGACATCTGACGACACCAACACCGGCGACACCAACACCGGCGGCTCCAACCCGGGCGGCTCCAGGGGCGGCGCAGACGGGACCGAGATGGACGCCGCATCCCAGGCCGCGGACACCGCGGCCAAGGCCGCTCATCTCGTGCAGCACGGCAAGATCGACCAGGTCGACCTGCAGCTGGAAATGCAGCGCTCCTACCTCGACTACGCCATGAGCGTCATCGTCGGTCGCGCTCTGCCCGATGTGCGTGACGGCATGAAGCCCGTGCACCGCCGCGTCATCTACGCCATGTTCGACGGCGGCTACCGACCCGACAAGGCCTTCTCCAAGTGCGCCCGAGTGGTCGGCGACGTGATGGGACAATTCCACCCGCACGGCGATTCCTCGATCTACGACGCGCTCGTGCGCCTGGTTCAGCCCTGGAGCCTGCGGTACCCGCTGGCCCTCGGCCAGGGCAACTTCGGCTCCCCCGGCAACGACGGCGCCGCGGCCCCGCGGTACACCGAGACGAAGATGGCCCCGCTCGCGCTCGAGATGGTGCGCGACATCGACGAGGACACCGTCGACTTCCAGGACAACTACGACGGCCGCACGCTCGAGCCCACCGTGCTGCCCTCCCGTTTTCCGAACCTGCTGGTCAACGGCTCGGTCGGAATCGCCGTGGGTATGGCCACCAACATCCCGCCGCACAACCTGCGGGAGGTGGCCGCCGGAGCTCTCTGGTACCTGCAGAACCCCGACGCCACACGTGACGAGCTGCTCGAAGCCCTGATCCAGCGCATCAAGGGCCCCGACTTCCCCACCGGCGCTCAGATTCTCGGCATCAAGGGCATTCAGGATGCCTATCGCACCGGCCGCGGCTCGATCACCATGCGTGCCGTGGTGAGTATCGAGGAACTCCAGGGCCGCACCTGCCTGGTGATCACCGAGCTCCCCTACCAGGTCAACCCCGACAATCTCGCGATCAAGATCGCCGATCTGGTCAAGGACGCCAAGGTCGGCGGCATCGCCGACATCCGTGACGAGACCAGCGGCCGCACGGGCCAGCGCCTCGTCATCGTTCTCAAGCGCGACGCGGTGGCGAAGGTTGTTCTGAACAACCTCTACAAGCACACCCAGCTGCAGGAGAACTTCGGCGCGAACATGCTGGCCATCGTCGACGGGGTGCCGCGCACCCTGTCCCTCGACGGCTTCATCTCCGCGTGGGTGGCCCACCAGGTCGAGGTCGTCGTCCGGCGCACCCAGTTCCGCCTGAAGAAGGCCGAAGCGGATGCGCACATCTTGCGCGGCTACCTCAAGGCGCTCGACGCCCTCGACGAGGTGATCGCCCTCATCCGTCGCTCCCCCACCGTCGACGACGCCCGCACCGGTCTGATGGATCTGCTCGAGGTGGACAAGCTCCAGGCCGACGCGATCCTGACCATGCAGCTGCGCCGCCTGGCCGCCCTGGAACGTCAGAAGATCATCGACCAGGCTGCCGAGCTGGAACTGCTGATCGTCGAGTTCCAGTCGATCCTGGCCAGCCCGGAGCGTCAGCGCACCATCATCAGCGATGAGCTCACCGAGATCACCGATAAGTTCGGCGACGACCGACGTACCGAGATCATGTTCGGCTTCGATGGCGACATGTCGATCGAAGACCTCATCCCCGAAGAGGAGATGGTGGTCACGGTCACCCGCGGCGGTTACATCAAGCGCACGCGCAGCGACAACTACCGTAACCAGCACCGCGGCGGCAAGGGCGTCAAGGGCGCCCAGTTGCGGGCGGACGACGTGGTCGAGCACTTCTTCGTCACGACCACGCATCACTGGCTGCTGTTCTTCACGAACACCGGACGGGTCTACCGGGCCAAGGCCTATGAGGCGCAGGAATCCGGCCGCGACGCGAAGGGCCAGCACGTCGCTAACCTGCTCGCGCTGCAGCCGGGCGAGGAAATCGCCCAGATCCTGGACATCCGTGACTACGGCGTGGCCCAGTACCTGACGCTCGCGACCCGCGACGGTCTGATAAAGAAGACCGCGCTCAGCGAATACGATACGAACCGCACGGGCGGCATCATCGCGATCAAGCTGCGCGAGGGCGACGAACTCGTTTCCGCCCTGCTGGTCGAAAACGACTCCGACCTGCTGCTGGTCTCCAAAAAGGGGATGTCGATCCGGTTCACGGCGTCGGATGAGGCGTTGCGCCCGATGGGACGCAGCACCTCCGGGGTCATCGGCATGCATTTCCGCGGCGAGGACAGCCTGCTGGACGCATCCGTGGTCTCTGACGATGGTTATGTGTTCGTCGTGACCGAGGGCGGCTACGCCAAGCGCACCGCCGCCGACCAGTATCGCCTGCAGAACCGCGGCGGCCTGGGCATCAAGGTGGCCAAGCTCAACGACGACCGAGGCGACCTAGTGGGTTCGCTGATCGTCGATGAGGAAGACGAAGTGCTCGTGGTCCTTGCCAGCGGCAAGGTGGTACGCTCTGACGTCTCCGAAGTCCCGGCCAAGGGACGAGACACAATGGGCGTTGTCTTCGCTAAGTTTGCGGATGAAGACAGAATCATCGCCATTGCGAAAAACACCGAGCGCAATCTGGTGGCCGAGATTCTCGCGGCCGAACCCGAAAGCGCCTTGGGAGAGGAAGAACCTGTAAATGAGTAGTGTCGCTGAAAAGCTCGCCAAGAAATCCAGCCGCAAGCCGGCCGCGACCAAGCAGGTGCGGCTCAAGCTCGTCTACGTGGATTTCTGGTCGGCCGTCAAACTGTCCTTCCTGATCGCGCTGTGTCTGGCCATCGTCACGATCGTCGCCACGTTCCTGATCTTCACGATCCTGAACGGAACGGGCATCTTCGGCAAGGTCGACGACCTGTACACCGATATCGCCGGTGCCTCCTCCGACCTGGCCAGCATCCTGTCGATCGGCAACGTGATGGGCTTCGCCTTCGTGGTGGCCATCTTGAACACGGTCGTCATCACCGCACTGGGGGCCGTTTACGCGGTCCTCTACAACCTGAGCGTGAAGATCACCGGGGGTCTGCTCGTCGGCTTCACCAACAACTAGTCGTCGGATTCTCTCGACCGGGTCGCTTCACGGCTCGATTGGGAGAATCCCGCCGCATCGGGTAGTCTCTAACCTGCCCATTAGGGGGATATAGCTCAGTTGGTTAGAGCGCTTCGCTGATAACGAAGAGGTCCCAGGTTCAAATCCCGGTATCCCCACGCAAGAACAATTTCAACACTGCAGTACACGCTCCGCTGATCATGCGGGGCCATAGCTCAATTGGTAGAGCGCCTGCTTTGCAAGCAGGAGGTCCGGGGTTCGATTCCCCGTGGCTCCACAAGTGAAGAACGCCCGGCCCCGCTTTTTGGGGCCGGGCGTTCTTCATTTATTAGAACGCCGCGAATCGAACGCGCAGTGAGCGACGAAGGAGCGAGCGGAGGGGCTCTCCGTGGCTCGGAGGCGCGGAGCGCCTCCACAAGCCGTTCCTGGCAACCCAGCCACAAGTTCTAGCCCCCGGCCCCCAGGGCCCCCTGAGCGGGCACAGGGGCTCTCATCGGCCACAGCCCCCTCCAGCGTCCCCAAACCTCGGCCCAGCACGAAAAAGAGGAGGGCTCGCATCCACTGGATGCGAGCCCTCCCCTTTTCTGGCTGAGGTCTAGTCTTCGACCGACGACGCCACGGCGGGCTCGTCTTCAGCTACCCATAACTCGTCGTCGGCGCGGAAAGTCTGCCAGACCGCGTATGCCACGCCCGCGACGGCTGCCAGGGCGACACCGAGCGCGATGTACGTCCCGGCGCCGGGGCCCTTCTTCTCCATCACGACGGGCTTCTGGAACCGGATCCGGTTCAGTGCCGCGCGCACGCGGGCATCGCGGGCGATGTCGCCGACGCTCATCACGGAGCCGATGGCCGTGCCTATGCCGCTGCCGATCCCGGGCAGCACCCGGTCGACGACCTGGTGGCGCACACCTTCGGCGAGTTCCTGAGTGGCCTGCACCCCGGGGCGCACGAGGTGCTCGTAGCTTTCACGCACGCGCGGTGCTACTTCTTCGCGGGTGAGGATGCCGGCCTGACGGCTGGCCTCCCGTGCAATGGCGTTCGCACGCTCAAGCACTTCCTGCTGGTTGTTCCATAATTCGTCTGCGCTCTTACGCAGCCGTGTAAGTTCCTTGCGGCGCTTGCGTGACAGGCTCATCTGGACCCTCCATCGATGTCATGTGGCGAACACTGTCCATCTTGCCACGCAATCGTCTGGGAGGGCTCTGGGTAGAGCCGGTGTCGATCGGAATCGACCAATCCGGCTGTGCAAGAATTGTGACCATGTCTAAGCACACCGCTGTCGCAACGCTCAATACCACCCTGGGACCGATCAAGGTCAACCTCTTCGGCAATCACGCGCCGAAGACCGTCAAGAACTTCGTCGGTCTCGCAACCGGCGAGATCGAGTGGAAGCACCCGGCCACCGGTCAGACCTCCACCGCTCCCCTCTATGACGGCACGGTCTTCCACCGCATCATCAAGGACTTCATGATCCAGGCCGGCGACCCGCTCGGCCAGGGCACCGGGGGACCGGGCTACCAGTTCGACGATGAAATCAACCCCGACCTCGACTTCACGCAGCCGTACGTGCTGGCCATGGCGAATGCCGGCATCCAGGGCGGACACGGAACCAACGGTTCGCAGTTCTTCATCACCGTCGTGCCGACCACGTGGTTGCAGGGCAAGCACACCATCTTCGGCGCCGTCGAAGACGAGGACTCCCGTGCGATCGTCGCGAAGCTCGCGACCGTGCCCACGGACGGCCGCGACCGTCCGCTGACCGAAGTTGTCATCGAGAGCGTCACCGTCGAGCAGGTCTAGGCTCCGTTTCTGATGACAGACCTGCCCGGAACTGCCGCTAACTTCTGCTACCGGCATCCGGGCAGGCAGAGCTTCATCCTCTGCCAGCGCTGCGGCCGCACGATCTGCCCGGACTGCCAGACGCAGGGTGCCGTCGGCGTGATCTGCCCCGAGTGCATGAACGAGCAGCGGAAGAATGCCCCGCGCACCAAGCCGGCCGTCCTGACCCGGCTGAAGAACAGCTCCCATCCGGTGACCACGGCGATCGTCGCCGTCACGTTGGCGGTCTACCTGCTGCAGTTCGTTCTGGGGGACGGTTTCACCAGCGTGCTTTGGTACGCGGGCGTCTACTCCTATCCCGGGAGCTTCGAGCCCTGGCGCATGCTGACGAGCGTGCTCGTGCACGGCTCCATCTTCCACGTGCTGCTGAACATGTACACGCTCTGGATCTTCGGGCAGATCCTGGAGGGGATACTCGGCCGTGGCCGTTTCCTCGCCCTCTATCTGCTGAGCGGTCTCGCCGGCTCCCTGGGCGTCCTGTTCCTGTCCGACCCTCGGATCCCCGTGGTCGGTGCCTCCGGCGCAATCTTCGGTCTGATGGGCGCGTTCCTGGTCATCCAGAGGCGCCTGGGCGGCAATGCGACCCAGCTTCTGATCCTGGTGGGCATCAACCTGGTGATCGGCTTCCTGCCGGGGCTGAACGTGGCCTGGCAGGCGCACGTGGGCGGTCTGGTCGCCGGGGCGGTGATCGGCCTGATCTTCGTGCAGACCCGCCGTATCAAGCAACAGCGACTGCAAACCACCCTGATCACTGCCTTCGGGGCGTTGCTGGTGGTCCTCAGCGGGGCGATGTTCCTGACCTAGGGAAGCGCCTCGGCCTCCTGCTCGCGCAGATAGCCGGCAAAGCCCGCCGGAGTACGCCCGGCAAGACGACCGGAGGTGAGCACGGGGATCAGCTCGGTGCGGATCTCGCTCACCCTGAGATCGCGTAGGGCCGAAACCAGGCGCACATCCTCGTGCTCGTCGACGCGGGCGAATCCTCCGGCCTGCAGATACCGGTTCGCGCGCACTCCGAGGTTCGCACCGTGAATATGGGTGTGCCCCTCGACCAGTCGGTGCTGGGCGTCCCACCGTTGCCTGACTCCGTCGGACAACCCGTCGTCGGGGACCACGGTTCCCAGCACGAGATCGACGGAGTTGCGGGCGAAAGCGAGTTGCGCGGATAGCCAGTTGGGGGGCACGGCGGAATCGGCATCCGTGGAAGCGATCCAGGTCGCCGAGGTGAACTGGTCCGACGATGGCAGCAGGTGCCGCACCCCGGCGCGGCGGGCAACACCGACGGCCCCGCCGTTCGTGCTGATGCTCGCGAACATCGGCCAGCCCGAGGCGACGTCGGCCGTGCCGTCACTGCACCGGTCGAGTACGATCACGACGTCGATGACGGGCGGCACCTGGACGGCCACGCCGCCGACTTCCCCGACGGCCACGGCCAGCGCCGACAGACATCTCGGGAGAAGCTCCTCCTCATTGCGGGCCGGGACCACGACGATGACCCGGTCGACCCCGCCTGGCCCGGTCACGGCACGAGGCCTTCACGCTGAGCGACCGACTGAGCCGGCGCGGCCTCGAACACCTCGAGCAGGAAATCCCTTTCCCGATGCTCCACCGTGCACTCGAACCCGGCCAGCCCGCCGATCTCCGCGTGCACCTGGTCGCCGGTCAATGGATACTCCGATACGGGATGCCGCCAATGGCAGGCCACAATCACACCGCCCGCGGCCAGGCTGTCGCGGCATCGCGCGAGCACCGTGCGCAATTCCGCCGCAGAGAAGTAGTAGCCGACCTCGGAGATCACGATCAGGTCGAAGGAGCCGTCCGGCCATTCGGCGGGCAGGGTGAGTCGGGCGAAGGTGACGCCGGGGTGATCGGCCAGCCGGGCGCGGGCCACCAGGAGCGGTTGCTCGGCGATGTCAACGGCGACGACAGTGTCGCACCGGTCGGCCAGACCAGCCGTCAGCACCCCGATCGAGCAGCCCAGTTCCAGCGCCGCCCCGAAGCGTTGGCGAGGCAGCGCCGCCAGGGTCTGGGATCGCTTGCGCTCCTCGTACCACCGGGTCTCGAATCCCCAGGGATCACGGTTGCCGGCGTAGAACTCCTCGAAGAAGTCCCCGGCCAGGCTCGATGTCGTCTCCGTCTCGATCTCGATGAAGGTCTCGTGCCCGCGTTCGAAGTGCGCACCGAAGCTCGCCTGGATGATCGCTTCGTCGCCGGGCAGGCCGGAGAGCGGCTGCACCTGGCTGCGGTGCAGGGCCATCGCCTGGGCTTTGCGCAGCCAGTCTTCGGGTGTCAGGTCCAGGGTGCGCAGCGCGCCGTCCGACCAGATCGGGTCCGCGGGCGTGGACCAGTGCCAGGCCCAGATCGGGTATTCGAAGCGGCTGACACCTCCGATGAGGGAAGCCTGGCGGGCTGCCGCGGCCGCGGCCGCATGGTCCGGATGGCCGTCGCGGCTCCAGGGGGCAACCAACCAGGTTCCCGGCCCGCCGGGCCCGATCTCGGCGGAAATCGCCCGGGACGCCTCCGCCAGGCGTTCGGTGAGGGCCCCGTCGGGGAGATCGACCAGGCGCACCAGTGCCTCGGGCGCCAGTGCGGCGACGGCAGCGGACACCTCGATCCGGCGCAGTGCCGCGAGCCGCTCGGGGTCGTGGGTACTGGACGCGGGATGGGAGGCTTCGCCGTTGGTGAGCACCACCACCGTCACCGGAACGCCGGCCCGCCCCGCCCGGGCGATCAGCCCGCCGGCTCCGAGCGTCTCGTCGTCGGGGTGAGCGGCGACCACGATGAGCCGGCGCATGTCGCCGATGCGCAGTGGCTGCGCGGGCAGCTCCGGCGAGCGATGCGCCACCGCCCACACGTTCTCGGCCGTGCCGTCATCCGTGTGGGCGAAACTCACCACGGGGACACACCCGTCTCGCGCAGTCGGCGGCCGAGTGCCGCGTCGTCCCGTTCGGCGTGGTGTTGACGAACGTAGAGCTGCAGATCGGAGACACGCGCGGCGTGCCGGGCGTCGAAGGCGAGCGGGGCGGGGCCGAGCGCGTGGCCCGTGCGCCTGATCACCTCGTCGACCGTGCGCGCGACCTGGCCGCGCACCCGCGCCGCGAGGAGTGCGCCTTCCTCGCCGACGGCGTCACCGGCGTCGATCGCCGCGGCGGCGGCAGCCAGGGAGGTCCCGGCCGAGGTCAGCGCGAGGTCAAGGGCACCCAGGTGAGCGAGCGCGATCTGATCGGGCTCGCGGTCGAGCACGGACGCCCAGACCCCCCTGGCCAGGCCGATGGCGCCACCCCACCAGCAGGCCGCGACACCGATCCCGCCCCAGGCGAAGCCCGGTCGGTGGAGGTACCAGCCGTCGTCGCCGACCGGCCGGGCCACCGCGTCCAGAAAATCGACCGGTCCGCTCGGTACGGCCGGGAGACCTCGGCCCACCCACTCGTCCGTACGCGCGGTGATCCCGGGGTCGGTCAGGTCGACCACGAACAGCCGTCGAGTGGTGGCCGAGGTGTGCGCCGTGACCAGGGCGTGGCTGAGTGAGCCGGCGAGCGAGCACCAGGGTTTCGTGCCGTCGAGCCGCCATTCTCCGCCGCCGGCCGGTTTCGCGTTGAGACGGACCTTCGCGGCTTCGGCGGCGAAGACACCCCAGCTCGATTCGGCGCCGTCGACCGGGACGAGCCCGGCCGGATCCAGTCCGGCCTGGTCGAGGATGGCGAGGGCGTCCAGGTGCGCCTCGGCCACCCGTGCCGCCGTGAGGTCCGCGGCGGCCAGGGACGCCAGGGTTTCGAACAGCCGGAGCGTCTGCCCTGATCCCGGCCGGGGAACGGAGCCGCCGAGCGCGCGGGAAAGTTCCAGAGCTCGCCCGGCGTCTCCGTTCACGGCGTAGGCGGCCGTTGCGACGTCATCCAGACCGACCTCCGCCGGGCGGTTGCCGGGCACAGTCAGCCAGACCGGCTCCGAACCCTCGGTTCGCGTCACATCAACCTCCTGGTTTGGTGGCGACAAGGCCAGGGCTCGCTCAGCGGATGGTGGAAGAGGGGTCGAAGCTTCCGGCTCAAGCCTTGCCGACGGGCTTGGTCGGGGCCTTGGCCGTGGGCTTGCGCGGGGTACGGTTCTCGGCGCTGACCATCCACGCGTACTGCTCCAGCTTCTCGATGAAGCCGTGCAGGAGGTCGGCGCTCGTCGGGTCCTCCTCGTCGACCGCGTCGTGCACGGCACGGATGTTGTCCACGGTCGCGTTGAGGCGGACGGTGACCAGGTCGACGGTCTCCGTGGTGTCGACCTCTCCGTCCGGGAACTTGGGGAGGTGGGTGGTTGCGGTCACGGTCTCGCTTCGGCCGTCCGGAAGGGAATCAAGGGCGCGCATCCGCTCCGCCAACACGTCGGAGAACAGCCGGGCGTCATCGATGATCTCGTCGAGCTGCAGGTGCAGGTCGCGGAAGTTCTTGCCCACGACGCTCCAGTGCGCCTGCTTGCCCTGCACGTGCAGCTCGATCAGATCGACGAGGACGGACTGGAGGTTGGAGCCCAGTTCTGCTGATGCCTTCATGCGTTACGCCTCTTCTCACACGGCGGAAACACATCTCGGCCGCGTCTCGGCCGGTGCCCCCGCTTGGTTTCAGACAGCACCCTATCAGGTGCGTCTAGCGGGTTGCCGAGCCTGGATTCAACGAGTTGCCACGGTTGCCGGCCGAGAAGTTATCCACAGGTTTGTCCACATGGGGATAATTACACCGTTGTCATTATCCCGGCGTGGGGGAGTGGGACGGGCCTGGACCGGGGCCGGATCAGCGCCAGCGGGTGGTCATCAGGAAGCCCACGAAGGCGATCCCGAAGCCGACCAGGATGTTCCACGAACCGAAGCCGGCGACGGGCAGCGTTCCCTGGCTCACGTAGAAGACGATGATCCAGGCCAGCCCGATCAGCATGAAACCGAACATCACCGGTTTGAACCACACGGCGTTCGGCCCGGCCTCGCCGGAGCGGGCGACCTCGGTGCGGGCGGGCTTGCTGCGGGGATTCGAGCGTGACATGCCTGCGATTCTAGCGTCATTGGCTGGATCTATCGGCAGGCGCCCGGCAGAGGCGACGCACCTCCCCGATTAGAATCGACACCATGTCCGAGCGAGCAGATCAGCCTCCCGCAGGGGCGACCCGCCGCGCTCTCCGCCGCCGGCGGCGTCCGCGGGTCAGTGTCGTGGGGGTCTTCGGTGAGTTGCTCATCACCGCCGGAGTCCTCGTGCTCGCCTTTCTGGTCTGGCAACTCTGGTGGAATGACATGGTCATGGCCGGTCAGCAGTCCGAGGCGGCGGCAGAGATCAGCCAGACCTGGATCGACGAGGACCGCTCCAGCCGCGATCAGGCCCCGGCGGCCCCGGCGGCCACCGAGCCGTCGAAATCGGCCCCGGTCGACTTCGGCGAGCCGGTCGTCGGTGAGGCACCCTCCAACGCCAAATCCTTCGCCGTGCTCTACGTGCCGCGATTCGGGACGGACTATCACCGGTCCATCGCCGAGGGTATCGGCAACGACGTGCTCAGCAGCTCCCGGCTCGGAGTCGGCCACTACCCCGGCACCCAGATGCCCGGTGAGGTCGGCAACTTCGCCGTGGCTGCGCACCGCAGTGCCAACGGCGGCGGCATGCACCTGATCAATGAACTGCGGCTGGGCGACGCGATCTACGTTCAGACCGCCGACGGCTACTACACCTACCGGTTCCGCGACCTCGAGTACGTCGCACCGACCGAGGTCGCCGTACTCGCGCCGGTGCCGCACGATCCGGACGCCGCGCCTGTGGACAGGTTCATCACCCTCACCAGCTGCAACCCCCTGCTGTCCACGGCCGAGCGCATCATCGCGTACGGTGTGCTCGAGGCGTGGCAGCCGACATCCGCCGGCCCACCGGCCGAAGTCGCGGCCGTCATCAACGCTCAGGCTCAGGGCTAGGAGGCTCGGATGTACGCTGCTCTCTGGCGGATTCTACCCGGACCGATCTGGCTCCGGGTCGTGCTGGTGTTCCTGTTGATCGCCGTCGTGCTGTTCACGCTTGCCACCTGGGTGTTCCCATGGGTGGATGCCATTGTCAACAATCAGGAAGTCACGGTGGGAAGCCCATGACCCGTATCCTCGTCATCGATAACTACGACAGTTTCGTCTACACGCTCAACGGCTACCTGATGGAACTCGGCGCCGAAACGGTCGTGCTGCGTAACGACGCCTTCGAGCCGGAGGAAGCCGCGGACCGCATCGCGGAATTCGACGGCGTGCTCATCTCGCCCGGCCCCGGCAAACCGTCCGATGCAGGCGTCTCCATTCCGATCGTGCGGGCCGCCCTCGAATCCGGGCTGCCTCTGTTCGGCGTCTGCCTGGGGCACCAGGCGATCGCGGAAGCCTTCGGCGGCACGGTCACCAACGCCGAGGAACTCATGCACGGCAAGACCAGCGTGATCACTCACGATGGCAGCGACTTCTACGCCGGCGTGCCGCAGCCGTTCACGGCCACGCGGTACCACTCGCTTGCGGTCGTGGACGGTACCGTGCCGAGCGACCTGATCGTCACCTCGCGCACACGGGGCGGAGTGATCATGGGGCTTCGGCACGTGAGCGCACCCATTCTGGGTGTGCAATTCCACCCCGAGTCGGTGCTGACCGAGGGCGGCTACCTGATGGTGGCGAACTGGTTGGTGCTGGCCGGGCTGCCTGGCGCACCGGAGACGGCCAAGAGCCTCACTCCCATGCTCAAGCTGAGCTGAGCTGTGGGCTTGGCCCTGAGCCGTAGGGCGGGGTCTCAGTCGGCAGCCGGGCCGGTGCAGTAGACCAGCGTGACCTCGGACTTCTGGGGCACGTCGCCCGGAGCCAGGGACTGCTGGGTCACCGGCTGGCCGTCCTGCTGGGGACAGGTGTCATCGGGCGTGGGCACGGGGAACAGCTGCACGTCGGCAGCGGCGAGCATGTCGATTGCCGCGTTCAGGAGCTGACCCTCAAGGTCGGGGAGGGGGACGAGTCCGCTGGAGACGATGAAGTTCACTGTGACGCCGGTCTTCTCCGTCGTCGCGGCGGCCGGGTCGGTACGGAGCACCAGACCGGCGGCGATGGTGGGGGAGTTCTCCCGCGTGACGGACCCCGGGGTGAGGCCGAGGTCCGAGACCGCGGTCTGGGCGTCGGCGAGAGGCAGGTTCGTGACATCCGGAACGTCGACCGGCTGCGCGCCGGTGGAGACGTAGACCTCGATCAGGTCGGTCGGCTGGGCGATTGTGCCCGCCGGCGGATCTGTGCGGATCACCTGGTCCTTGGGTACAGTGGCGCTGGCCTCCTCGGCGCGGATCGCGGCGAGGTCCTGGTCCAGGAGTGAATTCTGTGCGTTCTCATAGCTGAATCCGGTGACCGACGGCACCCGGCGGGAATTGTCGGGCAGATCACTGCTCGGGGTGAGGCTGAAGGCCCAGATCATGACGGAGAGCACGATGACGACGACGCTGAGGATGCCGGCCCAGATCCAGATCACGGGTGGGCGACGCTGCGTGCGAACCATTGTCTCGTCCTCGGTGAGCTGCTTGAGTGCAAGCTCGGACCCGGATACCGCCGGCTGGGGAGCCGCGAACAGCCCGGCGCTGGAATCATCGACCGCCTGATAGTTCGGAATCTGCCCTGACCCGGCCAAGTCGACGTCGCCACGGAACTCGACGGCGCTCTGGTATCGATCGAAGCGGTCTTTCGCCAGGGAGTGCAGCACGACGGCATCGAGGGCGGGGGACACCTTGGAGTTGATCGAGCTCGGTTTGACCGGGGACTCGCTGACGTGCTGATAGGCGACGGCAACGGCCGAGTCGCCGCGGAACGGCGGGCGCCCGGCGAGCATCTCGAACAGGACAACGCCCGTGGAGTACAGGTCGGTGCGGGCATCCACTGATTCGCCCTTGGCCTGCTCGGGGGAGAAGTAGGAGGCCGTGCCGAGGATGGCCGTGGTCTGCGCCACGGTCGTCGAGGAGTCGGAGATGGCCCGGGCGATGCCGAAGTCCATCACCTTGACCTGGCCGGTCTTGGTGATCATAATGTTGCCCGGCTTGATGTCGCGGTGCACGACGCCCGCCCGGTGTGAGTATTCGAGGGCGGTCAGAACGCCGTCGATGATGCGCACGGCCTCGTCGGCCTGCACCGGGCCCTCGCTGATGATGTCTTTGAGCAGACGCCCGTCGACGTATTCCATCACGATGAACGGAATCTGGGACTCGTGGCCGCCCTCGGAGACGGACTCCTCGCCCGCGTCGAAGACGCGCACGATGGTGGGGTGAGCCATGCGGGCGGCCGCCTGCGCCTCCTGGCGGAAGCGGGTGCGGAAGGCCGGGTCGGCTGCGAGCGATGACTTGAGCAGCTTGATCGCGACCGTGCGGCCGAGCCGTGAATCCGTGCCGATGTGCACATCGGACATGCCGCCACGCCCGAGGAGAGCGCCCACCCGGTAACGACCAGCGAGCAGACGGCCTTCATCAGTCAAAGCAGTACTCCCAGCTCGCGCACACAGTTCTTCGTATTTTAGCGGAAACCGTCCGGGCCTCCGTTACGCCGCCGGCGTCACGGTGACGATGTTGCTGGACTCCGAGTAGGCGGACTCCACCTGGCCGCAGAAGTAGCGGAACTTGACCGTGAAGGTTCCGGCAGCGGGACCCGCGGTGATCTTGGCCGAGGTGGCGTCCGGGCCGACCGGGCCGGGGGATTCGGCGGCGCCGTCGGCCACGACCTCGTAGCCGGAGAGGGTCTGGCCGCTGGGGCAGGTCTGCGCTGCCCAGGTGGCCGTCACCTCGGCGCCGGAGGCGACTGACGCCGGCGCGACGGTGGGAGCGGCTGTCGGGTCGTCGGGGGTGGCGGCGGCGCCGTACACCGTGACCGTGATCGTGGAGCCCTTCGTCACCGGGCCGGTGGGGTTCACGTCGTAGACGGTGTCGGCGATCTGGTCCGGGGTGGTGGCCGCGTTCCCGGTCTGGACATCTGCCACGAATTCCATGGTGGCCAGTTTGTCGCGGGCCTCCGCGCTGGTCAGTCCCTGGAAATCAGCCAGGCTGACCTCGACGGTGTTGCTGGTGGGGGTCGGCGTCGGCGTGGGGGTCACGGCCGGGGTGGGCGTCGTGGTCTGGCTCGGTGCCGCCGGCGCCGATGTGGTCGGGGTCGTAGTCGGGGCCGGCGTCGTGTTGTCCTGTGTGAACAGGGCGATCAGGGTGCCGGTGAGCACGAGCGCGAGCAGGGCGATCAGGCCGATCAGTGGCCAGGTCCACGGGCTGCGCTTCTTCTCCTCGGTGTCCGTCTCCGTCGTGGCGGTCCGTGTCACTGGTGCTCCGGTGGGGAGCACGGTCGTGGCCTGCATTCCGCCGGCGCCGGGCATCAGCATGGTCGCGGAAGTGGGCGTGACGCCGTTCATGATGGCAGGCACGGATGCCGCAGCCGCCGCGATGTCGCCGCGGCGGAGGGCTGCGGCGGCACGGGACAGGTGCGCGGCGGAGGCCGGGCGGTCCGCGGGGTTCTTGGCGAGGCAGGAGATCACCAGGTTGCGCACCGGCTCCGACACCGTTTCGGGCAGGTCGGGGGCGGTCTCGTTGATCTGCGCCATGGCGATCGCGACCTGGGACTCGCCCGTGAACGGGCGGCGGCCGGCGAGGCTTTCGTAGGCGACGATGCCGAGGGAGTAGATGTCGGTGGTCGGCGACGCGGAGCGGCCGCTGGCCTGCTCGGGGGAGAGGTACTGCACGGTGCCCATGACCTGGCCGGTCGCGGTGAGCGGAACCTGGTCGGCGATGCGGGCGATGCCGAAGTCGGTGATCTTGACCCGGCCTTCGGGCGTGATCAACAGGTTTCCCGGCTTGATGTCGCGGTGCACGAGTCCCGCGGCGTGCGCCGCGTGCAGCGCGGCGGCCGTCTGGGAGACGATGTCCAGCACCGTGTCGGCGGGGAGGACATGCTCGCGCTCGAGGATGGTGGAGAGCGCCTCACCGGGTACGAGTTCCATCACGAGGAAGGCACTGCCGTCTTCTTCGCCGTAGTCGAACACGTTGGCGATGCCTTCGTGGTTGACGAGCGCGGCGTGACGGGCCTCGGCGCGGAAACGCTCGAGGAACCCAGGGTCACCGAGGTACTCGTCCTTCAGGATCTTGATGGCGACCGTGCGGCCGATTACGAGGTCGACGGACTTCCAAACCTCGCCCATACCGCCAATGGCGATCCGGGACTGCAGCTCGTATCGTCCCCCGAAGGTGAGCCCTGATGTGGGTCTCATTTGTTCAGCACCGCCTCTAGTACATCCTTTGCAATAGGTGCGGCAAGCAGATTGCCGTACCCCGTCTGGCCAAGTCCCCCGCCATCTTCAACGAGAACGGTGATCGCATATTTCGGATCCTCCGCAGGAGCGAATCCGGTGAACCACAAAGTGTAAGGCTCGTCCTCGGCGTTCTCCGCCGTGCCTGTTTTACCTGCCACCTTGACCCCATCTATTGTTGCATTGCTGGCGGCGCCGTCCTGGACTCCATTGACCATCATTTGGGTCAGTGTCGCCGCCGTTTCCGCACTCATCACGCGTTCCATCGCCTCCGGCTCGAAGACCTGAATCGGACTCAGATCCGGCGCGGTCACCTTGTCGACGAGGTTGGGCGTCATCAGCTGGCCGCCGTTGGCGATGGCGGAGGAAACCATCGCCATTTGGAGGGCCGTCGCGCGGACATCCGTCTGGCCGAAGGCCGACAATGCCGTCTGGGCGTCGTCGAGAACCGTGGGGTACACGCTCTGGGACACGTCCAGGGGGACGGAGTAGTCGGTGTTGAAGCCGAACTTCTCGGCCGTGTCGCGGATGGCCTCGTTCCCCAGCTGCAGACCCAGTTCGGCCATCGGGATATTGCAGGAGAGACGCAGTGCGGTGGCGAGGGTCACCGTGTCGCCGCCGCCGCAGGTGCCGCCGCCGGAGTTGATCACGATCGCCGACGATCCGGGCAGTTGGTAGGTGGCCGGGTTGGGGAAGGTGCTATCCGGGGTGAATTTGCCTGATTCCAGGGCGGCCGTCATCACGACCAGCTTGAACACCGAGCCGGGAGGGTTGAGGGTCTTGGTGGCCCGGCTGATCAGCGGGTCGTTCTCGTCGTTCAACAGCGCCTGGTAGTTGTCGGTGACCTGCTGGTTGTCGTGCACGGTGAGCAGGTTCGGGTCGTAGCTGGGCTTGGAGACCATGGCGAGGATGCGACCGGTCGCCGGCTCGGAGACGACGACGGAGCCGGTGAGGTCGCCGAGGGCATCCCAGGCGGCCTGCTGCGCGACCGGGTCGATGGTGACCTCCACGGAGGCTCCCGTGGGGTTCTGGCCGGTGATCAGGGCGTTCATCTTGTCGAAGAACTGGGCGTCGGAGGTTCCGCTCAAAACGCCATTGAGGGCGTGCTCCAGCCCGGTGGGCGCACCGTTGAGCGGAATGAATCCGGTGACCGGGGCGTAGAGCGGTCCGTTGCTGTAGGTGCGCTGGAACTTGTATTCATCGCCGGCGGGCATCGACTGGGCGATCGGCTGGCCCGCGACGAGGATCGGTCCGCGTTCAACGGAGTAGCTGTCGTAGAGCGTGCGGGTGTTACGGGCATCCGCGGACAGGCTGTCCGCCTGGAAGACCTGCACGATCGTGGTCGAGGCGAGCAGTGCCACGAACATGAGCAGCACCACGATGCTCACCCGTTTGAGTTCACGATTCATCAGACCACCAGCCTGGGTTGGTTGCGCACCGTGTCGGATAGGCGCAGGAGCAGGGCCACGATGATCCAGTTCGCGACGAGGGAGGACCCGCCGGCGGCGAGGAAGGGTGTGGTCAGACCGGTGAGGGGAATCACCCGGGTGACGCCGCCGATCACGATGAAGCACTGCAGGGCGATGACGAAGGAGAGGCCCACGCCGAGCAGCTTGCCGAAGTCGTCATTGCCGGCGAAGCCGATGCGGAAGCCGCGCGCGACGAGGAGCAGGTAGAGCGCGAGGATCGCGAAGACTCCGGCCAGGCCGAGTTCCTCGCCGAGGCTGGCGATGATGTAGTCGCTCTGCGGAACCGGGGTGATCTCGGGACGCCCTTGGCCCAGGCCCGTGCCGAGGAGGCCGCCCTTGGCGAGGCCGAAGAGACCCTGCACCAGCTGGTAGCTGCCGCCGTCGGCCCCGTAGACATCCGGGTTGAGCGCGTCGAGCCAGTTCCGGAACCGGCCGTTGACGTAGTCCAGGGTCTGGCTGGCGATGAGGGCGCCGCCGAGGAAGAGGGACATGCCCAGCAGCACCCAGCTGAGGCGGCCGGTGGCCAGGTAGAGCATGACCAGGAACAGGCCGAAGTAGAGCAGGGCGGTGCCGAGGTCGCGTTGGAAGATGATCACCGACATGGACAGCGCCCAGACCACGAGGATCGGGCCGAGGTCGCGCAGGCGGGGGAATCGCATGCCGAGGAATTTCTTGCCCACCATGGAGAGGCTGTCGCGGTTGCGCACGAGGTAGCCGGCGAAGAAGACGGCCAGGGCGATCTTCGCGATCTCGCCCGGCTGGAAGGTGGCGAAGGAGCCGACGCCGATCCACACGCGCGCCCCGCTGACCTCGCGGCCGAGGCCGGGCACGAGCGGGAGCAGGAGTAGGGCCACACCGACGAAACCCGCGATGTAGGTGTAGCGGAACAGCACCCGATGGTTGCGGATGATCAAGATGACCGCGATCGCGCAGCCGATGGCCAGGGCGCTCCACACGGTCTGACGCACGGAGGCGCTGGCCCAGCCGGACTCTCCGTTGGCCAGGTCGATGCGGTAGATCATGGCGATGCCGAGGCCGTTGAGCAGGGTGGCGATCGGCAAGATGAACGGGTCGGCCTCCCGGGCCACGACGCGCAGCACCACGTGCATGGCCAGCACCAGGGCCGACAGGCCCGCGCCGAGGAACACCAGAGTCGTGTCGATGCGTCCGAGCGCGCCGAGCTGAACGAGCACCACGCTGGCGGCGTTGATGCCGCAGGCGATGAGCAGCAGGAACAACTCGAGGTTGCGCAGCTTCTGCGGCAGGTGCAGGCGGCGCACGCGACCTGTGCGAGGCGGCGCATCCGTCGTCGTGGACCGGTTACTGGATGCTGGCATCTTGGAGCCGTTCGACGATGAGCAACGCGTCCGCGAGGGAGGTTGCGCTGATGGTTTGTTCGACCTGCTGCCGGTCGTAGACCCGCAGCTCGGACAGCTCCAGGTCGGTGTCCTCGAAGACGGAGGACAGGGAGACGGGTCCGAGGTCCTGTTGGACACCCTGGTAGATGGCGACCGTGCTGCCCTCGACCCCCACGAAGTAGCGGGACTGGGTCCACCGATAGCCCAGGAAGCCGGCGCCGACAATGGTCAGGACCAGCAGAATGATGCCGACCAGCCAGGTGAGCTTGCGGCGGCGGGCACGGCGGTTGTCTTCCTCGATCAGCTCCGAGAGGTAGTCCTGGGAGTCAGGTTCGAAGTGCGTCTCCCGCACGGGGTGCAGGCGCAGGCTGGACATGCGCAGTGCCCGGCCGCGGGTGGGCTCTTCGCCGAAGGCCAGGGGAGCGGATGCCGACCCGACCACGGTCGGCAGGTCGGTGCGTTCGGCGGGCGAGCCGATGTCGACGACGACGATGGTGACGTTGTCGGGGGCCCCGCCGTCGAGACTTTCCTTGACCAGGCGATCGGCGACGCCCAGGGCGTTGAGAGGGCTGAGGAGGGCCGCGGCGATTCCCGAATTCGAAACCACGCCGCTGAGCCCGTCGGAACAGATCAGCCAGCGGTCACCGGGGAAGGTCGCGAGGATGGAGGTGTCGATCTCCGGCGACGATTCGACGTCGCCCAGCACGCGCATGAGCACGGAGCGGCGCGGATGCACCATGGCTTCCGCCTCCGTGATGCGGCCGCTGTCGACGAGCCGTTGGACGAAGGTGTGGTCGATGGTGATCTGCGAGAGTTCACCCTCGCGGAGCAGGTAGATGCGGGAGTCGCCGATGTGGGCAATCGCCACCTCGTCTTCCAGCACGATCAGCGCACTGACGGTGGTGCCCATGCCGGTGAGTTCGGCGTGCTCGAACACGGTCTCGGCGAGCTGTGAATTCGCCGCGATCAGCGCCGCCTGCAGAGCGAACTCGGCGTCTTGCGGGGACTGGAAGTCTCGGTCAGCCTCGATGATGCGCTTGGTGGCGATCGCCGAGGCGACGTCGCCTCCGGCGTGGCCGCCCATGCCGTCGGCTACCAGGAAAAGATGGTGTCCGGAGTAGCCGGAGTCCTGGTTGTTGGACCGAATCTTTCCAACGTGGGACGTGGCCGCGCTGTGACTGACTGTCGCCATGAGCTACCGCCGGAGCTCGAAGCTGGTTGCGCCGATCTTGACGGTGGTGTTCAGGGGGACCGGGGTCGGCACGACCAGGCGGTTGCCGTCCAGGAAGGTGCCGTTGGTCGAATCGAGATCCTGGATCATCCACTTGTCATGCCAGAGCATCAGACGCGCGTGGTGGGTGGACGTGTAATCGTCACGGATGACGAGGCTCGAGTCGCCGGACCGGCCGATCGTGATCGAGTCGCCCGTGAGCGGGAACTCGGTGCCGGCCTTCGGGCCGGAGGTGATCACGAGGCGGGTCGCGTTCTGGCTGGTGGCCTTGTCGTCCACGGCGGTGGACACCGGGCTCGGCCGGGCCGTGAACTGCTCCGTCGGTGCGGAGGCCGAGGCGGCAGGCGGCTGGGTGGCGGATGGAACAGGTGCGCCGCTCGGGAACGCGGCGGGCGCGCCGGCCGGAGCCGCAACATCAGCCTGCATCTTGCGCGCGCGCTGGCCGAACAGGTCGCTGCGCAGGGCGTAGACGATGCCGAAGATGAAGAGCCACAGCAACAGCAGGAAGCCGAGGCGCAGCACCAGCAGGGTGAGTTCGCTGACGCTCATGCGGTGGGCCCCCAGAAGCCGTCCATGTCGTGGCGTTCACGACCGCCGTCGCGACGACGCTCGGTGACGGGCTCGGACGACGAGGAGGCCTGCGCGATGACCCGGAAGACGATGCGAGTGCGGCCGATGGTGACGACGGAATCGGGTTCGAGGATGGCTTGGGTGACCGGCGAGCCGTTCAGCTGGGAACCGTTGGTCGAGCCGAGGTCGCGCACCTGGGCGCGGGAGCCGTCCCAGAGGATTTCGACGTGGCGGCGGGAGGTGCCGGAGTCGTCGATGGTGATGTCGGCGTCACTGCCGCGGCCGATGACAGTGTGCGACTGCGTGAGGGGGTAACGCTTGCCGTTGACCTCGATCACGGGGATCCAGGCGACACTGCCCTTGATGGTGCTGGAGTCGATCTGGACCATTCCCTCACTGAGGCCTCGATCCGCGGAGAGGGTGATCGAGACGCCGCCGGCGAACTGGTAGCGCTGCTCGCGACCGTGCTGCTGCACGAGTTCGGTGAGTTCATCAAGGAGGGTTGGACCAAGGGCTGACATGCGCTGGAAGTCGGCGTGGCTCATCCGCACCGTGAACCGATTGGGCGCGAGAATTCGATCGCGGGACACGACCGCTGCTTTTGTGTCGAGTTCGCGACGCAGCGCCGAGGTGATTTCCACCGGCTGCAATCCCGACTTGAAGGTTTTGGCGAAGGCACCGTTGACGGCGCGTTCGAGACCCTTTTCAAAACTATCCAGAATGCCCACAGGTCTCCCGATCCGATCCTTTCGGCTATGAGCATGTTACTTGTCTCAAGTGTTAACTCACCCGCCGGGCAATACCCGGCGAGGGTTGTCATCCTACGGGAGCGAGTCTGTGTCGCCACGTCGGGCGCATATCCAGCGTGGGTTCAGGGTGTTCGCCACGCCGTGCAGACCCGTGTTTGCGGGGCCTGCCTGCCTCGAATGGCGGAGGGCCCTCGGAAAGTGCTAATCTTCCTAAGTTCGCGCGAGTGGCGGAATTGGCAGACGCGCTGGCTTCAGGTGCCAGTGTTCGAAAGGACGTGGGGGTTCAAGTCCCCCCTCGCGCACAGTGAACAACATGGGTTGATTGCCAACAACCCAGTCGGACAGGAAGGCCCCCGAGCGATCGGGGGCCTTTTGTCGTTCCGGTGGTTTTCGCCCCGGTGGTCGAGCCCGTCTAGCCCTGAGCCCCGGTGGTTGAGCCTGTCGAAACCAGGGACCAGAGGCCTGGAACCACGGGCCGCACTCCCTGCCTACAGCTTCGCTCGCTTGCTGGGCAGTGCGATCAGCGTCTGTT
>NZ_SOGQ01000039.1 GCF_004403465.1 Cryobacterium sinapicolor | reverse complement strand
CTTTGTGAGTTGCTTTAGTCGGTACTCACTGACCATCCCACGGTGGCTCTTTACGTTGACGAAGCAACACTCAAGAGCGGGAAACCACACCACTCACAGGGACGTGACCACAAGATGAACCTCGAGCTTGACTTCCGTCGGGCATGGCGAGACTGGCCCTACCGGTCCAGATTCCCGCTCATAAAGGTTGGCCCACACTCCGACGACCTGCTGATAGTTCTTCACGCGAGCGGACGTCGGCCGCGGTCCAAGTTCGCGTATTGGGAATCAGAGTGGCCATTCATTCCGGTTCTCGAATTCGACGATTGGACCTATGAAGAAGTCGCCGCAATCATCACAGCGGCGGTTCCCGCCGACGCCTGACGTGACTTGGTCGAGTCGTGGTTGAAAGACATTACCGGGAGGTGAACTTCGATCCGTCCTCGGCCGCCCGCTGTCGGCGTGCTACTGACCGACCAAAACGGCCGCAAGTTGCTATGACGTGTGCGCCATGGACCGAGTTTTTCTCGCCATGCCTTGCGGAGCGGCGAGGGTGAAGGCGACCCGGCGACGAACTGCTGTGAGAGTTTCGCAGCCTCAGTTGTCATCAGCCACGGCCGTGAAAGCGAAGGTGCTGTCGTTCCTGGCCTGGTGGCAACGTGTTAAAAGATGATCCCCCAGCCGGGTATGGACCCCGGCCGGGGGATTTCTGTCAAATCCACCCGGTTGAACCCAAATTCGCGTTCTTCGGGTTTGATCAGCCAAGGCCCGGAACCTACCGGTTTTGGACGCCGGAATCGTAAGACCCGGAAATGACACGGACGTGGTACAAGTACTCGACCGCGTCTTAATTTTAGCAGACGTTGAGTGGGTCAGATTACCAAAAACCCAACGGAACCTCCCACCAGAGATTACAGAACCGCTAGACTATCCCTAACGGAACCCCAATAGAGGTGCTACCTCATCGCTCAGCAAGTACCTCCACTCAGCATACTCGGCATCTGAGTGATCGCCAATCTCGCAGCTTCGGAGTTGAAATGAATATTGCACGTGACGAAGGCCACAGTCTCGCAGAAGGCGTATTGCGAGACTCATGCCCCCTACGGAGGTCGTTCGTCGAGCGCGCAGAGGGCGTCAGTGAGCCAACGCCGTTGGCGAGGCTTCTTCGCACCCAAGGGGATGCCGGCGGCAAAGGAGCTGGGTTACGAGTCTCACTCCTGCTGAGCTTGATCTGGCTGTGTGCGAAAGAGCCGTACACGACGACTCGGGTCGCTGCATACTGGGCTGAACTTCTTGGTCGGGCTGATCCTCGGGAAGAGGGCGCGCGTGCTATCCGCGACTGTCTACACGAACTTCGAGAGCGGGGCCTCATCCGGCTAGCGGCTCGGGGCACTCGTGTTGAGATCGCACTAAATGTGGAGACTGCCAATGCAGATCAATCGCGCCCGTATGTGCCGCCATATGAGCGCGAGCCCTACCTTCCGATTCCCCGCGTCTTCTGGACTAGTGGGCTGGCCGGACAACTATCGGGTGCGGGCATTGCGATGTACCTAGTTGCGCTGGCGATGACCCGACATAATGATCCGGAATTTTTCTTGTCAGGTGAGTTCTTCGAGGAGCGTTTCGGGATTTCCCGTTCCAGTCGGAAGCGGGGGCTGGCTGAACTCACGCGACAAGGCGTCTTGACCGTTCAATCCGTCGAGTCGGTCGACTTGGTCACATTCCGCAATGTCAGAAGGAACGTTTACACGATCGGTAGTGCGTTCATGCAGCCGGCGCCAAAAGAAAATCCCCTGGCGGAGTCTTCATCTAAGGAGTCCCCGGAGCCTGAGAAAAAGGGGAAAGTGGCGAGTAGCGCTTGGTGGTAGCGGTAGTCCGGCGAGTTGGTGTGTTATCTCGTGACATCGTGGACACTAAATCTCATCACTTCGCGGACGCTGAGTCTCATAGCTTCGTGCACAGCTACCGCCCTGGCTCACCGAGCACTGCGGGGAGGTCAGTCTGGAGCTGGGCGAACTGTTGCTGATACTCCGCGTTCTTGCGCGCCCAGGGCTTCGTCGGGTGGGCCACATCAACGCCCTGGATAGAGTAGGAGGCGATGTATCGGCCTCGGACGTTCAGCGCGACCATCGGCAGCGGGAACGAGAACACGATCTCAGCGGTCACGGGATCGGTCAGCAAGAACGCGTCAGCGGTGATCGTCCGGTAGAACGTGCGGTCGGCGTACGTCGTCGGCAGGGAGACGTGGTATCCCTGAAAATAGACCTGCCTGTTCGCCGCGGTGACCTCCACGAGCGACTGATCCGCTGTGGGCGGCCGCGCGCTGTCGTCGGGCAGGACCTCCCCGGTCTTGGAGATCGTCAACGATGCCCGGTGCAGGTCTGACTGTCGTCGTGTGCGAGCCCGCCGGTACTCAGAGGATTTCGCTTCCAGCACCGACAGCGGGATCGGCTCGGTCGCTGGTGTGTGTTCGAGCAAGTCCCACGCCGCCCGCGGCGTAGCGTGTTCAAGGGCCTGATGCGGTCGGCGGTTGTTGTAGTGCTCCCGGAATCGCTGGACCCGTCCACGGAGCTGCTCCAGAGTGGCCGGCCGGTCGGCGTCGAGGAAACGGATCAGCGTCTGGTGGGAGCGCTCGTTCTTGCCCTGTGTGGTGGGCTTGCCCGGCAACCCACTGATCGGCATGGTTCCTTTCGAGGCCAGAAAGATCTCCACGGACCCGATCGTGCCTGCCCGCAGCTGATTGAACGCCAGGGAGTTATCCGAAAGCACTTCCCGGGGTGCCCCGCATGCGGCAATAGCCCGTTCGAGCACGTCCTTCGCATCGGTACTGTTCTCATGACGCGAATAGGCGTCGGAGCCCACGTCGTATCGGCTGGCGTCGTCGAGAAGTTGATACACCGTGACGATCTGCCCACCAGCCAGCCGGTACTCGAATGCGTCCAGCTGCCACAGCGACATCACCGTCGCGCGCACGAACGGGATATAGGACGATTTTGGCCGCTTTTTCGGCGACGCGTCCACCTGCCCGACGCTGGCCAGAAGACGCGCGATCGTCGCCACCGAGGGGACCTTCCCTCCAGGGAACCCGTCATCCATGGCCGCTTCGTAGTAGACCGAACGGGGACCATAATCCCAGCCATCAGACTTGAGCTGTTTGCGGATCTTCACCAGCTCATTCACGACCACCTGCCCAAAGCGTCGGGCCGGGACGTTCGGAGCGCGGGAGCGGGGGTGCAGCGCAGCAGCCGCCTCGTGGACAGCTCGCCCACGGATCTTGTAGAACACGCTCCGAGAGATTTTCAGAGAGCGGCAGAACCCGATAATCGACAGCGCGTGAGGCTGAGTCGGGTCGTAGTTCATGATGGCGGCACGAGTCTGGGGTGAAAGAGAATTCGACATTCCTCAACTATCACCGGCGCAAGTGTCTCCGATGCTGTGAGAGATGGTGTCCACGATGTCATGAGATCGTGTGTCCACGATGCGTTGAGACAGGACACACGAAGCCATGAGACCCAGCGTCCGCGAAGTGATGAGATTTAGTGTCCACGATGTCACGAGATAACACACACTCCCCGGACTACCGCTACCACCAAGCGCTACTCGCCAAGTTGCCGGTCAGCCTCGACGCCGATGGAATTTTGGGAGTGGCACCCGACTCCTCTCGTCTGCTTTCGGAGCAAACAGGAGTGGACTACTTCGCAGCGCGCTCCGCGTCCGGCAAGGAGATTTGTCTCATCATGTTCGCGTCACTCTCTGCGTGGACAAGTGCGTGCTCGACTGAGTTACCGATTGAGCTCAGCCTGGCCGGGGTTGGATCTCCGCAGCTGATCTCCGCGTCCAACCTTCCCTCGTCAGATAACTGGACCCAGGTGGCGGACAATCTTGCTATCGGCAAGACTATCGGCCCTTCAGCGTGTCCAGCCGGATCGAGCGAATCAATAGCAAAAAAGACAAGAGGGGAATAAGTGGGAGGAGAGATAGAAGGCGCGTGCCATCGAGCAACGCTAGCTGCACGACGAGGGACCCGAGTTGACCGGTCAGAAAGTACAATGATAAAGAAAGTCCGAGGTGAATCGGAACGAACACCAACACGACGGTTTCCAACACTAGAAGCAGGAGGAATTGGACCTTCTTCAGTCCCAAAGAGCGGTACAGCGCAAATTCGGATCTCCTGGAGTACCAAACCGCAATGACGGTCGTGAATGTGACGATGAGTGCCGCCAAGGGGAAGTGCTGAGACAGTCGGTCATGAAGCTTCTGCTCAGTCGTCGAACCTGGATCGGTTAGCTGAAAATACGGCGACACAGAGGTGGCTGAAGTAAGAGGGAACCAGCCGACGAGGATTGACTCAACCTTGTCTCTAGCCCCGGGTGATGCCTCCACTAGGCACTCCACAATTGAACCGACCGGTGGCACGACCTCGAAGAATGCACTGTCTAGAGCCGTCTTTCGTGTCGATGGGGCCGCAATCTGACTGAGCACGATTGTCGTCGTCGTTGACTGATCAGCAACCTTCGAGAAGGCAATGGGCGCGCCTTCCGTGATTCCAAACGTAACGGCGTTCCTTGAACCAGAGACGAAAGCTACGCTTTTCGACGGATCTAGTTGGTCCCCGGGCCAGAATATTGCAGCGAGTCCAACCGTGCCTCGGACGAGTTCAAGCGACTCGTTTGGACGGGAGGCTACGTTGACTGAGGCCCGCGAAACCACGCCGCCCGCGGAAATAACGCCGCTGATCGCGTTAAGTTGATCGCATCGAGCGGCCGAGATTGGTCCTCGATTCTCCCCGGCAACAGACAATGTATTCGTACCAGCCGCCACCGCGGCGAGATCATCTCGTACAACGGATCCCACCTCCATCGCCGTAACTAACGGGACGGCAAGTCCGGACGCCAGCCCCATGATAACGGCCAAAGTCAACAAGGCCGGGGCGGATCCTAAGTTCCTAACCGTCTCCCGAGCGAGGACACCAAGCCCGAACCCGCGCCTAGGCATCACCAAGTGGCAGACCGGGCGAGAGCTATCAGTTTTCCGTCTGAGATCGAATACGCGCGGCTGCACCGGTCAGCCACGGCCCTGTCATGAGTCGCCACCAGAACGAGAGCACCCTGCCCTGCCGCTACTAGGAGCGCGCTGCAAACGGCTTCCCGGGACTCGGGATCCAGCGAGGCTGTCGGCTCATCCGCAAGGATGACATTTGCGTGAGCAGCTATCGCGCGAGCGACTGCTAGCCGTTGGCGCTCTCCCCCGGAGAGCGTGTAGACGCGCTGCCTCTGGACCTGCGCTACGCCCAGTTTCTTCATGCTGGACAGCGCCAGTGCGCGCGACCGCAGCACCGAGTAGCCCTCTGACAGCGGTCCAAGTTCGACGTTTTCGAGCGCGGTCCTTCTCGCTAGAAGTGGTGTGGACTGTAGAATCCACGCCAGCCGGAGCGATTCAGCTGGGATAAGACTCACGGATCCGCCGTCTGGCTTTAGCGCCCCGGACACAATCCCCAAGAGCGATGATTTTCCAGAGCCGGAAGGCCCCATCAGTGCAACCGTTTCTGACGATTCAGCCACGAGGTCCGCACCGGACAATATCGCTCGGCTGCCGAATGATAGGTCTAGGCTCGCCAGCTCTAGTCGCATCGTCGATCCTCCTTGGCCGGGGAAATGAGAACCTGCTGTCCTTCCACCAAAGTCCCACTTACTACCGTCAAGCCCTTTGTTGTCCCAAGTACAGTCACCTCCTCGCCCGACGTCTTCCCCCCCCTCATCTTCACCAGGGTGCAAAGGTTTCCGCTTTCCTCAGCGAAGATTGCTGCCGATGGGATAAGCCAAGTACCCGCCTTAGGCTGCGTTTCGAGTGATGCTCGAACGACAGTCGAGTCCGGCTCGGTTAGCGATTCAAGAGCAGCGAGGTCGCTCGGTGCCACGAAACCTCTGTCCTCAGTCAGCTCTAAAGGCTGGGACCCGACATAGAGAACCTCTCCAGCACCGGCTGTCTTGTCATCCCCCGACTGTGAAGCGGCGCCGTCGCTATCCTCGGGCGTAATTGCAGTTTCAAAGCCAGCGTCAGGTCGTTCCTGCAATCGCGCTGAGGTTATGAGTGGTTTTCCGGTAGCGATAACCTCGCCTGCCGCCGGCGCTGGAGACCCTACTCGCAGTGATATTTCGGATATCGGAACATCAGACTGAAGAAAGATGAACCAAGTTGGATCGAACCCGGATACGTCATCTGGGTTCGCCGCACCAATGCTGTCCGCCAGGGCCCGCACGCCCGACAGAGTCCGCCTCGTAAACACGTCGGAGTTGCCAGCATCCAGCCCCCTATCCCGAAGGACTGCGTTGAGCCTCGCCACATCGTCACCGATGTCCTCTTCGACCAGAGTCCGAGAAAAAGGGCGACCGGAAGCTATGGCGAGTCGAGATATCCCGTCAATAACCACGACAACCTGGCCGCTGCGAAGGACGGCGCCGGCCTCAAGCCGAACTTCCTGAACAAGGCCACTCCAATTTGGGGCGACAATTTCATATGCGTCTGACCGAACAATCGCAAGCTGAGCGTCGGCACGCAGTGGCAGATCGTTGACATCGATCGGAGACCAGACGCGGCGGACTGGTGCTATGGATGCTTTTGTCTCCTGCAGTGACAGGTATGTGAATCCCCCAACGGGTAGCAGGACCCAGACGAGCAGAGCTGCCACGTACACAGAGACGCGAAAGGGGCGGTACACACCGTTCCTACGGCGTTTTCTTGCCATCATGCGATCCGGACGCGTGGGCTGCTTTGATTTCACTGCACAAACATCCAGATTCGGCTTGTCGAATATCAATGAAGCTCCTTGCGGTTTCTGCCTGCCGCTTCTCCGTTACGTCTCGCCGGTGCGACGACACGTAACGGAGAAACCACATCTCAGAAAGCGACCGTCATTGACGGGTATTCGGGGTACATTTCAGTTGCCGCGTCCAAGATGCACGAAGACAACACATCAGGATCAACACCGGGCAGGTCTGCAAAAGCTTTCGCATTCGTCTCGCCGCCAGTCGTTTCAATCCCCTTCTTCTCCAGGCATTCAGAAGTACTCGTCCGCAGCGCAGCTTCCATCACATCTGGAGTTGAGAATGAATACGCCTGAGACACTGACGACCAGTACTTCGCTTGGCACACGTCTCCATCTGCCAACGCCGACTGTGGGTCGAGCTCACCAGAGTTCATAGAGAACTCATATCGGTTTCCGGAAACAGGACTCATCAACGGGGCCGAGGGTTCGATGCCCACATTTCTCAAGCAACCGGCGAGCAGGTTAAACGACTCGTCATATTCCTCGAACGACACGGAGCCATCCGCAAGCACCGCTGCTTGCTCGGTATTTCCGGAATCACTCTCCTGACGACCAAGCTCTTTGACCTGCTCCGAGCTCATGACACCACCGTTGTATTGCTGGCTGCCTTCGTTCGACGAACAGCCGGTGAAAAGTCCGCAGAGAATCAGAGCACCCACGATTCCCACGCATGCCCGGCCCATTACCCCAGAACGCATTACGTATTCCGCAGCCACGCATTGCCCACGGAATGGTTCCCGTAAGCATTACCACTTGTGAACTTCTGAATTTTGACCGAAACGAGAGACCCTGGGGTGTACTGCCAAGGACTTGTAGCACCGCCACCAGATACACGCACAGCAGGCAACCCTCCACTACCGATGCAGATCGGGTACCTGTACGACGTGATGCCCTCGGCATACATCGCGCCGTTTGAAGTGGATGAGAAGCTAGTACCGTAGTAGTCTCCTTCAGTGCACCCACTCGCGCGCAACTTCACGTTGAAAGCGCCGTTGGCGGATGCTGGAATGACGGAAGAGGACACGAAAGCTGCGGCGAGCAGAAGCGTTGTGCCTGCCAGCGCCCAGCGTCCAGCGCGTTTGGTCGGTTTTTGGGCATGAATCTGCATTATGATTTCCCCCCGGTTGTCAAGAAATGTCCTGATGGCACCTCTCTTACTGAAAGCTATCGGTGATACAACACAGGAACAAGCTATCTTCGTGCCCCCAAAAAGGGTGGCGCAGCTATTCCTGGGGTCGGACTTTGATCGGGCGCTCCGACATCGTCGCCTGCGACCTCGCCAAAGAACTCCTCCGGCCCCTTCAGCACCAGGACCGCCTTCCCATCGGCTGGTCTCCGCTGGACTGTCGGCCGCGGTGTCGGATAACTCGACAAAGGCATGGCGACGAGTTCTCCGCCGCGCCGGAAAAAACGATCTGCTTGCGTCCACGGTCCGGGACTGCAGGCGTCATTCGCCGAGACGTTCTCGGGTGCTTGTGCTTGTGCTTGATCATCTCAACTGCTCTGGTCCGGCAAGCCCCCGAAACCATTGGAGGATACCCAGTTCTCATCCCGCTGGTCGGCTATTTCCTCTAGCGAGAAGCCGAATATACGAGGGCGCGCGCTCGACGAGGACGCTGTCGGTAGGGCCATTGATGCCGCCACCGACGCAACGCACGCCGTGATCGAGGGGTCTGTCTAGAGCTTCTCCCAAAGACATCGCCGTCCTGCACGCCATGGCCAAAGACAGAAGGCCGTTGTCTACCAGTGACATCGGACAACGGCTGGGTGCCAAGACAAACCTTGTCGCCAACTACCGGACACGGCTCCTGGCCGCCGGCCTCATTGAGTCGGCCGGAGACGGCAAAGTCAACTTCGCTATCCGGGTGCGCGAGGCGGCGAGCCCACCGGCTATCCGTGGCCTTGACCCCGGTTGGTGGACACCTCACAAGAGAGAATGTTCATCATGGGAAACACGCGCCGGGAGTTCACTCCTGAGTTCAAAGACGAGGCCGTCAAGCTGGTGATCAACACCGGTCGGGCGGTGGCAACCGTCGCCCGCGAGCTCGGCGTCAACGAAGCCACCCTGGGCCGGTGGGTGAACCTGTTCAAGGCCAGCCAAGACGCCGGCGAAGCCGGGATCACCGAGACGGAAAAGGCCGAACTGCTGCGGCTACGCAAAGAGAACGCCGACCTGAAGCTGGACCGGGCGTTCCTAAAATAAGCCTCCCTCTTCTTCGCCCAGGAAGCCTCGGATACGAACGCCAAGCGTTCGCACTGATGCTGGTGGAGAAGACCAACTTCAGCATCGTCCGAATGGTCCGCCTCCTCGCCGTTTCCCGGTCGGGCTACTACGCCTGGCTGGGCCGCAGCCCGTCTGAGAGGGCGGTCCGGCGGGAGAACATCGACCAGAAAGTCGCCTGGTTCCACAGCGACTCAGACGAGGTCTACGGGGCCCCGCGGATCCTCGCCGACCTCCGCGCAGATGGCGAGACCATCTCCCGGAAAACTGTGGCCAGCACCATGCGCCGCCTGGGATTGGTGGGTATCAGCCCGAAACGGTGGCGCACCACCACGGTCAGCCAGGCCGAGGACGCCTACCCCGTCGACGCCGTCAAACGAGAGTGGGATACCGGGGCCCTGAACCAGGTCTGGGTGGGCGATATCACCTACCTGAGGACCTGGGAAGGGTGGCTGTATTTGGCCACCGTGATCGACGCGCACTCGCGCCGTGTGATCGGCTGGGCGATCGCCGACCACATGCGCACCGACCTCATCCAAGACGCCCTGGTCATGGCCATGGCTCTCCGCGGTGAGCGGCTGGAGCAGGTGATCTTCCACTCCGATCGTGGCACCCAATACGCGTCAGCGCAGATCACCGCGTTCGCGAAAGCGCACCGCATCACCCGATCGATGGGCTACACCGGGGTCTGCTGGGACAACGCGATGGCGGAAAGTTTCTTCGCCACGCTCAAGACCGAGTTCTACCATCGACGCGTCTGGCCCAGCAAGAACAAGGCATCCCGGGAAGTCGGCGCCTGGATCGAGGACCGCGATAATCGGCGCCGCCGGCACACCTCCCTGGGCCAGGTCAGCCCCGTCGACTTCGAGCTGCAATACGCAAACCAGAACGCGGACTTCGCTAAAGCCGCATAACCCCGTGTCCACTAACCGGGGGCAAGGCCACTGTCAGTCGCAGGCGCCAAGAAGTAATTCGAGAGCGGGAATCAGGGTCGTCGGCATGAGCCTCTGCCCGTATACGGATTCTTCCCGACAGGAACCCTGATTAGAGGCAGTGCGCGACCGTGTGCAGATGGTGACTTATCTGCTGCTGCTTCGACTTCTCGAGGCTGGTCCGCTTGCCCGTCGAGAGGTATGACTCAAGGGTCGTGTAGCCGGGTGATAGGAGGAACCGGCCCGGGGTCGCCGTCTGCTGATTGGTCATGTGCTGGATGGACTGCAGCAGCTTGATAGCGTCGGGCGGAGACTTCTGTATCCGATCATCAGAGAGGAAGTGCTGCACCTTGAGCTCGTTGGTGCTGGGTTCCTGATAGGTCATGTGCACTGCCACGGCGCCGGCGCCGGCGCCTCCGGCACCGACCCGTGGAGGCTTCGGGTCGATGAGCGCAAAGTCACCGAAACCGGCTGGTCCATACGATTTCGGGTCGAGAGAGAACGCGGACTCCGCCGGGTAGTTGGCGTTGACGTTTATCGGAAATCGTGGCACGAGAGGCACGACATGTTGGCTTGGCATCGCCGAGACGTAATCCGTTGCCGCCACGAGAGGGCCGACGAAGACGCGGACGGGCCGCACGCCCAAAGTCGCGGCGATGGTGATGGGTGACAGCCCGCCCTGCAGAACGACGAGGGCCACGTCACGGCCGTGGAACGTAGCCAGGAATAAGGCGAGGTCGGGACCGGTTGTGAAGCCGGACACGTGCATGACCGGAGTGACTACAGCCGGCTGCGCGACGTAGCCGGCAACTTCTACCGTCCATGCAGCCTGTTCCGCAGGTGTCTGTAGTGTTCCGCGAGTCGGGTTGACGACTAGATGGAGTTTCGCGCCCACCGTCTTGTAGGTATCGAGCAGGCCAATCAGGTCTCCGGCCTGAGAGTAGGGCTCGACGATTGGATGAACGGCTTGGTTCGTGCCGATAGTGGTGGCGACGTCAATAAGAGCATTTCGCTCAGCGCGCCGACCGTACAGATACGGAAAATACATGATCGTCCCCCGAGCGATGGATGTACCTTCTATTCTGGTCCGGAACCGAAGGGTTCTCAAACACCCCAAGTACGGGGCAGGGGTTCGGCGAGTCGAGACACCAAGCGTCGCATAGCCACTCTGGAAAGTGGCGTCGAGTACACGAGGGCGCGTGTAGATTTCGGCAACGACGGGTGCGTGGCGATCTCGTGTGCGCTTTGACCGCGGGCACGGAAGGCCTCGATGGCGCCCTTATGAGCCTGGGCGATATCAAGTTCAGAGAACAGATCGCGAAGTTCGTGCCATTGGCTGACTGGGTCGTTGGCGGCGGTCGCTTGCAAGCCATGATGCCTCAGGATATCCGCGACTTCGCCCTGTCGGAGGGCGCCGAAGATATGTTCGGAACGCATCTGGTCCAAGTTGGATATTGCCGGACGGATAACGCTTAGCGATCCGTGGCGGCGGAGGGCGAGCAATCCGACGCCCTCGGGTATGTGACGTTCGGCGGATGCTGCTCGGCGTTCGGATACGACGACGTTGACCATTTCGACCCGGGTGCGGTAGTCCCTAAGCTGCGAAGTTAGGCGGGCGAATGAGTCCAGGTCCGTCTTGATTTCGTAGACCGTGGATGTGCCGTTAAACACGGCGACGTCGGCGATAGATCTTCCAAGTGGCAGTTCAAGGATGGCTGACGCCGTCGATGGTTTGTGTCGGCCGAAGACGATCTTGGACACGATGGCGTTCTTGAAGACGTATTCGTTGCGGTAATTACACAGCAAGATCTCATACGCGATGTCGAAGGCGTCGGCAATGGACCGTACCCCTGAGTCGACGGCAAGAGGAAAGACCTTTTGGAGGCGCTCCATGGCTTCGAGTGGACGTTGCGATGCAAGGCTCCGGTATGTCGCTGAAGAGAACATAGCTGACACGTCTGTCAGGGACGGTGGCAGGTTCGTCTCGACGTACACCGTTGAAGCATACGCGTCGAAGGGTGAGAGTTCTCCGGCGGCTCGACGCCTAATTGTGAACGCGTACGACACCACATCGAAGCCATTCACTTGGCCCCATTGACGCGATGAGCAACATCTTGTTGAACGACTTTGGTGAGCTCGACGTGATTCTCAACGGCCTGGCTGAGGACCAGGTTGAGAAGCTCCACGGCTGGCCAATCTGGACGCTTGCGGACGTTCGGTAGCCGTTCCAGTCGCAGCCATCACCCAACTCAAATCCACGGCTTTTGCGGGACCTAGAATAAATAACTGGATAAGTGACATTTTTTGTTCTGTTGGAGCCGAAGACTCGTTTGTCACGTAATCGGACGTTTAAATGACAGGAGTCGATCATGCTCGTCGGATACATGCGCGTGTCAAAAGCTGATGGTTCGCAGAGCACTGATTTACAACGAGACGCACTCTTGGCCGCCGGTGTCGCTGCAGGGGATCTCTACGAGGACCCGGCATCCGGCGAGAAGGACGACCGGCCACACTTGGCGGCCTGCTTGAAGGCGCTGCGTCATGGTGACACCCTCCTGGTTTGGAAGCTGGGCCGGCTCGGCCGAGATCTGCGTCATCTGGTCAATACGGTGCATGACCTCACGGACCGTGGCATCGGCCTCAAGGTGCTCACCGGAGAGGGCGCCGCGATCGACACCACGACGGCACCTGGGAAGCTCGTCTTTGGAATCTTTGCTGCTCTCTCCGAGTTCGAGCGGGCGCTCATCTCTGAGCGCACTGTTGCCGGGCTTGCCGCAGCTCGAGCACGGGGGAGGACGGGCGGGCGGCCGTTCAAGATGACGCCGGCCAAGGTTTGCTTGGCCATGGCCGCGATGGGTCAGAAGGAAACGAAGGTTGGCGACCTCTGCAAGGAGCTCGGGATCACCCGGCAGACGCTGTACCGCCATGTCTCACCGGCGGGGGAGCTGCGGGCGGACGGTGCGAAGCTCCTCTCGAGGAAGTAGTGGCCTCACCTGGTCACTGTCAGAAGGGAACCCTCAGCGGGAAGTTACTGGCGGCGTCCCTGTTGAGCCTTGGCTGAATTGTCCACGAGCCGTTGGACATGCGATCCGCAAGCGCGGCATGTTTCTGACACAGATCCGTCGATCAACTGTCACGCCGGTGATCAGCGTGCGCCTTATGCCGGAAAGAGGCGCGTAGTGAGTTTCATCCATGATTGGCCCCCGGAAAGGGGAATGTCATTCCGGGCCGGAAGCTGGCACGCTCAGCGCTATGACTCGAGGACTTGCGGTGTATGCCAATTCGGCAACAAACATCTGGGCGGTAGGCGGGCCAGCGACGTGGCGTCAGATTCAGCCGGGGCGACAGGTTCTCTACGAAACGTTGTATGGCACGCGTGTGGCGCTCAACGATTCCGACTTCACAGAGGTGATGCAGACTTGCGTCGCCGGGCGCATCGGCGATGCGCGGGTCTATGCCAACGCCGGAACCAACCAATGGGTCCTTGCAGGACCGGGCGTGTGGTTCGTGCTCGATAGCACGAACACACCACTGTTCACGAGCCAGTTCGGGGACCGAATCGCCCTTACGCCAGCGGACTTCGCGAAGATTCAAGCCGCCTTTCAGCCCAAGCCCTGACCCGCCATCATGACCGAACAGGAATTCACTCTGTCGCGGCGAACGGTGTTAGGTGGAGCTGCCGCGGCAACCGCTGCGTTCACCTTTCTTCAACAGGCGCGACCTTCGAGCGCGAGCGCTGCAACTATTCAGTACTCGTGGCCTGTCGAGTACAAGTACTACGACACGACCGATCCGTATGGACAATACGGGGCGGGCGGGTGGCGCACGTACAAGCATCGCGGGGCGGACTTCACTGCTCCAGCAGGGACAGCCGTTAAAGCTGTCGCAGACGGCGTAGTCGTTCCGACACCGTGGAACACAGCTTTGGGTAACGTCGTTGTGCTTCGACACGACGACGGAATGTATAGCGGTTACTGCCACCTGCGAGATTCCGTATCCGTGTCTGGAGGAGTGCCTCGCGGCGCGATCATTGGATACGTTGGAAACACGGGTTCAGCATCCGACGGAGCACACCTTCACCTCACGATGGCTTACAACGCGGCTGGCGCTGAGGGCGGCGGAGACTACAACACGAGCCACTTCGATCCGATTCCGTACATCACGGCAAGATTGACCGGTGTCGCGCCGCCCCCGGCTATCGATGAGCGCCTGGAGCGTGGCTTCGGCGTCTTCGCGAACGTTGCATCGGACGCTTGGGCCGTGGGGGGAGCAGGGACCTGGAGGGGAATTCTGCCGGGAAAAGGCGATTTGTACCAATCGCTGTATGGCACGCGTGTGGCGCTAAGCGAGTCTGACTTCACGGAAATAATGCAGACCTGCGTCTCCGGTCGCATAGGCGACCTGCGTGTCTACGCCAACAGTGGTACCAATCAATACGTCCTCGCAGGACCGGGGGTGTGGTTTGTGCTCGACAGCACGAGCGCCCCACTGTTCATGAGCCAATTCGGTGATCGAATCGCACTTTCACCAGCGGACTTCGCGAAGATTGAAGCTGCTTTTTAGGACGCATCTCCCAGTTGAGAGACATTCTTCTAAGGGAAGGACTCGGGCCGCGGTTTCATACAGATGTTCCCGGACCGCTCCTGATGACGGTTGCATCCGGTTCGGCGGCGCAGGTCATGCCCTCCGCCTCCACATCTGAATGACGTTGTCCACGGCCTCTGCCTCGACCACAACCCGCTCCGTTTCCCGCTCCGCGGCCTGACGCGTCCGGACTTTCCCGGCCACGTCCAGCAGGTCCCACATTTGCTCGCCGGTCACGGAGACCCCGCGGGTGCCGGTGCGTCGGGTTCGGCCGCGGATGAGGGCGTAGTGGGTGCGGAACACGGGTGCCCCGATCGCAGCCTGGGCGTCGTGGAAGAACACCACGTTGGAGACGGGCCCGCTTCCGTCGTCGAGGGAGAGGAAGACGACGCGTTTGCCGCTGCGCATTGGCGGTGTGTGGGTGGCGCGTCGGACCCCGGCGACCAGGACTTCAGTGCCGCCCGGCAGGTTCACGAGCTCCGACGCGGGAGTGACCCCGAGTTCCTTGAACAAGGGGTAGAAGCGGGTCATCTGATGCTGACTGACGGCCAAGCCGAGGTCTCGGAGTTCCACGTCTGTTTGGGTGCGGCCGCGGAGGTCGAGGGCGGTGACCGACCTGTAGAAGTCGGGCAGTGGCAGTTCGATGTCGAAGGCGAGCTGGTCGGGGCCGACGGGGAGGGCCTTGCCGCCGAGGCCTTGGATGTGGGCGAGGAGGTCGCCGCGGCGGGCCTGGTCGTAACCGATGAACGAGTCCAGGGCACCAACCCGGGCCAGGGCTTCAAACGTGCGCCGGCGCGGCCGCACCCGATCGCGGAAGTCCTGCAACGAGGAGAACGGCTGATGCTCCGCGATCCGCTGCCGCTCCACCGCGCTGGATCCGGCGAGTTCGGGCAGGGCCAAGCGGATAGCGAGTTGCCCGTCGCCCAGCTGTTCCACACGGTAGTCCAATGCGGACTTCTGGACGTCGAGGCCGAGGACGGGCACGCCCAGGTTCCGGGCTTCGGCAACGATCAGGTCCTTGGGCCACATGCCCGGGTCATGGGTGAGGAGCCCGGCGAAGAACGTAGCCGGGTGGTGCGTTTTTAGCCAGGCGCTTTCATAGGTGGTGCGGGCGAATGCGGCCCCATGCGCTTTGGCGAACCCGAAACTGCCGAACCCGGACAGTACCTTCCACGCCCGGTCGATGACCGGCGCCGGGAACCCGCGGGTGGCGGCCTGCTTCCGCACGTACGCTTCGATCTCGGCGAGATCGCCGGATTTGCCGAGGTGTCGGCGGAACACGTCGGCTTTGCCCATTCCGCAGCCGGTCAGTTCGTCGAAGAGGCGCATCACTTGTTCGTGGAAGACGACGACCCCGTTGGTTTCGGCGAGGAACGGTTTGAACCGTGGGTGCATGTGGTCGGGTGCGACTTCCCCGTGCCGCGCCTTCAAGTACTGGAGGGGCATGTTTGCTTGCATCGGGCCGGGGCGGAACAAGCTGATCTCCACGGTGAGGTCGTTGAAGACTGCCGGTTGGAGCTTCCCGATCAGCTCCATCTGCCCAGGCGACTCAAGTTGGAAAACGCCGAGGGTGCGGGTGGTGCGGAGCATTTCGTAGGTGGGGGCGTCGTCGAGGGGGACCCGGTCCAGGTCGATGGTTTCGCCGGTGAGTCGCCGGTGCTCCTCGATCGCAAAGGCCATCGCTGACTGCATGCGGACGCCGAGGATGTCGAGCTTGATTAGGCCCATGGGGTCCATGTCGTGTTTGTCGTACTGGGACATCGGTAGCCCCATCCCTGAGCGTTGCACGGGCGTCCGGTCCAGGAGAGACGTGTCGGAGAGGATGACGCCGCACGGGTGCACGCTGATGTGGCGGGGGAGCCGGTCGAGCTTCGCGGTGAGGTCCACCAGTTGGTCGAGTTGCTGCGACTCGCGGACCTGCGCGGCGAGGTCCGCGAGCTCGGGTTTCTCCTCGAGGGCCCGGCGGAAGTCGCGGGCGTTGAACCGCCACATCTGCTTCGCGATCGCCGCGACCTGGTCCTCCGGCATGCCGAGCGCAAGGCCGGCATCGCGGACGGCGCCGCGGCCCCGGTACGCGTTGGTCATCGACATCAGTGAAACCCGGTCGGCGCCGAAGACCTGGAACACTTCCCGGTAGATGTCGTGACGCCGTGCGGACTCGACGTCAATATCGATATCGGGGAGGGTCTGGCGCTCGGGGGAGAGGAACCGCTCCCAGATGAGGCCGTTCTCGATCGGTTCGACCGACGAGGTGCGAAGCGTGTAGTTGAGGACGGAGCCCACACCGGAACCCCGCGCCTGCACTCGGACGCCCATGCCCCGGATCAGGTCGGCGACCCGGGCCACGGTCAAGAAATAGGCGGCGAACCCGAGGTGCTCGACCGTCTCCATCTCATGCGCGAGTTCCAAGTGCGCGGAACGGGCGAGGGTGGTGCCGGCGTAGCGGTCGTCGATGCCATGCCGGGCACGCCGCCACAACTCAGCGACCGGGTCACCAACGACGCCAATGATCGAGGCTTCCGGCATCCTCGGGGTGCCGAGTCCGATGTCTCCGGCCGGGTCCAGCGCGCACCGGTCCGCCAGCTCGCGTGTGGTGCGGAGTAGTTGGTCGAGGGCGCCGGGGTTCCGGGCGCCGGCGTCGACGACCATGCGTGCGACCTGGCGCATGTGCGATCCGTCTTTCAGCCACGCTTGCCCGTTCGCCTGGGGTTCCTGGAGCTGGGCGAGCGGGGTGAGTAGCCGGGTGGCGTCGGCGAGGTCCGCGGTTATCGCGTCGCCCGGCTCGCCGTAGCGGACGGCGTTGGAGAGGATGGCGGGGGTGCCGGTGTCCTCGGCGAGCCCGAGCATCCGGGTGGCCGCGGCCACGGACCCGCGTTGCCCGGTCGGTGCGAGGTGGCAGACGACTTCGAGGGTGACGGAGCCGATCGGCATGACGCGGAGCCACGCGCGCAACCCAGCGACCGACTCCGCGTTGTCCCGGCGTTCTACCGCGAGCCCCACATCCGAGAGCGGCCCGAGGAGCACGGTCAGGGTGCGTCCTTCCGCCCAGGTCGCGAGCCGGCGCCGGTCGATGCTCGGCACCCTGCCTGCCTCGTGCGCGGAGCTCACGGCCCGGCAGAGCGCGGCGTACCCGCGGCCGTCCCCGCCGTGGGCGAGTAGGGTCACCCGGCCGAGGGGCCGGTGCTCATCATCGTGGACGGCCAGGTCCGCGCCGAGGCCCGCCCGGATCCCCGCGGCCGCGCACGCCCGCACGTGCTTGACCGCCCCGTACAGCCCATCCCGGTCGGTGAGGGCGAGGAAGTCGGCGCCGGCGGCCGCCGCCTGGTCGACGAGGGCCTCGGGCATGGTCACGCCGTAGTGCGGCGAGTATGCGGAGGCGACGTGGAGGTGCGGGAAGCTCTGTCGCATCCGTACCTCCAACCCTTGCTTTCGAACGTTTATTCGATATAGGGAGTGTAGGTCTGGGCTCTGACACTAACAAGGTCTGGCCAGGACAGGTGGCGGTCGCAGGCGCATCATCTACGCCGAAGGAGCCGGTACCGAAGAGGTTTGACGCCCATCGATGACACCGGCGCAGTGAAGACCTGGACTCTTCCCGCCGGCGTCGCCGGTTCGGCTCATCTGATGCTGCTCGAGCCAATGAGCAAGGAATCCTGGTGCCCGACTGTGCAGGTCAGCGCACGGANACGGAAACTTTGTTGCTTTTCGTCTGGGGGATTGTTCACTGCGTGCTGCCGGCGTCAAGCCGTCGTCACAGTTTCAGCAAAAACTTCTTCCCCCGCTGCGCTCCTCCATAACTTTTGGCCTGCAACCGTTCCTTGGGGCTTGACCCCGACAGCACTCCATGAGGGCGGAAAGACCGCCGAAAGGCAAAAAAATTTGGAGGAGAGAAAATGCTTGAACAGATCCAGACCCCCGCGGAGACGATCACTTCCGCTGACGTTGAGTGGAAAATCTTTCACGTCACCAGCTCGATCCGCAGGCGTGAACGCACTCTGAACTGGGACGGATACGCCACGCCCCACACACCTGAGCGCCCCGCCGTCGCCGCCGCGCGCACCGCCGACCAGCTCGCCCGGATCGCTGAACTCCGGACCCGGCTTGCCCTGTGGGAAGCCATCCAGGCCGAGCAGGCCGCCACCGCACTGAGCAACTGAGGAAACAGAACATGACGGATTACATCAGCACCAAGGACACCGCCAAGTTGGTTCGGGTGGCGCTCAAGAGCGCGTTTCCCGGCGTGAAGTTCAGCGTCCGGATGAGCACCGGCACCGCGTCCGCATGGATGAACGTGTCCTGGAGCGACGGCCCCACCGACCGCGAGGTTAGCGCGGTGACCAGCCAGTACGAGGGCCGCAAGTTCAACGGCATGACCGACGGGTACGACGACCAAGGGTCCGCGCTCGTCGCGTTCGACGGCGAGGACATGCCCCGGGTCGTGCGGTACTCCTGCGACGGGATCAACACCCACCGCGACTACACGGCCGCCGGATACCGGGTCGCGCAGCACCTCATCAGCACCGACAGCGACCACAAAGAACTCGTCGTGTTCACCTCGGAGGGCGAACCAATCAACGACGCCGCCGTGCCCCACGGGATCTACGTCGCCGGGCACTTCCACGATTACATCTACAGCCCCGTGCACATCGCCCAGGTCATCCTGCACCGCGTGAACCTCTGCGCTGTCACCGCGCCCATCCGATAGACCAGGAGAACCAGCAATGAACACACCCACCATTGACACCGCCGCGGCCGCGCGATTCGTCGACGTGTTCGCGGCCGCAGACTTCGCGGGGAGACGTGGGCCCGCGGATGAGCTGCACCGAAGTGGACGCCCTCGCCGGGATGCTCCGCGCCGTCGGCGCAGCCGCCGCCGCCGACACCTGGGTATCCGCCCACGCCGATGAAGACCAAGAAGGACAGCCACCACCAAGCCTGATCATCCAAACGCCCCTTGACGACGATCAAGGGGGCGCCTGGACACCCCAGTAACTCACCAACCGGGGCGATCGCTGGGGACGGATACGGCCGATTCGGAACAGAGGACGACCTCGGTTGTAGCGGCGCCGTCCCGGAACCTGACAACGACGAGGCATCGGGCGAACTCTCCGCACGCATCAGTTGGGCGGACCGCTCAGCATCCCCCAACGAGACTCTGGCGGGAGCAGCTGGACCTTGACATCCCAGGAAGAAAAGAACCGAACGTGATATCCAGCAGGAAGGGCCGTCCTGATCGGTGTGGTGACCGGCAGTTTCGAAGTGCCGCTAGTGTGCGAATATGACTGAATTGTGGACTGTCCTCGTCGCCGTATTTATCGGCTCATTGACGTCGATTGTTCCAACCCTGGTCGCCGATTGAATATTGGCTTCGTTGGGCACCACTTGTGGTGCGGTTGAGCCCCACTGTTCAGATGCGTGATTCGTGTCGTTCAGCCCCACTACCGGCGTGGTTGAGCACCACCTGA
>NZ_SOGQ01000008.1 GCF_004403465.1 Cryobacterium sinapicolor | reverse complement strand
TGCCACGGTGACTTTCAACGTCACGGCAGTTCCGGTGGTTCCGGTGGTTCCGTCTTCGCCGGTGGCTGTTGATGACAGCTCGCCGGCCGTCTCCGGTGTCACCGTGGTGTTTGATGTCGCGGACAACGATTCGGACGACGACGGAAATCTCGATGTCACGACCGTGTCGGTGACTGTGGTGCCATCACACGGTGCCGTCTCGGTCGACCCTGTTTCTGGTGAGATCAGGTACACCGCGGACTCGTTGTACACAGGGACCGATACGTTTACGTATGAGATCTGCGACACCACAGACCGTTGCGACACCGCAATCGTCACAGTCAGGGTTACGGCTCCTCCGGCAACCAGTACGCCACCAGTTGCTGCAGACAACGACGTGACCACGACTACCGGCAAACCAGTAGTCGTCGATGTCCTCGGCAATGACACTGACCGTGATGGTGATCTTGACCCGACTTCGGTCTCGATCGTTGCCGGACCCAGCCACGGCACCGTCGATGTTGACCCTGATGCCGGAGAGGTAACCTATTCGCCCGACTCCGGCTACACCGGCACCGACTCCTTCACCTACAAAGTGTGTGACGTTGACGGCAATTGCGACACCGCCACTGTCGCAGTGAAGGTCGGCGTGGTAGCAGGCCTGGTAGTCGGCCCGCCAGTCGATGCTGGTCGATCTCTCGCAGTCACGGGCGCCGACTCTGGCCAACCGATAATTCTTGCGACTCTGCTCTTCCTGACGGGACTACTCCTCGCCCGCAAACGCCGTCGATCCATCTGAGGAAGCCTGCTTCGAGAGGATCGGTTCACAACGCACCAGGCGATAACCCAAGATGAGTGCCGTTTGAGAAATTTGAAGTGGGGCAGGATGGTTTGATGAAGATATTCAACCCTCCACGCACGAATCTGCAGGCATCCAATGTCATCCTCGGGATGATGAGGATCTCGGACATGGACGATCAGGGGATCCGCGCCCTCGTCGGCACCGCTCGGGATGCCGGCATCAATTTCTTTGATCACGCCGATATCTACGGTGGCGCGCACGGCTGCGAAAAGCGGTTCGGTGACGCGGTCACGTTCACGGACGTAGAGCGTGAGGCGGTCATCATCCAGTCAAAGGTCGGCATCCGTCAGGGCTTTTTCGATTTCTCCAAGGAGCACATCCTCCGCTCGGTCGACGAGTCTCTCGCGGCGCTGAACGTCGACTACCTGGACATTTTGCTGCTGCACCGTCCGGACACTCTGGTCGAACCCGAGGATGTTGCCGCGGCGTTCGACGCGCTGCACGCCGCGGGAAAGGTGCGCAACTTCGGTGTCTCCAACCAGACGCCCGGGGTGATCGAACTGCTCAAGCGTTCGGTCGACCAGCCGCTGGCCTTCAACCAGGTGCAGCTGAGCATCACCCACGCGCCGGTGATCGCTCAGGGAGTCGCGGCCAACATGGCCGGACTGGAGCAGTCCGTTGTGCGGGACAACGGGCTCCTCGAGTACAGCAGACTGAACGACATCACCCTGCAGGCCTGGTCGCCGTTCCAGAGCGGCAGCTTCGACGGCGTGTTCGTGGGCGACCGGGAGAATTACGGCCCGCTCAATGACGCCCTCGATGACATCGCCGCCGCCCACGGGGTCACGCCGACGGGGATCGCGGTTGCCTGGATCACCCGGCACCCGGCCAACATTCAGGTGGTTCTGGGGACGACCCGGCCGGCCCGAGTGGTGGAGTCTGCCGCAGGGTCCGAGATTGCGCTCAGTCGTGAGGAGTGGTACCGCCTTTTCACGGCCGCTGGGCACGTCCTCCCGTAAACACGAGGGCGGCCGGGCCTAAACTGCGAGCATGTTCAACTCCCTGCGCGTGAAATTCAGAGGCCGATCGGTGTGAAAGCCGTCGTCTACGACCGGTACGGCCCGCCAGACGTGTTGCGGATCGAGGACATACCGGTGCCATCGCCTGGCCCGAATCAGGTGCTCGTGGAGGTTGTCGCGGCATCCGTCAATCTGTCGGATTGGGAGGGATTGCGGGGGTCACCGTTCTACTCCCGGATCGGGGGACTCCGCGCCCCCAAGCGCCGGGTGCTCGGTTCCGATATAGCGGGACGTGTCGCCGCTGTCGGCGCCGGCGTGACTCGGTTCCACGTCGGCGATAAGGTGTACGGCGACAACCTGGCCCTGATGGGCGGGTTCGCCGAGTATGCCGTGGCGCCCGACGCGATGCTGGCGCACAAGCCGGAGGGGCTCACGTTCGTCGAGGCCTCGACGCTGCCGCAGGCGGGCGCGATCGCTCTCAGGGGCATGGCTCGAGTTCGGCCGGGGCAGCGCGTTTTGGTCAACGGTGCCGGTGGCGGATCGGGTACGTTCGCGATCCAGCTCGCCGCCCTCGCCGGGGCGCACGTGACAGGTGTCGACAATGCGGAAAAGCTTGACTACCTTCGCGAGCTCGGCGTCGATGACGTGGTTGACTACCGCCGCACGGACTTCACGAGGCTCGAACCGTTCGACCTCGTGTTCGATCTCGTCGCCCACCGAACCGTCTTCGCCTACCGGCGGGCGCTGGCTCCGGGCGGCCGCTATTCCTGCGTCGGTGGAGCAGTGCCGACACTGCTGGCTGTTGCCACGATCGGCGCTGCGCTCGGCCTGCTGTCCCGGCGCCGGATGGGTGTTCTTGCCGTCAGGGAGGGACCGGCCCACTTCGTGCCCGCGGCCGACCTGTGTCTCGCCGGCGACCTCCGCATTAGAGTCGACCGCACCTTCAGACTCGACGAAGTGCCGCGTGCACTCGCCTACGTCGGCGAGGGGCGGGCGCTCGGCAAGGTGGTCATCACCCCGCAGCACCACGAAGAAACCCGGCGGCCGGCGACGAGCTGAGCGCCCTGAGTGGGTCGCGCAGTTTGTCGGCCGTGCCGCCGGGCTTCAACCGTAGCGGTGGGGCAGGAACGGTGCCGGTGTTAGACGGACGGGGTCTGCCCCGCGTGCTTCGCTTCGTCGCGCACCTCTCCGGCCGCATCGGCGGTCTCGGACTTGACGGTGTCCGCTGCGTCGGTGGCCGTGCCCTGCACGGCCTCCGCTGCGTCGCTGAGCGGCTGCTTAAGGTTTTCGGCGACCTGCTTCGCGGCGTCGGTCACCTCGTGGACCAGCGGCTCAGCGGCTTCGGAGACATTCCCGGCGATTCGCTTCTCGGTGGAGCTCGCCGGAACCAGCGACGAGGCCAGCCAGCCGACACCGAAAGCGATCAGGCCGATGGCCAGGGGGTTGCCCTTCGCCTTCTGGGCGGCCTGGTGTGCGACGCCGGAGGCGTTATCGGCCACTCCAGTCAGGGAATCGCCGGCGTCGGATGCCGAGCCCATCAACTTGTCCTTCACAGAGCCCACGGCCCCTTTCACCTTGTCGGCCTGGCGTTGCATGATTTTGTCCGGCGTGACCTTGTCAGCCAGAGCGTCGACGTCGCTGCCGAGTTCGCGGCGGGTCTTTTCGATCTCGGCGCGGAGAACATCCGGATCGGTGGTCGAGCTGGAAGTGAAGTCGGTGCTCATCGGTTTTCCTCATTTCTTTTGAGTGCGTCTGGAATGTGCTTCAAAGAGTCGACGGTGCGCGGCGCGCCCTGAACGGTCTTGAGTTCCTTGCGGCCGAGGACGTACAGCACGGCGGCCACGATTCCCCAGACCACGGCGACGATGAACGCCGCCCAGGCGATGTCGATGACCTGGCCGAGTCCCCACCAGGCCGCGAACGACAGGAAGAGAACGGTGAGGTGGCCGGCATACCCGGCACCCCCGACCAGACCGGCGCCCTTTCCGGCGCGGGTGGCGGACTGACGGACTTCCGCCTTGGCCAGCGCGACCTCCTGGCGCATGAGCGTGGACACGTCACGCGTGACCTCACCGAGCAGGTCGCCCAGGGAGGTCTCGGCAGCCTTGCGTTCGGATGGGGTGTGCAGGTCGGTCATCGCGGAGTCCCATCGAAACCGGCGTTGACGGAGTGGAACTCGGGGTTGGAACCGTATCCGGCGGTGGTTCCCGCGGCGTAGTCGGCGCTGGTGCTGTAGTCGGTGTTGACGGCGGTGTGACCGGGGGCGACCGTGGTCTCCTCGGCCGCATCCTCGGCAGCGTCCTTCTTCTCCTCGACCACTCCGCGCGTGAGCCGCCCGGCGAGGACGCCTGCCACAGCGGCGATGGCAATAAAGGTTCCGGGCTTGCGCCGGGCGTAGTCCTTGACCTCCGTGAGGAGGGAGCCTGGGTCGCGCTGGTCCAGCCAGTCCGCGATGCCGGTGGCGCGCGTCGCGGCCTGTTCGATGAGGTCGCTGGCCACTCCCTGGGTTTCGGATGCCCCGGCCATCGCACCGAACTCGTCGGCGAGCGATCGGATGCCCGACGCGACCCGCTTCTGCTGGGACGCGGCCTGGTCGGTGAGTTCCGTCTGGGTCTCCTGGTAGAGGTCCTTGGCCTGCTTCTTGGCCTCGGAGCCGACCTTGTGGAGCTCCTGCTTGGTGACGCCGGCGACGTGCTGGCCCGCGGCGACCGAGGTGTCCTTGACGTCGGCGGCCCGGTCTCCGGCGGTGGGGCTCTGGCCCGCAGCGGCGGGGGCCGCACTGCCACCGAAAGAGGCGGTCTGTGTGTCGGTGTTGAAGTCAAATCCGGCGTTGCCGGGGGCGTATGTTGGGTCGGCGTTGGACATGGCTCTCCTTCGAAAAGTGGACGGGCCCGACGGCGAACGCCGACGGAATTCCCAGGTCGCACCTATCATGAACGGGCAACCCAAGGCCGTGCAAGCTACCTGAGAATAGTGACGAATTCTGCCAGCGTGCGTGACGAAACCGGGATTAATTACGTCAGGGAGCGCGAATCTCGCACCGCACGGGACACCTAGTAGGAGCCGCCCTCGACTTCATCCGATCCCGGGATCCAGCGAGCAGCGAGCGCTTCCGACTGGCGGGCGAGAACGGCAACATCCGCTCCGACGAGTACGAAGTCGGCTCCGGCGTTCAGGTAGCTCTGCGCCACGGCCGGGTCGAAAGCGTTGACCCCGACGTGCTTGCCCGCCGCATGCACCGCACGGAAGGCGCGCAGCACGGCTTGTGTCACATCGGGATGTGTCTGCTGCCCGATCAGGCCCATGGAGGCGGCAAGGTCGCTGGGGCCGACGAAGACTCCGGCCACCCCGTCGACCGCTGCGATCTGGCCGGCGGCTTCGACCGCGGCGCTCGTCTCCACCTGCACGAACAGGGCCACATGGTCGTCGGCGTTGTCGAGATAGCCGGGCACGCGGTTCCAGCGGGCGGATCGGGCCAGCGCCGAACCGACACCGCGGCGCCCGCGCGGGGGATAACGGATGGCCTCGACGGCCAGACGCGCCTCGTCGGACGAATTCACCATGGGTACCAGGATGTTCTGGGCGCCGAGGTCCAGCACCTGCTTGATCGTGACCAGATCATTGGCCGGAACCCGCACCAGCGTCGACACGGGATAGCCGGATGTGGCGTGCAGCTGTGCCAGCACGGATTCGAGGCCGTTGGGGGAGTGCTCCATGTCGAGCAGGAGCCAGTCGAGGCCGGCACCGGCGCAGATCTCGGCGACGATCGGAGAGCCCGAACAGAGCCACATCCCGGCGAGCGGGCGGGATGCTCCGCTCAGGACCTCACGGAACGTCGGGTTCAGTCGAAACGGCATGAGATCGTTCCCATCGGTCCGTAGTCGGCCAGAACCGAGTCTCCAGGATGCACCCACATCGGGCGGGTGAACGAGCCTGCGAGCACGATCTCGCCCGCCTCGAGGCGGTCGCCATGCTGGGCGAGTTTGTTCGCCAGCCAGACCACGCCGTTCGCCGGGTGATTCAGCACGGCGGCGGCCACCCCGGTCTCCTCGATGGTCTCGTTGCGGTAGAGCAGCGCTGAGACCCAACGGAGGTCGACCGCGTCGACCGCGGTCGGGTTGCCGCCGTGAACCATGCCACCCATCGCCGCGTTGTCGCTGATCGTGTCGACAATCGTGCGACCGGGCATCTCGATGCGCGAGGAGAGGATCTCCAGGGCCGGCACGACGTACTCCGTGGCACGGAGCACATCGAAGATCGTGGCGTTCGGCCCGACGATGGTCGCGCCGAGCACGAATGCGAGTTCGACCTCGATGCGCACATTGGAGAACCGGGCGTGCTCGATCACCGAACCGTTCTCGAAGACCATGTCATCGAAAATGGCGCCGTAGTCGGGTTCGGTGATGCCCGTGGCCACTTGCATCACTTTCGAGGTCAACCCGATTTTTCGGCCGACGAGCCGCCGACCGGCCTCGACACCGCGTCGGCGCCACTCGTTCTGCACGGCGTAGGAATCTTCGACGGTCATCTCGGGGTGACGTAGGGTCAGGCGCGGCACCATCGCCCTGTCGCGTTCCGCCGCGGCGAGTTCGTCCGCGATCGCGATGATTGTTTCCGGGGGCAGCATAGTGTCCTTCTTCTCGCGTCGGCCGTTGTTAAAGCTGGTTACCGAGCTTGTACTCGCCCTGCTTCCACGTGGGCATCGACTCGTCGTCGCCCTTGCGAGTGTAGGAGAAGCCGTCGGCCCCGATGGTCACCGCAAGCTCACTTTCGTCGGTACGTGCGATCACAGGCTGCGGGTTGCCGTCGAGGTCGAGCACCAGTGACGCGTCGGTGTACCAGCTCGGCACGACCGGGGTGCCCCACCAGTCACGGCGCTGGTTGTCGTGCACGTCCCAGGTCACGACCGGGTTGTCGGGGTCGCCGGTGTAGTAGTCCTGGGTGTAGATCTCGACCCGGTGGCCGTCGGGGTCGCGCAGATAGAGGTAGAAGGCGTTCGAGACGCCGTGGCGGCCCGGGCCGCGTTCGATCGCATCGGACCGGCGCAGGGCGCCGAGCTTGTCGCAGATGGCGATGATGTTGTGCTTCTCGTGGGTGGCGAAGGCGACGTGGTGCATCCGCGGGCCGTCGCCGCCGGTCATGGCCGTGTCGTGCACCGTCGGCTTGCGGCGCATCCAGGCGGCGTAGACGGTGCCTGCCTCATCCTGGATGTCCTCGGTGACCCGGAACCCCAGGTCCTCCATATATGCGACGGCGCGCGGCACGTCGGGGGTGACCTGGTTGAAATGGTCCAGTCGCACAAGGGCGCCCGGTGTGTACAGGTCGTAGCGCCAGGCGAGGCGTTCGACGTGCTCGACGTCGTAGAAGAACTCGTAGGGGAACCCGAGCGGGTCCTCGACCCGAACCGAGTCGCCGATGCCCTTGGTCCAGCCGTCTGGCCGGCGCTCGACGCGGCAGCCGAGTTCGGTGTAGAAGGCGACGGCCTTGTCGAGGTCTTCCGGCGACCGCACCCGGTAGGAGAAGGCGGCGACCGCTGCGACCGGCCCCTGACGCAGCACCAGGTTGTGGTGGATGAATTCCTCGAAGCTGCGCAGGTAGACGGCATTCTCATCCTCCTCGGTGACGATGAGGTCGAGAACGTCGACGTAGAACTTCCGGGAGGCGGCGAGGTCGGTGACGACGAGTTCCATGTAGGCGCAGCGGAGCACATCGGGCGCCGGAGCCTGGGGAGTGGGGACGGGATTCGTCGAGCGCACCGGGTTGGCGGCGGTGACGACGGGTTCGGGAGATTCGGGGGTGATGGTCATGTCAGATCCTTAGCGTCAATGCGAGGGTGCGGAAGCTGACGCTCCCGCTCTGGTGATGAGGTGGTGGCTCAGTGCTGCTCGCCACTTTTGCCGAAGGTGGGGTTGTGCACCTCGCCGAGGGTGATGTGCACCGCCTGCTGGTCCGTGTAGAAATCGATCGAGCGGTAGCCGCCCTCGTGCCCGAGGCCCGATGCCTTGACACCGCCGAACGGCGTGCGGAGATCCCGCACGTTGTTCGAGTTGAGCCAGACCATGCCGGCCTCGACACCCTGGGCGAAGTTGTGCGCCCGCTTGAGGTCGTTCGTCCAGATGTAGGCCGCCAGCCCGTAGCGCACACCGTTGGCCAGGGTGAGTGCTTCCTCGTCGGAATCGAACGGGGTGATCGCCACGACGGGGCCGAAAATCTCCTCCTGGAAGATCCGGGCATCCGGTGCCACGTCGGCGAAGACGGTGGGTGCGACAAAATTGCCCTGAGCGAATCCCTCGGCGCGTCCGCCGCCGGCGACCAGGCGGGCTTCCTGCTTGCCGATCTCGATGTAGCTCATCACCTTGTCGTAGTGCTCGGGGTGAACGAGGGCGCCGACTTCCGTCGCCGGGTCGTTCGGGTAACCGACGACGACGCGCTTGGCCTGGGCCGCGTAGCGTTCGACGAATTCGTCGTACACCGAACGCTCGACGAGGATCCGGCTCCCTGCCGTGCAGCGTTCGCCGTTCAATGAGAACACTCCGAAGATTGTGGCGTCGACGGCGGCTTCGAGATCGGCGTCCGCGAAAACCACCGCAGGAGACTTGCCGCCCAGCTCCATCGACAGTCCCTTCAGGAAGGGTGCGGCGTTGCCGAAGATGAGCTGGCCGGTGCTGCTCTCGCCGGTGAACGAGATGAGGGGCACGTCGGGGTGCTTCACGAGAGCGTCGCCCGCGTCCTCGCCCAGCCCGTTCACCAGGTTGAACACGCCTGCGGGAAGCCCGGCCTCCTCGAAGATGCCGGCCCAGAGCGAGGCTGACAGCGGTGTGAACTCGGCAGGCTTGAGCACAACCGTGTTGCCGGTCGCCAATGCAGGTCCGAGCTTCCAGGACTCGAGCATGAACGGTGTGTTCCACGGGGTGATCAGCCCTGCCACGCCGATCGGCTTGCGGTTGACGTAGTTCATCTGTCGACCGGGCACTTTGTACGCGTCGTCGGATTGCGCGACGATCAGGTCGGCGAAGAAGCGGAAGTTCTCGGCGGCGCGCCGTGCCTGCCCCAGGGCCTGAGTGATCGGCAGGCCGGAGTCGAAGGACTCCAGTTCAGCGAGTCGAGCATCCCGGGACTCCACGATGTCCGCGACCCGGTGCAGCACGCGAGAGCGCTCGCGGGGCAGCATCCGCGGCCACGGCCCCTCGGTGAAGGCGCGGCGGGCGGCGGCGACGGCGAGATCGATGTCGGCCTTCTTGCCTGCGGCGGCGCGCAGGTACGTTTCGTTCGACACGGGGTCGAGCACATCGAACGTGTCCCCGTCGACGGAATCGACGAACGCGCCGCCAATGTAGTGCTGAATCCGGTCGGGGAGATCAGCGGGAACGTGCCGCGTCGCTGGGGCGGGGGTCGTCTGGGTCACGGTGGGCCTCCTGGGTTTGATGTCGGTCAGAATGCGGGAAGGCCGCGGATGTGCCTGCGACCCAGGAGGGCAGGGTCAGCCCCGTTGCCGGGCGGAGTGAGCTCGTCGTCGATGTCCATGAGCCCCTTCGCTCGCGTAACGTATTTGAAATAATATACGAAGTGGCCGGATGAGACAAGCACCGTGTTTGTCGACGACAGCGCGTGATAAATTTGAGCGTTCCGAATCCGGAGCGGTACAGCACGTAGAACATCGTCGAGAGGCTCAAGCATGAGCGAACAACCTGGCTTCCGAGTCCGACGCCTGAATAAACAGCATCGCACGGCGTTTGTCGCGTTGTTCGCTGAACACCCGCAGGCCGAAATCGATGACTCACCGGAGACCTACTTCGACGACACCATCGAACTGCAGGCCGAGTCCATGGCTCTCGCCCTGGTCGCCGAAACGGAGGACGGCCGGCTTCTCGGCGCTGTCGTCACCGAGCCCGACAGCTACGTCGACGAGGATCAGCTCGACGAAGACTCCACCGACGATGACATCGACGACGCCATCGTCAGCGATCACGGCACCGCCGTCTTCGAGCTGCTGATCACCGGTGGCTCCGCCTGGGTGTGCAAGGCACTCCTCAACACTCTCGCGCCGGCCCTCACCACCCGCGGCTTCGCGCAGGTGCACGCCAGCATCCCGCCCGACCTCGCCGACGTGTTCCGTGGCCAGGGCTGGGTTGTCCTGCCCGAGAACACGGGCATCGCGTGGATGGGCATGGACCAGTCGGACGAGCAGGTGCGCGACTACGAAGCGATCCCGAGCGGTTCGTTGTCCGCCTACCTGATCATCGACCCCAACGTGTACATGTCCTGGCCGTATGACGCCCCGTACGACCCCGAGGACGACGACTCCCGCCAGGAGAACATCGCCCGGGGCATGGAGGAGTTCGCAGCCCGCGTGGAGGCGGAAGCATCCTCAGACGGTCTTTCCTCGAACTGATCGCTGACTCGAACCGACGGCGCCGGCCGCGCGCCTCCGGCGGTCCTCGTAGGTCACCACGATCATGTGCGGCACGGTGAGTCCGGCCAGGTCGATGAAAACCAGCTGCAGAATCTGATCGCTCAGACCGGCGCCGGGGCCGAACGCGACGAGGAATGTCCCCACCGCGAGAAGGGGGACCACGGTGTAGGCCACCACGACGAGGGCCGTGTGCCGGCCATTACCCCGCTCATCGCGGAATCCGCCCTTCAGATGTCGGAAACTGTGTAGCGCGCAGAAGTACAGCAGGAAGAAGACCAGCGGCTCGGTGACCAGGGCGAGCACGGTCGCGAAGACGATTTCGACGCTTTCATGCGACCGGTGCCGCACGGCGACCACGGCGGCGAGCAGGAGACCGGCCACGGCGAGCGGCCCGAGCCACTCCTGACTCCGGCCACCGACGCGCCTGGGTCACCGGCCAGCACCACGTAGATGGCGCTGACCTGGTCGTGATGCGACAGCGCCGGAACGGTGAGCAGCCCGAATCCGGCGAGAAAACGCAGCCAGACCGACCGATCGGAGTTCCAGTCCGACCCGAAGTGCAGGGCGGACACGAGGAGGAACGCGGCCAGGCTCGCCACCGGCGCGACCAGCCAGAGGAGCACCACGCCGACCACGACCAGAATATAGACGGCGGTGAAGCCGGTATGCCAGGCCGGGTACCTGGTGCCGAATGGTCCGGCCCGCGGCATCCGAAAACGTCCAGGTCTTCCAGCTCGCGGACACGCGGTGTGACAGCTCGTGCCGTTCCGGCCGCCAGAAGCACCAGCTGCGGTCGTCCTGGTATTCGGTGCGCGGTTCCAGCACGATGACGCGGGGGCCGGACTGCTCCCGGGCCAGCCGGGCGGCCAGCGTGAGCCCCGTCAGTCCTCCACCCAGCACGACCAGGTCCGCGTCCGCGTCAGGCGTCATCTGTGCTCCTTGTGTTCGATCACGTCCGGGGTGCTGACTTGATGATCGTCGAGCAGCCTAGTGGCGGAGAATGTGCGTTTCTCGGGCATTCACAACTCGGAAAAAAGCGCATCTGACCACGAGTTACACGTGTGCGCCCAATCCGAGGGCGAGTGACGGCCGGGAGCGCTCAGTGGATGACCGCGAGCAGCACGCCGACCGCGACGAAGAGCACGCCGAAGACACGGTTCAAGACGCGCTGACCGTGCGCGTCGCGCGTGAATCGCTGGAAGGAACGCGCTGTACCGGCGAAGAAGAACCACATCACCAGAACGTCGATGACGACGGTGGTGGCGGCGACGATCAGGTACTGGGCCGCCAGCGGTCGGTCGGCCCGGATGAACTGGGGCAGGAACGCCAGGAAGAACACGATCGCCTTGGGGTTCAGCATGTTCACCCACAGCCCGCGCCGGAACATCGACCAGCGGGGCTCGTCGCTCAGAGTCCGGGTGCGCTCGCCATCGAGATCCGGCTTGGCGAGAAATTGACGGATGCCCAGGTAGACCAGGTAGGCGGCCCCCACGTAGCGGATGAGGTTGAAGGCAAGCGGGGAACTGGCCACGAGCAGGCCGACGCCGAGGGCCACGATCGCGATGTGAATGAGGAGGGCGGCCTGCTGGCCGAGGATTCCCCAGATGGAGCGGCGAAAGCCCGCGTTCAGGGCGTTGCTCATGGTGTTGATCGCCCCCGCGCCCGGCGTGAAACTGATCAGGGCACCCGCGCCGACCAAGGCCACCCACAGGGAAAGCTGCACAGGGACATCCTCGTTTCGTTCCGATTGCGGCTATCCCGCCTGCGACTGGGTCAGGCCGTGACGCCGTGTGGCTGTTTGCGCTTGCGAAGACGTGAGATCCCGGTCAGGGCCACGACGATGATCAGGCCGAGGATGAGCCCGAAGACGAGCGACATCGCGGTGTCGGTGACCCAGACGATCACCGGTCCGGCAAATTCGACCACTTCCGTCACAGCGTGCACCACGTCGTAGGGGCCGGTCCAGATCGTGTCGTGCAGGTTGGCGATCACCAGGTGGCCGCCGACCCACAACATGGCGACAGTGCCGATGATGCTGATCACTTGGAACACGGCCGGCATGGAGCGCACGATGCGCGCGCCGGTGCGTCTCACCCGTCGTACCGGGTTCTTCATCAGCGACAGTCCGATGTCGTCGATCTTGACCAGCAGGGCGACCGCGCCGTAGACGAGCACCGTCATACCCAGGCCGATCACGACCAGAGCGCCGAGCGTCATCCCGATCCCGAAATCGGGATCGAGACCGGCCAGTGCGATGAGCATGATCTCGGTGCTGAGGATGAGGTCGGTGCGAATGGCGCCGAAGACGAGTTTTCGCTCATCCCGCGCTTCAGTCGCGCCGGCGGCGTGGTGAACGCCGAACCACTCGGTGACTTTCTCCGCACCCTCGAAGCACAGATAGGTGCCGCCGATGATCAGCAGCCACGGCAACACCCCCGGCGCGAATGCGGAGAGGAGCAATGCCAGCGGGATGATGATGACGAACTTGTTGAACAGGCTGCCGAGTGCGATCCGCCACACGATGGGAAGCTCGCGAGCGGGCGACAGTCCCTGAACGTACTGAGGCGTGACGGCCGCATCGTCGATCACGACACCGGCGGTCTTGGCGCTCGCTTTGAGCGCAGCGGTGAGTATGTCATCGACAACGGCGAGCAAGCCGACGGACATCTGGTTCTCCTTGGATTCAGGGGCGTCGTCCCGGTGGTGGGCGACGGCAACGGGGTCTACTTTACCGCGCGCCAGGAGAGGCACAGGCACCTCCCAGACGGCGGAATGAAGATGGAAACTGGTATCGCCATCACGGCGCGAACGATATATCGTTAACTATCGTCGAGCCGGGTGGCTACGGCACTGAGGAGGACATCATGAGTGGTTCATTTATGGGCGATGGGTTCGGGGCACGGCGCAATGGTGCCGGCGAGGGCTGGCCCAGCGGCATGTGGGACGCGATGGAGCAGCTTCGCGGACAGTTCGAGCGCAAGGCCGGCCCCCGGATGGCGCGCGGCGACGTGCGTGCGGCGGTGCTCGCGCTGCTGGCCGAGAAGCCGATGCACGGCTACCAGATCATTCACGAGATCGAGGAACGCAGCAATGGTGCCTGGAAGCCGAGCCCCGGCTCGGTGTACCCCACGCTTCAGCTGCTCGCCGACGAGGGTCTCATCAACGCCGAGGAGTCCAACGGTCGCAAGACCTACTCGCTCACGGACGAGGGCCGCGGGGTTGCGCATGCCGCGGCAGACCAGCCCGCCCCGTGGGAGGCTCAGGGTGCCCGGGACACCGGGCGTGCGACCGCGCTGCCGAAGGCCGGCATCGATCTGGCCCAGGCCGCCGCGCAGGTCGGGCGCTCCGGCAACCCCGAGCAGGTGAAGCAGGCCGTCGCCATCCTGGATGAGGCGCGTCGCAAGCTGTACGCCATCCTCGCCCAGGACTGACCGAGTGCCCACAGCACGTCGGCACCGCGGAGTACAGGGGACCGACGTCGGTAACCTGCGCGCGCGCTCCCGCAGGATCCTCCGGTTCGCAGCCCTGTATCTGGCGCAGACGTGGTGGTACGAACTGGTCCTCCCGCGGTTCGGGCTCGCACGGCTCGCCGCCCGAAACCGGTCAGCGCGCCTGCAGCACATCGCGCAACGCTTCCACGTGCTCGCGGTCGACCTGGGGGGTCTCATGATCAAGGTCGGCCAGTTCATGTCGTCGCGCCTCGACGTGCTGCCGCCGGAGATCACCAAAGAGCTTGAGGGTCTGCAGGACGAGGTTCCGCCGGTGCCGTTCCCGGACATCCGTGCCCTCGCCGAGGCCGAGCTGGGTGTGACACTGGAGCGCGCGTTCTCCTACATTGATCCGACGCCGCTGGCGGCGGCTTCTCTGGGGCAGGTCCACCGGGCGAGGCTGTCGACGCTGGATGCCGCCGAGACCGGCCTGCTCGACGTCGTCGTCAAGATCCAGCGGCCGGGCATCGCCGAGATCGTCGATGTCGACCTCGGCGCCCTCCGCCGCGTCGCCCGCTGGCTCAGCCGCGTGCGACTGGTCTCGGATCGCGTCGACATGCCTGCCCTGGTCGAGGAGTTCGCGTTCACGAGCCTCGAGGAGATCGATTACCTGCGGGAGGCGGCGAGCGCCGAACGGTTCGCGCAGAACTTCGCCGACGACGCCCGGGTCGGCGTTCCCGAATTCGTGTGGGAGCGCACCACACGGCGGGTGCTGACCCTGCAGGACGTCACCGCGATCAAGATCAACGACGTGGATGGGCTGCGGGCGGCCGGGATCGACCCGTCCGAGGTTGCCGACGACTTCGCGGCCGTGATGTTCGACCAGCTCTTCGTGCACGGGTATTTCCACGCCGACCCGCACCCCGGCAACATCTTCGTCACGCCGCTCGCCGCCGGTGCGCCCGGAGCGGAGGGTGGACGCACCTGGAAATTCACCTTCATCGACTTCGGGATGATGGGCGAGGTACCCGATGCCCTGCGCCAGGGCCTGGTGCAACTGCTCATCGCCGCCGCGTCCCGCGACGGCAAGGGGATGGTGGACGGCATCCGCGAGGTGGGTGTGCTCCTCCCCTCCGCAGACACCGCCGAACTCGAGCGGGCCATGACGAAACTGTTCGCGCGCTTCGGCGGGATGGGTTTTGCCGAGTTGCAGGATGTCGACCCGCGCGAATTCCGCGCCTTCGCCATCGAGTTCGGTGACGTGGTGCGCTCGCTGCCGTTTCAGCTTCCGGAGAACTTCCTCCTCATCGTGCGTGCGATGTCGCTGACCTCGGGAATGTGCAGTTCGCTCGACCCTGCCTTCAATATTTGGAATTCCGTCGAGCCGTACTCCGCCCAGCTGATTCGCACCGAGGGCGGGAATGTGGTGCAGGCGGCCGCGAAGCAGGTGGTGTCGGTTGCGGGCGTCGTCGCGCGGCTGCCCAGGCGGCTCGACAACCTCCTGACGCGATTCGACGAGGGCACGGTCTCGGTGCAGACCCCTCGGATCGAGCGGCGCCTGATCGACCTCGAGCGAACCGGGCGGCAGGTCATCTCGGCGATCCTCTTCACCGCCCTCTTGATCGGCGGCATCCTGCTGCGTTCCGATGACGTCGTGCTCGGCACGGTGCTCCTGGTCGTGTCCGCCCTCCCACTGCTGCACGCCCTCTTCGCCGGAACGCTGGCGCGGCGCGGGCCGCTGCCCTAGACGCCCAGGGAGCTCAGACGACCGAGGGATTACTGTGTTCTCTATGTCTGGTGAGAACGAGAAGCAGAATCCTGGGTCGGCGGCGGCCTCGAGCCCACGACGCGCGCCGCGAGGCGAAAGCAACGGTCCGGGGCGGCGGGAGCATCTGTGGAGCAGCCGGCTTCTTCATCAGGTGGGTGACGCCACCTCGCTCGCGACGGTGGGGCTGGCTGTCGCATTGCTCACGGCGCTCTGGCTAATGGTGGGCTTCCTGGTCGGCTTTCCTTCCTGGTGGAACAACGTGCTCTACAGCGTCACGTCCTCGATCACCCTCGTCATGGTGTTCGTGATCCAGCACACCCAGGCTCGGCAGCAGGCGGCGACACAGCGCAAGCTCGACGAGATGGTGCGAGCGCTTCCGACCGCCAACAATCGGCTCATCGCCGTCGAGGAGGCCGCCTCCGACGTGGAGCTCGAGGACCTGGCGGATACGAATCTCGATCACCGCAGGCAAGCGGAAACCGAAACCCGGCAATAAGTCTGAGGGTGAACCGGCCACGGATGCCGCGGGCGGGCCTCCAAGGGTCGGCGCGCGGGGTCTGGACAGGCTCTGCCACCGGGTGCTCGAGTCCTGCCGAGCAGCCGGGATCGGATTGACGAACAAGTCAATCGGCAGGACCATCTCGGTATGAGTACGGAATCAGAGCGGAACGCCGTCGCCAAGGTAGTCGATCGTCTCGTCGAGAGATTCCCTCATATCCCGCGGGAGAGCATTGAGAGGGCCGTCCTCGAGGAGCACACCGCTCTCGAGGGGCGGCCGATCCGAGACTACGTTCCCGTTCTGGTCGAACGCGGGGCCACAGGCCGTCTGCGCGGGCATGGCACGACGTCGCAGGCTCCGACGGCTGCGACAGGTGCAACAGATGGGGCACCTTCCGCATTTGGTCCCGCGGCTCAGCCCACCGATTGGCGCTCATAGAGCGCCGCCGGCCGGACGTCACCGGCGGCCCCGTCACGTCTCGTGCCGCCCATCCGGGGGTGGCCATGCAAAGATGGTTAGCAACCCTCACCACAGGCTCTCAGCCTGCGTCCCCATCCAGTTCGACATCCGCGCCTCCAGTAGCGCCCGTGCCGGTGTCGGTGACTACGTGCGTCATCGATGCGAAAAGGTTTTGATGTGTTTGATTTTGTCGGGGACCAGTATGAGCAGATCCTGTTCAGCAGCTGGCAGCATTTCAGCCTCGTCGTGCAGTGCCTGATCCTGGCGACGCTCCTCGCCGTAGTACTGGCCGCCCTCGTCTACCGAAGTTCCGCGCTCACCGGGATCGCCAACTCGGTGTCGGCCATCGGCCTGACCATCCCGTCGTTCGCCTTCATCGGACTGCTCATCGCGCCGCTCGGCTTCGGTGTCGTTCCGGCCGTCATCGTGGTGGCGTTCTTCGCCACGCTGCCTATTCTGCGGAACGCGGTCGTGGGCCTGTCGGGCATCGCGCCGTCGATCGTGGAATCCGCCCGCGGCATCGGGATGAGCCGGTTCCGCACGCTGCTGCAGGTGGAACTGCCGATGGCGTGGCCGATCATCCTCACGGGCATCCGGGTCTCCGCTCAGATGGTCATGGGAGTCGCGGCCATCGCCGCCTACTCCCTCGGCCCGGGGCTGGGCGGTTTCATCTTCTCCGGACTCTCCCGCCTTGGCGGCGCCAACTCCCTCGAGTCTGTGCTGACGGGCGTCATCGGCGTTGTCGTGCTCGCCCTCATTCTTGATCTCCTCCTCGTCGGCCTCGGCCGCCTGACCACACCTCGAGGTATCCGTGTCTGAATTCATTTCATCCGCCGCCGTTGTATCAACCAACACCGACGATTCCGCCACCCGTCCCGGCATCACCGGTGCCAGCATCCTTCTGGACCACGTCACCAAGCGTTTCCCCGGCCAGGCGCGCCCCGCCGTCGACGGTCTCACCATGGAGATCCCGGCCGGAAAGATCGTCATGCTGGTCGGCCCCTCGGGATGTGGCAAGACCACGACCCTCAAGATGATCAACCGACTCATCGAACCGACCGAGGGCCGCATCGTCGTCGACGGAGACGACGTGACCGACATGAACGGCGACACCCTGCGCCGAGGCATTGGCTATGTCATCCAGGCCGGAGGGCTCTTCCCGCACATGACGGTCGCCAGGAACATCGGCATCGTGCCGAAGATGCTCGGCTGGGACACGGCCCGCATCGCGACCCGCGTCGACGAACTCCTCGAGCTCGTTTCCCTGGACCCGGCGCTCTACCGCGACCGGTACCCCAAGGAGCTCTCCGGCGGCCAGCAGCAGCGCGTCGGCGTGGCGCGGGCGCTCGCGGCCGACCCGCCCGTGCTGCTCATGGACGAGCCCTTCGGTGCCGTCGACCCGATCACCCGGCTGCGCCTGCAGGACGAACTGCTCAACATCCAGGAAGAACTGCAGAAGACCATCGTCTGCGTCACCCATGACTTCGACGAGGCCGTCAAACTCGGCGACTGGATCGCCATCTTCAACGAGGGTGCCCAGCTCGAGCAGTACGACACCCCGGAACGCATCCTCGGCGACCCGGCCAACGAGTTCGTCGAGAACTTCATCGGCTCCGGCGCCGGCCTCAAACAGCTCACCCTGACCCGGGTGGCGGATGTCGCCCTCAGCGACGCCGTCGTGGGCAACCCCGGCGAACAGGCAACGGATGTCCTGGCCCGCGTCGTCGAGGCCGGCCACGGCCACGCGGTCATCGTCGATGAGCGTCGCCGACCCATCCAGTGGCTCTCCGTGCGCCAGCTCGGCCGCCTCGAAACCATCGGCGACGTTCCCGACCCGAAACTCCCGGTCGTCGGCAAGCACGCCACGCTCAACGACGCGCTCGACACGATGCTCGTGTCCAGCGCCGGGGCCGCGCTCGTTACCGGTCGCCGTGACATGTTCAAGGGCGTCATCGACGTGCAGACCGTGATGGACGCCATTACCCGGTCACAGACCGCTGCCGTGCTCGAATCGGACCAGGCGCCCGTCGGGCTGAACACCGGCCTGTTCCAGGCGCAGACGGCTGCCGCCGGGGCCGACCCGAGCGAAGCCGTGGAAAACGGCGCTGACGCGCAGGCCGTTCAGTGACCACCCGCACCCTGACTACGGAAGCCCGCCTGGCCGGCGGCGACTCCGCCGTCGAAACGCCTGGCGACCCGGCCGCGCCGGTCCTACCCGTCAGCCGCGCCCGCGCGACGTGGCGGTCCTGGCGGGGACTGGTCTACCAGCTGGCCGGCATCCTGCTCGCGTTCCTGGCCCTCGTGATCTGGCTGAACACGGCGGACCTCTCGCCGATCGAGCTCACCACCCTCGCCCCGGCCGCGCTCTGGGTCTACACGGTGGAACATATCCAGCTCACCCTGCTCGCCGCGGTGATCGTGCTGGTCATCGCGGTTCCCCTGGGAATCGCCCTGACCCGCAGACCCCTGCGATTTCTGACCGCTCCGGTGCTCGCCATCGCCAACTTCGGGCAGGCCGCCCCCGCGATCGGCGTCGTCGTGCTGCTCGCGTTCTGGGTCGGCTTCGGATTCTGGGCCGCCACACTCAGCCTCGTGCTCTACGCCGCGCTCCCGGTGCTGCGCAACACCATGGTCGGCCTGCAGCAGGTCGACGCCCGCCTCATCGAGGCCGGACGCGGCATGGGTATGAGCTCCGCGGCCGTGCTGTTCCGCGTGGAGCTTCCGCTCGCTGTGCCGGTCATGCTGTCGGGGGTGCGCACCGCCCTCGTTCTGCTGGTGGGCACCGCCGCCCTGGCGACGTTCGTCAACGGCGGGGGGCTCGGCATCCTGATCACCACGGGCGTCAATCTCAGCCTCACCCCCGTGCTCATCACCGGAGCCCTGCTCGTTGCCCTGCTCGCCCTGCTCATCGACTGGATCGGCCGCGTCGTGGAACACGTCGCCCGCCCGAAGGGACTCTAGATGTACCGCTCCTCGTCTCGCACCCGTCGCACGTCGCTCGGTCGCTGGGGTGTCGCAGCCGGTGTCCTCACCCTGTCCGCCGTCGCCCTGACCGGCTGCGGGCTGAAGCCGGCGACCTCCTACGTTCCCGCGGTCGGACCGGGGTCGATCACCCCGCTCGACGGTGCCGAGGGAGTCGACCTCACGGTCACGTCCAAGAACTTCACCGAGCAGCTGCTGCTCGGCAAGATCGCGGTGCTTGCCGGGACCGCCGCGGGATTCGATGTCACGGACCTCAGCAATCTGCCCGGCAGCCAGCCGACCCGCGAGCTGATCCTCTCCGGCCAGGCCGACGTGCTCTGGGAATACACCGGAACCGCGTGGCTGACCTACCTCGGTCAGGAGGAGGCGATCGCCGACCAGGGCGAGATGTGGCAGGCCGTGTACGACATCGACATCGAGAACGGTGTCACCTGGGGTGCGCCGGCACCGATGAACAACACCTACGCCCTGGCTGTGCGCAGTGAGGCGATCGCCGAGCTCGGCGGCATCACCTCCATGTCCGAACTCGCCGCGCTGCCGGTGGAGGACCGCACCTTCTGCATCGAGTCCGAATTCAACTCCCGGCCGGACGGCATGAACCCCATGCTCGCCCACTACGGGCTGGAACGCGGTGCCGCCGCCGGCGTGCCCGACGGCAACATCGGCATCTACGACACCGGTGCGATCTACAGCGCGACGGATGACGGGGCCTGCAACTTCGGTGAGGTCTTCACGACCGACGGCCGCCTCGACGCGCTCGACCTGACAGTCCTGATCGACGACCTCAAGTTTTTCCCGGCGTACAACGTGGCGCCGGTCTTCTTCACCGAGTCGATCGAGGCCACCCCCGGCCTGGAGGAGATCTTCGCCGAGATCTCACCCAAGCTCACCGACGAGGTTCTGCGCGGCATGAACCGCAAGGTTGACGTCGACGGTGAGGAACCTGCCGATGTGGCCTATTCCTGGATGATCGACGAGGGTTTCATCACCGACCCGACCGACTAGCCGACCTCGCCCGTGTGTGGCCAACTCAGGACATCCGTCACCCAGATCGCCGAGCGCCCCGGATCGCTGCGGGCCAGCAGTGGACGCCCGGCCGGATCTCCTGAGTTGGCCACGGCCCGCGCACCTGCCTGTCTAGGCTGTACCCATGGCCACAGTCATTCTCGTGCGGCACGGCCGCACCACCGCAAATGCCACCGGATTGCTGGCCGGGCGCACCACGGGGGTCTGGCTTGACCAGATTGGCCAGGACCAGGCGGCCGTCACGGGCAAGCGACTCGCCGTGGTGCCGCTGGTCGGCGTGGTCTCCAGCCCCCTGGAACGCTGCCGGCAGACATCCCAGTTCATCCTCGATCACCAGGCCGGCTCGCCGGCGACGCCGCTGGAGGAGGGCATCACCGAGTGCGACTACGGGCAGTGGCAGGGCAAGGCCCTCGGCGATCTCGCCAAGGAACAGCTCTGGTCGGTTGTGCAGTCCCAGCCATCGGCCGTCACCTTCCCCGGCGGTGAGTCGATGGCGACCATGCAGGCCCGGTCGGTCGCCGCCATCCGTCGTCACGACGCGGCGTTCGAGGCCGAACACGGCCCCGGCGCGGTCTGGGTGGCGGTCAGTCACGGCGACATCATCAAGTCCGTCCTGGCCGATGCGCTCGGCATGCACCTGGACCTCTTCCAACGCATCAATGTGGGTCCGGCATCCGTTTCGATCGTGCGTTACGGCACCAGCCGGCCGAGCGTTCACGCCATCAACACGGATGCCGGCGACCTCTCCTGGCTCGGCGCCAGTGTTCTGTCGGCCGACGCGCCGGTCGGCGGTGGGGCCGGTCAGGTGCCGCACACGACGGTCACCTAAAATACCCACATGCCCACAATCGTCCATGAGTTCGCCTGGCCGGATCGGGTCGTCGTCGGCACCGTCGGTCTGCCTGGGTCTCGCACGTTCTACCTGCAGGTGCGCACCGGAGCTCAGATCGTGAGCATCGCCCTGGAGAAACAGCAGTCCGCGTTGCTCGCCGAGAAGATCGACGAGATGCTCGACCAGCTGATGAGCCACGAAGGCAACCCGTTCAGCATCCCGACCAACACGCCCGTCGAGCTCGTCGACAACGAGCCGCTGGATCAGCCCGTCGCGGAGGAATTCCGAACCGGCGGGATGAGCCTGGGCTGGGATCCCTCGACCGTGCAGGTCGTGCTCGAGGCTTACCCGCTCGTGGAGGTCGACCCGGGGATCGACGACGTGCCCGACGAGGAGCTGCTCGACGCGATCCTGCAGGAGCCGGTGGAAATGCTGCTGGTACGGATGCCCGTCGGCACCGCACGCGCCTTCGCCAAGCGCACCCGCGAGGTGGTGGGGGCCGGTCGCACCCTTTGCCCGCTCTGCGGCGATCCCATCGACGCTGACGGGCACACCTGCACCCTCCCCGGCAGCCCCTGATGCTGCCGGGTGTCACCCCCGACGACGCTGAGCTCGGCGGTGAGGTCGGTGGTGCGCTCGGCGGTGTGGTCGGTGGTGCGCTCGGCGGTGTGGTCGGCGGTGTGCTCGAGCTCACAGGGCGCATAACGACGGCCTCGAATGCGACCTTCCTCGGCACCATCGGTGACGTCACGGTCGTCTACAAGCCCATCGCCGGCGAGAATCCGCTCTGGGATTTTCCCGACGGCAATCTCGCCAGCCGCGAGGCCGCGGCCTACCTCGTCTCAGAGGCCTTCGGCTGGAACGTCGTGCCCCGCACCTGGCTGCGGGGCGGCCCGATGGGTCCGGGGATGGTGCAGCTGTGGCAGGACGCCGATCCCGAACAGGATGCCGTGGACCTGGTCCCGTGGGGAGACGCGCCGACCCCCGGCTGGTGCCGGGTCTTCGACGGCCGGGACGATCACAATCGGGCGGTGACCCTCATCCATGAGGACTCGGCCGTGCTGCGGCGCATGGCCGTGTTCGACATCGTCGTGAACAACGCCGATCGCAAGGGCGACCACATCCTCGCGATGCCGGACGGGCACCGTCACGGCGTCGACCACGGCCTCACGTTCCACACCGACCACAAGTTGCGCACCGTGCTCTGGGGCTGGCTGGGCGATGAACTCACCGCCGACGAGCTCGACGGGATCGACCGGGTCAGCGCGCAGCTGACCGGAGAACTCGGCGGCATCCTCGCCGGGTTGCTCAGCGAGGTCGAGATCGCCGCACTGGTCGCGCGCTGCGACCGGTTGCGCTCCGAAGGCCGGTTTCCGGCCCCGCGTGGCGACATGCCCGCGGTACCGTGGCCGCTGTTCTGACGGCGGCTGGGACTGCGGCGCTGATCGCGGTGTGGCGGCGGCTGGGACTGCGGCTGCGTCTGCGGCGTCGATCGCGGCGACGTACGATCGGTGAATGCCCCCGCCGTCCCCTTTGCCTCAGCGCCACGGGCTCGAGGCCGCCTGGGTGTGCACACCGGATCGGGACCGCCCGCGGTCGCATCCGTGGCCGACCATGGGGGAGTGGTTGCTTGAGCGTCTCGCCGCGTCCGTCGACGTCGCCGGGTTCCTGGCCGGGGAGCGGTTCCGCTACCAGTCGGGCGCCCCGGTCGTCGGCAGCGACCCGTATGGCCCGCACACCTTTGTCTGGTTCCATCGCGATCTCGTCGCCGAGGCATCCGTACCCGGCATCGTCCACGTGGTGCATCGGGATGCCCGCCTCGTCGTGATCGACAAGCCGCCGTTTCTCTCGACCATTCCGCGCGGTCGACACGTCGTGCAGAGTGTGGTGGTGCGCCTGCGCGCCGAGTTGGGACTGCCCGAGCTCTCGCCGTTGCATCGCCTGGACCGCGTGACATCGGGCCTTCTGGTGCTGGCGACGGAGCGACGCTGGCGCGGGGAGTACCAATCGATGTTCCAGCGCGGCGAGGTCGGCAAGACCTACCGTGCACTGGCCCCGCTGCGACCGGATCTGGATTTCCCCATCACCGTGCGCAATCACCTGACCACCAGGCGAGGCCGATGGCAGGCCGAGGTCACCGACGAACCCGTCAATGCCGAGTCGCTGATCGAGCTGGAGACCGTGTTGCGGCACACGGGCGTCTATCGGCTGACGCCGCGCACCGGCAAGACCCATCAGCTGCGGATGCACATGCTGGGCCTGGGGATCCCGATCATCGATGACCCGGTGTACCCCGTCGTTCAGGATGTCGCGATCGACGATTTCACCCGCCCGCTCCAGCTCCTGGCAAGCGACGTGAGCTTCACCGATCCCATCGACGGCGAATTGCGCCGGTTCGAGAGCGTGCGCACGCTGCCACTGCGGGCTGCGGGCTGCGGGCTGCGGGCTGCGGTCGGAGCCTGAGGCCGGCGCCTGAGGCCGGCGCCTGAGGCCGGCGCCTGAGGCCGGCGCCTCGGGCAACGGTGGTTGAGGCCGGAGCCTTGGGCCGGCGCCTTGGGCAACGGTGGTTGAGCCTGCCGAAACCCGGCGAGTCGACCTCTGAACCGGTCTATCGGCATCCGCACCCGGGCTCCCTGAGGAGACTTTGGCGGCACAACGGTTGAGCTTGCCGGAACCCGGCGAGTCGACCTCTGAACCGGTCTATCGGCATCCGTACCCGGGCTTCCTGCGGAGACTTTGGCGACACGGTGGTTGAGCTTGCCGAAACCCGGCGACCCGGTCTCCGAGCCCGGCCACGGACCCCCGGCCGAACGAATTCGACGGAGATTTTGCTCAAACCCGGCCCAAAACATCCGTTTCGGCTCGAAATTGGCAAAATCTCCGTCGAATTCGTTAGAGGGCCGGGCGTATGACGGCCACAACTACGGATACCGATGCGCGGCCGACTTCAAGGCTGCACCACGCTGACCAAATTACTTTCGATGAATAGTCAGCACCTATTGACTCTAGATTAGTACACGTTTACTATAGTGGTATGGCAGGAGCCCCCACTCCGCACCACCCCACCACCTCACCGCAGGCGGTGGCTTCCAACGTGCAACAGCCCCTCGTGCAACANTTGATTCGGTCGCCTTCTCTCTTTTGAGCGAGGCGGAGGCGATGGCGGTGCTCGGCACGGTCGAAGACCTCGGCCGTAGGGTGGATGCGGCCAGGGTTGCATCCGCTGCCGACATTGCGGTGCGGTCTCGGCGCATCCTGGGCCACGAGTCCCTCGCGTATAAGAACGGGGCGACCAATGGAACGGACCTGATCACCCGCCTGACCCGTGTTTCCTCGCGGGAGGCGAACCGGCGGGTGCGCCTCGGCGACAACGTCACCCCGCGTCTGGCCGGCACCAGCATGCTGCCGCCGTATTACCCGGCCGTGGCGGCTGCCCTCACCGCCGGCGACCTCGGCGTCGATGCTGCCGAGAACATCGTCACCGCCCTCGACACTGTTGCTGCCCGGGTCGCGCCGGACGACCTGGGCACCGCGGAGCGTGCCCTGGTGGCCAGTGCGACGGGTGCGATCACCGACGAAACGAGCGGGCTCCCCGGTGAGGGGTTCGCGTTCCCCGCGGATCTGGTGCGGGGCATGGCGGGGCAGTGGCTCGCGCGCCTGGACCCCGACGGCACCGCCCCGAACGAACCCGTCGCCGAACCGCGCAGCACCGTCGGCTTCGGACTCCTCCGCGACGGCCTCTACCCACTCCGCGGCGGGG
>NZ_SOGQ01000041.1 GCF_004403465.1 Cryobacterium sinapicolor | reverse complement strand
ACGATCAACGATGGGCTGGACATGATCGGTGACTTCCTGGTTCTCGCCCTACATCAAACGGCGGACTTGCTCTGAGCTACTGGCCTCACCCAACCCTGACACGTAGGGCGGCGGCGGCAAGACGACTCTCGCTCAAGAACTTTGCGAACGTGATGAGTCCTTCGTTCTCTTCGATACCGAGGAAGTCGGGCGGATGCTGCGTCACGCGCTCGACGTCAGGCGCCCGGTCAATGACTTTCAGGACTGGCCGGCCTGGCGCACCCTGGTCGTCGCCACTGCAATCGAGTTGGTGGCCGACCTTGAGTGCGATCTCGTGATCCCGCAATCCGTGTTCGATCACGCCTACTGGAACGAGCTGACCACCGGATTCGCTTCCGCGGAATTGGCAGTGCGCGCATTCACCCTCATAGTCCACCCCGATGAACACGAACGACGAATCCTTCAGGACGTGAATGAGCCCGACGCGGCGGACTGGCGTCTCTCAAGAATCCCGAATTTTCAGAAAGCCCTGCCTTGGCTTGAAGAAGAAACCACGGCCATCGGCACAACCAGTCGCACACCAGCCGAAGTTGCTGCCTTGATCCTCGAAGAATTGGCCACCACGCGACCTTGAGTCACAGGAACCAGACAAGTCGGCCGCTCAAGGGTCCTCTTGCGGGGAACATTACGACGGTGGGCACCTCACTGGTCCCGTAACCTCCGCGTGTCAAAACCCATGTGAGACGAGACGCCGGCGCTTCGTGATCCGTAGAATCGGCACATGGAAGCCGTGATCCGAACAGTTTCGGCGAATGACGGCGTGAACATCTCTTACTCGGTTTTCGACGGGGCTAGCCCCGCCGTTGTTATTCTGCACGGCCTCGCCGGGAGCAGTCGGGAATTCGTGCCAACGGCGCGCACACTGTCGGGTCGGAAGGTCGTTCTAATCGATCAGCGCGGCCACGGGCTCAGCACGCGACTCCCTGCGGATACCTCCCGAGAGGCGTTCGTTGGTGATGTAGTTCGAGTCATCGAGGTGGAAGAGTTCGATGCCGTCGACCTCGTAGGTCAGTCAATGGGAGCGCATACCGCGATGCTAGTCGCGGCCGCCCGTCCAGACCTAGTGCGCCGACTTGTGCTCTTGGAGGCGAATGAGGGCGGAGGCTTACCCGAAGACCACGCTGCATTAGGCGACTTCTTCCGCTCGTGGGACGTGCCCTTCACTACTCGTGAATCGGCTTCCGCCGCACTGGGTGTCGGCCCCCTCGCTCAAGCATGGGTAGCAGATCTGCAGGAACGCCAGGACGGTTTTTACCCACGCTTCGACCCCGACGTTATGGTCGCAGCCGTTTCCGCGGTCGCGCACCCACGTTGGGAGGAATGGCAAGCGGTGGCCGCGCCGACACTCGTCGTCTACGCCGACCAGGGCATGTTCACCGAAGAGCAGAAGAACATTTTCGTATCACGCGGCCCGAACGTTTTGCGTGTTGACCTTGCCGATGCGTCGCACGACGCACACCTTGATGCGTTCGACCAATGGATCGTCGCGCTGCACAACTTCGTCAACGCACGCTAAGGAATCCCCAATGTGAACGACACATCGGTCGACCTCGGAGCGACGCCGACGACAGATTCGCAATCATGGACATTCCTGCGCTCCCCGGGCCGAGGGGGTGCTACAGACGAAAGCGTCTCGGTGTTTGCAACGCCGGTTTGATTAGTTGGGTTCGAGATTAGCGTGGCGAGGACCTCTGCGGGCGTTCGGTAGCCGTGGCGTTTGCGGGGCCGACGGTTGAGTTCCGCAGCAACGTTCTCGAGGATCCCGGGCCCGTGAAAGGACAGGTCTGTGCCTTTTGGAAAGTACTCGCGCAAGAGCCCGTTGGTGTTCACGTTGCTGCCACGCTGCCAGGGCGAGTGCGGATCGCAAAAGTAGATCGGCATCCCGGTCGCCATCGTGATTTCCTGGTGTCGAGACATCTCCGCTCCCTGATCCCAGGTGGTCGAACGGCGCAGCTGTTCGGGGAGGGTGTTCATTGCCACGATCATCGCGTCGGCCACGGTGCGAGCGGTGTGATCCCCGGGCAGATGCAGCAGCATCACGTATCCCGTGGTCCGTTCGACGAGTGTTCCGATCGCGGACTTCGACGAGGTCGAGCCGATGATCAGGTCGCCCTCCCAGTGCCCAGGAACGGCGCGGTCCTCGATCTCCGGCGGGCGGCCGGAGATCATCACCATCTCCCGGAACCTCTGCGGCCGCGGACCCTCCGACCTCTGCGGCCGCCGTGTTGCCCGCCCTAACCGCAACGCGGTGGCAACTTCCAGGCGCAACGATCCGCGGCCCTGCACGTAGAGGGCCTGGTAGATCGTCTCGTGTGACACCTGCATCTCCGGATTCTCCGGATGCTCGACTTTCAGTCGGCCCGCGACCTGTTCCGGGCTGAACCGATCGGTGAGCATCGTGGTGACCTGTTCCCGTAACGCTAACCCGTCCAGCTTCCGGGCTCTTGGCCGGCGAGCCCGTGCCCAGGTCTGCTCCTGCGCGAGCGACGGCACGTAGCGGCCGGCGACCTTGTTTCTGGCCACCTCCCGGCTGATCGTTGACGGCGCCCGGCCCAGAGCCGCTGCGATGCGGCGCACCCCGTGACCCCGGGCGAGCTGGAACCCGATCTCTTCTCGCTCTCGCAACGACAAGAGTCCGACACGGGCAACACTGAAATCCTGAACCGGTGATGGCAGCACCTTCTGATGCTCGCTTAACCACCGATACCCAGTCGGACGCGACACCCCCGCGCCCTGCGCCGCGACGGCCACCGATAGCCCCGCGTCCACCCCCTCCCAGAACGACAAACGGACACTCAAAAGGCGACAACGGTCGAGCCATCGACAACACCCCACAGAACTCAGGGTGTTGCTCTCACCAACTGAACTCGCCCAAGACGCTGACCCTGCATCTGAGGCGTCCCTGCGCGCGCCAATCGGCAGGAGAGAACGGACGAGGTAGTCGATGAGACGCCATATCGCGACACCGACGAGGCCCGCTATTGTGGGAGATTCGCCGTCGCTGGCGGGCGAGGAGCAGCGCCTTGGAAATCATTTAGCTTTTCGAATCAAAAGGTGCGTAGGTCTGCTCTACGTTGGTCTTTGCGGGCATGCGTTGGTATTCCGGTCTTCGCATGAATGGAGCGACGGTCGGGCAGCCTGAGGCAATGTTCGAGGTTGGGTGCTTGAGTTGACTTTCAGATTCGGCCATGTTCGCGATTTGGCTCGGGTGGCCGCAACTCGTGCACCGCCTCCGATACGGTCACCGTGTTCCTGCCTGTCGTCTTGGCCGCATACAGTGCGGTGTCAGCTTCGTTGAGGATTTGTTCGCTGCCCACCCGGCGGCCCGGCATGTAGGTGGATATCCCCGCGCTGATCGTAAGGACGCCGGAGGGGTCGCCGGTGTGGGCAATGCCTAGGTCCTGCAGCGCTGCTCGGGATCGTTCCATGGCGACCTGTGCTCCGGCCCAGGACTGCTCCGGGAGCAGGATGATGAACTCCTCTCCGCCGTACCGGTAGATGCTGTCACCTCGCCGGGCCTGGCTGGCGAGTGCAGCAGCGACTGCTTTCAGCGCTGTATCCCCGGCGGGGTGGCCGTAGATGTCGTTGTAGCTCTTGAAATTGTCCACGTCGCACATGGCCAGGCAGTAATCGTGTCCGTACCTTTCGCTCCGGCTGTGTAGCAGTTCTAGGTCTTCAGGCAGGGTCAGCCGGTTGCGCAGACCCGTCAGCGGATCGGTGCGGGCTTGTTCGGCCAATGCCTGGCGGTAACCGGCAAGTTCGGTGTGCAGGGATGTCACTCTGAGTGCCGCGATCAGGCGGGTATGCAGTGTGAACGGGTCCAGGGGCTTGGTCACGTAATCGTCGGCGCCGGCGCTCATGCCCGCCAGGATATCTTCCTGGGCTCCGAGCGAGGTCAGTAGGACCAGATACGTGTAAGAGTCTTCTTCATCGGCACGGATGGCCCGGCAGAGGGCTAACCCGTCGAGTCCAGGCATCATCAAGTCCGTGACCACGACCTGGGGCCGGTGGCTCTGGTATAGCCGCCACGCGGTATCCCCGTCAGCAGCCGTAAGGCATTCGTGTCCGGACCTTTCAACGGCCGCCTGAGCGACCAGAAGCGAACCCGGATCGTCGTCCACGACGAGGACCTTCATGATGTCTGGGACAGCGCGTTCTCCAACGCCGTATCCACCCGTGCAAGCTCGGTCTCGAGTCGGGCCAGCAGCTCCGGGTCGGGTTGGCTATCGGCTTCGCGTCCGAGGTGCTCCAGTTCTTGGCACAGTGCGGCGGCGCCAGTGGCTCCGATGTTGGCCGCGGCGCCTTTCAGTTTGTGGGCCGCCTGTTCAAGGGCGTCTCCGCCGCCGCTGTTCATGGCCTGGTGGAGGGCGGCGAGGCTGGAGGGGACACCTCGCTGGAAGGCCTGGGTTGCTGCGGGCAGCAACCCTTGCCCGTCGGCTGGTCCCAGGTCACGCAGAATGGCAAGTCGGGCCGGGTCCACCGCGGGGGGCGTACCCTCGTCTGGTGCGGTCCGGGGCACCCATCGCGCCAGGGTCTCGCCCAGGGCGGCCATGTTCACGGGCTTTGCGAGGTAGTCGTCCATCCCGGCCGCTAGGCAACGCTCTCGGTCTTCATCCAGTGCTCCGGCGGTCATGGCGATGATGGGCAGGCGTGCGGGGTGGTCTCCTCGGGCCCGGATGGTCCGGGTGGCCTCGAAGCCGTCCATGACCGGCATGTGGCAATCCATGAGCACAGCTAAGTAGTGGTGGGCGGCAGTGGCGGAGACCGCAGCGATACCGTCGGCCACCACGTCGGCGTCGTATCCCAGTTTGGCGACCATTTCGCGGGCGACCAGCTGATTGACCTCGTTGTCCTCGACCACCAGGATCCGTCCGCGGGAAGGTACCGCCGACCGGGCAGGCCTGGTCGGTGCGGGCGCAGGCGCCGCCGGTGCGGAGGTGGCCATCAGGCGCATGAGGCGGTCATACAACTCTGAGCTGCGGACAGGTTTGGTGAGCCATTCGCGGATGCCTGCCTCGACCAGATCGGTCTTGGTGACCTGGGATGTGGAGGTCAGCATCAGGAGCTTGATGCTCTGCAGGGCAGGGTCAGCGGTGAGTTCGCTGGCCAGTTCCAATCCGTCCATTTCCGGCATGCACATGTCGAGCACGGCGATGTCGTAGGGGTGCCCGGCGGCGGCCGCGGCCCGGGACCGGTCCAGGGCCGCGTCCGCGTCCGTGACAGCTTCTGGCTGGAGTCCCCACGCTGTCAGCTGGGATTGAAGGACGAGACGATTGGTCGCGTTGTCATCAACCACCAGCACCCGCAGCCCGGCCAACACACCTGGGACCGGGGGTTCCGGGGCCGCTGCGGGGGCTTCGGCCACGGGCAGCGGGATCGTGAACCAGAACGTGCTGCCTTCACCCAGTGCACTGGTCAAACCGATTTCCCCACCCATCGCCTCCGTCAGCCGCCGGCAGATAGCCAGACCCAGCCCGGTTCCGCCGTACCGGCGTGTGGTGGAGGCATCAGCCTGGGAAAATGATTCGAACAAGCGAAGATGATCGCCCGGGTCGATACCGATCCCGGTATCACGAACATCAAAGCGCACCACGGCCTTCCCTGCGTCACGCCCCGTCACTGTTACCTGGATGGCCACCTCACCGGCTGCAGTGAACTTCACGGCATTGGATATTAGATTCAGCAGGATCTGCCGGATCCGACCGGCATCACCGGCGAGCCACGCCGGGACCTCCGGTTGGCAATAAGCGATGAGTTCCAAGTCCTTGTTTTGGGCAGCTTCGGCCAGAAGCGCGGCAACTTCCTCCACCAAAAGCCGCGGATTAAAGGAGGTGACATCCAATTCGACTTTCCCAGCCTCCAGCTTCGAAAAATCCAGAATGTCGTTGAGCAATGACAGCAGGGCCTCAGCCGCACTATTCACACCCTCTGCGTACTTGCGTTGCGTCTCATCCAGGGCAGTGTCTAAGAGTAGGGCGGTCAAACCGACGACGCCGTTCATCGGCGTCCGGATCTCATGACTCATTGTCGCCAGGAACTCCGACTTCAACCGGCTCGTTTCTAACGCCGCTTCACGCGCGGCCAACAGCTCCTCCTCGGCGGCCCGGCGCCCGGTGATGTCTTGTCCGATCGCAGCGATCCCGCGGACCCCGTGTTCGCCGCGGATGGGGGAAACGGTCAAGGCAACAGGCACGATGGACCCGTCATTTCTCGCCCGCTCCGTCTCGTAGCTCCGGGCGTCGCCGCCCGCAGCAATACCGGCCAGAATCGCCTCCTCGGACTCCCGGAGATGATCCGGAATGAGGAAGCTGAGGTCCCGGCCGATCGCCTCGGCGGCGGTATACCCGTACAGCCGTTCGGCGCCGGGGTTCCAGCTGGTGATGACGCCGTTCACATCCTTGCCCACGATCGCGTCTGGAGCCGAATTGACGATCGCCCCCAGGCCTTCCAGCTCCGCGAGTGCATCCCGGGCCTGGTCCTGCGCGCGGCGGCGGGACGTGATATCGCGGAAACTCCAGACCCGTCCGACAATCTCTTCCCCGACGCGTTGGGGCCGGGAGTACCGTTCAAAGGTGCGTCCGTCACGGAAGTCCAAGACATCCAAGCTCTCAGCGCCGGGATCCGCATATAGTTCCCGCACCTTGTCCACGAAGCTTTCCGGATTGGCCACCTGATCCACGACAAACGCCATCATTTTCCCGTCATCATGGGAGACCATGAGCTCCGCCGGGATACCCCACAGAATGGCGAACTGTTCGTTGGAACCCGCAATCCGCCCATCGGCCGTCACAACCAGGATGCCGTCCGCGGTCGATTCCAGGGTGGCACTGAGCAAAGACAGCGCATCACGGAGCTCCCCGTCAATATGCCGGCGTTCACTCACATCCCGGACGGACGCGACGATTTCCATGCCGGGTCCGGTGCCAAACGGAACGAAGCTAATCTCGATCGGAAACTCCGTGCCGTCACGGCGACGGCCGAACAATTTCAGGTCCGTCCCTATCCGGCGCATCCGCGGGTCGGTCGCGAAGCCGTCCCGGATGACCTCGTTGTGGTCCTCGTACCACGCCGGAAGGAGCATTCCGAAATGCTTGCCCAGCAGCTGACTCCGCGGATAACCGAAGAGCCGTTCGATCTGGGCATTGACGAACGTGATGTGCCCGGGTCCGTCGATCATCAGCAAAGCGTCTGGTGCGGACTCCACCAGGTCCCGATAGAAATCCACGTCCTCGACCCGCGCCACTTCGACTGCCATCTTGACCCCCGGTACTACCTGGATAGACAAAGCCGGCCACACCCGTGGACGGCTGGGATAGGCCCACACGGACCTCCCCACGGACAGGCTATCCGGGCCCGGGCCCGAAAACACCACAAATTGCCGCACGCACCATGATCCTGTCCCCGCATAGCGCGGCCGTACGATCGTGGAGTGCCGGACCGGGACGTACCGCAACGTGTGCAGGGCGTAGTGCAGCACGGAGCCGACACCGGATCCGCGGGCCTGGATCCGGATACCCATGTCGCGGATGAGGTCGGCGACCCGGGCGACGGTGAGGAAGTAGCTGGCGAAGCCGAGGTGCTCGACCGACTCCATCTTGTAGGCCAGCCGGGCATGCGCGGCACCGACCGCGGTGGTGCCGGCGTCGGCGTAGCGGGTGTCGATGCCGTGCCTCGCGCGCCGCCACAGCTCCGCGACCAGGTCCCCGGTGACCCCGATGACGCTGGCCTCCGGCATCCGGGGTCGGCCCAGGCCGATGTCGGTGACCGGGTCGAGGGTGCACCGGTCCGCCAGCTCCTCGGAGTGCCGGAACAATCGCGCGAGCGCCCCGTTCTCGTGCACGCCGGCATCGATGACCATCCGGGTGACTTGCCGCATCAGGCCGGCCGGCTTCAGCCAGGCTTACCCGTTGGATTGCGGCCGGTCGAGCTGGGCGAGGGGGATTAGGAGTCGGGTGGCGTCGGCGAGGTCCGCGGTGACCGCCTCTTTCGGTGTGCCGTAGCGGACAACGTTCGGGAGGATCGCGGGGAGGCCGGCGTCTTCGGCAAGGCTGAGCGCCCGGGTCGCCGGCGCCACGCCGCCGGGCTGGCCGGTTTCGGCCAGGTGGCAGACGACTTCGATGGCCAGCGAAGCTGGCGGCATCATCCGCAGCCAGGCGGCCAGGCGCGCCCACGCATCCGCACTATTCCGGCGTTCCAGGGCCGCGCCGACGTCGGAGCCCGGCCCGACCCGCGGGCGGCGGCCTGATCGACGAGGGCCTCCGGCATCGTCACCCCGTAGTGGGTGGAGTAGGCGCTGGCGACGTGGAGGTGCGGGAAGCTCATCCCCTGTCGAGGGCGAGCACCCAGGACTCGTCGGGGTCCCGACGCAGGTCGTACCGGTGCTGTTCCTGGCCTCCACGCGACGCGTCGAGGCGCCACAGTTCCGTGTCGATGCGGGTCGGTGTGCCCGCGTTCTCCCACCAGCGGGTGCGCGTGAACACTGCTTGTGGCCGCCCTATCACCGTGTGCTCGAAGCGATCCCACGTGAACGCGCGCGGGTAGCCCTCGACGGAAAGCTCAACCTCGACGGGGACATCAATGATCTGCGGCACCGAGACTCCAAAGCTCAAACACTCAAACATGCATTCGATTTAGTGATTGTAGATCACGGCGCCGACGTTCGCCAGATCTGCCCACGAATCTGATGCGGGTCGAGCAGGCGAACGTCGAATCCTGGTGCCCGACTGTGCAGTTCGGCGCGCGTCAACTTTGTTGCTTTTCGTCTGGGGGATTGTTCACTGCGTGCTGCCGGCGTCAAGCCGTCGTCACAGTTTCAGCAAAAACTTCTTCCCCCGCTGCGCTCCTCCATAACTTTTGGCCTGCAACCGTTCCTTGGGGCTTGACCCCGACAGCACTCCATGAGGGCGGAGAAACCGCCGAAAGGCAAAAAAATTTGGAGGAGAGAAAATGCTTGAACAAACACAGACCCCCGCCCACACGATCGCTCCCGCTGACGTTGAGTGGAAGATCCGTCACCTCACCAGCTCGATCCGCAGGCGCGAACGCACCCTGAACTGGGACGGATACGCCACACCCCACACACCCGAGCACCCCGCGGTCACGGCCGCGCGCACCGCCGACCAGCTCGCCCGGATCGCCGACCTCCGGACCCGGCTTGCCCTGTGGGAAGCCATCCAGGCCGAGCAGGCCACCACCGCACCGAGCAACTGAGGAGATACGAACATGACGGATTACATCAGCACCAAGGACACCGCCAAGTTGGTTCGGGTGGCGTTGAAGAACGCGTTTCCCGGCGTGAAGTTCAGCGTCCGGATGAGCACCGGCACCGCGTCCGCATGGATGAACGTGTCGTGGAGCGACGGCCCCACCGACCGGGAGGTGAGCGCAGTGACCAGCCAGTAGGAGGGCCGCAAGTTCAACGGCATGACCGACGGGTACGACGACCAAGGGTCCGCGCTCGTCGCGTTCGAGGGCGAGGACATGCCCCGGGTCGTGCGGTACTCCTGCGACGGGATCAACACCCACCGCGACTACACGGCCGCCGGATACCGGGTCGCGCAGCACCTGATCAGCACCGACAGCGACCACAAAGACCTCGTCGTGTTCACCCCCGAGGGTGAACCCATCAACAATGCCCCGCTGCCTCACGGGATCTACGTCGCCGGGCACTTCCACGATTACATCTATAGCCCCGTGCACATCGCTCAGGTCATCCTGCACCGCGTCAACCTCTGCACCGTTACCGCGCCCACCCGATAGACCAGGGGAACCAGCAATGAACACAACCACCATTGACACCGCCGCAACCGCCCGATTCGTCGACGTGTTCGCAGCCGCAGACTTCGCGGGCGACGTCGGTCCGCGGATGAGCTGCACCGAAGTCGAGGCCCTCGCCGGGATGCTCCGCGCCGTCGGAGCCGACACCGCCGCCGACACCTGGGTATCCGGCCACGCCGAAGAAGACCAAGAAGGAGACAGCCACTACCCAGCCTGATCACCCAAACGCCCCCCTTGACGACAATCCAGGGGGGCGTTTGGACACCCCAGCAACTCACCAACCGGAGCAGTCGCCGACGACGGTTACGCCCGATTCTGGCGCGAGGACGGCGTCGGTTGGAGCGGCGCCGTCCCGGAACCTGGCAATGATGAGGCATCGGGCGGACTCTGCGCGCACACCAGTTGGGCGAACCGCTCAGCATCCTCCGACGAGACTCCGGCGGGACCGACAGGACCGAACCATCCCAGCGAAGAGGACCAAAACAGACAGGTCACCGGTCTCATCGAGAGCTCAATGGCTTCAGCGGGTAGGAGTCTTCTTGACGTCGCGCAGCGCCAGACCGAGGCGGCCGGCTACTTCTGCCTTGGGGGTTCCAAGCTCGAGCATGGAGGCGATGACAGCCGCCGCTGATGTGCGGGCGGCCGCGCTCTGCTGCACTGCTCGATCCTGGATGGCCGCGATCTCCGCCTGTGCGGTCGCGTCGATCTCATCGAGGGAGTCCGTGGCGACGAAGTAGTCGGTGGCCAGCTGCTCGAGCTTGTCTTCCTTCGCGCGGAACTCTGCCGCCTTCTCGCGTGCGCGAGAACGAGCGGCAGTCTGCTTCGCAGACTTACGCACATCGGCCATGGGTGTACCCCTTTCGTGGGTGAAGAACCATTATGCGGGAGTCCCGCCCGCATGATCGCCCGCCACAGCCAACGCCGGGGAGGGTGCCCGGTTGCGCAGGAGGCGCGCGTTCAGTTGCGAGCTGTGTACTGCCTGGTTCGGTCACCTCGATAGCCCCTACCTTCCAGTCACCCGTCAATCTCAGCCTCAACTTTCGACCATCCCAATCTTCGATCGTGACCACCATGCATCCTCATTCTTCGTACAAGTATTTGTCACACCTCTGGCATTAGTAATAGACGAGGTAAAGTGAGCGGGTGATGACTATGCATATCCTCTCTGCGGGAGACGGGTATGTGTACTACACCAACGAGGTCGCGACCGGTGATGCGAAGCGAGAGAGCGGCCGTGAGCTGGGCGATTACTACACCGAGGATGGCAACCCTCAAGGTGTCTGGGTCGGCGGGGGACTGGCCGCACTCGGCGTCTCCGGCGTCGTCACCGAGGAGCAGATGAAGGCCCTCTACGGTGAGGGTCTGCACCCCGACGCCGAACGCATCATTACTGAAGCGCAGGCGCAGGGCAAGACCGTGGGGGAGGCCACGAAGGCCGCCAAGCTCGGCCGCTCGTACTACGGGTACAGCACCGACGGCACCGACCTATCCGCGAAGATCGCCGCCGGCTACACCGACTTCACCACGGTGAACGGGCGCGAACCGGGCGTCGCCGACCGCCGTGCGATCCGCACACGTGAGGGCGACCTGGCGTTCCGCGACGCGAAAGGCCGGCCGCCGGCGGACAAGGACGAACTGGGCCGGTTCATCACCGCGGCCACGCGTCCGACGCAACAGGCAGTCGCCGGCTTCGACCTGGTCTTCTCGCCCGCGAAGAGCGTATCCGTGCTCTGGGGCCTCGGCGACGAGGACACCCGGAAGACGATTGAAGACGCGCAGGCAGTCGCCATCCTGGACACTGTTGCGTACCTGGAGCGGGAAGCGATAGCGACGCGTGCCGGCACGAACGGGGTCGCACAGATCGACGTCGAAGGTGGGCTCGTGGCGACGCGGTTCCGTCACTATGACTCCCGGAATGGTGACCCGCAGTTGCACGATCACCTGGTGGTGGCGAACAAGGTCAAGGGCGTCGACGGGAAGTGGCGCACGATCGATTCCAAGCTCCTCCACCGTCAAGGTGTGGCCGCATCGGAGTTCTACAACCAACGCGTCATGGACGAAGTCACCACCCGGCTGGGCTTGTCAACGGAGCTGCGGGAAGTTACCCCGGGCAAGCGGCCCGTGGTCGAGATCGCCGGCATCGATGAGCGCCTCACTGGGGTGTTCTCGACTCGGTCTGCGGACATCAAGAAGGTCGTCGGCCAGCTTGAGAAGGACTACCGGGCCACCCACGGGCGCAGCCCGGACGCGGTCGCCCGGATCAAGCTCGCCCAGCAGGCCACCCTCGAGACCCGCCCCGCGAAAGCCCACGCCCGATCGCTCGCCGGCCTCCGCGCCGAGTGGGCCACCAGGGCCGCCGAACGCGTTGGCGCCGCCACCGTCACCAACCTCCTCAAGGACGCCCGCGCCGCAGCACCGGCCCTGGGTAGCACGCCGGGGGAGTCGCGGGTGGTCGATGTGGACCGGGCTGCACGTGAGGTCGTGGCGACGGTGTCGGAGCATCACGCGGTCTGGGGTCCGCACATGATCGAGGCCGAAGCCCGCCGCTGGGTCCAGAAAGAAACCAGCCACGGCCCCGTCCCCAAAGGCACCGTCGAGCAGATCACCCGGCGCGCACTGGAGACGGACTCGATCGCCGTGACCCCGCCCGCCCCGCACGGCTCCTTCGAGCCCCTGACCCGGCGGGACGGGTCGAGCATCTACGAGCACAAGGGCCGCATGCTCTTCACCTCCACCGGCCTCCTCACCGCAGAAGACACCCTCCTCGCCGCAGGTCGCACCCGAACGATCGCCCCCATCACGGTGGCCGAGTTCGACCGCACCGCCGCCCGCCACACCGGACCGTTGGATGCCGGGCAGCGGGCCCTGGCCCGCGAGTTCACGACCTCCGGCACGCTCCTCGTCGTCGCGACCGGCCCCGCTGGCGCCGGGAAGACCACCGCCCTAGCGTTGGCCGCCCGCGCCACCGAGCAAGCCGGTGGCCGCCTGATCGGGTTGGCCCCGTCCGCGACGGCGGCCGCCGTGTTCCGCGACGCCGTCGAGGTCCCGGCGGCCACGATCCACTCCTTCGTCCGCGCCTACGACACCCACGGGGACGCCACCCCCGACAGCCGCCACCCAGAAGAGTTGAAGCTGCGTGCGGGGGACATCATCGTCGTCGACGAGGCCGGCATGGCCGGCACCCTCAACCTCGCCACAGTCACCAGCATCGCCGAGCGTCACGGCGCGCACGTGCGCCTGATCGGTGACGACCGGCAGCTCGCAGCCGTCGAGTCCGGCGGGGCGCTGCGCCTGCTGGAACGCGAAGTCGGGTCCGTCAAGCTCGAGGAGATCCACCGGTTCACGTCCCCAGCCGAAGCCGAAGCGACCCGGCAGCTGCGCGACCCGGCCACGGTGGGGGACCCGTTCCGCTGGTACGTCGACAACAACCGGGTCACCGGTGGCAGCATCGACCGGATGACTGACCACGTATTCGCCGCCTGGCAGCACGACGACGAAGCCGGCAAAAACGCCGTCATGCTCGCCCAACAGAACGTGACCGTCACCGACCTCAACACGAGGGCCCAGGCATACCGGATGGGCGCCGGCCTCGTCTCCGGGAAGAAGTCCTCGCAGCTGCGCGACGGGCTCGCCGCGTACCAGGGCGACCGGATCGTCACCCGACTCAACGACGCCACCCTCCGCACCGGGCGCGGCACCGACCGCGTCAAAAACGGTGACGTCTGGACTGTGGGCAAGGTGCAAGCCGACGGGGCGTTGACTGTCACCCATGCCGGGCACGGCGGCCGCATCACGCTCCCCGCCGAGTACGTGCAGAACAACGTCGAGCTCGGCTACGCGTCGACCATTCACCGGGCCCAGGGCATGACCGCGGACGCCGCCCACGTCCTCGCCGACTCTTCTACTTCTCGAGAGCTCGTGTACGTCGGGTTGACCCGCGGCAAGGAAGCCAACCACCTCTACGTCGAGACCGAAGACGCCCAGCCCATGAGCGACGTCCTGGCCACCATCGCCGGCCACAGCGACGGGATGCTCTCCGCCACCGAAACCATCCGCGCCGAACAAGCCCGCGTCGATGACCTGGTCACCCTCATCGACCAATACGGCGACGTCGCCGAACGCGCCAACACCGTCCGATTCACCCAACTCGTCGGCCACACCCTCGACGAGACCGACGCGCGGAACCTCACCAGCTCCGAGAGCTGGGGCGCCGTCACCGCAGCCCTCACCCGCGCCGAAACCCAGGGCCTAGACCCAGCCAGTGTGCTGCAGGAGTCGTGGAACGAACGAGAACGCGGCACCGCCGACGACGTCGGTGCCGTCCTCTCCCACCGGATGGAACGACGCATCGAAACAGCCCCCGCCGACCAAGCGCCAGTGTCAGCAACCGACCGCCCCGCAGTACCGGCGTGGATCGCCGATCGCCGGGCGCTCGACGCCGCCGGCACCGACCCCGCATGGCGGGACCACCTGGGGGAGCGGTACGAGTTCCTGGCCGTGCGCCTCGAGGAACGCGGCACTTCGATCGCCGCTGAGCAGCCCGAGTGGGCGCAGCAGCTTGGCGACGTCCCGGATGAAAGCGACCGGCGGCAGGAGTGGGTGCGCCTGGCTGCTGAAGTCGACGTGTTCCGCGACCGGTACAAGGTCGAGCCCGCCCAGAAGCAGGCGATCCCCGAGGCGTATCGGGAGCGCACTGTTGGTGCGGACCTTGCGGCCCGCGTGACGGCTCTGGAGAAGGTGCAGACTCAGCCCACCGCGCCGAATGCGCCCGAGGCGGGCCGGCAGAAGCCGGCTACTGCGCTCGACGCTATGCGGGCCGCAAACCGGACCGCGGCCGACCGACAGCAGGAGGCGCAGCGCGCCGCTGGCCTCACCGTGAAGGCTCGGCAGGCCACCCGTGGCGACCAGGCGACGCTGACCGACGACCCGCAAACGCGTGATGACTGCCGCGAACGCTAGAACAACGAAGGCGGATCCACGTGCGCGGTTCGCGACGGCTGGAGATAGGACTTCGAACTCACGTTGGTGACCTGGCTGATGCAGAGGGGGCGGAAGCACTCGAACGAGGCAACCAGCTCGGCGAGTTTCGGACGGTTGGCGTCGCATTTGGTCTTGCCCGGGACTAAGACCTGTATGTCCTAGGGGTTGCCCCTATTCAAGTACGCGATGGCCGCGACGCTCCTTGCCGAGCACCCGAATTCGCGCGACCAGGTAGTGAGTGATCTCGACCGACTATTGCAGAAGGAATGGAAGCAAGGGCTCAATCTGCCACCAGAGGATGGCGGGATTCCGACTAGGTCGTCCTTGACCCTTCTGGGGCATGCAGTGATATCGCCGCGGAGTTGCTGGCCGCGCCAAGAATCCTGATCGCGTTCCACTGCCGTCGATTGCGACCTTGGCGGACTTGAATCACGTGGTTGAGCGAAGGCAGGGCGCGGCATTCATCGATCCGGCAAGACTGTGCTTCCCTGCACCGTTCGATTACGAGACGTACGCGCGCCCGACTCGAGAGCTTCTCAACCTTTTTCTATCCAAGACATGGTCCGTAGCGTCAGGTAAATGGCATCTCTAAACCTTAGAGGGGCGGTACCGATTCTCTTGAAACCTTGACTCGGGGCACCCGAATCAATGAAGCGGCTGTCATTACTGGGCTCAGGACGGCTCGGTGACGTGCACTCTGTAGCGCGAGTCGCCGTGGTCTCGATCATCCGTGCTTCGCCGTCAGTTCTTGGTTCGCCTCCAGGTACCCAAGCATTAACCCCTGCGTTTCCTCGGAAACCTGGGTTTCCATTGTCTCCAAGCGCACCGGTTTCGATCCGAATTCCACTTTGGGTGTCAGGTCGTTTTGGTGACGTGGACGGCCAACCTGGCCAACCACAGGCTGCTGCGGACGAGCAGGGGATGCCCGGGCGATGCTGCCGGGCTTGCCCTAAGGTGCTGGCTCAGAGTCGTGCGCTTAGAGTCATCGCTGACTTCGAGTTGGTGCCATCCTCGAATAGGATTCGGACAGCGTGGGCAACCGTCTCCGCCGGATCTATTAGGCGTATTCCTCTCACTGCCTCACGTGCGATCAGCGGCAGCTCAGTGCAAGCTAAAATTGCGCATTCGATTCCTTGTGATTCGAGATGACTTTCAACTTGGTCCCACATGCGTTTCAGGAGTTGGACATCCATGGACGCCTTCACACCGTAGATCAGGCGAGTTACGAGCTCTTGAACTTCGGGACCGATTTCTAAGAGGGACCGCCCATAACTGTTTAGGGCGCGTTCATAGAGTGCAGATCTTCCTAGCCCCGCTGTGCCAAGCACCGCCACCATTTCTCCGACTTCCGTGTTGGCGACGCACTCTTCGACTGCGGACGTAGTCATGTCGACGACGTGAGCGCCACCCAACGTCCCGTCATCCTCCAGAAACGCATGCGCAGTATTGCACGCTATTACCAAATGTGTGGCGCCCATGGCCGATAAAGCCATAGCTCCACGGCGAAGAGCAGTGACTGGCGATGGCCCCATGTCTAAGAGTGCCGCGGATCGATCCGGGACGTTCGGATCCGCGTAGACGATTACGCTCATGCCCTCCTGATCTGACAGGGGCGCTTGCGCCGCGATGATCTTGGAGTAGACGTCCGCTGTAGCTGCTGGGCCCATCCCGCCCAAAATTCCCAGGACCATTGGTTGGGCCTCAGACACCGTAATGGCCGTCCGAGTCGTATAAGTCGCCGTCTACATGTGCAATGACGAGGTCATCTGACGGTGCGACTGCAAGGTAGGCAGACATTCCTGGCCATGGTGATACTTCATAGAGTCTTCGTTGGAACTGCTGTCCGTGAAAGCTGAGGGCCGCGTAGGAATCGGATTCCATTTCTACGCTTTCCAACCAGCCGATGCCAAGGGCGCAGGATTTCAGGACCGCTTCCGAGCGAGTCCAGATGTCCCGTTCCTGACGGTCGTCTATGCGGTCCTCGATGTCTAACCCGATATCTTCCACTGTCGCTACCACCACAGCAAGATGGCTGCTGGCGTAACTGACTGAACATGCCACCCCGGGCACGCCAGGTCTTGGTGCACCATGCGCGGAACTTCCACACTCTCGACACCAGCGAGTCACCCCCACTGACGATGACCCCAGAAAGCTGCTCAAGCTCCTGCTGAGCGCTAAGGCACCCATCCACCTCGGTCCTTGAGCAATCCCAGGACGTGTCGCTGCGTCGAGTTGAGCAGTCAATTTTCTGACCGCTTGCGTGCGGTTGAACTCGCGGTAGCTATACCAATAGATATTGGCTATAGCCCCGCCCCCATTAGTTTGAGCCAAGATTTCGGTACACCCCTAGGTAGTACATTTGCTTCCCCCGTACTTGCAAATCCCAATAGGCCGTTCCTATCACATCGGTCTGGGCGTCGTCGGAGGCGACCCCGAATCCGGTTTCTATACTGAGCAGACGGTTCTGTTTGTCTTAGCGTGGGGGAAAATTGACTGAATCTNGTGAGTTGCTGGAACGTCAGTTGGGTTTTTGGCGTTCGGCATTGGCGGGTCTTGAGCCTGTGGAGTTGCCCACTGATCGGCCTCGGCCGTTGGTGCGTTCGGGTTTGGGGGGTTCTGTTTCGTTCGTGGTTCCTGCGAGCGTCACGGAGAATTTGAAGCGGATCGCTCAGGAGCGCAATGCTTCGTTGTTCATGGTTGGTCTTGCTGCTTTTGAGGTATTGCTGGCTCGCTGGAGCGGTCAGGTTGATATCGCGGTCGGGACTCCGATTGCGGGGCGCACGCAAGCTGAACTCGAAGAGGTCGTTGGGTTCTTCGTCAACACGCTCGTGGTGCGGGGAGAGCTGGAGTCGAATCCATCCTTCGAGGAGTTCGTCGACCAGATCCGAGATGCTGCTCTCGGGGCATATGACCATCAGGATCTTCCGTTCGATCGGGTCGTGGAAGAGCTCGCTCCCGAGCGTGACCTGAGCCGAACTCCCGTTTTCCAGCACATGTTTG
>NZ_SOGQ01000079.1 GCF_004403465.1 Cryobacterium sinapicolor | reverse complement strand
GTGGTGATCGGCCCGGTGCGCCGCGCCGCGGCGATGTCGACCGCAATGTCGAGCTGCCAGGCCTCCAGTGCATCGAGGGCGTCGGCGAAATAGTCATCGACGGCTGCGACCGCTCGAGATGCGACCGTGGTGACTTCTGCCGTCATGGCAACCTCCTCGTTGCGAGTCATGCCAGGGTGCGGATCCTGAGCGACTGGGATATACAGTACCGGGGGAGAGCCCGCGCAGTCACGACCTGGCCAGTTCCGCCTGGCGGTCGATCAGTCGGTCCATGGCATCCGCGATCGATTCCCGCACTTGGCGGGTCGCAGTAGCGGAGTCCGCGGCGGAGACGGCGTCGAGGACAGCGAGGAGTTGGCTGCGGCTGCGTTCGCGATCGGCTTCGGATGCGTCGACGAGTGCGAGGAACGGCGAGAACTCCGCCTGCAGGCGCATTTGCTCGCGAGTGAGCCTGGCCGACTGGCTGAGAGCTGAGATCTCGAGGTGCGCGTCGTCGGCCAATCGCCGCCATGTGAGCGGGTCGTTGCCGGTGTAGCGATCGAGCCGGCTGCGGATGCGCAGGACCTCGCTCGGATCGGCCCGTTGGGCGGCTAGGCCAACGCAGGCGCCCGTGACAGCGAGGTAGTGGGCGGCGAGGTCGCGGAGGGCGACCCGTGAGATANAGGTGACGTTCGCGCAGGGATTGCAGTGCCTCGCGAGCGGTTACCGGCGCGACGCCGAATAGTTTGGCCAACTCGGACTCGGCCGGGAGTTTCGTGCCGGGGGCCAGGACTCCGCCGGTAATCGCTTCGGCGATGCGGCGCTCCACCAGCGCCGCCCGTCCCGCGTCGCCGATGGGCTGGAACACGGCGCTCTCTGATAGCTGGCACGTTCATCGGTAGGGGTGGAGTGAACATGACTCCAGCGCTCGTCTGGAACCCCGGATACCTCGCAGCCCGGACCCAGGCGTCGGAACCGCCCACCACGGCCCCTCAAACCGGCTACGACGACGCAACCCGCGGCCAGACCCGCACGCTCAGCCGACCACACACTGCCCCACAGTGAAGCAAAAACACNCGGGAGTTTCGTGCCGGGGGCCAGGACTCCGCCGGTAATCGCTTCGGCGATGCGGCGCTCCACCAGCGCCGCCCGTCCCGCGTCGCCGATGGGCTGGAACACGGCGCTCTGCAGACGCGAGGGCTCGCCCCGCCGGGAGGGCGTCGTGGATGCGGGCACGGCCTCATTCTCCCTCACTCCGTCGGTGCCGCGACGGATACTCCGCAAAATAAAGTTAATCTGCTTGAAACAAAACCTATGGAACTATAGGTTTATTCTCAACCTCTTAGACCACCGTCGTTCCAAGGAGTCATTGACCAATGGCACAGTTTGGCCGCGCATTGCTAGAAGCAGCATCAGCTGCTTCCCCCGCCCCCAAGGGCGTCAGCCTGCACTCCGTCACCAAGGTGTTCGGGGATGTCGTCGCCGTCGCAGAGCTCAACCTTGAAGTTCACGCCGGGGAGTTCTTCTCTATGCTCGGGCCCTCTGGTTCAGGCAAGACCACGGTTCTGCGCATGATTGCCGGCTTCGAGGACGCCACGAGCGGCACTATCGAGCTCGATGGCGTCGACGTCACCCGCATGGCCCCGTTCGACCGCAACGTGAACACGGTCTTCCAGGACTACGCGCTGTTTCCCCACCTGACGATCGCCGAGAATGTCGGCTACGGGCTGCGGGTGCGCAGGATGGGCAAGTCCGAAACGGTGGAACGGGTCGAGCGGGCCCTGAAGCAGGTGCGCCTCGCGCACACCGCCGACCGCCTGCCTCACCAGCTCTCCGGCGGGCAGCGGCAGCGCATTGCGCTGGCCCGCGCACTGATCCTGCAGCCCAGCGTGCTGCTGCTTGACGAGCCGCTCGGCGCTCTCGACAAGCAGCTGCGCGAAGAGATGCAGGTCGAACTCAAGCAGATCCAGCGCGAGGTCGGCATCACCTTCATCTTCGTCACCCACGACCAGGAGGAGGCCCTCACCCTCAGCGACCGCGTCGCCGTGTTTAACAACGGTCGGATCGAACAGGTTGGAACGCCCAACGAGGTCTACGAGTTTCCTCAGACTTCGTTCGTAGCCGGATTCCTGGGGATCTCGAACCTCATCGCCCCGGCCCACGCCAGCGTCATCACCGGAATAGACAAGCTCATCAGCGTGCGCCCGGAGCGGGTGCGACTCGCCGATGCGGCTTCTGCCGTCGCCGCCAACGAGACCTCCGTGCTCGGCACCGTCTACGAAACCGTCTACACCGGCCCGACCACGCGGTACATCATCGAGACTGCTGCCGGCCTGCGACTCACCGCCGAACGCCACAACGACCACCACCCCACGGCGGCGGCCGCCTTCGGCCGCGGCGATGCCGTGCGCGCCATCTGGAAGACCGATCACGTGTCGATCGTCCCTTGAGCCGAACGACCATCACGACACCAACCCTGCACCACGAATCACTAGGAGAGTTCCATGAAGAAGAAGTACATGCTGCTTCCCGCGATGATGGCAGCGGCAACGCTGGTGCTCGTCGGCTGCAGCGGCACCGGTGACACGGAGAACGGCGACCCAGCAACCGGCGGCCTCAGTATCGACGTTCCTGACGTGCCCATGATGGACAAGCTGGGAAAGGCTGAGGGCGAGGTGAACATCGTCGCGTGGAGTGGATTCGTCGAGCCGGCATGGTCCGAGCAGTTCACCGAAGAAACCGGATGCGCCGTCAACCGTCGCGTCGCAGGCACGAGCGACGAGATGGTCACGCTTATGCGGACCGGAGACTACGACCTCGTCTCGGCCTCCGGCGATGCGAGCCTGCGCCTGATCGCCGGCGGCGACGTCGCGCCGATCAACATCGACCTGATCCCCAACTTCGGCGACGACACGGTCAAGGGAATGCAGGGCCAGATCTACGACACGATCAACGGCAAGAGCTATGGCGTTCCGATCGGCCGCGGTGCGAACATCCTGCAGTACAACAGCGAAATCGTCACCGAAGCGCCCACGAGCTGGGATGTCGTGTGGGAGGAAGACAGCCCCTACGCCGGCGAGATCATCGCCTATGACGCCCCGATCTACATCGCCGACGCCGCCGTGTACCTGATGACGCACGAACCCGATCTGGGCATCACCAACCCGTACGCACTCGACCAGAAGCAGCTTGACGCCGCCATCGAGCTGCTCAAGACGCAGAACGGAATCGTCAGCGAGTACTGGGCCGACCCGGTCGCCCAGATCACCTCGTACGCCGGTGGAACGTCAGTCGTGGGAACCTCGTGGGAGATCCTGCGCAAGCTTACCGAGGACGAGAAGTTCAAGAGCGTGCTGCCCGAAGAGGGCTCTACCGGCTGGGCAGACGCCTGGATGATTTCGGACGAGGCGAAGAACCCCAACTGCGGCTACCTGTGGATGGACTACACCAGCTCCGCCAAGGTCAACGGCGCGATCGCGATGGGCTTCGGTATGGCCCCGGCCAACGGCGCGTTCTGCGAGACCAGCGAAGAGGCCGCAGCGCACTGCGAGTACTTCCACGCCACCGACGAGGAGTACTTCGAGAACGTCTGGTTCTGGACCACTCCACTCGAGCAGTGCATCGACGGACGTACCGACATCACCTGCACCAACTTCCAGCAGTGGACGGATGCCTGGCTCACCGTCAAGAGCTAGTCACCTTCCGGTGGGGCCCCGACCGGGGCCCCACCGACCCCCACCCGCATCCGCAAGCAGCTAAGGAATCACCGTGACCAGCACAGTGCCCCGCGTCACGCCAGCCGAGCCGGGCCGCGTCAAGACACACGGCCCGGGCCGGGTCCAACCCGCCGGCAGAAACCCCCTCTCGACCCGGCTGCATCGCAGTCCGCGGCTGCGCCTGCTCGGGCTGCTGGCGTTGCCCCTGACCTGGCTCGTCGGCGTCTACATCTTCTCCCTCGTGATGCTCCTGATCACCGCGTTCTGGCGCACCGACCCGTTCACCTCCAAGGTCATCCCAGGTTTCACCTTCGACAACTTCGTACGGCTGGTCGAAAACCCCGCCTACCTCTCGACTTCGCTGCGCACACTGTCGATCGCATTGCTGGTGACCCTCCTCAGCGTTATGTTCTCCATCCCGCTGGGCATCTTCATGGCCAAAGTGGCGTCGCCCTGGCTGCGTGCCTTCTTGGCCGTCGCCATCACCCTGCCGCTCTGGGCGGGCTACCTGGTGAAGATCCTCGCCATGCGAATCACGTTCACCGAGAACGGCTTCTTCAACTCGGCCCTCGAACCCCTCGGCCTCAGCGGTCCCGGATTCAGCTACACGACCGTGGTCCTCACCCTCACCTACCTCTGGTTCCCCTACATGGCCCTGCCCGTCTACACCGCAGTGCGCCAGATCCCGGCCAACCTCTTCGACGCGTCGGCCGACTTGGGAGCGCGGAGCTGGACCACCATCCGCACCGTCGTCGTGCCCCTGCTCAAGCCCGCCGTCATCGCCGGATCGATCTTCACCTTCTCGCTCAGCCTCGGCGACTATCTCGCCGCCAAGTTCGTGGGCGGGTCAACCCAGATGATCGGCAGCGTGATCGCGTCGAACATCAACCTCAACCCGCCCATCGCGGCCGCCTTCTCGGTCGTGCCCATCGTTTTCGTGCTGGTCTACCTTTTCGCCGTTCGCAAGACCGGCGCACTGGAACGGATGTAGGAGCCCGCCATGCTGAGACTCACCCGCGGAGCCAAGATCGGCCTCGGCGCCATCGTCGCCGTCGTGCTCGTGTTCATGTACATCCCCCTTTCCCTCGTCGTACTCAACTCATTCAACGTCGCCCGGATCGCCACCTGGCCGGTGACGGACTTCTCACTCAACTGGTGGGTGGTCGCTTTCACCAGCGAGCCCATCCGTGCAGCCCTACTCAACTCGATCGTCGTCGGCCTCGGCGCCACCGCGATGGCACTGGTGCTCGGCACGCTCACCGCATTCGCGCTGCAGCGCTACAGCTTCTTCGGCAAGCAGACTGTCAACCTGCTCGTCGTGCTCCCCATCGCACTGCCCGGAATCGTCACGGGTGTCGCCCTCAGCAACACCTACAACAATCTTCTCGAACCCATCGGCATCCAGATCGGATACTTCGGCATGATCGTTGCCCACGCCACCTTCTGCATGGTCATGGTCTTCAACAACGTACTTGCCCGACTGCGGCGAATGAGCCCGAACCTGCAGGAGGCCTCGATGGACCTCGGGGCCGGGCTCTGGCAGACCTTCAGAATCATCACCTTCCCCCAATTTCGCACCGCCTTCGTCGCCGGCGGCCTCTTGGCGTTCGCCCTCAGTTTCGACGAGGTCGTGGTGACCATCTTCACGGCACCGCCGGGAGTAGACACGCTGCCGCTGTGGATCATGAACCAGATGGCCCGCCCCAACGAGGCCAGCGTCGTCAACGTTGTTGCCACCGTCATAATCCTTGCTTCGTTCATCCCCGTCTACGTGTCGCAGCGGCTCTCGCGCGCTGAAGAAGAAGACTGAACCTCGACCCGGTCCAGAGCCGTTTCTTCTCGGCGCTCTGTGGCGGCGTTCCGTGATCGCTATTTGGTGGCGTCGCTGGTCAGAGTCTGGTCGGCGGATTGATCGCCATTCTGCTCGCCGCCGAAATCGCTGAGGTCCTGCTTGATCTGCATGAAATGTTGCGCAATCGACGAAGTCATTGACGTTTCAATGCCGTCCCGATTTTGCTTAAACTCATCAATGACCAATTTGGGCACGATGGGTACGACGTGCCTTTGGTGTGAAAGGACGCGAAGCGCCACGATCCAACGCTGTCCGTCACGGCGCTTGGCCAGGTCGAGCCAGGTCGACGTTGCTACGAGTATGTGCAGCATTTATCCACGGTATCGGGGGTTAGTGGCGCAGGCCCCTGGGAGGGCCAGGCGTCCGACAGGTGATCCCTGAACGAGGCACTTGCAAAGTTGAGTCCGTTATGTTGGCGTGATGGAGTTCACCGCTGAAGCAATCTTGTTCGACATCGATGGCACACTCGTTGACTCGACCCCCGTAGTCGAGCGGACTTGGCGATCGTGGGCGAGCCACCACGATGTGGACATTGAGGAGGTGCTGCGCGTATGTCATGGCCGCCGCTCCGAAGACACCGTCGCGATGTTCGTTCCCGAGGGGGACCGTGCAGCGGCGACGCTCGAACTAGAGCAGCTCGAGCTGCATGACCTCGACGACGTAACCGCTCTCCCAGCAGCCGCACGCCTGCTCGCGAGCCTCCCTGCCGATCGTTGGGCGGCGGTGACGTCCGGCTCGCAACAGCTCATGCGTGCTCGGCTCGCAGCAGCTGGACTGCCTGTTCACGCTGTGCTGATCGCGGCTGATGACGTCACCGAGGGCAAGCCCAGCCCGCAGGGCTATCGGCTTGCCGCGGAAAGACTCGGCGTGGACATTCGCCGGTGCATCGTCGTCGAAGACGCACCAGCTGGCATCGATGCTGGTCTTGCCTCCGAGGCAGCCGCGACGATCGCCGTGAGCACGTCGCATGACGCTGCGCATCTGCCGGCGGCGACCGTGGTCGTCCGTGACCTCTCAGCACTGGACGTCACCACCGAGAACGGCTCGCTTCGCGTCGTGGCGAACGCCGCCTAACGCCGCTACCCGCCCTCCCGTCGGCTTCGGCGGCCAATCAGCCGAAGATAGTGGCGGCCGACGGATCGCGGTGCAGTGGAAGCAGTAACCGCAAGCGGGAGGAAAGGACTGAAAACCCTCAGGCGGCACCAAGCGCCTCGATAGCCACATCCCAGGAGTAAGCCGCGATCGCTTTTTCGAACTCGGGACATTCCGAGGTCGAGCGCAACCTGTGCCGTTGTCTCGCCACTTTCTATAAGTCCTCTGGCGTTGCGAATTTGGCTGTCAGTGATGAGCTGCGGTCGGCCGTCCAGATCCTTGCCGGCGTCGCGGCGCTTGTTGATCGAGTCGACCACACGCTCTCGCTTGATTTCGTGTTCCATATGACCGAGTGCCGCCATCATCGTGAACATTATGGTTCCCATCGGTGTGGCCGTATCGGCATTGCCGCCGCCCCAAGTTCAGCACGCGAAGGCCGGCACCTCGCCCGCGGAGCCCTTTGGCGAATCCACGACTATCTGGGAGCCATCGCGCTACAACGCGGCGCGGGAACGCGCGCAAGCATGGCCGCCAAAGTGTCACCGCCAAAGTGTCAAAGGGAGAGTGCAAGACAAGGCCATCGGACATCGTGCGCGGGCCAACCTGCCACCCGGTGGTGCAAAAGCCCGCGTCCCCACTGAAAGGTTCGGTTGTCCTGTAAAGTCTCGGGATTTGCAGAACCGATGTGTGACGGCTTACGACAGCGTCGAACTGAGCAGGAGACTCGTCTCGCTGTTGACGACGCCCTCGACGGAGCGAATCTGGCCGAGTAACCGGTCGAAGTTGCTCAGCGTGTCGGTCCGGATCTCGGCCACCAGGTCCCAGCCGCCGTTCGTGCTGTGTAGCGCCCGGACTTCGGGAAAGCCGCGAAGTTGGCTGATCGCCCGATCTGTTGAGCGCCCCTCGACCTCGATGAGCGCGATCGCCCGGATCGAGTCGGGATCCCGCTCTTCGCGAACCCGGACGGAGAATCCGAGGACGGTGCCCGAGTCCAGCAGTCGCTGCAGCCGGATGTTCACCGTTGCCCTCGTGACTCCGAGGTCATGGGCGAGCGTGGTAACGGGGGTTCGTCCGTCCGCCCGCAGCGCGCCGATTAGGCGGCGATCGAGGTCATCGAGCGTATGCATGATTCACACTGTACAGCCAAGGTAACCATCCTAAAAGATTGATGGAGCATATTGGCTCGTTCTGCTCGTTACGCGTGCACATTGCCCGGTCATAGGCTGATTACAGAAAACAAAGAGAAAGTTGTCGTGGTGCGTTTTATGAACGTAAAGAACATCACCGCCCGGCCGTTCGGCTTCGACGTCGTCGTGGTAGCGAGCGTGCGGGACGCGGTGGCGGGGGCCGACATCATCACTACCTCGATTACTGATAAGACCCAGGCGGCGGGGCGCACGCACTACGACTAGATCGCCATCTTCGACTCCGTCGATTTTGCCATCGAGGACTTGTCGGTGGTGCGCTACCTGCGCGATTCTGTCGCCGGCGCCTCATTCTTCGTCGTACTCGATCTGATCGCCGGTCCCTTCGATCCCAAGAACCTCTTGGGTCTGGTCGCTGACGTCATTGTCTCGATTTCTGCTCGGCCGTAAGCGATGGCTCTTTGGGGCGGTGATCGGCGTGCCATCAATGTTAAGTTCAACCACTGCGTTTCTTGAAATCTGATCAGGCATTGCCCTGCGTCGGTTTCTGTCACGCTCCATTCAAGAACATCCGTGAACTCGCCACTTGGTTCTCTCGGCCGCTAAGCCCGGAAAACTTTCGCCCTGACGATCGGATGTCACATATCCGTATCAACGCCGGAGGTCATCATGGTCCAATCAAGTTCCGAGGTCGGGTCTGTCCCGACCGAGCCCGAGGGGCGTACAACCGAACGCGCCCTGTCTTTGCCTCAGTCGACTGCACTGATTATGGGCAGTATCATCGGTGTCGGTATCTTCTCGCTGCCCTACGCATTAGCGTCGTATGGCCCGATCAGCCTGGTCGCCATGGGCCTCGCCACCGTCGGGGCGGTCGCACTTGCGCTGATGTTCGCGGTGATGTCGCGACGCCTGCCCGCTGCCGGCGGACCGTATGCCTATGCACGCTCAGGGTTCGGCAACGCGGCCGGGTTCGTTAACGCCTGGTCCTACTGGATCACGGCATGGGCGGGCAACGCGGCGATCGTCGTCGGCTGGGTGTACTACGTCGAGCACTTCCTCAACAAGGACGGCGCGGTCGGCTGGTCCATCCTGATCGCCCTCGTCGGGTTGTGGATCCCGGCGGTGATCAACCTGACTGGCGTGCGCGCGATGGGTTCGGTCCAAGTCTGGACGACGGTGCTGAAGTTCATCCCGCTGGCCATCATGTCGACCGTCGGGTTGTTCTTCATCAAGGCGGGGAACTTCACGCCGTGGAACCTCAGCGGTGACAGCAGCCTGTCGGCGATCGGTGGAGCGATGGCGATCGCACTGTTCAGCTATTTGGGCGTCGAGACCGCGGCCGTTGCCGCGGCGAAGGTCCGCGATCCCGAACGGAATGTCCCGAAGGCGACCATCTACGGCACGCTCGCTAGCGCCATCGTTTACCTGCTGTCGATGGTTGCCGTGTTCGGCATCGTGCCCGCCTCGCAGCTGGCTATGGACGTGAACAAGGCGTCCTACTCCGTCGCGGCCAACTCGATCGTCGGCGGCGGTTCCTGGGCCGGGGACTTGGTGGCGTTGGCCGTCATCGTCTCCGGTATCGGCGCGCTGAACGGCTGGACAATGATCTGTGCGGAGATGCCGTTGGCTGCTGCGAAGGACGGGCTGTTCCCGGCGCGGTTCGGGAGCCTGTCGCGTCGCCGGGTTCCGGCATTCGGGATCATCGCGTCCACCGCGCTGGCGTCGGTCGCCGTGGTGATCAGCTATCTGGGAACCAGCGGCTCAACGGTGTTTACCACCCTGGTCCTAATGACCGGGATCACGGCGGCCGTGCCCTACGCATTCTCCGCCTTGGTCCAGATCAAATGGCGTTGGCGGGACAGCCACCCAGTCCACACGCCGAGGTTCGCGTTCGATGTGTCGGTGGCGGTCGTGGCGCTGATCTTCTCGGTCGCCTTCATCTACTACTCCAGGAACACCAGCGACTTGTGGTACGTCGTCTGGGGCCCGTTCCTGATGGCCGGCGGCGCGTTCGTCGTCGGGATCCCGGTCTACCTTGCGCAGCGGCACTGGATGACTAAGCCGGCCCCCGTGCCCGAGTACCGCTAACCATTTACACCATCAATACAGTAAGGAATAGCCATGCCATTTCGTGTTGAATCCGAGGTAGGAGTGCTGCGCCAGGTGATCGTCCACCGGCCGGGTCTCGAGCTCAGTCGGCTGACCCCGGACAACGTCGACGACCTGCTCTTCGACGACGTCATGTGGGCCGATCGCGCTAGGGAAGAGCACGACGCGTTCGTCGGCCAGCTCAGAGAGCGCAACGTGACGGTGCATTACTTCCGTGAACTGCTTGCCGCGGCGCTGGACGCGCCGGGTGCCCGGGAGTTCCTGCAGAAGTGTCTGACCACGGCCATCCGGTTCGGGCCCGCGCTGGACAAGCCGCTGGAGCGGATCGTCGACCAAACGTCGTCGGAGGTCCTTTCCCAGCTCCTGATCGGGGGCGTGCTTAAGAGTGACGTCATGCCGATGCTGCACACGCCCAGCCTTCTGATGGAGTCTCTCGGCATCGATGACTTCCTGCTGCGGCCCCTGCCGAACCACCTGTTCCAGCGCGATAACTCGGCCTGGATGTACGGCGCCCTGAGCATCAACCCGATGGCCAAGCGGGCACGCAAACGTGAGACCATCAACTCCCGCCTGATCTACAAGTTCCACCCGATGTTCCGCGACGCCGGGCTGGAGATCGTCTACGGCGACGATTCCCTGCCCCACGAGCCCGCTACCGTCGAGGGCGGCGACGTGCTCGTGATCGGCAATGGGGTGCTGATGATCGGGATGGGCGAGCGGACCTCGCCCCAGGGTGTCGAGACACTGGCACGACTGCTCTTCCAGGGCGGCCATGTCCGCCAGGTGATCGTCGTCGAGCTGCCGAAAGAGCGGGCGTTCATGCACCTGGACACCGCCATGACAATGGTCGACAGCGACGCGTTCTCCCTGTATCCGTACCTGCCCGAAACGCTGCGCGCGTTCGTGCTCACCCCGGTGGGGTCCGGCGGCGACTACGACATCACGGAGCACACGGACCTGTTTCCTCTCGTGGCCGAGGCCCTCGGCGTCGACAAGGTTCGGGTCCTGCGCACCCCAATCGATCGCGCGGGTGCGCAGCGAGAGCAGTGGAACGATGGGAACAACTTCCTCGCCGTTTCCCCCGGCGTCGTGCTGGGTTATGAGCGGAACACTACCGCCAATCGATACCTCGCCGACGAGGGCATCGAAGTCGTACCCGTCGTGGGATCCGAGCTCGGCCGCGGCCGCGGCGGTCCGCGATGTCTGTCCTGTCCAATCGAAAGAGATGCGGTGATCCTGTGAGCTTTAACCTGCACAACCGGAGTTTCCTTAAGGAAGTCGACTTCACCCCGAAGGAGTGGAAGTTCCTCCTCGGCCTGGCCGCGGACCTCAAGGCAGCCAAATACGCCGGCACCGAGCTGCCGCGGCTAACCGGAAAGAACATCGCCCTCATCTTCGAGAAGACCTCCACCCGGACCCGCTGCGCCATGGAGGTCGCCGCGCACGACCAGGGCGCCCACGTGACCTACCTCGATCCGAGCGGGTCACAGATGGGGCACAAAGAGTCCGTTAAGGACACCGCGCGGGTGCTGGGCGGGATGTTCGACGCCATCGAGTACCGCGGCTCGGCGCAGACCAACGTCGAGACACTGGCCGCGTCGTCGGGTGTGCCGGTGTGGAACGGGTTGACGGACGAGTGGCATCCCACCCAGGCGCTGTGCGACATGCTCACGATGCGCGAGCACTCCACCAAGAACGACCACGAGATCGCTTTCGCGTACCTCGGAGACGCGCACAACAACGTCGCGAACTCGCTGCTGGTGGCAGGGGCACTGATGGGCATGGACGTGCGTATCGTGGCCCCCCGTCAGCTGTGGAACACCGACGAGGTGATCGCGGCCGCCCAGACGATCGCAGAGAGCACGGGCGCGCGGCTGACCCACACTGAGGACGTCGCCGAGGGCGTGGCCGGGGTCGACTTCATCTACACCGACATCTGGGTTTCCATGGGCGAGCCCAAGGAAACGTGGGACGAACGCATCGCCGCCCTGCTTCCCTACCAGGTCACCAAGGACGTCCTGGCTAAGACCAGCAACCCCGACGTCAAGTTCATGCACTGCCTGCCGGCATTCCACGACCGGAACACGGCCGTCGGAGAACAGCTGTTCAAGCAGACCGGCCTCGGCGAGCTTGAGGTCACGGACGAGGTGTTCGAGTCGTCCAGCTCCATCGTGTTCGCTCAGGCCGAGAACCGCATGCACTCGATCAAGGCGATCATGGTCGCCACCCTGGGTTCCTGATGCGCATCGTGGTCGCTCTCGGCGGCAACGCGCTCCAGGAGCGCGGCGCCCCCATGACGGTGCAAAACCAGCGTGCCAACGTCGCTAAGGCGTGCGCCGCGCTCGCGCCAATCGCCCAGGAGCATCAGCTGGTGATCTCCCATGGCAACGGGCCGCAGGTCGGGTTGCTCGCGCTCCAGGCAGCCGCCTACGACCACACGTCCGAGTACCCTTTCGACGTCCTGGGCGCCCAGACCGAGGGAATGATCGGGTACATGATCGAACAGGAACTCGGCAACCGACTCCCGTTCGAAAAGTCGATCGCGACGATCCTGACAATGACCGAGGTGGACCCGGCGGACCCGGCGTTCACCGACCCGACGAAGTTTGTCGGGCCGGTGTACGACGCCGACGAGGCGCGTCGCCTGGCGGTGCTGTGGGGGTGGGTCGTCAAGCCCGACGGCGACCAATGGCGTCGGGTGGTGCCCTCGCCCATGCCGCAGCGGATCTTCGAGCTGAGCACGATCGAAACGCTGGTGGCTGCCGACACGGTGGTGATTTGCGCCGGCGGCGGTGGCATACCCACCATGTACCAGCCCGGCTCCCGCAAACTCATCGGCGTCGACGCCGTGATCGACAAGGACCGGGCCAGCGCGGTGCTGGCCCGGGACCTCAAGGCCGACTCCCTAGTGATCGCCACCGATGCGGACGCCGTCTACACCGGCTGGGGGACGCCAGAACAGCGAGCTATCATGCTCGTCCACCCGGACACGCTCGCGGGCTTCGACTTCCCGGCGGGCTCGATGGGACCCAAGGTTGAGGCGGCGATCGACTTCGCCCTCAACACCGGTCGCGACGCCTTCATCGGATCCCTGACAGAATTGCCGGCGCTCCTGGACGGAACCGCGGGTACGCGGGTTTCCGTGACGGCCAACGGCGTGGCCTACCGGTGACCCCGCCGCGGGTCCCATGACGCCGGTCCACGGCGGCTGACGGGGATGACAGAAACCTGCTCGGGCCGACTCAACGGTCCGGGCAGGTGCGCGTACATGGCAGGTTGGGCAGCTCGGCCTTCTCTCGCAACCAGGTCATGATAGGAGGAACGACCTTGACAATGAAGTTGGCGATCGGAGTCAAAACGCGAATCAGTTCGCCGATTTTCTCAACCAGCAACGTGCGTGGCTCGACGATGAAGCCCTCGCGTGTGAGCTTTCACGGAATCCCAATCCGCAACAAGAACATATAAGTTCGGCGATCCCATTGATCCTGACAAGGATAAGGAACGAAACCCGGGCTGGCCGCTAATCAGAGGACGCGCTTGCTTGCACGCGGCCTCGAACTCGACCTTGGAACCGGCCAGCACCGCAAAAAACGCATGAACAAGGATCATCCCCGCGGACTCTCAGACCTGCTCCGGAGCCATATCGACGGGAGGTCAGTGGGCCCCGCTTAGATTGCCCCGGTGGGTCCCACTTGGGTTGACAAAGCCAGAACTGATGATGGCACTGGCGATGAGCTGAATTGTCACCATGATGCGCGGACCAGGTGAGCCGTTGTGGTGGGCTCGCTGCCTGCGTAACACGACAATGGATCCTGCGTGGAGGGTTGCCGCGCTAAGCGTGAGTGCGACGCCGTGCTCGAGGCCGCCGATTTCGGCGTCGGTCTTACGGTAGGACGGTGATCCGTCCCTCCGTCGTCGCGTCGACGACGCCGAGCGACTTTGCGTGGGCCATGATCGCCTCCGCGTCGCTTGGCGCTCCCGAAGCTGGGACCAGCACTGATCCTCCCGAGAACCCGGCGACACCGTCGCCGCCACCGACGACGTAGTTTGTTACCGCTACCGAGTACGTGGATTCGACGTCGATTGGTTCCCCGGCGACCCGGACGTTGCTTACGCGTGAGCCGACGGCTGCACTGGGGGAGTAGGAGTAGGAAATCCCCGACACCTGGGGGAAGCCGCCTCCCAGAATGTCCACGTGTCCAACTCCCTGCTCGAGTGCTGCAACGATCCCGGCCCCGGACGCCTGCACCACCATGACTTTGTTATCGAAGGGTGCGATGGAGTATGCGTCCCGCGTGGTGAAGTCCGGCCCTGGTGCCTCTGCGCGCAGGCCACCACCATTCATCCACCCGATCTGGGTACCGTGGTACGCGCGGAAGGCATCCGCTACCCAGTTGCCGAGAGCTGTTTCCTGGCGGCGGACGGCGTTATCAGGGTTGAGCAGCGGGGTCTGGACAGTGGCGAGGACCGTTGAGAGGTTGGCCGCCATATCGGCCTCGTAGAACTTCTCGAGCTGGCGCAGACTCGGGTCCGGGGTGACCGTGTGGTCCACCTCGATCACGGACGGGGCGACGATGTACTCGCCGCCCTTTTTGGTGATGTCGAGCCGGATGAGCGAGCCGATGTTTCCCTCGGGCGCCATCAGAGGGACCCTGCCGGAGTAGGAGATGACGGACTCGTACTCAGCCATCTCCTCGCCGAAGATGGCATCGATCTCCGGTACGGCCTGCGCCAGCACCCGGTTGTCGTCCATCGAGTGCTGAGTCACTGCCACCACGACGTCTACCTTCTCCGTCGCTGTCATGTCGGCCACGGCGGCCCGTGCGGCTTCGACGGGATCGGTCTCGTCGAGCTGGTCGCTGGCCAAGGTCGTATCGATGGCGTCGGTCAGGCCGATGAAGCCCACTCGCACCTTGCCGACGCGCTGGACCTCCCACGTGCCTCCCGCCACGAACGGCTCGCCCTCAGCGTCGACCAGGTTGGAGGTGATCCACGGAAACTCCGACGCGGCAACGAGCTCGCGGGCGTTATCGATCCCGAAGTCGAAGTCGTGCTGGCCGAAGTTCGCGAGGTCTACGCCGATCTTGTTGAAGGCGTCGACCATCGGGAACCCCTTGTATAGCCCGCCGAAGAGCGTGCCTCCGGCCAGGTCACCGCCGAAGACGACGGATGTCGCTGGGTTGTCCTCACGCACCGTGTCGATCGCAGTGGAGAGACGGGCGACACCGCCGCGGTCCTGTCCACCGGAGAGTACCGGGCCGATCTCGTGGGCGTCGTTGAAATACACCAGGGTCGCGGAATTCGACGAACGCGGATTGTCGGCATCTGCGGCCTGATCGGGCGGGGCGGCCTGGGCCTGGGCCGGTGCAGACGCCGCCAGTACTATCGCAAGGGCCGGAATGGACAGGAGTCGGATCAGGGGGCGAGGCAAGGTGTGGTCCCTTCGAATTCGGAGCGTGGGTACCTGACCAAGGTCTCCGCAGGGTGTGAACGTAACCTCTCCTGCCAACGTCATTTCAACGTCGTACTGATTAACAACTGACTTCGCAATTTCGAGCGCGGCCGCTTCTGAGATAGCGGAACGCCTGATGGTCTGGTTGTTACTACACGGTGCTAGAACGGTGACGCCGACCGCCTCGCCCTAGAATGCAGCGAGTTCTCTTCGCGCGGCAACTCAAGGTCAGAGCAGCCGGAGACCCCGCCTCCGATTCGCTGCTGCCAGTAGCAGATGGCGTACTGGCCCGGCGGGGCGGAGATCTGGAAGCCGCCGTACTCTTCGAACCGAGTCACCGTGCCACCCAGCTCCGAGACGTCCGACTGACTCAGCGTCACCCCCAGGGTGGCCCACTTCCGTGGGTTGGCGAGCGGTTCGGCTCCCGTCGGCTCCCAGAAGGGCCCGTTCTTGACGGCGACCGGGAGGATCGCCTGTCCCTCCGCCGATCGCACAACCGCCCGGCAGTCCTTCCACGGCGGACGTCCCCGTCAAGCGCCAGACCAACCCGCCCGAGCTGACCGGATCGGGCCCGCAGGCCGTGAAGAGAGCCAACGCGAGGTCAACACGCCGCCCGCGAGAGCCGCACGGCCTGCAGCGGGGATCATCGGAAGACCACGTTGTACTCATACGCAGAGAGGTCGTCGAGGACGGCTCGGACGATCTTCGTGGTGCCGGCCCAAGATTTCGGCGTCGCCGCGTTAACGTGCCGTGCTGCCGGAGCGCACCGTGTCGTAGGTCGCACCGACATCGATGAACGCGCCGGAGACGCCCGTCGTGTCGCTCACGTGAGCGCCGGTAAGCGTCGCTGTGATCCGGTGGGTGCCCACGCGGAGCAGGTCCGCCCGCTGCATCAGTGAGGAGCCAGTCCTGAGCTGTCCGTGACCGGTGGATCGAGGCTGAGCACGCCTGTCTCCTCGTCGGAGGGTGAGTAGTCCGTCGACGACGTCAGCCACGTTCGGGGTTTGGTCCATGGCAACGTCGAAGGTGGTCTGCAGCCATTCGATGAGAGCGTCGGCGACTTTGTGCACCGGCTCGAATCGCTGCGGATTACTAACGCGGGAATACGTGTCTCCGGGCGGAGACGCTCCTCCCCATCGATTTCCATAATCAAGCGGGTGGCCCTGCCCATCCCGGTAGATCTCCACCGGGAACGTGGGGCGTCGATACTCTGTAATGTTCACAAACTATCTGTCAGCGTTCTGTTCACCGAGTAATCCGTCGGTCCGCAAATCGGGCGTCTCTTGATGCACCGGTGTCGTGAACCGGGGACTGCCTTGGTGCTCGCGCCCAAGGCTCGCAGGGGAAGCATCACGGGGCGTCCCTAGTCCCCTCTATGACGAGAATGGCGTCGCTCAAGCCATGGGTTATGAGGCACGTCAGCGTATTTCGGTTGGCGTCAATGCAGGGCAGCGCCGAGATGGACACCCGTAGGTGGAACCTTGTGCGGGTCTTTGTTGGTCAGTGGCCTGCGAGCTTGGCAGTCTTGCCGAGTGCTTGTCGAGATGCATCGGAGCCGGAGCCTTGGGTTGGGTATGCGGGGCCGCGGCAATACGCTGTGGCTAACCGAGGGGGACATCGGGGAATCGCTTTGGGGCCTCCGCTCGCATCCCACCTGTTCAAACAGTTACCTGATGTGGCCGGGACGGAGCTCAAGAAAGGATCCTCGCAGTGGAGATTGTGACCGCATTCGCCGGTGCCGTGCTCGCACTGGTCGTCTTTGGAATCGCGCTCTATGCGGTGATCCTGGCAACCAAGCTGTTCAGATATTGGCGACTGACTCGCTCTGCGGAGTGAGCTCGGAGAAGGCAAGAGCTTTCCGATGCGCGGATTCGCGATTCGCTTCAGGTGGCTGGATTCAAGGACTCGGAAATCGAAGATGCTCTCCGCAGCTCCGGGAGCGTTGGGCCACCGACAGCTCAGGAGTGAGACGCTGACGGGAACCCTGAGTAGGACAGCTACAACGTTCAGGGAGCGGATCCCCAAACGCGTCGGCTGAGTCGCAGCGTGGGAACAACAGCTAGCGTGGGCGTTGTGACGCGGGTGGCTGACGAAATGGGAACGGGCGTGCTGTGGCGATGCTTTTGCGATCGGCGATGAGGTCGACTTCGGTATCGAGACACGAACGCCGCATGCTGCTCTCGCTGACGTGCTCGGGCCGGAACTCATCGATCAGGCCGGCGGACGGTAACGAGTGGCCGATGGTCGGCCGCGATCTCGGCTATGGTGCGTTCGCAGGAACTACGCCCTCTCGATACATGATCGAGATCGAGCCAGTTGCGAATACAGCGATGTTAACCTCGGCTCAAGGAGTTCGGCTGCGCATCGACGAAGAAGCCGAAGCGCTCCCTTCTGTTGGACAGTTCACTGTGCCACCGCCTGAGCAACGCCAACGTTCACTGGCGGGCTGGCTCGTCGACGTCCAGGAGCACACATAAGGTCTCCGCTCGCGGTCCCTCGACCGGGCAAGCGCCGGTATCTCGTCGCTCGGCGGGCGATTGGCCGGCGCGACGGCTGCGAACTCGCTGCGGGGACGGGACCCATCCGTCAGGGCGCGTCCCGCCGGGACGTCGGCCGGGTACTGCTCGTGGGCGATGCATCCGGCTATGTCAACGCGATCACCGGCGAGGGCATCCGACTCGGGCTCAGCCAAGCACGATCGGCCGTCGACTGCATCCTTGCCGGGCGCCCGGCCCTCTACAAACGCGAATGGGCGCACGCGACCCGCTGCTTTCGGGGGGACACATCCGGCTTCGTCGCCGCCGCGCAATCGGGTCTGCGCTCCGGCATCGTGCCGACCGCCGGCGCGTTGCCACGAGTGTTCGGCAGCGTCGTGGAGCGGCTCGCGCGGTAGCGGGTTTGGCGACGGATTCGTCCCGTCGAACACTGCGCGACTAGTGCGGTCTGAGGGTGAGGGCAGCTACGCGACGTGTGAGCGGGTAACGATCTCCGGGTCTCGCTAGCACAGCGGTGACATCCCCGCCCGCGGTCTGGGCGGCGTCGGCCAAGATTCTCGGAGCGAGAGCCTGATCGGCAATGTGGCTAACGAGGAGGGTGCCCACGCCGGCCTCGGCAGCCAGCCGCCCTGCGCCCTCACCGGTCAAGTGGCCGTGGCCTTCCAATTCGGCCACGGTCGCGGTCAGATACGTAGCCTCACACACGAACAGGTCGGCCCCGGCGGCAGCTGCGCGCACGCCGGAGCATTCCGACGTGTCACTGGAGAAGGCCACGATGCCGCCGGTGACGATGTCTTCGAACCGCAGCGACGCGCTGGGTACGGCGTGGTGGGCGGCAAAGGCCGTGAGCTGAAGTCCAGGAATGACCTCGAACGGCTCAGTAGAGTCAAGATTGAGCCCGCGTACGTCGAACGCCTGCGCCAGGGGCGCCTGCAACGTCGGCACCGTGGCGATACCGATCAGACTATCGAATTGCGCCACGAAGTCGAGACTTTCGGCCGGCAGGTACAGTGGCACGGGAGCCGATCGCGGTGACGGAAACTGGAGGCGGTAGGCGAGGGCGCCCAAGTCCAGGGCATGATCCGCGTGCCGATGTGTCACGACGACCGCGACAACGTCGTCGAGAAGGCGCTGTCGAGCTAGCTCCAAAACGATGCCGGGGCCGCAGTCGACGAGCACTGAGCCGTCTGGCCCGGCAAGCAGATATCCGCTGGCTGCTGAAGAGGGCACGGGCGCAGTGGCAGAGACGCCAACGATGTGCAGGGTGAAACTCATGTGGGCCGTCCTCGTCGAGTCGGTGGGCGCATTGCGCCTGGAGCTGGAGCCGCGTTGAGGGGCGGGGCGGGATGGATGGTCGTTCCGGGTGCGCGCAGGGACAGGCCCAACCTGAGTCCGGGGAGCCAGGCCGTCGCGCTCGACACGGTGAGCTCCGGCTGACCCGGGTTGTCTCGACCGTCCACGAGCAGGCGAACTCGCAGCGACCACGTCGAGCCGCGGGGTTCCGCATCGACGACGATCGCTTCCCGGGAGCCAGGGTCCGGATGCTCGCGGAGCACGACTCCGTCGATCTGGCGCACAACCACAAAGCATGGTCCGTCGGGCACGGTCGCTACGTCACCGGGGGCTGAAAAATGCGCGGCAGGAAGCCGCCAGTCGTCGGCGAGCACGATGACGCCATTCTCTGAAACCGCGGAAAAGGTCGCTGCACCGGCGACGAACTCGGCCACGAACGGGTGGGCCGGAGCGTTCCAGACGGCGTGGACCGTCCCAGTCTGAATGAGTCGTCCATCTTGCATCACCGCCACTCGGTCGGCAAGTCCGAGCGCCTCTGATTGGTCGTGAGTCACGATGATCGTGCTACAGTCCGCCGCAGCTAGAAGTGCGCGCAGTTCGCGCCGCATCCCATCTCGCAGCTGCGGGTCGAGAGCAGACAGAGGTTCGTCGAGGAGCAGGACGCTCGGCTCCACCACGAGTGCCCGAGCGAGGGCCACTCGTTGCCGTTGCCCCCCGGACAGGTCGGATGGAGCGCGTCCGCCGTATGAACTCATCCGGGTCAATTCCAACACCCGATCGATTCGCTCATCGCGCAGCTGTCTCGGTACGCGGCGTGCGGCGAGCCCATAGCCGATGTTGTCCCGCACAGACAGATGTGGAAACAGAGCGTACGACTGTGGCACGTATCCCACGCCCCGACGTTCCGCCCGAAGTTTCGTTGCGTCGGCCCCATTGATCATTAGCGTGCCGGATGATGGGGCAACGAGGCCCGCAACGATCCGCAGGAGCGTCGACTTGCCGCATCCGCTGGGGCCGACAAGCGCCAGCACTTCGCCGCGCTCGACGGAGAGGTTGACGTCGTGAAGCGCGGTCGTGGCTCCGTAGCGATGCCCTACACCGTCGAGCCGAAGTGTCGGGGGCGGGCCAGACCCCACTTCCCCCGGGGTTCGCTGTCGACTGGCTGCGGACGGTGAGGCGGAGGTCATGATGTTTCTTTCCGGGAGAGTGACGATCGGGCAAGCATTGCGGCCACGATTGCGGCGGGAAGTAGGGCGACTCCGAACAGCATTGATCCAGCGGCCCCCACTTCTACCCGTTGGGTGAGGAAAGCCGAGAACAGCGCGAAAGGAGCGGTCTGATAAGCGGGAGACACGACAAAGAAGCTCAAGTTGAACTCCCCGATCGAGAGCGCCGCCGCCATCAGTAGGGCCGCCGCGAGCGAGAGCCGGATGGAGGGCAGCGTGATGGTGAGAAGGCGACGAACCGGGCCCGCGCCGAGGGTCGCGGCAACACGCTCCGCCTCCACCAGATCCGGATCGGCGAGCGCCGGAACGAGGCCGGCGACGAGGAACGGCACCGTGATCAGCAGCTGGCCGACCACGAGAAGAACCCCGCTCGAGCGAAGTGCAGGATCGGATGCCGCGAGCGCAAGGCCCAGAGCGACTCCCGGTACGGCGAGGGGGAGCATCGTGATCTGACGGATCACTGCACCACCGGGCACGAGTCGGCGAGCGAGAGCGTGACAGAGCGGGAAGACGACGATCATCGCGCCGACCAGCACCATGCTCGTGACCGTAAGCGTCGGTCCGATCTTCGGCAGGAGCAGCAGCCAGGCGCGGGCGTACCACTCGGTGGTGATGCCACCAAATAGGCTCATGTTCGATGCGTCGGGTGAAAACGAAACGATGATTGTTGCCACGATCGGTACGACTACGAGCAGTACGCAGAACACGAGGGACAGCGGGCCTATCCACTCACGGTGGCCAGGTCGGCGGTTCACCGGTCAGCCTCAGACGCCGCTCTCACGGGCGCCGCGGATTCTTGCGATGTTCCCATTACGGGAGCGGTGGGAATTAGGGACAGTGGGGTTGCGCGGTCGCGGTTTCGCCGATCAATCAGCCAGGCCCCGAAGGAACACACCGCGAGAGATCCCACGGCGAGCAGGGCGAGAACGACCGAGAGTGCCGCCGCAAGCCCTTGGTTGCCGGTGTTGTACAGCGTGTCGGCCACGTCAAGAGGGAGTACCCGGATGCCCTCGGACAGGGTGGCTGCCGTGCCGTAGGCCCCCAAACAGGTCGCCATGCATACCCCAGCCGAGGCCAGTAGGGGCGCGCGAAGCAGGGGGAGCGTCACCGTGGCTGCCACACGAGCGGGATACGCGCCCAGCGAGGCAGCAACGTTTCGCAGCTCGCCGTCGAGTGTGGCGGCGGCGCCGCGAAGAGTTCCGACGACGCGCGGGATGCAGAAGTAGACGTAAGCCGCTGCGAGCCCGCCGGCGGTGTAAGCCCAGCGCCCCCCAGGTTCGCCCGTCGTTGCCTCGACGATCTGCGACACCAGCCCGTTTCGTCCGAGCAAGACGATGACGAAGAATCCGATCACGATTCCGGGGAGGGCGAGCGGGAAGACCAGGATCGCGTCGATGATGGCCGAGAGTCGGGGGCCCGAACGCGCGAGGGTGAGAGCCGTGGGCGTGCAGATCAACAGGGTGATCACGGTGACGACGAGCGCCAGAACCACGGTTGTCACCATGGAGCTGCGTAGCGCAGCATCCGTCGCAATCGTCTGATAGTTGACGAGCGTCAGGCCGGGCGACCGCACGCCGAGCGAAGTGAGGTGCAGAGAGTCGACGACGAGTCCGGAAAGCGGGCGAACGAGAAACCAGGCGAGAACTGCCAGCCCGGGCAGGGCGACCGCAAGGCCGCCCCACCCGAAACTGCGGCGTGAGAGCGTCATGCGTTAACCCATCGCGACCTGATATGCGGCGACGAAGTCGGCCTGAGCCGCGGCCAGAGCCGCGTAGTCGACGACGACGGCCCGCTCGAAGTCGGCATCCTTCGCCACCTTCTTCGCGAGTTCAGCCGGGACCTCGCCCGAGATCGGCCGAACGAAGCCCTCAGCCAGAGTGGCCTGCCCTTGTTCAGAGAGCAGATAGTCGAGCCACGCCTTGCCGAGCTCCGGGTTGGGGCCTCCGGCGACCAAGCCGACTATGTAGGGCACCTGCAGCGAGCCCTCGGCCGGAATATTAATGGTGAGCGGCGCATTCTCGTTGTATTTCGCTGGGTAGCCATTGAAGTCGGCGTCAATAAGGATCGGGATCTCGCCCTGGACCACCTTCGCGGTCGCGGTCTGGGCGGGAGTAATGGCTCCGTTCGCCTTCAACTGGGCGAGGTACTCGAGGCCCGGGGTGGAGTCATCGATCGTGCCCCCGAGGGCGAGGTTTGCCGCGGCGGCCACTGAATATCCAATCGCCGCTTGCGACGGGTCTAGGTACGCGACCATGCCCTTGTATTGCGGTTTCAGCAGGTCGGCCCACCGTGTTGGACACTCAAGATCACCGAGCGCGTCGTCATTGCAGATGAAGGCGATCGCGCCGGTGTGTACCGCGAACCACCTGCCTTCTGGGTCCTTGAGATTGTCCGGGATGTTCTCGAACCCTTCGGGTTTGTAGGCCTCGGTGACCTCAGCCTCGACCGCTTTCGGGCCGAATGCTATACCGAGGTACACCGCGTCGGCCAGCGGGGCCGCCTTCTCGGCAACGAGTGCCGCAAGCGCCTGGCCGGAGTTTTTCGTGTCACTGGGGGCGGTCACAGAGCTCTCGGACGCAAACTGCGCGAGCAGGGCGCTGAAGTTCGCGAAAGATTCGGGTGAGTTGTAGGTGATGAGGGTCTGGCCAGTAAAATCGGGCGTTTCGGAGGCCGCTGGGCTAGGCGCAGCTTCGGTCATGGAGGAGCAGCCGACCAGGGCGACCGCGGTGAGGGCGGCAAGGGTGGTAGCCGCGACGTGGCGTCGGAGGGTAGACATCGAAGAGAACCTTTCATCGTGGTGGGAACTATAACGTTATAGTTTGCTGCCACCACCTAACGTTGTTTCTGATGAATTCCAAGTGAACAACGATGGGCAAGGGGCACGATTCGATGCTCACGGCAGCGATTGCGCCCACCGCCAGCTATGAATGGATGATGACTATGGAGCGCCGACGCCGCGTGTCCCTCAGCGACGTGGCTCGTGCAGCGGGTGTGTCCACGTCGGCCGCGAGCTTTGCCCTCAACAGCCGACCGGGCGTGAGCGACACGGTACGTGAGCGCGTCAAAGAGGCTGCCGTGCAGCTGGGATATGTGCCTTGGGTGTCCGGTGTGGCACTCCGGACCGGACGCTCCGGTGCGGTGGGCCTGTTGATCCGCAATTTGCGCAACCCGTTCTTCCTTGATGTCATCAACGGCTTCGATGCAACCTGCGCCGAAGCGGGACTCGGCGTTGTGATCGGCTCCGCGGACTATACACCGAGCCGTGAGTCGGAACTCCTATCGACCTTCATCGCACGAGAGGTCGATGGGCTCGCGCTCGCTCCCATCGGTGGCGGCTCGGCAGCTTCTAGATGGCATGACGCCACTGCGAAGCCGATCGTCTTCATCAACGCCGCGCAGCACGCCCCGGACATCGACGCGAGCCGAGTGCATGTCGATAGCGAGGGGGCTGTTCGCCAAGCCGTCAAACACCTGGTTGGGCTCGGGCATTCGAGGATCGCGCTTGTAGCCGCCCCCAAAGAACACAGTGCTGATAACGAGAGGACGGGTTGTTTTCTTGCGCTCCAAGGCGAGCTCGCCTTCGAAGCGCGAACCATCTCCAGTGAAATGAGGCACGATCGGGCCGTCGAGGTGTTGACGAACGTGCTCGAGGAGTCCTCCGAGACGCGCCCGACGGGCATCATCACTAGTAGCGACTACCTTGCAACCGCTGTGTATTCCGCGGCGTCAGATGTCGGGCTGCGGGTTGGTGTGGATGTCAGTGTCGTCGGCCACGACGACCTGGCAACGAGTCGCTTCCTTTCGCCGTCCCTCACCTCCATCGCCGTAGACCGCTACGGTCTCGGAGTCGCGGCCGCGCGTGCCTTGATTCACCAGTTGGGTGGCGCCGGAACCTCCACCGTCGTAGTCCCGACAACACTGATCGCGCGGCAGTCATCCTGCCCACCCCCTACCTAAACCGCGGCGACCTTTCAAGCTGCTGACGACTTCGTGTTTGAAGAGGCGATGACGCACCGGTCGGGTTGGTTCCTCTGAGTAAGCGAGCGCCTCACTGTTAACCCCGCTGCCGATGTTGCCCACAAGAGAAACGATCGTTGAAACTTGGCCTCGTTCAAGCCACGGTTGACTGATCCCCAGGGGGAAGCGGTGGAGCGGGGGCACATGGCTGGCTATGGCTTTCGCTGTGACTTTTTGCGCTCTGTGGCGGCGTTCTTTGATCGCTATTTGGCACATTGAGTTGTACTCCCACGACGCTCCGGGGCGTCAGCGTCCTATAACCCAAGAGTGAAGTGCCCACTGTCGTGATGTTCCCCGCAAGAGGAACCGTGACCGCGTCATGCAGTCATCAGGTGAAACGATGCTACGTCCACGACATCATGGCCTTCGAGGTCGGGGTAGTGCGTGCGTAGTGCTCCGCGAAGTGCGTCCGCGTCGGGGAAGTCTTCCTGGTGGGCGTCGTCGTTAGTCAGGTGATCAAAGCGCCGTGATTCGACGCTCTCGATCTTCGCGTTGAGCCGCCGAATGGTGTCTCCGTCGTCGAATACAAGCACTGCCGATCCAGTCTGGATGGGATCGTGGTGGCGGATCGTGACTGTCTTCTGACCCGAAGCGATGCTGTCGTAGTAGCGAGGGTTGAAGTAGACGATTCTGGGGCCGGATGCGAGGTCCGGTGCCGAGTAGCTCCGGGGCAGTAGATCGCGTATGGGTTCCGCTGTCACGGCGCCACCAGGGAGGGGCAGGATGACTGCCACATCGGGGTGAAGGTCGAGCAAGACCTGTCGGCACCGGCCGCACGGAGCAAGCACACCACGGTCACGGTCACCGACCGCGACGATGGTGACCAGGGGGCCGGCGAGGGCCTGCGCGGCGGCTGCAATAACGACAAGTTCGGCGCATGGCCCACCCGTGAAGTGAAAGACGTTCACGCCAGTGTGGACGTTGCCTTGGGTATCCATGGCCGCCGAGGCGACCGTGTACGTGTCATTGTCTGGCAGTGATCGCACTATCGCCTCGGCGGCAGTCACGAGACGACGTTCGTTGTTTTCCAGCACAGGCCCAGTCTCGCATCGACACCCGCCCCGACTCGCTCTGCGGTTCTCGAACAAGGCGGTGCCCGAATTTGGAACCTCATACGCGTCGGGACCGCGCGCTCAGCGCCAGGCAATCTGTTGGGACTGCGGGCCGGCCCGTAAGCCGAATCCAACCGACCACGGTCCGTGTCGGCTAGAAGGTCACTTGAGCCGCTTCGATCGCGCGGGTTGTTTGGTTGTCAAGGCCTGCCCGATCTCCCTCACGACCTTCCCGGTGCGGGAATCCAGTTGGGGTACGTCGGGATACTTCCCACCAGTCGTTGTGTACCCTGCGTTCGCCTCTCGATGGCCCTTCTCCAGCCCTGCGAACATGAGCAAAATAACTACGAAAAAGATCGTGATCGTCACGGCGAAAAGAGCGTACGTCCATGGTGGCACCGTTTCGGCCGTTGCCCCCCGTCACTACATAGACGGCAAGGTCGATGAGCGAGAGGACCATCACGACTTTCGAGAGAGGTGCAAGAAAACGCACCCACTGTGCGGCAGCCAGCCCTGGAAGCATGTCTGACTTCTTCATTTCATTCACCACCCCTCGTTCAGCGCCAGACTATCTGTTCGCATCGCGGGCCGACCCGTAAGCCGGACCCTCATGGGGCACAGAATTGGCCGCCATGGCTTCGAGTCGGCGTTGGGCAGCTGGAGGCCATTTGGGAACCGCGGAGCTCCCCTATTCTGCGGGGCCGGGCTGTTGTTGAGGTGCTCGATGTGAGGTGCGCGTACCTAGGAGGGGAGGGGGCGGCGATGCTGGGACTGCGGGGATCCCCTGCTTGAAGATGGGTTCGAGGAGGCGCAGTGCCTTGTCTGGGAGCCCGTCTCCCGGGAAAAAGTCATTCAACAATTCCTCGGCCGCACTGAGTTCACGAACATCGCAGATCGCGAGCAGGTTGGCGATGTCCTGCACGTCGCGCCCCGGGCGCGATGCGTTGAGCTTCATGGCTAGCAGTGCCCGGGGCGAGGCCACTTCCACCGTGATGTCCTCGTTCGCGTAGAGGACCTCCCAGCCAGGGTCAGCCCCGTAGGACGGTAGAAACATAGTGGCCTTGCTGTTGAGCCAGTCCTGCGGCCAGCCGTTCTCGTCGGCGACTTCAACCGCAGCCTTCAGAATTGGTTGCTCTGGCTGCAGGTGCGCATCGACATCTGCGGTCGTTCGGCGGTCGAAGTACCGAAGAGCGAGGGCAGCGCCTCCAACGATTCGGATGCCTGCAGGCTGGCCGGCCGCGCGGAGTTTAGCGATAACCGCGTTGATGCCGCGGATGAGGTCGTCGCGGTCGAGTTGATCTCCTGGCACTAGATGCTTTCCAGGGTTTCGGCTTCAATCAGGATGCCGCGGCGGAGGAACTCGACGGGTACTCGCGCCGGGTCTGCCGGGATGTCGTAGTCACTTGTGCGCGGTGCCCACGGGCTGTCAGGGTGTCCTACTTGCCTCGTGACCCAATCCGGAACGGGCAGGGCGTCTGCCTTGAGCCGGTATTCGCAAAGAGCGGCGATCGCGGCGTCCCATCGCTCGGACCCGGTGGGGGACGGCTCGCTCAACGCGAGGCCGACTCGGGTGGCTCCGCGTTCTGAAGCGAGGTTGTCGGCGAGTTGAAGGAACCGCCGGAACGCCGAGACTTCATCCGATCTGGTGATTGCTTCGCCGATCTCGGAGGCGATGCGGGCGGCATCGCTGCGTACCGTCGGGACTGTCACAATCGTGTGGCGGGTCGCTCGCAACAGTGCCTCGAGTGTAGCGACCGTCGGTTCGCGCTTGCCGTGTTCAATCAGGGAGAGCGACGAACCGGCGATCCCTGAGCGAATCGCGAGCTGGCTTTGCGTGAGTCCACTCGCAGCCCTGGCGGAACGAGCAAGAACACCTGCTGTCATGTCAATCACCACCTTTTACTAAGTAGTAAAAGTATACCAGTCCCGACCCAATGGACAATTGTTGACGGCCCGGCGGGTCGAGGTGAATTGTGCCGTCATGACTGAACTACTGATCGGGTACGCGCGCGTATCCACAAATGAGCAAGACCTTACCGCCCAACAAAACGCCTTGGAACGACTGGGCGTTAGATCGAACCTGATCTACACCGATCATGGCCTGACGGGAACCAACCGTGCGAGGCCGGGATTACGCGAAGCGCTTTCTGCCTGCCGGAGCGGGGACACACTCGTGGTGGCCAAACTCGATCGTCTGGCCAGGTCGCTCCGGGATGCAAAAGACATCGTCGACGAGCTGACCGCCAAGGGAGTGAAGCTCAGCATCGGCGGCTCCGTGCATGATCCGAATGATCCAGTGGGCCGACTCCTCTTCAACGTCCTCGCCATGGTCGCGGAATTCGAGTCCGATCTCATCCGCGCTCGAACGAAAGAGGGCATGCAAGTGGCGAAAGCGAAGGGCCGGTTACGCGGCAAACCACCGAAGCTGTCTCCGGCGCAGCAGAAGCACCTGATGGAGGTCTACAACGCTGGTACTCACACAACGGCCGAGCTTGCTGAGTTGTTCAATGTCGCCCGCTCCACCATCTACCGAACCATCCAGCGCCAACACCGAGGCAATAGCTAGCAGCCGAGATCGCGTTGCAGGACGGACTGTCCTGCAACGCGAACCTTCAACGGGAACGCTCGACGGGCGGTGCGCAAACGGATTTCCATTGGACACTACGGTGCGCAAGATGCAATGAAACGACGACGACATACCGTGAGCAGCTCGCGTGTAGTGACGGCGGTGGTGACTCCCGGCGGACGATCGTCTTCCGCGATTGACATCCAGTCTGGGATTTCCCTGAACCCAACCTGACGATGCCCTCCATGTCTGGACGTCGCCGGCCCAGCACCCGGCAGACTGGGCCGATGTCTAGCTCACTCATTCAGAAGGCCGAACTCCTCAACGCTCTGCACGTTTCGGGAACCCCGCTCATCGTCACGAACGTGTGGGACGCTATCACGGCGACCACTGTGGCCCAGACGCCGGGTGTGAAGGCCCTTGCTAGTGCCTCCCACTCCGTCTCCAATGTGCGCGGCCTGCAGGACGGTGAGGGACTCACCGTCGACGAGGCCATCATCGCGGCGCGCATCATCACCAGCGCGGTCGACCTGCCCGTCTCGATCGACTTCGAGAAGGGCTATGCAGCAGATGCAGCCGGCGTCTCCCGCAATGTTCGTCGCCTGATTGAGGAGGGCGGCGCGGCCGGCATCAATATCGAGGACTCTGTCGGCGCGGCCAAGTCCCCCCAGTTCGATATTGGTACCGCGGCGGCCCGGGTGGCCGCAGCCCGCGAGGGCGCTGAGGCGGCCGGCGTGCCGCTCGTGATCAACGCCCGGGTCGACACCCTCGCCGGCGGCGGCGAGTGGACCGAGGCCGTCGCCCGCGCGAACGCCTACCTCGATGCCGGCGCCGACGTGATCTTCTTCCTCGGCCTCACCGATGAGGACAAGGTCAAGCGGGCGCTCGACGAAGTGAACGGCCGCATCTCGGTGATCGGCGTCCCCGGCCTGGTGCCGCTCAAGCGTCTCGCCGAACTCGGCGTCTCGCGTGTCAGCTTCGGCCCCGGCACGCTCGGCGTGGCCCTCGCGGCACTGCAGAGTGCGGCCACGACCCTCACCGGGCTCGGCGACTACCCCGAAGACCTCGGCTTCAAATTCAAGCTGTAGGCCTTCCGCATTGGCGGGCCGCCCAGATCCGCTCTCAGAGGGAACGTCTAGAGGGAATCGCTGCCCGGCGGCATAAGCCTGTGCGAGGCTGTCACTCATGTGCACCTCGACCGCACGATTCAGGAGCAAGCTCATGCGCGAAACATTAGTCGTCCAGGGTGTCCTGGCCTCGATCGGCGTCGCATTCGTGATCGCAGGTGGTGCGTATCTGTCGACCAGCGTGCCGCTTGGACTTCTTGGCGCGGTTGGTGGCCTGCTCGTCATCGGGGGAGCGATTGTCGTTGTGCTGCGAAAGAAGCGAACCATGAGCGCTCATCCGCATGAGTAACCGTGAACGGGCCGTTGGATGCCTCGGGCCGTGTTCGTCGGGAGGTCGTCGGTGAATTAGGCCATCCTGAATGCATGGTGCACAGAAGCTGGTTGTCGATGTGGGGGGCTGTAGTGGTTCTGGCTTCCCTCAGCGCCTGTTCATCTGTTCCGCCGACCTCGTGGCGGGTCGTGCCCATCGAGTTCGACAACGCCTTGGACGGCGGCCCCGAAGACCGGATTGACGTTACCTATTCCATGACGAACATGACCCAGGACACTGCGGGCGGGTTCTGGACCGAGTCCGCGGGGTCTTGGTTGCACCTGAATAGTGCTGGCGACACCCTGCGCCGATTCAATGACGAGATGTTTACACGAGTTCATGGAATATCAGCCATCTCCCCATCGGTTCTCGCTGTGTCCAGAACGGGCAAGGCAGGGACCGAGATCGAGACGGGGATCTATCTCTACGACACGGATGCTGAGACGTGGACGCCTGTCGACGTCGATGCGACCACGATTGGCGACGTGGCGGCCGGGGCTGATGGGCTACTGGTTTTCGTCGATTTTCTGGGCGCGATGGTGCCCGAAGGCGCGATGACTCCGCTCGAGTCGGCTTACATGAGGCCTTTCGCGATTCGAACCGTGGCGAGGGACGGGCAGCAAACGACTGTGCTGGGTGCGGAATCGGGGGTCACCGCCGCCGCTGTTGCTATCGATATCGATCCCGCCGGCACGGTCTACGTCAGCACGGAGAGGGAAACGTTTGCGATCGGCGCCGATGGAACTCGTTCACCGATAGTCACATACCCGCCTCGAAAACCCGTGCTCGCCGTGAATTCCGTCGGCGATGTGCTGACAGGGGCACCGCCGAACACGGACGCCACGGAAAGGTTCATAGATTGGAAGATGGTTCGCGCGTCTTCACCGGCCAGAGGCGTCATGGCCGAGAAGGGCGACTGCTCGCACTCCGGAGAGCAGGGAATCAGAATTCTGACAGGTGACGAACCGACGTCCTTGCCGTTTTCCTGCAACACGAATGGTGCCGTCTGGCTCAATGACACTGTGTTCGTGCTCTCAATCGGTGACGAGTCTGGAACGATCCTCGCCAGAGTGACCCCACCCGAGGAACCCACGAAACGCTGACCAGCACGTCGCTGCGGAAGCGGAACTCTCAGTGCGTCATTTTGGGTACCCGGTTACACGTTGCTTCGCCAACTCGTGACCGCAGCCCTGTTGGCTTCGTTGAGCCACGGGGATTCGAGGAGCGCGACCAAGTCGAGGCCGAGAAGTGCGGAGCGGAATGCTCCCTCTGTTGTCGTGCCGTAGGTCTGACACAGCGCCTCAATCTCGGGTTCGGCGTTGTTCCGATTCGATGTTGCCGCTCGAAGATCGGCCAGTCTGACTGTTTCAAGATAATCGTCGACGATGGCGTCCGGTTCCGTGTCAATGGCAGCGAGGAGCAGCATCGCGATGAGTCCGGTTCTATCTCGTCCGCCCATGCAATGAAAGAGAATGCCGCCTTCTGGCGCGCTGGCCAACGCGGACAGGCCAGCGACGCTACGCTCGGGCATCGCCTCAAGATGCGGCAAGAAGTACAGGGCCGTGCCGCTGAGCCCATTGCTCCAGAAGTCCTTCCAGAAAACGGCATCATCGAGGCCGTCCAGATCGACTCGGAGAGTGGTCAGCCACTCGGGCCGCGGCTGGGTGTCCCGCGCCCGTTCGCCTGCCTGGCGGAGGTCGACGATGGTGCGGATGCCGGCTTCGTGCACTTGGCCCCACCCCGCCGGAGTAACCCAGTCAACATTCTCGGAACGGAAGAAAACGCCCCTGGGAGTCAGTGCTCCATTTTGACGGGGGAGGCCACCGAGATCGCGTGCGTTCACCAAACCTTCGACCCGAAGAGCCCGGCCCTCATGTTCCGCCTCGTTGACCATGGGCTCAGCTTAGGAGCGAGAGACAGATCGAGTAACAGTTATTGCGCAACAATCATTGCGCAATAACTGTTGTTCTTATAGTGTCATCGGTATGACCCCCCGCGACTCCTCACGCACCACGCTCAACTCGGCCGCCTCCATGCGGGTCCTCGCGCATCCGACCCGGCTGCGTCTACTCGGCCTGCTGCGCGAACGCGGCCCGCTGACCGCAGCCCAACTCGGCGACGTCGTCGATGAGGCTCCCGGTACCATCAGCTACCATCTCGGCAAGCTTGCTTCCATCGCCCTGATCGAGCCGGCCGAGGCTCAGAGCACCGACCACCGCGAACGCTGGTGGAAGGCCACGACCCTGCTGACCAGCTGGGAGCCCGCCGATCTGCTCGACGACCCCGACAAACTCGCGGCGTCGTCTGTTTTGCAGAAGTCGATTGCCCAGGCCTACGCCGCCCGGTATACCGACTACATCGACGCGACGCCTGCCCTGCCCCGCGAGTGGGTCGCAGCGGGCGCGAGTGGTGACCGCAGCCTGCGTCTCACCGTCGAGGAACTGGGCACCATGCGGGCCGAGCTCGAAGCACTGGTCAACCGGTGGGTCGACGCGAGCGCCGCTCACGACACGGCCACGGCCGATGGCGCCGAGCCCGTCGTGCTCGTCTACCAGGCTTATCGCCGTCCCTGAGTCAGGCCGCCGATGAGTAAGAACCTGGGGGAGGCGCTGCCTCGCGACCGCCGCGCAATGGGCGCCCTCTCGGCCCTGCTGGCTGCCCACGCGATCTCGCAAACAGGCAACGTGATCACAGCGTTCGCCATCCCCTTCTACGTCCTCGGCCTCGGTGGGTCGGGCGTCGAGGTGGGAATCGCGGCATTCTTCGCTACCGCCCCGGTTGTGGTCGGCGGGGCGCTCGGCGGGGTTGTCGTGGACCGGGTGGGTCACCGCAGAGCGGCGATCGTTGCGGACCTCGTGAGTGGTGCCACCGTGCTGGCCATGCCGGTACTGGCGCTGACCGTCGGGCTGCCATTCTGGGCCCTTCTTATTCTGGTATTCGCGGGTGGTCTGCTCGACACCCCCGGGCAGACTGCGCGGCGCGTCATGCTGCCCGGGTTGACCGTAAGGGCCGGCGTGCGGATCGAGCAGAGTGTCGGGCTGTTGGATGGTTCTGAGCGCTTCGCCAAGCTGATCGGTGCCTCGATCGCCGGTCTGCTCGTCGCGTTCCTGGGGCCGATCGCAGCCCTATTCGTCAACGCGGCCACGTTCGCAGTCTCAGCCCTGCTGACCTGGGCGTTCGTGGCAGCCGTTCCTGCCACCGTCAGGCTGAGGGGCGACAGTGTCGACACTCCCCGTTCCTCCTATTGGGCCGACCTGGCCGAAGGCTTCCGCTTCGTCATCCATGACCCGTTGATGCGGTTGGTCGTCGGCCTCGTACTGGTCACGAATCTGCTCGACGCCGCGCGCGGCTCGACCCTGATGCCCCTCTACGCGAACGATCGTCTAGGGGGCGCGGCCGCTCTCGGTCTGCTGGTGGCGGTCATGGGCGGATGCGCCCTGGTGGGAAACGTGGCCTTCGGCTTCGTCGCTCACCGGGTGCCCCGCCGTGTGACCCTGGCGGTTTGCTTCGCCCTGGCTGGCGGCCCGTCGAGCGCTGCCTTCGCCGTCGGTGCGCCGCTTCCCGTGCTCGTTGCGATGACCGCGCTCTCGGGCCTGGCGGCTGGGGCGATCAATCCGATCCTCGGCACGGTGGAGCTTGAACGCGTTCCCGAACACATGCGCGGCCGGGTGTTCGGCCTGATCAACGCCGGTGCGTGGGCGGGTGTGCCGTTCGGCGCCCTGCTCGGCGGCATCGCCGCCGACACGATCGGCCTGTCGCTCGCCTTCGGAATCATCGCGGTCGTCTACACGCTCGTCACGCTGAGCCCACTGTCCGGAGGAGCCTGGCGGGCAATGGAGCGGCGTCCGGTCGTGGTGGCCGCGAACTGAATGGCCCGAACGCTCGCCCGTCCACGCTGACAACCTGAGCCCCAATAGTTCGGCGCGTCCACCAACCGGAAACGGAACGCGGAGCGGGCACTATAAGAAATCACGCGGGCTCTAGGAATCTCCGCTTCAAGTGATTCGGCGAGGTGCCATCTTGTAGCCTCAAGGCATGAAGCCTCGTCGCGCTCTCGCTCTCGCCGGATTCGCAACTGTGTGCGCAGTGGTCTTGAGCGGGTGCTCCGTAGACACGCTAATTTGGGGGAACGACGGTGCTCAAGTTATCCAAACTACCGAGAACCTCATCAAAGACCTCGCTTCTGGCGGGACATCTGATCTCGTTTGCGAAGACGCCGAAGCCGATCTCGGTACGGCAAAAGATTGGGAAGGCCGCTCTGCAGGCGAGCCGGAACGGTTCTTTGCCGACTACTGGGATGAACAAGTACCACTCGATCCGCAGTGGAACATCAACCTGGAGGGTCTTCCCGAGGGGGCGACTCCCGGTGACAAACATCCCGGCTACGTCTTTTACCGCGAAACCGACGATGGTCTCTGCGTGATCGATGTCGCATGGTCGACACTCATCGGCTGACGCAGCCGAATTTTCCCGCCACCCCTGTGCTATTGAAGAAGAGTGGCGGTGCTCTATTGCCGCAGAATAGCGGCATCACCGCCCGGGAGCGGAACGGCCATAGAACCGGAGCGCTACTGGGTCAGCCGATTCGCTTGGCTTGTTTCAGGGTGGACGGGCGCAGTAGGGACGTGGCGCCGAGGATCTCGACCCCTAGAAGCTTGCCGTCTTTATCGAAGTCAAGGATGACTTCGCCGCGGCCGTCGATTTCGTGAACGTCCTGCCGAACGGCCTCCCCAGCTTTTATGCGAGGTGAGATGTTGAAGTAAGCCGCATCCGCGGACCGGTCATAGGAGCCTCGCCGCAAGTTCTTCACGGCGCAAGAATACGGTACTAGGCACCCGCAAGACGGACGTCTACGGCAGCAGATTCGGCGCTAATTCGTCGAAGTTCCGAAGCCTCGGGGGAGTGGCGTTGGGGAACGTCAGGCGGGACTCTTCAGTTCTCAGCGCCGAGGAAAGGCAGCGAGTTCCTCCCGCCAGGTCGCAGCGGCTCTAAGCGCATCCACGAGTGTGATCTCAATTTCGACCCGGAAGGCGTACTCGGCGAAATGATCGATTTCCGAGCCGCGCCGAGTCGGAGGCAACGACTCTAGAGAGAAATGGACTCGAATGACAGCAGTGTCTTCCCTGTAGCTTCTGACGCTGAATGCAAGGTTCGGCTCGGTGAAAGTCAGGGACGGTTCAATGCCAGCACTGTCACTAACATCAGTGGGCGCCTCAAGCTGAGTGCCAACCCGCTCAAGCCAATTTGCGATCTCCAGTGCTTCGTCGACAACCAACGACGGATCTCGAAACGACCACTTCGCTTCTCCCGAATCGACATCACCTTCAATGATGAGCCAATTGTCATCCCATATGTCACCGACCACCGATTCGAACTGGTACTTGACCGGATGAAGGACGACCCGCACCGATCCGGAAAGGTCCGTGAGTTCCATGCCACGATCATCCCATCGCGCGCGGCTCTCGCTCGCCTGCTCCGCGTACATGTCGCGCCGCATCAGTCAAACAAGGAACCCTCAACGGTAACAAGGGCCGTGTTGGATGGTGATGCGGCCTTAGCGGGTCTGGGCGATGATCGCCTCAGCGACCGTAGCCGGTCCGTCGGACGAGACGCCGTAGAGCGTCTGGCCGAGAGTGAAGTAGAGGGGTGAGTGGGGGCCGTCGTCGCGACGTGCCTGCAGAGCAGTCTCGCCTTCTACCGATCCTTCGAGAACGATCGGTTCGAGCGCCGATGCCATGTCGGGCAGCGTCGTCAGCTCCGCGAGGATCGTCTGGAAGTCGCGTACGACGGTGATCTCGGTGTAGCCGAACCCTTCCGCGAACAGTTCACACCGGAACACTCCAATGCGCGCCTCCACAGCGTCGGAGAGTGCGTCGATGGTCTTTTCACGGGAGTCGAGCAGGCTGTATTCCACCGGCGCACCGTTGAGTTGCAGTGCGTTCTCAATGCCCACTTGGTTGAGGCCGCCGTCGCAGCGCGCCTCGCTTTCGCGGAATGGAAGGGCAGGCCAACTCATCTGCTTGGATGTTGCCGCAGTGACGGCCGCAAAGGACTCTTCCGCGGCGGGCATCATTCCATCGAGAACGCTCTCAAGAGGAGCGCCCTCGAATCGGCTGCCACCACTGATGACAGCCGACGAGGTGACCCTGACGTCCACCCAGGCGGACTCGACGGGTGCGGAGATCCGCCACCCGCTCTCACCGGCAGCGGTTGTTGCCTCGATCTGGCCAACTTTCCTGTGCTCGGCGGACGGGGCGTCGCCGGCATACGGGGGGACCCAATCCAACGCAGCGTCGGGCAGCACATCAATACTCAGATAGGCCCAGTCGCCTTGTTCGGCGCCAATAGCCAGCTGCCCCGCTCCGACGCGCCAGGAGCAGGCGAGTCCGCCTGCTCCAGTGAGCAGCGCGTGCTCGAGTGCATGGGAGGGTTGGACAGCCTTCGCCACGTCGGGAGTCACACCATTCGAGCCTGTGAGAGCGGCCACTGCGGCGTCTGGTGAAACCAGATCGTCACACGTGAGTGGCGATGTGTCTGCGGGTGCGGCCGTGGCGGTTTGCCCTCGAGGGGTACTTGGCACGGGGGCGGGCGTACACGAAGCCAGTGACGCGGTCAGGGCAATAACGACAACGGCGGAGACGGCACAACGCAAAGTTCTCATACCTTGACACTAACGACGCACATTTCCAGCGGGGCCGGGTGGCGGTCGAAGATCTAGTTGTGTCGCAGTGGAACCTGCCATCGCCACGCCGCCCGTTCCCGCGTCCCGCCTTGCGTAGTCACGGGGACCGCCGTCCATCCCGCTACTCAGGAGTTCATGAGGGCGGGGCGCCGTCGGCAAATTCTGAAGCGAAGGGTGGCACCAGCATGAGTATGAGGGGATTCTGTACGTAGTAGAGAACTCCGTCACGCCAAGCGAATCCACTGCCCATTGTCGGGTCGTCGCTGGGCTTAGACACGTATACCCATCCTTCGACGAATTCATCGACCCTTTCATGACCGTCGGCAGCGAACTTGGACTGAGCCTCAGCCCACTGAGTCTCGTTCATCGCCAGTTGGCCAATCATCACAGCACCATCGCTAGTCTGGGCCTCGCTGACAATGCCACCGCAGGCAATGCCATCGGTGACCATTCTGTCGACGAGGGGGTCGACTGCGTCAGGCTCCTTGTCGTGGAGTTGCACGACCGTGCCGGACCTCCCGAGGATATCCTGCGCCAATTTCTTCGGGAGAATTTTGTCGCAGCTGGCCAAGGGGGTCTGGGTGCTCTTGTCGGGTTGAGATTGGGTCGCACATCCCGTGATAACGGTTCCCAGAATCACTACAAGGACAGCGGCGAAACAGGTCTGGGCAGGCGATCTCATGAAATTGATCGTATCGCCGCTCCGTTTCAGCATGGACAGGGCCCCTCGATCAAGGTTGGTCGTCCGACCACCACTCTGTGAGACACCGTAAGGCGCTATCTGCACTCGCCGATCCGTCGGACTTGTCGACCTCTATGCTGTGGCTTGATGGGAAACATTAGAGACCTGATGCCCGACGCCGTTGAACAAACTGCTTTGCCAGGGCACACCGGTCGGGTAAGCAAGGCCCTGTTCACCGTGATCATGCTTGTTGCTGTGTGCGTGATGCTGATTTTCGCTGGCTGGTTCGCCGTCAAAGCTTTCATCTGGCCCATGCAAGAAACGTCTACGGGAACTTGCGCGGTCTATGACCCGAACAGCTGCGTCGACCTGAAGTTGTCTTTTCTCGAGGGCGTAGGGCGACTCGACCTTCCTGATAACAGCGAAGTTCTTGATTCCGGAACGGGTAAGTTTCTCTTCGCCGGATCTGAGTGGGGGCTCGTGCGGTTGCCTGAGGCTGCTGAACCACCTGAGCTTCCGCCTGTTCCGGCCGGAATGTTCAACGCGTACCGAATGGAGCGATTCGAGCGACTTGGTTTTGTATCCACCGACGGTGTGATGTCCTTCTCTCACGGCCGATATTTTACCGAGGTAATCACAGGGACCGACAGCTCAGGGCGGACCCTGATTCTCATCGATCGCGACTGGAATGGATAACGCAGTTTCACGTAGAGGGGACGTCCACAGACGCAGATTCGGCGCCACTGCGCCGAGGTTCCGAAATATCGGGGGAGTGGCGTTTGGGAACGGTTGATGGAACGGCTGAGGAGTTCCGACGGTGGATCGTAGAGCGTGCGCTTGGAGCGCCGCAGTTCAGTCGCGTAGTGGTGATCCGACGACGTTGAAGCGAAACCCGCCAAAAGCGCCCGACAGAAGCGGCCTTGCGGTCGCTATAGATGCTTGGACCTCGGGCAAGGCGAGCGAAGCTTGATGCGCTTCGGCGCTGTCCCATAGTTCCACGACGAACACCGTGTCGAGGTCGTCGTCGCTGACCCCTACCTCATACGCCAGGCAGCCGATCTGTTTGAGGGTGTCGCTGCGCTGAGTCAGATGAGCGACCAGCTCATCACGTTTACCGGGGACGACACCGAGTGTTCCCGCGTTTGCGAAAGTCATGGCACAACCCTACCCAGCGCCTGAGCATTCCGATGCTCTGTCTTTTGGCAACCCTTGACGCGGCAGGTTCGTCCCGCAGCCTGTCCGCATGGAAGCGCAGCGTTTGGAATACTCGAAGCATGGTCGACGTCACCCTCACCCTGTCCTCTGGTTCGGCAATTCTCCGGCGCGCTAGACAAGAAGACTTGTCGGCAGTCCTTGGACTGCTCGCGGATGACTCGATCAGCGCCTCCCGAGGCGACACTGGTCGATCGGAGGACCTTCCCGCCTACGAGCGTGCGTTCGCCGCCATCGACGCAGATCCGGCGCAGCAACTGCTCGTCGCGACTTCGATTCAGGGTGAAGTGATTGCCACGATGCAGCTCACCGTTATTCCGGGACTCGCTCGAGTCGGGTCCTCGCGTTTGCAGATCGAAGCCGTCCGGGTTCGGTCTGATCAGAGGAGCCGCGGAGTTGGTGGAGCAATGATTCGTTGGGCTGTGGACAATGCACCGACATTCGGTGCCCAGCTCGTTCAGCTCACCTCTGACGCCGCACGCGTGGATGCGCACCGATTCTATGAACGGCTTGGCTTTACGGCATCGCACGTCGGGTTCAAGTACGCCGTGCCGGAGATACGCTGACACACGGGCTCAAGTCCGAGTCACCAACCCTATGCGGGCGCGAGGCTTCAGTGCGGCTGGTCTTGGTGCAGGAAAGAATGCAGGATCTCAACCCATTGGTCGAACGCGTCCAGATGGGCGTCATGGGAGGCGTC
>NZ_SOGQ01000030.1 GCF_004403465.1 Cryobacterium sinapicolor | reverse complement strand
TCATGGACGAACTCGCGGATCTCCGCCGCGTTGAACCCCGGGCTGATCGACATTCCCTTGCCTCCTACTGCTTGTGAAGTGACTCACAAGCAGCTTGACGCAGAGGGTGAGCAGTGCGTTTGGGCTCGAAACCGGATGCTTGACGCAAAATCTCCGTCGAATTGGTTCTACACCGGGCGCTCAGAACCGCTCAGCTGACGATCTGGCGGGCTACCGCGACCCTGCCTCGGGCGGCGTGCGGTGCTGCCACCGCAGCTTCCGTTCGAGCTGGGCGCCGAGCGCCAGCAGGGTCGCCTCGCCGCCCGGCCGGCCGATCAGTTGCACCCCCATCGGCAGTCCCTCCGCGGTTTCGGCGACGGGCAGCACGATCGCGGGCAGCCCGCTCACGTTGACCATGGACGTGAACGGGGTGTACTGCACCTGCTGAGCAAAGTTGCGCTCCCCGTCGAACGCGTCGTACCAGCCCAGCGGGCGCGGCGTGAGTGCGAGCGCCGGCGTCAGCACCGCGTCGAACCGGGACAGCTGGCGGATGAACGACCGCTCGTAGGCCGACAGCGCGGCGAGCGCCTGGGCCAGGTCCCGGGCGGAGAGCGCACGGCCGCGGTGCATCAGCCAGCGGGTGAGTGGCTCGAGCAGCTGCTCCTGCTCCGGGCTGTCGGCGGGGATGCCCGCGGCGCCGGCCTGCCAGATCGTGCGGAAGGCGGGGACGTAGCTGTCGTCGGGTTCGAGCGCCGTCTCCTCCAGACCGTGGCCCATGCCCGCGAACCCGTCGACGGCTACGGCGAGGGCGGCCAGCGCCTCCGGCGCGATCTCGATCGGGTAGGCGTCATCCCAGGCGGAGGTCGTCATCACGCCGAGCTGGAACCGTCCCTCGCCGCGCACGGCTGCCGCCAGCAGGGGCGCGTCGTCGCCGGGGGCCCGCAACGAGAACAGGTGCTGCGGATGCCCGCCTCGCGGCGCGATCATCGCGTCCAGCAGCAGGGCCGCATCCGCGACGGTCCGTGCCAGCGGGCCGGCGACGCTGAGGCCGCCCAGCGCTGGGATCCCGGAGCCCGACGGCACCCGGCCGCGCGAGGGCTTTACGCCGACGAGGCCGCAGGCCGCAGCGGGGATCCGCACCGACCCGCCACCGTCGGAGCCCGGCGCGAAGGGCAGCAGCCGCGCGGCGACGGCAACCGCGGCCCCGCCGCTGGAACCGCCGGCACCTCGACCGCGGTCCCACGGGTTGCGCGCGGGCGGCCCGGCCAGCGTCTCGGTGTAGGACGGCAGCCCGAACTCGGGCGTGCTCGTCGTGCCGAGGCTCACTCCCCCGGCCGCGTCGAGGGCGAGCACGAGATCGTCGGACTTGGTCGGCACGTTGTCCCGCATCAGCCGCGACCCGAACCGGGCCGGCACGCCGGCACGGCTCTGCAGGTCCTTGTCGGCGAAGGGCAGACCCCAGAGCGGTAAGGTGCGGGGCACCTGCTGCTCGACGAAGCGGGCCCGCTCGCTCGCGGCATCCGCCGTCACTGTCACGAATGCGCCGAGACCCGGGTCCTGCGCCTCGATCCGGGCCAGGTAGTGCGCGGTCAGCTCGGTGGGGCTGAGCTCACCGCGCTGCAGCGCCTGCCATTGTTCGAGAGCGGTCAGTTCATGCGGAGCGGCCATCCCCCGAGCCTAGTCAGCGGGCCGGCCCGGCTGCCGGGCCTCCGGGTCTCCGGGCCTCCGGGCAGCATGCTCAGGGGTGGGACAGCCCGGTCAGCAGCGCCTGGAACGCCCGGGGTGCGGCACGCAGTACGGATGCCGCCGCCCACGACCCGGCCCACGGCAGCACCTGCGCCACGTTGATGATCTCGTACTGCACCAACGACCCCGTCTCGTCCTCGGGCAGCACCTGGTACTCGCCGCGATACCACCAGCCGCGCCGCAGCACGAGCATCCGCCGGTCCCGGTCGGTGCGCACATTCCCGCGCCCGGCCGCCCCCGATGCCATCGCGGTCACGAGCCGGTTGAACACGGCGTCCGGGCCGGCCTCGAGGTGGCCCGCGAAGGAGCGCAGCACGGTGTGGCGCTCGGGCAGGGTGGGCAGGGCATCCGTCATGCCTCGATTTTAGGCGTCCGGCGACCGCTAGCCTGAATCCATGAGTCCCACCGTCTTTAATCCGATCGGAACCACCGCCCTCGTCACGGGTGCCTCGAGCGGCCTCGGCGTCGGCTACGCGCACGAGCTGGCCCGGCGCGGGGCCGACCTCGTGCTCACCGCCCGCCGTCAGGAACAGCTGGAGGGCCTCGCCGTGGAGCTGGCCGAGAAGTACGGCACGGTGTCCACCGTCATCCCGCTCGATCTGGCCGGGCCGGATGCCGTCGCCGAGCTGGTCGTCGACCTCGAGACCCGCCGGATCACCGTCGGCACCCTCGTCAACAACGCCGGCTTCGGCACCTACGGCGCCGTGATCGACTCCGACCCGGCACGCGAAACCGAGCAGGTGGCCCTGAACGTGCAGTCGCTGACCGCGCTCACCCGCGCACTGCTGCCCGGCCTCATCCGCACCGCGCGCGCCCAGCCGGGCAGCGCCGCCCTGGTCAACCTGGCCAGCACGGCGGCATTCCAACCGGTGCCGCAGATGGCCGTCTACGCCGCCACGAAGGCCTATGTGCTCAGCTACACCGAGGCGCTCTGGTACGAGACGCGGGCCAGCGGGCTCAAGGTCACCGCCATCTGCCCCGGCCCGGTGAGCACGGAGTTCTTCGCCGTCGCCGGACGCACGACAACGGCGTTCCGCAGCATGCTCACGGTCGATGACGTCATGCGCACCAGCTTCGCCGCGCTCGACCGGGCATCCACACCGCCGCACACGGTCAGCGGCCGGCGCAACGCGCTGCTCGCAGGCATCGGCGGCCGGCTGCCGCACCGCCTCGTGGTCACCGCCGCCGGCCGGCTGACCCGCCCCACGGGCTGACCTGCCCCGCCGACTTTTCTAAACGACGAGGGGGGGTGCGGATGCCCGTACGCCCCTCACCGCTGTCGGTTCACCGGCTGGCGCACCGGGCATCCACCTATTTGAGGCTCTTCTGCAGCAGCACGGTGCCGAGCCAGCGGTCGAACTTGAAGCCGACCTTGCCCATCCGGCCGATCTCCTCGAAGCCGAAGTCACGGTGCAGCCTGATCGACGCGTCGGCGCCCTGGTCGGCGACGACGGCGATGATCTCCTTGAGCCCGGCCGCCTTGGAGCGCTCGATGAGTTCGCCGAGCAGCATCCGGCCCAGTCCCTTGCCGGTCGACGCCGCGCCGAGGTAGATCGAGTTCTCGACCGTGAACCGGTAGGCGCGTTTCTGCTTCCAGGGGCTGACCAGGGCGTAGCCGAGCAGCTGGCCGGCCGGGGAGACGGCCACGATGAACGGCATCCCGAGCTTGCCGAGATAGTAGTACTTGCTGCGCCACTCGGCCAGGGTCATCGGGTCGACGTCGAAGGTGACCGTGCTGTTGGCAACGTAATAGTTGTAGATCTCCCGGATATAGGGCAGATCGGTGATTTGGGCCTCACGCATGGTGAATCCGAACGGCGCCTCTCCCGCGGGCGTCGGTCGGAGGTGCCGGGGCAATTGCCGGCGCGGCTGGTATTCCTCTTCAAGCACAGCTAACTCCTCCAGAGGGTTCCAGATTACCTGAGGGTCCAGTCCACCGGGGCCGCCCCGGCACGCACGAGGTACGCGTTGGCCCGGCTGAACGGCTTCGAGCCGAAGAACCCGCGCCGGGCCGACAGTGGGCTCGGGTGTGCGGACTCGATCACCGGGGTGTCCCCGAGCAGCGGCCGCAGCGTGCCGGCATCCTTCCCCCACAGGATCGCGACGAGCGGCCGATCGCGGGCAACGAGGGCACGGATGGCCTGCTCGGTCACGCGTTCCCAGCCTCGGCGCCGGTGCGAACCGGCGAGTCCGGCCTGCACGGTGAGCACGCGGTTGAGCAGCAGCACCCCCTGCCCCGACCACGGGGAGAGGTCGCCGGTGGCGGCGGTCACCCCCACGTCGTCGTGCAGCTCCCGGCCGATGTTCGCCAGGCTCCGCGGCAGCGGGCGCACGTGCGCCTCGGCCGCGAAGGCGAGCCCGATCGGATGCCCGGGGCTCGGATACGGGTCCTGGCCGACGACCAGCACCCGCACGTCGTCGAACGGCTCGGCGAAGGCGCGGAAGACGTTCTCCGGGGCCGGCAGCCAGGTCCGCCCGGCCCGGGTCTCGGCCTGGAGGAACGACGCCATCCGGTCGATCTCCTGGCCCACGGGCGCCAGCGCCTGCGCCCAGCCGGGATCGATGGTCCGGCCGGCGGCCAGCGCCTCGAGGGTGAAGGGCATGCCCGGCTCAGGCCCCGAAGGTGCTGACGAGCACGCCGCCGTCGGCCTGGCTGACCCGCCAGACGCTGCCGGCTCCGACGACGCTGAGCGCGCCCTCGCCGACGACCAGGGCGGTGTTCTCGTCCACGGCCAGTCCGCCCTCGATCAGGCCGGCCTCGGTGGCCGCGATCAGCCGGGAGAGCGTGCCCCACTGGGCGGCGTGCACCTCCACGGTGACGTCGAGCAGCCCGATGCCGGGTTCGATGGTGATCTCGTCGAGCCCCTCGGCGGCGTGTTCGCCGCTGACCTCGACGCCGCCCATGCGCCAGCCACCGATCAGGGCGCGCTCGGCCGCGATCATCGCACCGGCCGAGAAACCGAGATAAGGGATGCCTGCGGCCACCTGGCGGCGGACCTCTCCGGCGATCGGGGCCACGGCGGCCAGGTAGGCCGGGGTGACTCCGCCGCCGACCAGGATGCCGTCGGCCTCGGAGACCGCGGTCAGGGCGAAGACGTCACCCGGGGTCACCACGGTGACCTTCGGCTCGAACTCGCCGGCCGCCGAGACGGCGGCGACCAGGTTCGCGGCGTGCTCGGCGCCGTCTTCGTCACGCACGGCGAGGATCGCGATGCGGGGCTCCGCGCGGCCTGCCGCGACTCCGCGCGCCGTGGCCTCGGCCAGGAAGGGGCCGAAGACGGCCGCGTCGGTCTCGGCGTACCAGCCGCCGCCAACCAGGTGCACGCTCACAGCGCGGCGCCTGCGACGCGCTCCACCACGAGCGGCAGGCTCGCGCCGAGCAGGCTCGCAGCGGGCAGGTTGTCTTCACACAGGGTGTCGGCAGGCAGGGTCGCACCCGTGAGGCTCTCCGACACGGGAGGCAGCGACGACCAGGGGAACACAATCCAGCGGTCCGTTTCACACCAGGTGAAGTCGGGCACCAGCACCGTGCGGGGCTTCGTGTAGAGGGTGGCGGTGCGCACCTCGCAGGCGGTCTCCCGCAGCAGCGCGACGACCATCGCGAGCGTGTGCCCGGAGTCGGAGACGTCGTCGACGAGCAGCACGCGCAGGCCGGTCAGCGACGGCGCGTCGAGCATCGGTCCCGACAGGACCGGCTCGGGGAGGCGCTGGTCGACGCCGGTGTAGAACTGCACGTTGATGCTGCCGCAGTTCTTGGTGCCCAGCGCGTACGACATGGCACCGGCGAGCAGCAGCCCGCCGCGGGCGATGGCGATCACGACATCCGGCCGGAAACCGCTCGACAGCACCGCCTTGGAGAGCTGCCGGGACGCGTCCGCGAACACGTCCCAGCCCAGCACTTCCCGCTCAATTCCGGTCACATCACTTGCAGCGTCGTCCGCGTCGAATCCCATTTCCCAATGCTAGGTCACCACTGATAGGTCACGGCGCGGTCACCGCCCGTTCACCGCCCGCGCCGCCGCCGGTCAGGCCAGGTGCCGCTCCTCGTGGCCGTTGTAGATCGACAGCGGCCGGATCAGGGCGTTCGACGCCGTCTGCTCGATGATGTGCGCGGTCCACCCGGTGAGGCGGGCCGCGACGAAGATCGGCGTGAAGGTGAGGGTGTCGAATCCCATCAGGTTGTACGCCGGCCCCGACGGATAGTCCAGGTTCGGCAGGATGCCGGTGCGCTGGGTCATCCCGGCCTCGAGGGATTCGTAGAGCTCCAGCAGGTCGGGCCGGTCGTAGTGCTCGACCAGAGTGACCAGCGCGGTGCGCATGGTCGGCACCCGCGAGTCCCCGTGCTTGTACACCCGGTGGCCGAAGCCCATCACCTTGCGCTTGGCGGCGAGGGTCTCGTTCAGCCACGCCTCCGCGCGCTCCCCGGCCCCCAGGCCGAGCCCGACCTCGTCGAAGATGTGCATCACGGCCTCGTTCGCCCCGCCGTGCAGTGGGCCCTTGAGCGCCCCGATCGCGCCGGTGACCGCAGAGTGCAGGTCGGACAGGGTGGAGGTGATCACCCGCGCGGTGAACGTTGACGCGTTGAAGGAGTGCTCCGCGTACATGATCATCGACACGTCGAACGCGTTCACGACCACGAGTTCGGGCACCTCGCCGAACGTCATGAACAGGAAGTTCGCCGAATAGCCCAGGTCGCTGCGCGGTTCGATCAGCTCGAGGCCGCGACGACGGCGCTGATCGTAGGCCACGATGGCCGGCATCTGGGCCCAGAGCCGCAGACCCTTGGCGCGGTTGACCGCCGGCGACGCATCCGCCGCGTCGGGATCGTTCGCCCCGATCAGGCTGACCGCCGTGCGCACGACGTCCATCGGGTGCGCCGTCATCGGCAGCTCGTCGATGACGCGCTTCACCGCGGGCGCCAGGTGCCGGAGCGAACGCTCCAGCTCCTCGAATTCGCCCAACTCGACGTCGGTCGGCAGTTCGCCGTGCCAGAGCAGGTAGGCCACCTCCTCGAAGCTCTTCTGCGCCGCCAGCTCCTGCACCGGGTAGCCGCGGTACAGCAGCGAGTTCGTGTCCGGGTTGACCTTGGACACCTGCGTGTGGTCGACCACGACGCCGGCGAGGCCCTTGTAGACGGTCGGTTCGTTCTGACTCATGTCGCTCCCTTGCGTTGAGACTGGATCTGCGTGCGGGGCCGGAATGTTACGAGGCAACATCCGGGTTGAGGGTGAAGTTGAAGACGCCGGAATCGAAATGGCTGTACGACTCGTAGTCGAGCAGCTCGTAGAGCCTCGCCCGGTGCTGCATCTCCGGCAGCAGGCTCGTCAGCGACCCCTCCGCCTCGATGGTGTCGAGGCCGCGTTCGGCCGCGCCCATCGCGAGCCGCAGCAGGGACACCGGGAAGATGACGATGTTCATGCCGACATCCGCCAACTGCCGGGTCGTGTAGAGCTCACCCTTGCCGAATTCGGTCATGTTCGCCAGCACCGGCACGTCCACGGCGGCTCGGATGGCCGCGAACTCGGCCAGGGACGCCATCGCCTCCGGGAAGATCGCGTCGGCCCCGGCGTCGACGAGTTTCTTTGCCCGGTCGACCGCGGCGGCCAGACCGTCGACGGCACGGATGTCCGTGCGCGCCATGATCAGGAAGTTCGGGTCGCGCCGGGCGTCCACCGCCGCGCGGATGCGCTTGGCCGCCGTTCCGTCGTCGACGACCTGCTTGCCATCCAGATGACCGCAGCGTTTCGGATTGACCTGATCCTCGATGTGCATGCCGGCCAGGCCGGCATCCTCGAGCGTCTGGATCGTGCGCGCCACGTTCATCGGCTCGCCGAAACCGGTGTCGGCGTCCACGATCGTGGGCAGGTCGCTCATCCGGGCGATCTGCTGGCTCCGGCCGGCCACCTCGGTGAGGGTGGTCAGGCCGATGTCGGGCAGCCCCAGGTCGGCCGAGAGCACCGCTCCGGAGATGTACACCCCTTCGAAGCCCTTGGCCGCGATCAGCCGGGCCGACAGCGGGTTGAACGCCCCCGGGAAGCGCAGCAGCCGGCCGCTCGCCAGGTCCGCGCGGAACGCGGCCCGCTTGTCCGCCGGGGTCAGAGTCGAGTACAGCATCAGAAGATTCCGTTCGGGGTGGGGAGCGAGGCGATCAGCCCGTTGCGGGCCACGATGGTGAGCTGGCCGAGTTCGCCGGCGCCGAGCCGTGGCAGGCGTTCGGCCGCGCTGAGGAACCGCACGATCTCACCCTCCTCGACGACGTCCTGCGCGAGGGTGCGGAACTTGTGCACGTACTCGGCCCGCCCGAACGGCTTCGCGCCGAGCGGGTGGGCGTCGGCGACGGCGATCTCGTCCACGATCCGGCTGCCGTCGGTGAGCGCGATCTCGACGCGGCCGCCGAAGGCCTTCTCGGCCGGGTCGAGCGAGTGGTACCGGCGGGTCCACTCCGGGTCCTCGGTGGTGGTCACCTTGTTCCAGAGGGCGATCGTGTCGGCTCGGCCGGCGCGTTCGGGCCGGTAGGAGTCCACATGGTGCCAGCTGCCGTCCTGCAGGGCGACCGTGAAGATATAGGGAATGGAGTGGTCGAGGGTCTCGCGGCTGGCCGTGGGGTCGTACTTCTGCGGGTCGTTCGCGCCCGAACCGATCACATAGTGGGTGTGGTGGCTGGTGTGGATGACGACGGATGCGACGTTGGCCGGGTCGATCAGCGCCGGGTGCTCCCGGTGCAGCTTCCGGGCCAGGTCGATCCACGCCTGCGCCTGGTACTCCGCAGAGTGCTCCTTGGTGTAGCTGTCGAGGATGGCGCGTTTGGCCTCACCGATCGAGGGCAGCGAGACCTCGTAGGCGGCATCCGGGCCGTCGAGCAGCCAGGCGATCACGCCGTCTTCACCCTCGTAGATCGGGGTGGGGCTGGTTTCGCCGCGCATCGCGCGGTCGACCGCCTCCACAGCCATCTTGCCGGCGAAGGCCGGCGCGTGGGCCTTCCAGCTGGAGATCTCGCCCTTGCGCGACTGCCGGGTGGCCGTCGTGGTGTGCAGGGCCTGCCCCACCGCCTGGAAGATGGTCTCGGGGTCGAGACCGAGCAGGGTGCCGATTCCGGCGGCGGCCGACGGGCCGAGGTGAGCCACGTGGTCGATCTTGTGCGCGTGCAGGCTGATGCCCTTGACCAGGTCGATCTGGATCTCATAGCCCGTGGCGATCCCGCGCACGAGATCGCCACCGGTCAGGCCGCGGGCGATGGCGAGGTGCTGGGCCACCGCGACGACCGGCGGGATGTTGTCGCCGGGGTGTGAGTACTCGGCGGCGAGGAACGTGTCGTGGTAGTCGAGCTCACGCACGGCCACCCCGTTGGCCCAGGCCGCCCACTCCGGCGACACCCGGCGGGAGCGCTGCTCACCGAACACGGTCGCACCGACTCCGTTGAACGAGCGCGGATGCGCCAGGGCCTGCGAACGGGCCGACACCACCGGGCGCCGGGTCAGCGACGCCGCGGCGACCGCGGCGTTGTCGATCACGCGGTTGACGATCATCTCGGTCACCTCGTCGCTCACCGCGACCGGGTCGGCGGCGACCTCAGCGATCTTCCAGGCCAGCTGATCGGTGCGGGCGAGGTTCTCGTCGCTGCGGTGAACACGAACATGGTGAAGCTGCACGGTGGATCCCTTCGAGTAGTTCGACTGATGCGATTAGTGCGATTGGCCGGCCGGGACGGCCGAGGACCCTTGGAGCGTCGCGAGAACGCTGGTGAGGCTCTGGTGGAGGTGCACGTGCGTGGCGTGCGCGGCCAGCGACGAGTCGCCGGCCAGCACCGCGTCCACGATGAGCAGGTGCTCAGCCGCGGCGCTGCGAAGCCGGTCCGGGTTGTCCCTGGCCAGGCGACGGATGCGGGCGAGGTGTGTCCGCACCCCGGCGAGCGCCCCCACGAGGAAGGGGTTCGCCACGGCCTCGTCGAGGGCCAGGTCGAACTCGTCGATCAGCTCGTAGTAGCGGCGCAGTCCCGGTTCGCCCTGCAGGATCAGCTCCGAGGCCACAAGGAATTGCGTGCGCAGGGCCTCGAAGACCGCCGGGTCGCGGCGCTCGGCGGCGATCCGGGCGGCGTGTTCCTCCAGGGCCCGCCGCACCTCGTAGAGTTCCCCGATGCTGTCCACGTTCATCTCGGTGACCATGAAACCGCGGCCGGGGCGGCCGGCCACGAGGCCGTCGGCGATCAGCCGGGCGATCGCCGCGCGAAGTGGTGTGCGCGACACCCCGATCCGGGCGGCTTGCTCCACCTCGAGCAGCCCGGTGCCGGGCGCCAGAAGGCCATCGAGAATCTCGCCGCGCAGCTGCCGGTAGGCGCGTTCACTCGCTCGAACCGGGGCTGTGTTCCCCGCCGTTGGGGTTTCTGTATACACAAACCACATGTTATTCCCATATTGCGGGTTATGTGCCAGACTTCACGAATTCTATGTATACATAGGAACTTCAACGGGGAGGTTCGAATGTCAGCGGAAGCGTCGGCGGGGTATCACGACCTGTGGCAGCGAAGCATTGACGACGGCACGCGCTCGGCGTTCTGGCTGCAGGCAGCCCAGGCGATCGACTGGGTCCGGCCGCCGGCGGTGGCACTGGAGGGACGTTCCCCCGGCGCCTGGCGCTGGTTCCCCGACGGCGAACTCAACACCAGCTACAACGCGCTCGACCGCCACGTGCTCGCCGGCCGCGGCGACCAGACGGCCGTCATCTACGACTCGGCGATGTCCGGCACCCGGGTCCGCCTGAGCTATCGCGAACTCCTGGGGCGCGTCGAGCGCTTCGCCGGTGTGCTCCGTGCCAGCGGCGTCGGCCAGGGCGACCGAGTGATCGTCTACCTGCCGATGATCCCCGAAGCCATCGTCGCAATGCTGGCCTGTGCCCGCATCGGCGCCATCCACTCCGTCGTCTTCGGCGGCTTCGCCGCCAGCGAGCTCGCCGTGCGGATCGACGACGCCCGGCCGACCGTGATCGTGACCGCCTCCGGCGGCCTCGAGCCGGGCCGGGCGGTCGAATACCTGCCCCTGGTGCAACGCGCCCTCGCCCGCAGCAAGGGCTCGGTGCGCACAGTCATCGTGCGCGACCGGGAGATGATCCCCGGCTGCGCCGCCGACTACGCCGGCACCGGCGACGTGACCTGGCTGGACTGGGCCCACGAGGAGAACGAGGCCTCCCCGGCTGCGGCGGTCAGCCTGCGCTCCGAGGACCCGCTCTACATCCTGTACACCTCCGGAACGACCGGAAACCCGAAAGGGATCGTCCGCGACAACGGCGGCCATGCCGTAGCCCTGGCCTGGTCCATGGCCAACATCTACGACGTCAAGCCGGGCGACGTCTTCTGGGCGGCCTCGGACGTGGGCTGGGTCGTCGGCCACTCCTACATCGTCTACGCCCCGCTGCTCGTCGGCGCCACCACGGTCATCTACGAGGGCAAACCGGTCGGCACCCCGGATGCCGGGGCATTCTGGCGTGTGGTGGAGGACTACCAGGTGTCGGTCCTGTTCACGGCGCCCACGGCCATCCGCGCCATCCGCCGCGTCGACCCGGACCTGGTCGAATTGGCGAAACACGACATCCGCAGCCTGCACGGGCTGTTCCTGGCCGGCGAACGCCTCGACCCGGAGACCTACCACTGGGCGAACGACGGGCTGCACTGCCCAGTGGTCGACCACTGGTGGCAGACTGAGACCGGCTGGGCGATCGCGGCGAACCCGCGGGGCATCGCCGACATCCCGACGAAACCGGGCTCGGCCACATTCCCGGTTCCCGGCTACGACATAGCCATCCTCGATTCCAGGGGCAAGCCGGTCACGAAGGCCGGCAAGGACGGCAACATCGCCATTCGCCTGCCCCTGCCGCCCGGCACCCTGCTCGGAGTCTGGGGCAGCGAGGAACGGTTTGAGAGCGCGTACCTGTCCGCCTTCCCCGGGTTCTACGCCACCGGCGACTCCGGCCACTTCGACGAGGACGGCTACCTCTATGTGATGGGCCGCACCGACGACGTGATCAACGTCGCCGGGCACCGGCTGTCCACCGGCTCGCTTGAGGAGGTGCTGACCCTGCACCCCGCGGTCGCCGAGTGCGCCGTGCTCGGCGTGCACGACCCGCTCAAGGGACAGCGTGCGGCCGGCTTCGTCACGCTCAAGGCCGGGGCCACGATCGACCACGACACCCTTGCGGCGCAGCTCATCGCGCTGGTCCGGGAGCATGTCGGGCCGGTGGCCGCGTTCCGCGACGTGACCATCCTGGACCGGCTGCCGAAGACCCGGTCGGGAAAGATCCTCCGCAAGACCATCCGGCAGATCGTCGACGGCGAGCCCTACACGGTGCCGCCCACGATCGAGGATCCCACGGTTCTCGACGCCCTGAAGCAGGCCGTGCATGGGGTCGGCCCGCACGCCTGACGCACCACTCGACCCCCCACAGATCACCCCATCACCATCCACACAGTCACATCCCTTCACCGGAGCAAAGGAGCCCGCATGACGGAATCACTGAAAGACAAACTTCCGGACGGAGTAGTACCGTCCACCATCGACTACATCGCGTATGAGAAGACCCCGAAGTTCATCCAGCTGAAGAAGCGGCGGCGCGGATTCGTGCTGCCGCTGGCAGCGTTCTTCTTCATCTGGTACTTCGCCTTCGTGCTCGTCGCAGCGTATCTGCCCGACGTGATGGCGATCCCGGTGTTCGGCAGGTTCAACCTCGGACTGGTGCTCGGACTCGGCCAGTTCGTCACCACCTTCGCCATCACCATGTGGTACGTGTCGTACTCGAACCGCCGCCTCGACCCCCTCGGGGCAGAGCTGCGTGCCGAGCTTGAGGAGATGGACAAGAAATGATCGCAACCAGCATTCTGCAGTCGCTGCCGGGCCGGCTGGCCCAGGCGGTCGAACCCTCGGAGAACAACCCCGTTCTGAACATCTCGATCTTCCTCGCCTTCGTGGCGGTGACCCTGATCGTCGTCATCCGGGCGGGGCGCAACAACAAGACCGCGGCCGACTACTACACCGGCGGCCGGTCCTTCACCGGCCCGCAGAACGGGTTCGCCATCGCCGGCGACTACCTCTCCGCGGCGTCGTTCCTCGGCATCGTCGGGGCGATCGCGGTCAGCGGCTATGACGGCTTCCTGTACTCGATCGGCTTTCTCGTGGCCTGGCTCGTCGCCCTGCTGCTGGTGGCCGAGCTGATGCGCAACACGGGCAAGTACACCATGGCGGATGTCCTCTCCTTCCGCCTGCGCCAGGGTCCCGTGCGCGTGGCGGCGGCGACGACGACCCTTGCCGTCTGCTTCTTCTACCTCCTGGCCCAGATGGCCGGAGCCGGTGGTCTCGTGTCACTGCTCCTCGGCATCAACGACAAGGTCGGGCAGTCGGTCGTGGTCACCGTCGTCGGCGGCCTGATGATCATGTACGTGCTCATCGGCGGCATGAAGGGCACCACCTGGGTTCAGATCATCAAGGCCTTCCTGCTCATCATCGGCGCGTTCGCGATGACCGTGTGGGTGCTGGCCATCAACGGCTTCAACTTCTCGGCGCTCCTCGACTCGGCCGTCGCGGCCTCCACGAGCGTGCCGGCCGACGCCATCCTGGTGCCCGGCCTGAAGTACGGCGAGAACCCGCTCGACTTCGTCTCGCTCGCCATCGCCCTGGTCCTAGGCACCGCGGGTCTGCCGCACGTGCTGATGCGCTTCTACACGGTTCCCAGCGCCAAGGAAGCCCGTCGCTCCGTCGTCTGGGCGATCTGGCTGATCGGCGCGTTCTACCTGTTCACCCTGGTGCTCGGGTTCGGTGCCGCCGCGCTCGTCGGGGCCGACACCATCCTCGCCGCTCCCGGTGGCGTGAACTCGGCCGCACCCCTGCTGTCCCTCGCCCTCGGCGGACCGCTGCTGCTCGGCTTCATTTCGGCCATCGCGTTCGCCACGATCCTGGCCGTGGTGGCCGGGATCACGATCACCGCCGCAACCTCCTTCGCCCACGACATCTACATGAGCGTGATCAAGAAGGGCAAAGGTGACCCCGACGCCGAGGTCAAGGTGGCACGTCGCACCGTCGTCGTCATCGGCATCCTCTCGATCGCCGGCGGCATCGGCGTGCAGGGGCAGAACATCGCCTTCCTGGTGGCCCTGGCCTTCGCGGTCGCGGCGAGCGCGAACCTGCCGACCATCCTGTACTCGCTCTTCTGGCGCGGCTTCACCACCCGCGGCGCCGTGTGGAGCATGTACGGCGGCCTCGCGGTCACCGTCGGACTGATCATCTTCTCGCCGGTCTTCTCCGGCACGGAGACGTCGATGTTCGGTGCCGACGTCGATTTCGCCTGGTTCCCGCTCAGCAACCCCGGCATCATCTCCATCCCGGTCGGGTTCTTCCTGGGCTGGCTCGGCTCGGTCACCAGCACCCGCAAGGAAGACCCGCTGCTGGCCGCGGAGATGTCCGTTCGGTCGATGACCGGCTTCGGCGCCGAGAAGGCCTCCGAGCACTGATCGACCCGCACGACCCGCATGACCCCTGCTCCCCTCGGCTGTACCTCAGCCGGGGGGAGTAGTGTCATCGGCGGGCTAGAGGGCCAGACCATCCGCCTGTGCCGAGCCTCTGACACATCACTGGAGAAGATCCATAAATGAAAGCAGCACGCTTCCACGGCCAGAAAGACGTCCGCATTGAGAACATCGAGGAGCCGGTAACCCGCAGCGGCACGGTGAAGATCGCCGTCGCCTGGTGCGGCATCTGCGGCACCGACCTGCACGAGTACCTCGAAGGCCCGATCTTCATCTCGGCGCCCGGCCACCCGCATCCTCTCTCCCAGGAATCCGCACCGGTCACGATGGGCCACGAGTTCTCCGGCACCATCGAAGAGGTCGGCGACGGGGTCGAGGGCCTCAAGGTGGGCGACAACGTCGTCGTGGAGCCGTACTTCGTCTGCAACGAGTGCCCGCCTTGCATGGCGGGCAACTACCACCTCTGCGAGAAGATGGGCTTCATCGGACTCGCCGGCGGCGGGGGCGGCCTCAGCGAGAAGGTCGTCGTCGACCAGCGCTGGGTGCACCCGATCGGTGACATCCCCCTCGACGAGGCCGCGCTGATCGAGCCTTTGTCGGTCGCGCACCACGCCGTAGTCCGCAGTGGCGCGAAGGCCGGAGATGTCGCCCTCATCGGCGGCGCCGGCCCCATCGGCCTGCTGACGGCCGCCATCCTCAAGGGGATCGGCGTGACGACGATCGTGTCCGAGCTGAGCGTCGCCCGCAAGGAGAAGTCACTCTCGAGCGGCGCCGCCGACTACGTCGTCGACCCGACCACGGAGAACGTCAAGGCCCGCGTGCTCGAGCTCACCGACGGCGTCGGCGTGGATGTCGCGTTCGAGTGCGCCGGCGTCAACATCGTGCTCGACACGCTGCTCGACGCGCTGCGCCCGGCCGGCGTGCTGGTCAACGTCTCCATCTGGGGACACCCGGCCACTGTGGACATGCAGAAGATCGTACTCAAGGAGATCGACCTGCGCGGCACCATCGCGTACGTGCGCGACCACGAGGAGACCATCGCACTGGTGACGAGCGGCAAGATCGACCTCAAGCCGTTCATCACCGGCCGGATCGCGCTCGACGACCTCATCACCGAGGGCTTCGACACCCTGATCAACCACAACGACACCGCTGTGAAGATCCTGGTCCACCCCTAGGCAGACCGCTTGACCGCGTCAGTCCTTGGGCACCAGCGGTCCGCGCGCGACTCGCGTGGGGGCCGCCTGCGCAACCGGCTTGATCACGATCAGGTCCAGGTTGACGTGGGCGGGTCGTTCGACGCTCGACACGATCGTCTCGGCGATGTCTTCCGCGGCGAGCGGATTCGGCACCCCGGCGTAGGCCGCGGCGGCCTTCTCCGCATCACCGTCAAAGCGCACCAGCCCGAATTCCTCGGTCTGCACCATCCCGGGGGCAACCTCGATCACCCGGATCGGCTCGCCATTCAATTCCAAGCGCAAGACTTCCATCAGGGCGTGCGCGGCGAACTTCGCCGCGTTGTACCCTCCACCTCCGAGGTAGGCGACATGACCGGCAATGGACGTGACCGTGACGATGTCGGCGGCGCCGCCCTGCTCCCGAATCGCGGCCCGCAGCAGCGGCAGCACCGCGCTCGTGACCCGCTTGACCGCAAGCACGTTGATCTCGAACATCCATGCCCAATCCTCGACCCTCGACTCCTCGACGCTATCGAGCCCCACCGCGCCGCCCGCATTGTTGACCAGCGCGTGCACCGGCCCGGACGCCGCGAGGAAGTCCCGCAGCGCGTCCACATCGGCCTGCCGGGTGAGGTCGGCCGTGAAGACCTGCGCCCCGGTCTCCGCCTGCAGCGCCGCGAGGCGGTCGGCGCGGCGGGCCACCCCCACCACGTCCCAGCCCCGCTGGCGGAACAGGCGCACCGTGGCGGCACCAATCCCCGAACTCGCGCCGGTCACAACGACTCTCTGTGTACCCATGACTCCATTCTGGTCGGAGAACCCTCATGATGAGTCCACGCGTCGCCGGAACGCCGCACGTGCAGAAAAGACGGGTGCCGCTCTGGGACAACGCGCGCTGGATCGCGATCACCCTGGTGGTGCTCGGGCACGCCATCCTGAAGCTCATCGCCGAGTCGGATGTCGCCTACGAGTTCTACCTGTTCGTCTACGCCTTCCACGTTCCGCTGTTCGTCGCCGTCAGCGGGTATTTCGCCCGGTCGGGCCCACTCGGCACCCGCCAGCTGCACCGGTTAGTCACCGACATCGTGCTCCCCTACGTGGTCTTCGAGACGATCTGGACGCTCGCGCGTTGGCTGCTCGGCGGCGAATTCCGGCTGGACTACTCGACCCCGTCCTGGACGCTGTGGTTCCTGATCGCGCTCCTGATCTGGCGCCTCGCGCTGCCTTTCCTCGTGCTGCTGCGCCATCCCCTGCTGATCAGCGTGGTCATCTCCGTCGGCGCCGGGTACTCCGAATCGATCGACAGCACCTTCGCCATCTCGCGCACGCTCGGGCTGCTGCCGTTCTTCGTCTTCGGCTGGCAGCTGCGCCAGTGGAAGCTCACCGACCGCTGGCTGGGGTTGAACACCGCCGGGGTGTGGCGCTGGCGGATCGGCGCGATCACACTGTTCACGGCACTGTTGGGCCTGATCGTGGCGAACATCGACGCACTGCGCGTGGCGCAGGTGCGCCAGTTCCTGCTCTACGACAAGGCCTACCCCGCCTTCGGCTACGACGAGCTCTGGGCCGGCGGCATCCGTCTGGGTCTGATCCTGCTCGCGTTCGCCCTCGTCGTCGCCTTCCTGGTGCTCATTCCGCGGCGACGCACCTGGTTCACGACCTACGGTGCGGCAACCATGTACATCTACCTTCTGCACAGCTTCGTGCTGTTCCCCCTGCGGGAGAGCGGGGTGCTCGGCGGGCCCCAGCCGGGCTGGGTGCTGCCCGCGACAATCGGTTTCAGCGTGCTGATCTCCGTCGCGCTCTCGCAGCGCATCGTGCGCACGGTCTTCCACCCGCTGATCGAGCCGCGCGCGCGCTGGCTGTTCCGCAGGAAGGCTCGCACCGACACCGGCACGATCGTGCTGCCGCACCTGGAGGCGCCGGTCGACACTTCGTCGGCCGGGCCACCCGCCGGCACGGCGCCGGATGCGCCGCGCTGACCGCTTCGTGACGCCGTGTTGCGGTGTCCGTTGCCAGGCCGAGGACCCCCTGCCTAAACTCGCAGGCAGAGCGCTGGAGGGTCCACGCTCGTCGAGGATCACCCGGGAGATCACCTCATGAGCGACAACGTTGCAGACTGGAAGTTCGAAACCAAGCAGGTGCACTCCGGTGCCCAGCCCGACCCGACCACCAACGCCAGGGCCACCCCGATCTACCAGACCACGTCCTACGTGTTCAACAACGCCCAGCACGCGCAGAACCTGTTCGCCCTGGCCGAGTTCGGCAACATCTACACCCGCATCATGAACCCGACCCAGGCCGTCGTCGAGGAGCGCGTCGCCGCCCTCGAAGGCGGCACCGCGGCCCTGCTCCTGGCCTCGGGCCAGGCCGCCTCCACCTTCGCGGTGCTGAACATCGCCCAGGCCGGCGACCACATCGTCTCGTCCAGCTCGATCTACGGCGGAACCTACAACCTGTTCAAGTACACGCTGGCCAAGCTGGGCATCGAGACCACCTTCGTCGAGAACCAGGACGATGCCGAGGAATGGCGCCGGGCGCTGCGCCCGAACACCAAGCTGTTCTTCGCCGAGACCATCGGCAACCCCAAGATCAACGTGCTCGACATCCGTCTCGTGGCCGATGTGGCCCACGCCGGCGGGGTGCCGCTCATCGTCGACAGCACCATCGCCACCCCCTACCTGATCCGGCCGTTCGAGCACGGCGCGGACATCGTCGTGCACTCGGCCACGAAGTTCCTCGGCGGCCACGGCGCCGTGATCGGCGGCGTCATCGTCGACGGCGGCACGTTCGAATGGTCCAAGAACGTCGAGAAGTTCCCCGGCCTCACCGAGCCGGACCCGTCGTACCACGGTGTCAGCTACACGGGCGCGGTCGGCGACGGAATCGCCTACATCATCAAGGCGCGCGTGCAGCTGCTGCGTGACCTCGGTTCCGCGATCGCCCCGGCGAGCGCCTGGCAGCTGATCCAGGGCATCGAGACGCTCAGCCTGCGCATCGAACGCCACGTTCAGAACGCCCAGGACATCGCCGAGTGGCTCGAGAACCACCCCGACATCGCCTCGGTCAACTACGCCGGGCTGCCGTCGAGCCCCTGGTACGCCGCCGCCAACACATACGCGCCCCGCGGTGTCGGGGCCGTGCTGTCCTTCGAGTTGACGGGCGGAGTGGATGCCGGCCGCGCCCTGGTCGACAACCTCGCGCTGTTCAGCCACCTGGCCAACATCGGCGACGTGCGCTCGCTCGTCATCCACCCGGCCTCGACCACGCACGCGCAACTCACCCCGGAGCAGCAGCTCACCGCCGGTGTGACGCCGGGCCTGGTGCGCCTCTCGGTCGGCATCGAGAACATCGCCGACCTGAAAGCCGACCTGGAGACCGGCCTGGCAGCCGCCCGCGCGGTCGTGCAGACATCCCGCGCCAACGCCTGACCCACCCGGCCGCCGCCTCCTCCCGGCACCCGCTCCTCCCGGCACCCGCTCCTCCCGGCACGTACTCCTCCCGGCACCTACTCCTCCCGGCACCCGCTCCTCCCGGCACCCGCTCCTCCCGGCCGGTAAGCACTCAACCGGCCGGTAACCAATTCGACGGAGATTTTGGCCGCCAGCCTCGATTTCGGCCCGTTTACGGCCCAAATCGGCAAAATCTCCGTCGAATTCGTTCGGGCGGCGGGCTGACCGGGCTCCGCCGTGTCCGGTAACAAAGCGCCGGAAGGGCTGTCCACCCGGCAGAATAGGGGGCCTATGGACTGGCAATATTCGGCAGACACCGTCCCGTCGAGCTTCGTGACCGAAGCCCAGGCTCGGTCGCTTCTCGGCAAACCCCCGGCGACGGGTGCCTGGCGCGACGGCGATCCCGTGGGAAACCGCCGTTTCCTCGACGTCGGCCCTCTGCACTTCGAGGCCGGCGGCACCCTCGGGGCCGTGCGGATCGCCTACGAGACCTGGGGTGAGCGTTCCCCGAACGGCGACAACGCCCTGCTCGTGCTGCACGCCCTCACCGGCGACAGCCACCTGGTCGGCCCGGCCGGCGACGGCCACGCGACCGCGGGTTGGTGGAGCGGCATCGTCGGCCCCGGCCTGGCCATCGACACCGACCGCTGGTTCGTGGTGGCCCCGAACATGGTCGGCGGCTGCCAGGGCAGCACCGGTCCGGCCTCCCTCGCGCCCGACGGCTCCGAATGGGGCACCCGGTTCCCCTACCTCACCATTCGCGACCAGGTCGCCGCGCAGGTCGCCTTCGCCGACCGGCTCGGCATCGACCGCTGGGCCGCGGTCGTCGGAGGCTCGATGGGCGGGATGCACGCGCTCGAGTGGGCCATCGAGCATCCGTCCCGCGTAGCCCGCCTGGCAATCCTCGCGGCGCCGCCGGTGACGACCGCCGACCAGATCGCGCTGAACTCCGTGCAGATCGAGGCCATCCGCAGTGACCCGTTCTTCCGGTCCGGCGACTACTACGACGCAGCGGACGGCGACGGCCCGACCCGCGGCCTCGCCCTCGCCCGGCGGATGGCGCTGCTGAACTACCGCAGCCCCGAGGAACTCAACCTACGCTTCGAGCGCGGCTGGCAGAGCGAGATCAGCCCCCTCGGCGCGGGTGGACGGTTCGCCGTCGAGTCCTACCTCGATTTCCACGGCAACAAGTTCACCCGGCGGTTCGACGCGAACAGCTACATCGTGCTGGTCGAGGCCATGAACTCGCACGACATCGGCCGCGGCCGTGGCGGCGTCGCATCCGCCCTGGCCCGCATCGATGCGCTCAGCGTCGTCGTCGGCATCGACAGCGACCGACTCTTCCCCCTCGAGGGCCAACGGGTCATCGCCGCCCACCTGCCGGGCAACATCGACGGCACGGATGCATTCACGCTCCACTCCGGCTTCGGCCACGACGGTTTTCTGATCGAGAACGATGCCATCGGCACCCAGCTGCGGCGCGTCTTGACCTCGCCCGCTCCCCCGCGCCGGGCTTGACACGGTTTCCGATCGGGACAAGCTTGACAGGCAGGTCAGGGAGCGAAAACGCGCTGAACCGAGTCGAATCTCTGAATGGGACGTACCCTGAATCGAGACGTATCCGAGGAGAGGACGCACGCCATGAAACCCGGTTTCGTCATCATGCTGATCTTCGGGGCGATCCTCTCCCTGCTCGGTTTCTCGCTGGCCATCGCCGGGGCGACGGCCGCCGTGGTCAACGCGCAGGACGATGACGGCTACCTCACCAGCCCCGCCCGTTCGTTCTCGGTGCAGACGTACGCGCTCACCTCGCCCCGCATGGGCTCGATCGAGATCCAGGACGTGCCGGCGGAGATCGGCGGCGTCCGGCTCCGCGCGGCCTCCACCTCCGCCGCGGACGTCTTCATCGGCATCGCGCCCCAGGCCGACGTCGACCGCTACCTGGCGGGGGTGAATCACACCGAGCTGCGCAACCTGGACATCAGCCCCTTCCGTGCGGTCTATCGGGACATCCCGGGTAGCGGCACCCCCGAAGCCCCCGGCGACCAGGACTTCTGGGCGTCATCCGCCGAGGGTTCCGGCACCCAGCAGATCGACTGGGATCTGACGAGCGGCAGGTGGGCGGTCGTCGTGATGAACGCGGATGCGAGTCCCGGCGTCTCCGTCGCGTTGCAGGCCGGCGTGCGCTTCGCGTTCCTCGGCCCGCTGGCCGTCGGGTTGCTGCTGGTCGGCCTGTTGATCCTGCTGACCGGCCTGGTGCTGACCGTGTTCGGGGCCATCGGGCTGGGCCGCGGCACTCCGCCCGCCCCCGGCGCGGCACCCGGCACCCCCGTCGGAGCGAGCGCCCCCGGCGCCGCCGCGGTGCCGACCGCTCCCGGTGAGCGGATCTTCCCCGCCCGGCTGACCGGCACCCTCGACGAGGGGCTGTCCCGCTGGCTGTGGCTGGTGAAGTGGATCCTGATCTTCCCACACGTGGTCGTGCTGCTGTTCCTGTGGTTCGGGTTCTTCGTCACCACGATCGTCGCCGGTTTCGCGATCCTGTTCACCGGCCGGTACCCGACGGCCATCTTCCAGTTCAACGTCGGCGTGCTGCGCTGGAGCTGGCGGGTCTCCTTCTACGCCTACTCGGCGCTCGGCACCGACCGGTACCCGCCGTTCAGCCTGACCTCGTCGGCCGACTACCCCGCAGACCTGCAGGTCGACTACCCCCAGCGGCTCTCGCACGGGCTCGTCCTGGTCAAGTGGTGGCTGCTGGCGATTCCGCACCTGGTGATCGTGGCGGCCTTCACCGGTAGCGCGACGACCTGGCGCTATGACGGGGACGACTGGATCTCGAACACCGCCCCCTCCCTGATCGGAGTGCTGGTGCTGGTCGCCGCCGTCATCCTCCTCTTCACCGGCCGGTACCGGCGCAGCCTGTTCGACCTGATCCTCGGCATCAACCGCTGGATCTTCCGGGTGACCGTCTACACCGCCCTGTTCCGCGACGAGTACCCACCGTTCCGCCTCGACCAGGGCGGCGGCGACACCCCGGCGCGCGCCCAGATCACACCGGCAGCACCCGCCGCGTCTGACGCATCCGTTGCGCCCGCCGGCGGACCGCCGTCGAGCATGCCCTGACCGGCGGCCCGTGCCCACCAAGGACGCTTCCGGCAGGGCAGGCGCCGACGGATGCCGCGGGCCGCTCCGGGGAACCGACGCCGGGCAGGTAGGGTGCTGTATAGAGGGCCAAGAGGGATGAAGCCGCCGCTATGCAACGCATCTACAAGGAACGTAACCGTCTGCTTCGCCGAGCGGCTCGCCTGTGCGGCCTGGCCGGCTCGGCCGCCGCACTCCTCGCGATGCTCGTCCCGGGCGGCCTGACCGTCAGCACCCTCGCCCGGAGCCTGCCGCTGCTGCTGTTGCTGGTGGCCGGCCAGTACCTGCTCGGCCGGTCCGGGCGGATGCGCTGGGTCGCCTTGATCCTGTTCTCCGGCATCGCCGTGATCCTGCTGGTCGGTTGGTCAGGCCGGCGTGCCACCGGCCTGAACCTGGTCGAGCAGGCGGTCATCGGCGGAATCGCCGCCGGGGCCCTGAGCTGCGTCGCCCTCGTGCTCGTGGTCAGCGCCTCCCGCCGCCTGGTTCTGTTTGCGGCCTTCGGCGCGACGGTCGCCGGCGTGATCGCCGCCACCCGCGCCTCGTCCGACACCACTGTGCCGCTCCTTCTCACCCTCAGCATCTGGCTCGCGATCACCCTGGTGGCCTGGTGGCTGGCCCAGAGCGTGCCGCGTGTCATGGCGCGCATCTCCTTCATCGGACGGGCCCACCTCTCCGAGCGCCATGCCAGCGAGCTCGAAGCCCAACGCCGGCAGGATGCCCGGCTGCTGCACGACACCGTGCTGGCCACCCTCACCCTGCTCGCGCACTCCGGTGTCGGCGTCAGCCCGGCCGCGCTCCGCCAGCAGGCCGGCGATGACGCCCGGCTGCTGCGGCAGCTACGGCTCGGCGGTCTTCCCACCCCGCGCCGCTCCGGGGTATACACGCTCGAGCCGGCCACCGAGTCGATGCTCGGCAGCACCCTGGAATCGGTCAAGCAGCGCTTCGGGCGGATGGGCCTCGACGTGGACTGGCACGGCAGCGGCCAGGTTCTCCTGCCCAGCGATGTGCTCGACTCCTTCCTCCTCGCGCTCGGCGAGTGCCTCGAGAATGTGCGACGCCACGCCGGCGTCGCCCGCGCCGACGTGACGATCACGGATGACGACACGACCGTGCGCGCCATGGTCACCGACGCGGGGGTCGGATTCGATCTCAGCAGGGTCAGCGCCGAACGCCTCGGGTTCGCCGAGTCGGTCGTGGCCCGCCTGCGCGATGTGGGCGGCAACGCTCGGCTCTTCTCCTCCCCCGGCTCGGGCACCACGGTCGTGCTCGAGGTGCCCAAATGACCGACCCCGGCATCGTCGACACCCGCAGCCGTGACGTGCGCCGGGCCGCGGGCGCGCCCGACCAACCGGGCACTCAGGACCGCCAGGAACGCCGGGAGCGCCGGCGCAGCTTTCGACGCCCCGAACGCACCGAGCAGACCACGCGGGCGAATCAGAGCGGCCTGGGCGGCCGCCACCTTGGCATCGGCCTGTCGTTCAGCGGCGGTTTCATCGCCCTGTTCCTGTTCGGGCAGTTCGCGGTGCAGTGGGGCGAGTATCCCGACCCGACGCCCAGCCTCATCGCCTGGGTTCTCCTTCTGACGACCACGGTCCTGTCGCTGATCACGGTGCAGCGCCTTTCGGCGCGGATGCCGGATTGGCTGTTCGCCACCGCCCTCGCCGCCGGGGCCGCCGTGGCGGCGCTCGACCTGATCGGGTCCTGGGGCGAGACCGGCTCCGGCGTCTACCCGACGGCCGCCGCTGCCGTCGGCACCCTGCTGATCTCGCTGGCCACCGTGCGCCGAGGCCGCGACGTCGTCTTCGCCGCGATGGCGCTCGGCGTGCTGCTCTTCCTCGGAGCGCTCACCGAGGAACGGGCCGACCCACTCACCTTCGCTCCCGATCTCCTAACGATCAGCCTCGCCATCCTGCCTCCGCTGCTCGGCGTGGCCACGGTGCGGGGCTTCCGCCGGATGACCCAGCGCGAGCTCGACCTGGTGCTGGTGCAGAGCACCATCTCCCAGCCGCAATTCGCGGTGGGGATGTTCGCCTCCGAAGAACTCGCCCGCATCGACCTCGACGCGGAGACCCTGCTCGACGACGTCGCGAAGGGACGCACGGCACTGCCGCTGAGTCCCGAGAAGTCGACGACGGCTGCAGCCCTCGCCACACAGCTGCGGCTGCACCTGATCCGAGGCCGCCGGGAGACCTGGCTGCACCACGCGATCACCGAGTCCGAGTTCCTCGGACCGTCTGTCAGCCTGCACGATCCGGCGGGGCTGGCCGGCATGCTCGACCCTGACCAGCGCGACGCCCTGCTCCGCACGATCTGGCTGCTGATCAGCGACACAACTCGCGCTGAGGCATCCGTTTCACTCTCTCTCGGACCGATCCGGCCCACGCACGGCGTCACCGCACGCCAGAAGTTACGATTTCCGATCGAATTGGCGACGACGGGTGTGCCACGGCGTCGAGTGGACCCCGAGACGTGGCAAGCTATCCGAGTAGTCGGCCCGCACGTCGATTCCAGCCGAGACGGAAGTCTGCACGTGGAAATCGAGTGCAGCATCGACAATCCTGCGGATGCCTAGGGTCCGTCGAACAACGCTGTTGAGCTTCTCAGTCGGGGCCAGAAGCACAAGGAGACAGAAGTGACGAACATAACCACGTTGAGCACTGCCGCACCGAGCAAGGACAACCCCATCCGGCTGGCCCTTGTCGACGACCACCGCATGCTGCTGGGGGCCCTCACCGAGTGGATCCGGGGGGCCGCGGACGACATCAACATGGTCGCCGCCGTCACCACCTGGCCCGAGCTGCTCACCCACCCCGAATTTCCCGTCGACGTCGTGCTCCTCGACCTCGACCTCAAAGACAACATTCCGGTCTCCCTGAAGATCTCGACGCTCAAGACGGCTGGCGTGAAGACCGTGCTGATGAGCACCTACTCCGAGGCCGGGCTCGTGCGCGAGGCGCTGGCCGCCGGCGCACTCGGCTACCTGGTGAAGAGCGAGGAGGCGACGATGATCGTCGAGGCGATCCGCTCCGCCTATGACGGCGAATCCTTCATCTCGGCCGAACTGGACGAAGCCCTCAACAACGGCGCGAACGGCGGTTCACCTCGCCTCAGCGCGCAGGAGCGCCGGGTGATGGCCCTCTACGGCGCGGGCGAGCCGGTCAAGGCCGTCGCGCACCAGCTCGGCATCTCCGAGGAGACCGCGAAGAGCTATCTCAAGCGCATCCGCGAGAAGTACCGTCTCGCGGGCTTCGACGTGGGTACCAAGGTCGCCCTGCGTAAGCGCGCCATCCACGACGGCATCCTGCTCCAGGGCGACTGACCCCCCGCGCCGCGAAACCTCGCGGCTACTCCGCGGCGACCACCCGGATGGCCGCGGTGCCGTACGGCAGCTCCACCCTGTTGCCCCGCCGGACACGGTCCACGAGGAACGTCGCCACGGTGAGCAGCAGGCCGAGGCCGCTCAGGCCCAGGCCGATCCAGACCGGGGCGACGTAGCCGAGGCCGCCCGCGATGGCGAGACCGCCGAGGAACGCCCCGAGGGCGTTGCCGACGTTGAGCGCCGAGTGGTTCAGCGCCGCGGCGATCGACTGGCTGTCGTGGGAGACGTCCATCAGCCGGGTCTGGATCGTCGGCGACAACGCCGACGAGGCGGCGCCGACGAAGAACACGCCGATCAGCAGTCCGGGGACGGACTCGGCCGACAGAGCCAGCCCGGTCAGGGCCAGCAGCATCACGACGAAGAAGCCGTACATGCTGCGGCGCACGCTCCGGTCGGCCAGCGCGCCGCCGATGAAGTTGCCGATCGTCATGCCCACGCCGATCACCACCAGCACGAGCGGGACCGCGCCGGCTCCGAGGCCCGTGACCTCCATCACCAGCGGGGCCACGTAGGTGTACACGGCGAAGAGCCCGCCGAACCCGACGGCGCCGATGCCCAGCGCGAACCAGACCTGCACCCGACCGAAGGCGCGCAGCTCACTGCGCATGGTGGCCTGAGGGTTGCCGTCCTGCAGAGGCACCAGGGCGGCCACGGCGACGAACGTCGCCGTGAAGATGGCGGCGACGACGAGGTAGGCCACCCGCCAGCCGGATGTCTGGCCGAGCCAGGTGATCGAGGGCACGCCGATGACGTTCGCAATGGTCAGGCCGCCGAGCACGAGGGCCACGCCGCGGGCCCGCTTGCCGGGGCCCATCAGGTCGGCCGCCACCAGGGAGGCGATCCCGAAATAGGCGCCGTGCGGCAGTGCGGCCACGAACCGGGCCGCAAGAACCAGCCCGAACGTAGGCAGCAGCGCCGATGCGATGGTGCTCAGCGTGAACGCGGCCAGCAAGGCGAGCAGCAGCTGTTTGCGCGGCCAGCGGGCGGCTGCCGCGGCGATCGTCGGGGCCCCGACGACGACGCCGAGGGCATACGCCGTGATCAGCCAGCCTGCCTGCGCGTTGGCGGCATCCGGGGAGGAGGCGTAGAGCGCGGGGAGGAGGTCCTGGGCCAGGTCGGGCAGCAGTCCCATGGCCACGAATTCGGTCGACCCGATGCCGAATCCACCGAGAGCCAGGGCGAGCAGGGCATAACGGATGCGGGCCGGCGACAGTGTCGCCGACCCGTCAGAAGAAGCAGGCATGCCCCCCAGACTACGGGGCAGCGGTCCCGAACGAATTCGACGGAGATTTTGCTCAGAACACCGTCTTTGGGCTCAAAAACGGGTGTTTGACCCAAAATCTCCGTCGAATTTGCTCGACGCTTGGCACGGCGTTCCCGGACGCACCTGACTACGGGGCAGGGGCGGCGGCGGCTGATCCGTCGGCCTCGGCCAGGGCGGCCTCGAGGCGCTCGACCTTACCGGTCAGCTCGCCGGTGCGGCCGCCCCGGATGTCGGCCTTGAGCACCAGGGACACGCGCGGCCCCCAGGCGCCGACGGCTTCGGTGGCGGCTTTGACCACCCCGAAGACCTCGTCCCAGTCGCCCTCGATCGTGGTGAACATCGAGTCGGTGTGGTTGGGCAGGCCGGATGCGCGCACGATGCGCACGGCCGCGGCGACCGCGTCGTGCACGGACCCGTCATCATCGTGGGCGCCGGACGGGGCGACGGAGAATGCAACCAGCATGGGTTACTCCTTCTGATCGGGGGTGGATGGGAACAGGATCTGCCGCACGGCCCAGCCGAGCAGCACGACCTCGAGCACGTTGCGCACGGTCAGCACCAGCACCAGCGCCGGGTCTGCCGAGAGCAGGAGGTCGTAGAGGTGCGGGTAGACGAACTGGGTCAGGGCCGCGATGACGAGTCCGAGCACGGCGGGAAACCGCCAGGCGCGCCCTCGCATCAGCAGCCCGAGGAGGATGGGCGCGGCCAGCCAGGTCGTGAACTGCGGAGAGCCGACCTTGTTGACGACGATCAGGGTCAGCACCAGGGCCAGCGCCAGAGGCGGGAACAGACCGGCCGGGTCGGCGCCCGCGCGCAGCCTCTGCCAGGCGAGCAGCACCACGGCGAGCACGCAGAGGGCGAGCAGGGGGGTCATCGCCGCGATGGCGACGTTCGTGCCGGTGCCGATGATCTGGAAGGTGAGGATCTGCCGGTCGTAGTAGAGATAGCTGCCCGGTATACCCAGCGCGGCCTGCCACATCCAGAGGCCGGCGACCGGGGACTCGATCTGGATGCCGCGGTTCGTCTGCTCGCCGACGAAGCTCAGCACGTTCGGGCCGCTGCCGCTGACGAGCGCCATCAGAACGATGCCCAGGCTCGTGGCGACCGCTGCGGCGACCACCCGCCAGCGGTCTTTCGACACCACGAACAGCGCGATGACCAAGGCGACCGGCCAGATCTTGACCCAGGTGGCCAGGGTCAGCAGCACGGCGCCCCAGACCGGCCGGGTTCCGACGAGAAGCACCGCGACGATCGCCAGCGGCACGGTGACCGCATCGATCCGGGCGAGCGCGATGGGCCCGAGCAGCAGCAGGAAGCCCAGCCACCAGGCCGCCGCTCCGAGGGCTCGCCGGTTGCGGCCCCGACCGAGCAGCAGCGCGAACGCCCCGGCATTGAGCACGGTCACGAGACCGAGCCAGGAGGTGGCGTAGAGGTCCGGACCGAACACGAGCGGCGCGAAGATCGGCAGGAGCGCCAGTAGCGGATAGACGAAGCCGGTGGTGATGCCCACGACGTCGGCGCCGGATGCCGCGTCCATCGCCCAGCCGAGGTAGACGACCTCCACGTCGCCCAGCGGCCAGCCGGGGGCCGCGAACGCGAGCCACCAGAGCACTCCGTGCACAAGGGTGAAGCCCGCCCAGAGCAGCGTCCGCAACGCCGGCAGGCCGGGGCCGACGGCCAGGCGTTCTGCGAAGGATTGGGGCACGGTCCACCTTCCCACACCCCCGGCCGCGGCCGTCAGCGCGAGGCGAGCAGTTCCGCGACGGTGGCCGGCACGGCGCCGGCGATGTCGAGCGCGGTGATCGGGCCGCCGTCAGAGGCCCGGGCCGCGGCCCGGGCGTGCACTAGTGCGGCCGTTGCAGCGAGACGGGCCGGCGCGGCGGCATCCGTCTGGATCGCCCGGGAATGCGTGGCCAGCAGGGCGCCGAGGATGCCGCCGAGCACGTCCCCCGACCCGGCCGTCGCCAGCCAGGAGGGTGCCTTCGACACCGTCAGCCGGGTGCCGTCAGGCGCCGCGATCCAGGTGACGCTGCCCTTGAGCAGCACCGTGACGCCGAGGCCGGTCGCGGCGCGCACGGCCCACTCCCCCGGCGCGGCGGCCACCTCCGAGCCGGCCACCGACTCACCCTGCGGGGCGAGCAGCCGGGTGAGCAGGCGCGCGAGCTCGCGGTAGTGCGGGGTGATCACGACGGGCCCGGTCGCCCGGCCGACCAGGTCGAGGGCCCCGGCGTCGCAAACGGTGGGCAGCCCCTCGGCCAGGGCTCCGAGCAGCGCCGCCTCGGTCACACGGTCGCGCATCGCGGCGTCCTGGCCGGAGCCGAGCAGCCAGGCCTGCACCTGCCCGGCGGCGGTGACGGCCTCCGGCCGGCGCTGCAGCACGAGGTCGGACGGCCGCCGCGGGCCGAGGTAGCGCACCATCCCGACACCGGTGCGGAGGGCGGCCTCGACTCCGAGCACCGCAGCCCCGGGGTACTCGTCCGAGCCCGTTCTCACGCCCAGCACCCCACGGCGGTACTTGTCGTCGTCCACCCGCGGAACCGCGATCCAGTCGCGGGCGCGTGCGCCGTCCCATTCCAGCCATCCCCGTGGTTCGCTCATGCACTCACGATAGGTTGTTTCGAGTCCTTCGGGCCGGCCGCTTCGCCCGCCCACTCGATCTTTGGGGGAAATCCGTGGCCGTTGCCGCCCTGTTCGAACCGTTCACCCTGCGCGGTGTCAACGTGCGCAACCGGCTCTGGGCGGCGCCGATGTGCCAATACGCGGTGCGGGAGAAAGACGGCGTCCCGCGCGACTGGCACCTCGTGCACCTGGGCGCTCTGGCCGCCGGCGGCGCCGGCCTGATCCTGGTCGAGGCGACCGCGATCAGCCCGGCGGGACGCATCTCCGACGCGGACACCGGCCTCTGGAACGCGCAACAGACCGCCGCCTGGGCACCGATCGTGGCCTTCCTTCATGCGCAGGGCGCGACGGCCGGCATCCAGCTGTCCCACGCGGGGCGTAAGGCTTCCGTCTGGCCGGCCTGGGGCGAAGACCGGCACGGCACCATGGCGACGGATGACGGCGGCTGGCCGACCGTGTCGGCCTCGGCCCTGCCGTTCCCCGGCTACGCAGCGCCCGTGGCCCTCGACGCCGCGGGCATCCAGGGGATCGTCGACGGGTTCGCGGCCGCCGCACTCCGGGCGGCGGAGGCCGGGTTCGACGTCGTGGAGGTGCACGCGGCCCACGGATACCTGCTGCACCAGTTCCTGTCCCCGCTGAGCAACGTGCGGACGGACAAGTTCGGCGGCTCACTGCCGAATCGGGCCCGCCTCCTGCTCCAGGTCGTGGCCGCCGTGCGCGCCGCCATCGGCGAGGAGCGCGCCCTGCTCGTGCGGTTCTCCGCCACCGATTACGCCCCAGGCGGCTGGACCGAAGCCGAGACCGCCGAGGTCGCCGGCTGGGCCGCGGCCGCCGGCGCCGACTTCTTCGACATCTCCTCCGGCGGCAACGTGACCGGGGTGCGCATCCCGTTGGGTCCCGGTTACCAGGTGCCGCTCGCCGAGCATGTGAAAACGGCGGCGCAAGTGCCGGTCGGCGCCGTCGGGCTGATCACCACCGCCCTGCAGGCCGAGCAGATCGTGGCGTCCGGCCGGGCCGACGCGGTCCTGTTGGGCCGCGAACTCCTGCGCGACCCGCACTTCCCGCTGCGGGCCGCCCACGAGCTCGGCGCCGTCGTGGACTACTGGCCGCCGCAGTACCTGCGCGCCCAGTGGCCCACCCTCTGAACCCGGCTCCGCCGGAGAACGCTTACAGGCGCCGGGTCGCGTCCTGCACTTCACCGACCAGCTCTTCGATGATGTCCTCGAGGAACAGCACCCCGACGGTCTCTCCGGTCGCGGTGAACGAGCGCGCCAGGTGCGCGCCCGAGCGCCGCATCGTCGCCAGGGCATCCTCGAGGTCGGTGTCCTCGAAGATCGACACCAACTGACGGATGCGCTTGCCGGGGATCGGCGCCGAATAGCTGCCCTGCCCGACCGAGGCAGCCGTGTCGCCGTCGAGATCGATGACGTCCTTCAGGTGTACATACCCGGTCGGTTCGCCGGACTCGTTGACCAGCACGTAGCGGGAGAAACCGTGCCGGGTGACGGCCTTCTCGACGTCGGCGGGGGTGGCCGCCTCGGGCAGGCTGACCAGGTCCGCGAGGCTCACGGCGATATCCCGCACCTTGCGGGTGGTGAACTCGAACGTGGCGCTGAGCGCCCCGGTACCGTCCCGCAGCACGCCCTCCCGGGTCGATTGGGAGACGATGGTCGCCACCTCGTCCAGCGTGTAGGTGCTGGTGGCCTCCTCCTTGGGCTGCACTCCGAAAATCCGCAGCACCAAATTGGCGGTGGCGTTGAGCGTCACGATCACGGGCTTGACCAGGCGGCCGAAGAAGACCAGCGGCGGGGCGAGCATGAGCACGGCCCGGTCTGGGATGGAGAACGACAGGTTCTTGGGCACCATCTCACCGAACACGACGTGGAGGTAGGAGACCAGCAGCAGGGTGATCACGAACGCGATCACGCCGATGGCCTCCTCCGGCAGCGAGGTCAGACCCAGCGGAATCTCAAGCAGGTGGTGGATCGCCGGCTCCGAGACGTTCAGGATCAGCAGGGAACAGACCGTGATGCCCAGCTGGGTGGTCGCCAGCATGAGGGTGGCGTGTTCCATCGCCCACAGCGCCGTGATCGCACGCTTCTTGCCGGCCTCGGCGAGAGGCTCGATCTGGGATCGGCGCGCGGAGATGACGGCGAATTCCGCGGCGACGAAGAAGGCGTTGGCCGCGAGCAGCACGACAAGCCAGACCAGCCCGGCCCAGTCATTCATGGTCGCTCACCTCATGCCGCTTGTCGTTCGTCTTCCGGTCACCCTGGGCGTCACTCTTCCTGTCGCTCTTCTTGTTGCTCTTCTTGTCGCTCTTCGTGTCGCTCTTCTTGCCAGGCTTCTTGTCGGGCTTCTTGCCGTTCCCGGTGCTGCGGTCACCCGCGGCAGGCGCGTCGAGCACGGCGGGTTCGGCAGGTTCGGCGGGTTCGGCAGGCTCGATGAAGGGGGTGAAGCGCAGCCGGTCGATCCGTCGGCCGTCGAGGCGTTCGACGGACAGCACGCCGCCGGTCAGCTGCACGGCGTCGCCGAGCTGTGGCAGGCGGCCCAGCTCGCTCATCACGAAGCCGCCCACGGTCTCGTAGGGGCCGTCCTCCGGAATAGAGATGCCCGTGCGTTCGAGCAGCTCGTCCGGGCGGAGCATGCCGGGGAACGTCAGGGAGTCCGTGGACAGCACCACGCCGGCGCGGGTGCGGTCGTGCTCGTCGGCGACCTCACCGACGAGTTCCTCGACCAGGTCCTCGAGGGTGGCCACGCCGGCCGTGCCCCCGTATTCGTCCACGACGACGGCCATCTGGTAACCACGGCCGCGCAACTCGACCAGCAGGCCATCCAACTTCATGGTCTCGGGCACCCGGATGGCTTCGGATTGCAGGGCCGACACCGGGACATCCGCCCGGCGGTGCCGGGGCACGGCCACCGCCTGCTTCACGTGCACGATCCCGACGATGTCGTCGACGCCTTCGTCGACGACGGGGAAGCGGGAATACCCGGTCTGGCGGGTGAGGTCGATCACGGCCTGCGCGGAGGCGGTGCGCTGGATGCTGGCCACCCGGGGGCGGGGAGTCATCACATCCGAGGCGGCGTGCCCGGAGAAGAGCAGCGTCCGGTGCAACAGCGTGGCGGTGTCCTTCTCCAGCAGGCCGGCACTGGCCGAGCGCCGCACGAGGGAGGACAGCTCCTCGGCGGTGCGAGCCCCGGAGAGTTCTTCCTTCGGCTCGATCCCGATCGACCGCAGCACCGCGTTGGCGCTGCCGTTGAGCACGACGACGGCCGGCTTGAACACGGTCGTGAACAGAGTCTGGAACGGGATGACGAGCTTGGCCGTCTGCACGGGCAGGGCCAGGGCGAAATTCTTCGGCACCAGCTCGCCGATGATCATCGAGGCGAGTGTGGCGACGAGGAGCGCGGTCGTGACCGCGACGACCGGCACGATTGCCGGCGAGAGCCCCAGGGCCGTCAGCGGCGGTGACAGCAGCGTGGTCAGGGCCGGCTCCATGGTGTAGCCGGTGAGCAGGGTGGTGAGGGTGATGCCCAGCTGCGCGCTGGACAGGTGCGTCGACGTGATCCTGAGCGCCGCGATGGTCAGACCCAGACGGGTCTCGCCTCGGTCGCGGCGGGCCTCCAGCTCGGACCGGTCCAGGTTGACCAAAGCGAACTCGCTGGCGACGAACAGGCCGGTGCCCACGGTGAGGAGGAGCCCCGCGGCGAGCATGACCCACTCATTCATGGCGGACCTCGACGGGCCGGGCCAGGGCAACGGCAACACGGAGGTTCACGGCCGAGTCGCCGTTCGGATGAGGGGAAGGAATTCCGGGCGAATGCGCAGGAGGAGGGTCGTCCATTATTCCGCCCAGTCTACCGCCCGGTACCGACGCGACGAGCCGGTGCCGTCGCGTCCGACGGTCCGGCTACCAGGAGACGGGCAGCGCCTTGCCCTCCTCGTAGCCGGCCGCCGACTGGATGCCGACCAGCGAGCGGGTGTGGAACTCCGCGACGGAGGTCGCACCGGCGTAGGTGAACGAGCTGCGCACGCCGGAGGTGATCATGTCCAGCAGGTCCTCTACGGACGGCCGCAGAGGGTCCAGGTAGATCTTCGAGCTGGAGATCCCCTCCGCGAAGAGCGTCTTGCGGGCCAGCTCGTAGGCGTCGAGACGGTCGAACCGCTGGCGCACGGCCTTGGTGGAGGCCATCCCCCAACTCTCCTTGTAGATGCCTCCGGCGGCATCCCGGTCCAGCAGGCCGGGTGCCTCGATCGTGCCGGCGAACCAGGAGCCGATCATGACGGATGCCGCGCCGGCGGCGAGCGCGAGGGCCACGTCCCGCGGGTAGCGCACCCCGCCGTCGGCCCAGACGTGCGCCCCGAGTTCCCGGGCGGCGGCCGCGGTCTCGAGCACGGCTGAGAACTGGGGACGGCCGACCGCCGTCATCATGCGCGTGGTGCACATGGCGCCGGGACCGACGCCGACCTTCACGATGGTGGCGCCGGCGCGGACGAGGTCACCGACGGCATCCGCCGTCACGACGTTGCCGGCAACGATCGGAATGCCGAGGTCGAGGTCGGCGACGATCTTGATCGCGCGGGTCATCCCGCCCTGGTGTCCGTGGGCGGTGTCGATCACGAGAACGTCGACCCCCGCGGCGACGAGCGCCTGGGCCTTGGCCGCGATGTCGCCGTTGATGCCGACCGCCGCGGCCACGCGCAGGCGGCCCTGCGCGTCGAGCGCGGGCTGGTAGAGCGTGGAGCGCAGCGCGCTCTTGCGACTGAGGGTGCCGATCACCCGGCCGTGGTGCTGCACGGTTGCGAAGTCGAGCTCGGCTTCGGTCATCACGTCGAACGCGCGGCGCGGGCCCTCGATGTCGTCCGCGTCGAGGGAGGTCATCGCGCCGTGCAGCAGGTCTCCGAGAAGCGCGTCCGGCAGCGCGGTCGCCAGCCGGGACGCGTCGATGGCACCCAGGTAGTCACCGTTCGGGTCGGTGATGACCAGTCCCTGGCCGGCCACCGGCGGCACCTGCCGCAGCGCGAGCGCCACGGTGTCCCCGGGGGCGAAGTTGAAGGGGGTGTCGAAGCGGGTGGACTGCCCCTTGACCCAGCGGATCGCGGCGTCGAGGTCCTGCAGGTGCATGTCCTGCGGGAGCACGCCGAGCCCGCCGCGCCGGGCGAGCGCGGCCGCCAGGCGCGGGCCGGTGACCGAGTTCATATTCGCCGAGACGATGGGGATGGTGGCACCGCTGCCGTCACCCGGGGCGAGCGAGACATCGAGCCGGCTGCTCACCTCGGATTGGCTCGGGACGAGGAAAACGTCGGAATACGTGAGGTCGTGGCTGGGCACCGCTCCATAGAACTGCATGGAAATAACGCTAGCGCCCCGCGCGGATGCCCGCAGCCATGCCCGATGGGATTAGGCTGGTTAGGCAGACCGCATCGGGCATCAACGCCGCCCGGGACATTCAAAATCAACGTAGAGAGTGGGAACCGGCTGTGTCAAGCCAGTTGACCGGTAGTGGATCCGACGAAACGACGTCGGGTGAATTCGGAGCGAACGAGTGGCTTGTCGACGAACTGTACGAACGGTACCTCGTCGACAAGAAGCTGGTGGACGAGTCCTGGTGGCCGGTCCTCGAGAGCTACCACCAGACCGCGAACGGCCGTGAATCCGGTTCAGAGTCCCCCTCCGACAGCGCACCGGCAGTCGATACCCCCGCAGCGACCACGCCTGCAGTGACCACGCCTGCAGTGACCACGCCTGCAGCGAGCGCTCCCCCGGCCGCGGCGGAGCCGGCCCCGGTCACCGCCCCCGTCGCCGGCGGGCAGCGCACCGCGCGCACGACCTCCAGCGCCCCCAAGCCGATGCCGGTGCCGGCCGATATGCCGATCACGGCCCCACAGCAGGCCGCCGAGCCCACCGACGTCGACGTCGTCACCCCGCTCCGCGGCATGTCGAAGAGCCTCGCGGCGAACATGGCGACCAGCCTGACCGTGCCCACGGCCACCAGCGTGCGCACCATCCCGGCGAAGCTCCTCATCGACAACCGCATCGTGATGAACAACCACATGAAGCGCTCGCGCGGCGGCAAGGTGTCGTTCACGCACCTGATCGGCTGGGCGCTGATCCAGGCGCTGAAGATGTTCCCCAGCCAGAACGTCTACTACAACGAGATCGACGGCAAACCCTCGGTCATCGCCCCCGCACACGTCGGCCTCGGCATCGCGATCGACCTGCCCAAGCCCGACGGCACCCGCTCGTTGATGGTCCCGGCCATCAAGCGCGCCGATACGATGACCTTCGGCGAGTACCTCTCCTCCTACGAAGACCTCGTCACCCGGGCCCGCAAGGGCAAGCTGACAGCGGATGACTTCTCCGGCGCCACGGTCTCCCTCACCAACCCCGGCGGCATCGGCACGGTGCACTCCGTTCCGCGCCTGATGAAGGGCCAGGGCTGCATCATCGGCGCCGGCGCGCTCGACTACCCGGCCGAGTTCCAGGGTTCCAGCGTCAAGACCCTGACCGGCCTCGCCATCTCCAAGACCATCACGCTGACCAGCACCTACGACCACCGGGTCATCCAGGGTGCCGGCTCGGGCGAGTTCCTCAAGATCGTGCACGAGCTCCTGATCGGGCAGCACAACTTCTACGAAGACATCTTCTCGGCCCTGCGCATTCCGTACGACCCGATCCACTGGGCGCCGGACATCAGCGTCGACCTGGCCAGCGCCGTCGACAAGACCGCCCGCGTGCAGGAACTGATCAACGCGTTCCGCGTGCGCGGCCACCTGATGGCCGACATCGACCCGCTGGAATACACCCAGCGATCACATCCCGACCTGGACATCTCGAACCACGGCCTGACCTTCTGGGACCTGGACCGCGAGTTCGTCACCGGCGGCTTCGGCAGCAAACGCCTGATGCTCCTGCGCGACATCCTCGGCGTGCTCCGCGACTCCTACTGCCGCACGACCGGCATCGAGTACATGCACATCCAGGACCCTGCCCAGCGCAAGTGGATGCAGGAGAAGATGGAGAAGAGCTACGTCAAGCCGACGCATGACGAGCAGATGCGCATCCTCGGAAAGCTCAACGAGGCCGAAGCCTTCGAAACCTTCCTGCAGACCAAGTACGTCGGCCAGAAGCGGTTCAGCCTCGAGGGCGGTGAATCCACCATCGCCCTGCTCGACTCCATCCTGCAGGGTGCCGCGGATGCCGGCCTCGACGAGGTGTGCATCGGCATGGCCCACCGCGGTCGCCTGAACGTGCTGACGAACATCGCCGGAAAGACCTACGGTCAGATCTTCCGCGAGTTCGAGGGCACGCAGGATCCCCGCACCGTGCAGGGTTCCGGCGACGTCAAGTACCACCTCGGCACCGAGGGCACGTTCCGCGCCACCGACGGCACGGAGATGCCGGTGTACCTGGCTGCGAACCCGTCCCACCTGGAGGCCGTCGACGGCGTCCTCGAGGGCATCGTGCGCGCCAAGCAGGACCGCAAGCCGATCGGCACCTTCTCCACCCTTCCGGTCCTCGTGCACGGCGACGCCGCCATGGCCGGCCAGGGCATCGTCCTGGAGACGCTCCAGATGTCCCAGCTGCGCGGATTCCGCACGGGCGGCACCATCCACCTGGTCGTCAACAACCAGGTCGGATTCACCACGCTGCCCGGAGACGGCCGCACCTCGGTCTACTCGACGGATGTCGCCAAAACCATCCAGGCGCCCATCTTCCACGTCAACGGGGACGACCCCGAAGCCGTGGTGCGGGTCGCGGAGCTCGCCTTCGCCTACCGCCAGGAGTTCAAGCGCGACGTCGTCATCGACCTCGTCTGCTACCGCCGACGCGGACACAACGAGGGCGACGACCCCTCGATGACTCAGCCGCTGATGTACAACCTGATCGAGGCCAAGCGCTCCGTTCGGAAGCTGTACACCGAGGCCCTCGTCGGTCGCGGCGACATCACGCAGGAGGAGTACGAGGCCTCCCACGCCGACTTCCAGGACCGCCTCGAGCGCGCGTTCATGGAGACGCACGCGGCGCAGTCCTCATCGATCCCGATCGTCGGCGCGGCCGGTGCCGCGCCCCAGGGTATCGGCGCGGACAAGCACGGCACCGACAAGAACGACGACGCGATCGGGGAACCGGCGACTACCGGGGTACCCGAGGCGGTCGTGCACCTGATCGGCGACGCCTTCCTGAACAAGCCAGCCGGCTTCACCGTGCACAACAAGCTGCAGCAGCTGATGCAGAAGCGCAACGACATGAGCCGCAACGGCAAGATCGACTGGAGCTTCGGCGAACTCCTCGCCCTCGGCTCCCTGCTGATCGAGCGCACCCCGGTTCGCTTCGCCGGCCAGGATGCCCGCCGTGGCACGTTCGTGCAGCGTCACGCCGTGCTGCACGACCGGGTCAACGGCCAGGAATGGCTGCCGCTCGCCAACCTCAGCGAAGACCAGGCCCGGTTCTGGATCTACGATTCGCTGCTCAGCGAATACGCGGCCATGGGCTTCGAGTACGGCTACTCGGTGGAACGTGCCGACGCCCTGGTGCTCTGGGAGGCCCAGTTCGGCGATTTCGCCAACGGCGCCCAGACTGTCATCGACGAGTTCGTCTCCTCCGCCGAGCAGAAGTGGGGCCAGCGGTCATCCGTCGTGCTGCTGCTGCCGCACGGCTACGAGGGCCAGGGGCCGGACCACTCGTCCGCCCGGATCGAGCGCTATCTGCAGCTCTGCGCCGAGGACAACATGACCGTCGCCCGCCCGTCGACGCCCGCGTCGTACTTCCATCTGCTGCGCCGCCAGGCCTACATGCGTCCGCGGCGTCCGCTGATCGTCTTTACACCGAAGTCGATGCTGCGCCTGCGCGGCGCGACCAGCGAGGTGGCCGACTTCACCGCCGGCAAGTTCGAGCCGGTCATCGATGACGCCCGGATCACCGACAAGGCGCGGGTCAAGCGGGTGCTGTTCCTGGCCGGCAAGCTCTACTATGACCTGCTCGCCGAACTCGACAAGAACCCGAACCCGGAGATCGCGCTCGTTCGCATGGAGCAGTTCTACCCGCTGCCCGCCGTCGAACTCAAGCAGGTCGCCGACCAGTACCCCGACGCCGAACTCGCCTGGGTGCAGGACGAGCCGGAGAACCAGGGTGCCTGGCCGTTCTTCTACCTCGAGACGAACAAGCTGGGCCCGCGCCCGGTGACCCTGTACTCCCGGGCGGCGTCCGCGTCGCCGGCGGCGGGATCGGCCAAGCGTCACGCAGTTGAGCAGGCCGAACTGATGCGCCAGGCGCTCACGCTGTAATCCGCATCGAAATCAGAACCGCCCGGCACGGCGGTTCACCGCCTCCCCCTCGGCTATTGGAGCTCACTCCTCTAGGCTGGCCGCATCGCCCACCGACAAGGAGATCCGCCATGCCCGCACCATACGCGAACCGCACCGGCCAGCCCTGCTGGGCCGACCTGATGACCTCCGACCTGCCGCGCGCCCGGGAGTTCTACACCAGGCTGTTCGGCTGGACGGTCAGCGATTCCGGTTCGGAGTACGGCAACTACATCCTCTTCCGCAAGGGTGACGCGGACGTCGCCGGCATGGGCTCCCAGGAGCCGGGTTCCCCACTGCCCGACGCGTGGACCACCTACCTGTCGGTGACGGATGCCGACGCCGCCGTCGCCTCCTCCCGCGCGGCCGGCGCAACCGTGCTGGCCGAACCGATGACGGTGGGGACCATGGGCCGCATGGCCATCCTGATGGACCCGACCGGTGCGCCCTTCGGGGTGTGGCAGGCCGACGAGTTCACCGGCTTCGACGTCTTCGGCGAGGCCGGCTCACCGGTCTGGCACGAGTTGAACACTCGCGGCTATTCCGCCGCCCTCGATTTCTACACCCAGGTGTTCGGCTGGGAGCCGGCGGTCCTCAGCGATACGGATGACTTCCGCTACAGCACGATCGGAGCCGGACACGACATGGTGGCGGGCGTCTTCGACGCCGCGGAACACCTGCCCGACAGCGTGCCCTCGCACTGGCAGCTCTACCTCGGCGTGCCCGACGTGCACGCGGCCGCCGCCACCGTGACCGAACTCGGCGGCACGGTCATCCGTGAACCCTGGACGGCGGAGTTCGGCACCTTCGCGCTGGTCACCGACCCGACCGGGGCCCTCTTCGTGCTCGGCTCGGTCGACGAGCCGCACGCCGAGGAGAAGGCCATCGAGGAGGAGACGGAGGAGGACGCCGACCTGCCGATCGGCTAGTGGCCGGACTGGATGGTGCGCAACTTCAGCAAGACCTGGTCGCGCAGGTCCTCCGGGGCCATTTCACGGCACGCGCGCTGCACGGCCTCGGTCAGGGTGCGCCCGACCAGGTGCTCGTCACTGCAGTCGCTGCAATTGGCGAGGTGCTCCTGAATGTCAGACGCGTCTTCACTGCACAATTCGTTGTGCAGGTATTCCTCGAGTTCGGCCTTGGCCTTCTCGCAGCCATAATCGGTCATTCTGGGGTGCTCCCGGTTCGAGTCTGGCCCGCCGCCTCTGTTCCCAGGCCGCGCTCCAGGGCGTAGCCGGCCAACAGGTCGCGCAGGAGACGCCGGCCACGATGCAGGCGGCTCATCACGGTGCCAATGGGTGTTTTCATGATTTCGGCGATCTCCTGGTAGGAGAAACCCTCCACATCGGCAAAGTAGACGGCCAGCCGGAAGTCTTCCGGGATGGACTGCAACGCGTTCTTGACGGCGCTATCCGGCAGGTGGTCGATGGCCTCAGCCTCGGCTGACCGGTTCGTCATCGCCGTGCGGGATTCCGCGCCGCCGAGCTGCCAGTCCTCGAGATCGTCGATGGTGCCCTGGAACGGCTCGCGCTGCTTCTTACGGTACGTGTTGATGAAGGTGTTGGTCAGGATACGGTACAGCCAGGCCTTGAGGTTGGTGCCCTGCTCGAACTGTTTGAACGCGGCGAACGCTTTCACGAACGTTTCCTGAACCAAGTCCTGGGCGTCGGAGGGGTTGCGCGTCATGCGCATGGCCGCGGCGTACAGCTGGTCGATAAAGGGCAGTGCCTGTTCTTCGAACAGGTCTCGCATTGCGATCGCATCGGTTGTCATCACGGACAATCCTAAGCCGTCGCGTGGAACGACGTCAGGTCGCTCCAGCACCATGGACAGCGTCATCCGGACCTCCCTCTCTCTTTCATCACCGACTATCCTGATAACCGATGTTGATCTCGAGATATTCCAAGCCTGAGTTCGATCCCTACGGCGATACGTCGCCCGAGGTGACGGATGCCCGCTGGCCCGCTCCGACGGCCGCCGGCCACCTCGACGCGTCCCTGTCCCTGCCGGGGTCCAAGTCGCTGACCAACCGCGAGCTGGTCCTCAGCGCCCTCGCCGAGCATCCGTCGTTGCTGCGCGCCCCGCTGCACTCCCGTGACAGCGACCTGATGGTGGCCGCGCTGCGACAAATGGGCACCGTCATCGAAGAGGTTCCCGGCGACGGGGAGTTCGGCCCCGACCTGCGAATCACCCCCGGAGAACTGCTCGGGTCGACGACCGTCGACTGCGGGCTCGCCGGCACCGTGATGCGCTTCCTGCCGCCGGTCGCGGCGCTCGGCCTCGGTCCGACCACCTTCGACGGGGATGCCGGCGCCCGCCGCCGCCCGATGGGCACCACCATCTCGTCCCTGCGCGCCCTCGGCGCCGACATCAACGACGACGGCCGCGGCGCACTGCCGTTCACCGTGCACGGCACCAGCACTCTGGCCGGCGGCGAGATCACCATCGACGCGTCCACATCGAGCCAGTTCGTCTCCGGCCTGCTGCTCGCCGCGCCCCGTTTCGAGCAGGGCCTGCACCTGCGCCACTCCGGCGAACGCCTGCCGAGCCTGCCGCACATCGAGATGACCATCGCCACGCTGGCCCGGCGCGGCGTCACGGTTCAGAGCCCCGCCGTCGGCGAGTGGATTGTGGCTTCCGGCCCGATCCAGGGCGCCGAGGTCGACATCGAACCTGACCTCTCGAACGCGGCGCCGTTCCTCGCCGCGGCGCTCGTCGCCGGCGGCAGCGTCACCATCACCGGCTGGCCCGCGGCCACCACCCAGGTCGGCGCCGACCTGGCCGAGCTGCTGCCGTGCTTCGGCGCGGTCGTCACCCGTGACGGCGACCGGCTCACGGTCACCGGAACCGGACGCATCCGGGGCGTGGAACTCGACCTGTCGACCGGCGGGGAGCTGGCGCCCACCCTCGTGGCCCTGGCCGCTCTGGCCGAGTCCCCGAGCACGATCACCGGGATCGGGCACATCCGCCACCACGAGACCGACCGGCTGGCCGCCCTCGCCGCGGAGATCAACGGTCTCGGCGGAGCCGTCACCGAACTGCCTGACGGGTTGAGGATCGACCCGCGCCCGCTGCACGGCGGGCCGTGGAACACCTACGACGACCACCGCATGGCAACCGCGGGCGCACTGATCGGCCTTCTCGTTCCCGACGTGCTGATCGAGAACATCGGCACCACCGCGAAAACCCTCCCCCAGTTCACCGACCTCTGGCAGACGCTGCTCTCCGGAGCGCAGTCGTGACGTGGTGGGCGAGCGCCGATGACGATGAGCCCGAGTTCGACGAGTCGAGCGTGCGGGTGCGCCCCAACCGCAAGGGCAGCAAACCGCGCACCAAGACCCGCCCCGACCACGAGAACGCGCTGACCGGGCGCATCCTCTCGGTCGACCGAGGACGCTACACCGTCATGCTCGACGAGAACCTGCCCGCCGAGCGCCGGGTGACCGCCGCCCGGGCGAGCGAACTGCGCAAACAGGCCGTTGTCACCGGCGACCGCGTGGACATCGTCGGCGACACCACGGGAGCGCCGGGCAGCCTGTCCCGGATCGTGCGGATCGTGCCGCGCACGACGCTGCTCCGCCGCAGCGCGGATGACACCGACGCCGTGGAGCGCGTGATCGTCGCCAACGCCGACCAGATGCTGATCGTCGTCGCCGCGGCCAACCCGGAGCCGCGCATCCGTCTCGTCGACCGGTACCTCGTCGCCGCCTACGACGCAGGGGTGAGACCGATCCTCTGCATCACCAAGACCGACCTGGCCGATCCCAGCGCGTTCCTCAAGAACTTCGCCGGCCTCGATTTCCCCGTCTTCGAGAGCCGCGACGATGCCATGCCTCTGGCGGAGATCTCCGCCGCCCTGGTCGGCCACGACACGGTCTTCGTCGGGCACTCCGGTGTCGGCAAGTCCACGCTCGTCAACGCCCTCGTGCCCGACGCCCACCGCGCCGTCGGAGTCGTCAACACGGTGACCGGGCGCGGACGGCACACCTCCTCGTCGACCATCTCGCTGCGACTGCAAACGGATGCCGGCCGCGGCTGGGTAATCGACACCCCCGGCGTGCGCTCCTTCGGTCTCGGCCACATCAACACGGACAACATCCTCAAGGCCTTCACCGACCTGGCCCTGATCGCCCTGAAGTGCCCGCGCGGCTGCACCCACCTGCCCAACTCGCCCGACTGCGCAATCAATGAGGCCGTCGCCGCCGGCACGCTCGGCGAGACCGGCAAGGTGCGCCTGGACTCGCTGCAGCGCCTGCTCGCCACCTTCGCCGCCGCCCCCGCCCACTAGCCCCGGTCACCCACCACCCCCAGCCTCCCACTACCCCAGCAGCCGCCCCCTCGCCCCCGGCCCCGGCCTGGCCCCCGGCCCCGGCCCTCGCCCCCGGCCCCGGCCTGGCCCCCGGCCCTCGCCCCCGGCCCCGGCCTGGCCCCTGGCCGCTGGCCTGGCCGCTGGCCTGAACAAATTCGACGGAGATTTTGCTCCGAAAGGTGCGTTCGGGCTCACAAACAGGTGTGTGAGCCAAAATCTCCGTCGAATTCGTTAGGGGACGGACGCACGGACGGCGGCGGGCGAGCGCAGCACGGACCACTAGCGTGGGGGCATGACCGAATCCACGCGGCTCGCGGCCGGCGACCAGTCCCCCCAGTTCACCCTGCCCGACCAGGACGGGAACACCGTGTCGCTCGCCGATTTCGCCGGCTCGAAGGTTGTCGTGTACTTCTACCCGGCGGCCATGACGCCCGGCTGCACGAAGCAGGCCTGCGACTTCCGCGACAACCTCGGCTCGCTGGCGTCTGCTGGTTACCAGGTGCTCGGCGTGTCGAAGGATCTCCCGGTCAAGCTGAAGACGTTCCAGGAGACCGAGCAGCTCACGTTCCCGCTGCTCAGCGACGCCGACCTCGCCGTGCACACGGGCTACGGCGTTTGGGGAGAGAAGAACCTGTACGGCAAGACCGTCACGGGCGTGCTGCGGTCCACCTTTGTGATCGACGAGTCCGGCACGGTCGAGCTGGCCCTGTACAACGTGAAAGCCACCGGCCACGTCGCGAGCCTCCGCAAGAGGCTCGGGCTTCCAGCCTGACCGATACGGATGCCGCCACGCGGCCCCCGGGAACGGCACCCCGGACCCGACCGCGGGAGCCCCTACCGCCTGCCACCGGCCGCAGGAGGCCCGTACCGGCCTCCGGAGCGCCGGAACGTGCTTCTGGGCACCCCGCAGCTGCCGCCGCCGGAGCCGCGCTACAGCGGCGAGCCGTCCGCCGAGCGCGCCGTCGTCGTCTCTGCGATCACACGCCGCTGGAACAGCAGCACGAGGACCACGACCGAGGGCAGGAGAAGCGCCCAACCGAGGTCAGTCCGGGCGTAGAGCCCCTGGAAGGAGCCCACGGCGACGGCGATCTGCACCAGTTGCCAGGTGACGGCCGCTCCGCGGATCCAGGACCGGCGCCGCAGCGAGTTGACCGCGATGGCCGTCACCCAGGACGCCGCGATGACCACCAGCACCAGGATGGCGAGGGCCGTGGCCAGTGAGGTCGGCGTCGCGATCAGCAGCTCGAGAATGAGCCAGGCGACCGCGGCCCAGAGGAGGGCAGCCTCCGCGTAGAGGATCGCGGCGAGGAGCAGCAGGGCACGCGGCCGACGCACCCGGCCGGCCTGGATCTCGTCGTCGCCGCTGTGGTCTGACCGTGCATTCACAGAGATATCCCATTCAAGACTATTGATTTGACTCCACCATTATGCGATCATTTTTGAGGCCCGGTTGACGCTCACAGGGACGTGAGTCGATCTGAACGAGTAGATCCACTACCCTTCCTGCAACCGGCAGCCTCTCATCTTCGGCCAATCGGCCAGGCATCCCTGCAATAAAGGAGCACCCCTATGGACTGGCGCGACAAAGCTGCCTGCCTCACCGCCGACCCGGAACTTTTCTTTCCGGTCGGTAACACTGGCCCCGCTGTGGACCAGATCGAGAAAGCCAAGTCGGTCTGCGCCCGCTGCAACGTCACCGAGGTGTGCCTGCAGTACGCCCTCGAAACCGGTCAGGACTCCGGCGTCTGGGGCGGCCTGAGCGAAGACGAGCGTCGTGCGCTCAAACGCCGCGCCGCCCGCGCTCGACGCGCGTCCTAACGCAGCAGCACAGCAGCAGCACAGCACGACGGTACCACCGCGAAAGGCCCGGCTGACCAGCCGGGCCTTTCGCGGTGGTGCCCGGCGCTACGCTTCGCGCATGTACCGGAGCGGGATCTCGATGGTCACTTCGGTGCCGCTGCCCATCATGGTGTGCCAGTCGATGCTGCCACTGAGTTCGCCCTGGATCAGGGTCCGCACGATCTGGGTTCCGAGGCCCGACCCGACCTTGCCCTCCGGCAGGCCCGTGCCGTTGTCCCGCACCCGCACGGTGAGGGTCTCCTCGTTGCGCTCGGCCTCGATCGACACCTCCCCCTCGCGTCCGGCCAGCCCGTGCTCGACGGCGTTCGTCACGAGCTCGGTCAGGGCGAGGGCGAGCGGTGTCGCGTAGGCGCTGGGCAGGATACCGAAACTGCCCGACGACTTCGGATGCGCCGTCGTGTTGTGCGCCGACGCCACCTCCATGATCAGCAGCAGCACCCGGTCGAACACCACGTCGAAGTCGACCTTCTGGCTGAGTCCCTCGGACAGGGTGTCGTGCACGACGGCGATCGCGGCCACCCGGCGCATCGCCTGGTTGAGTGCTTCCCTGGCCGTGTCGGAGTGCGTTCGGCGCGCCTGGATCCGCAGGAGTGAGGCCACGGTCTGCAGGTTGTTCTTGACCCGGTGGTGGATTTCCCGGATGGTGGCGTCCTTCGTGATCAGCTCACGTTCCTGGTGCCGCAGCTCGGTGACGTCCCGGCAGAGCACGATGGCCCCGATCCGTTCGCCCCGATTGCGGATCGGGATGGCGCGCAGCGAGACCGTCACGCCACGGGCCTCCACGTCGGTGCGCCATGGTGCCCGGCCGGTGACCACGAGCGGCAGGGTCTCATCGACGACCGCCGTTCCGGTGAGCAGGCTGGTGGTCACCTCGGCGAGCGACTCGCCCTCGAGCTCGTCGGCGAATCCCATCCGGTTGAAGGCGGAGAGGGCATTCGGGCTGGCGAACGTGGTCACACCGTCGACGTCGAGACGGATGAGCCCGTCCGAGGCGCGCGGGGCGCCGCGCCGGGGGCCGGTGGGGGCGCCCAGATCGGGGAAATCGCCGGATGCGATCATGGCGAAGAGGTCGTTGGCACAGTCGTTGAAGGTCAGCTCCTGCCGGCTCGGCGTGCGCGCCTCGCTCAGGTTGGTGTGCCGGGTGAGCACCGCCACGGGCTTGTCCGAGATCTGCGAGCCCGTGGAGCTGAGCCGCCGCCGCACCGGGATCGCGCGCACCCGGGTCGGGGTCTCCTCATACCAGTCGGGAGCCGTGGTATCGACGATCTTCGCCGTCTCGAAGGCCTCGGTGACCTGCTGGCGCCACTCGACCTTGATACTCTGCCCGACGAAGTCCCGGTAGAACAGGGTGGCGGCGCTCGACGGCCGGGCGTGGGCCACAGCCACGAAGCTGCCAGTACTGCTGGGCACCCAGACCACGATGTCGGCGAAGGCAAGGTCGGCCAGGAGCTGGCCGTCCGCGACGAGCATGTGGAGCCAGTCCACATCCTCCGCACTGCTGCGGCCCTGGGCGAGTACGAGATTACTGAGCGTCGACACAGCAATAGCCTAGGTCCCCCGGACACGTGCCAACGCCGTGATGGTAGCCCACCGCGGATTGGGCCATGCTGAGCAGATGAACACAGCAAGTGGAAAGCCCGATCGCACGCTGATTGTCCTCCTGTCCGTGATCGGAGCACTGGTCGTCATCGCCCTCATCGTCGTCTTCACCGGCGGCGAACCGGCACGGCTCGACGCGGACACCCCGGAGGGCGTCGTGCAGGCGTACTCCGCGGCCGTCATCGACGGCGACGAGCAGGCCGCGGGCGGGTACCTCGCCGAGGGCGCGTTCGAGGGTTGCGAGGACTTCGACCGGGGGCCCACCGACAATATGCGGATCACTCTGGTCTCGACCACCGAGCGAGCCGAGTCCGCCGACGTGAAGGTGGCCATCGTCACCTCCTACGGCAGCGGTCCCTTCGGAGCCGACGAGTATGAGACCCAGGGCGTCTTCGATCTGGTTCTCGTCGACGACACGTGGCTGATCGATGACGCCCCCTACGAACTCAGCATCTGCCCGAACCCGAAGGCCGGCTCCTGATGGTCAGCGTGGTGCTTCTGGTCGCCGTCCTCGTGATCGGCGGCGGCATCGCCGGCACCGTGATCGCGGTGCGTAGATCGTCGCCGCACGGGGAGAGCGCGGCCCAGCCCACAGTGCGCCGGGTGATCGTGTACGTTCTGCTCTTCGCACTGGTCGTGATCGCCGCCATCGGGGTGAGCGGACTACTCGGGCGCCTCCTCGACGCCGGCAACGCGCTCGCCTCCAGCGACGTCACCGGGCTCGCCCGCTCGCTCGCGTTCACCCTCATCGCCGGTCCGTTCGCCGCCGTGCTCTGGTGGGTGCTGTGGCGACGGATGGACGGCGCGGAACGGTCATCCGTCGCCTGGGGTCTCTACCTGGCCGGCCTGTACATGGTCTCCCTCGTCACGTTCAGCAGCACCCTGCTGACCACGGCGGCCGTGCTCGTGCGCGGGGACTGGCAACCGCGTCTCTTCGCCACCGGCGTGGTCTGGGCCGGCGTGTGGGGCTGGCACCTGTGGATGTCCCGGCACCGGGAGAAGAGCCCCACCCGGCTCGTCACCGTGGCCCCGGTCCTCGGTTCCGTCTTCGGCCTCGTGATCGCGGTGGGCGGCGGCGTCACGGCGCTCAGTTCCTTGCTCGATGCCGCCGTCGACGCCGTCGCACCGACCCTCACCCAGGGCGCACCCTGGTGGGAGTTGACCGTCCAGGCACTGATCTGGTTCGCCGGCGGGCTGGTCGTCTGGTGGTGGCACTGGATCCGCAGCCGGGCCCGCGACCTGCGCGGCGGCCTCGCCGATCTGGCACTGGTCGCCGTCGGGGTGACCGGGGCTGCCATCCTGACGTTGAGCGGGGCCGGAACCGTGCTCTTCCTGCTGCTCAGACTCGCCGTCGACCGCACCGACCCGGTCCCCGACATCCTCGGCCTGCTGGGCTTCGGCATTTCCGCCGCCGCGATCGGCGCGCTGATCTGGAGCTACCACCGCGGCCTGGCCCTGGCCCGGTCGGACCAGGCGAGGGTGGCGACGAAGCTCGTGACCTCCGGTGTGGGTCTCGTGGCCGCGGCCTCCGGGCTGGGCGTGGTCGTGAACGCGATCCTCGCCGCCACGACCACGCCGCTCGCCGGGTCGGACACCCGAACCCTCCTGCTGGGCGGTATCAGCGCCCTCGTCGTCGGCGGCCCGGTCTGGTGGATGGCCTGGCAGCCGACGAAGCCGCCCACCGCCGCGGAGGTCCGCTCCACGGGACGCCGGGTCTACCTGATCCTGGTTTTCGGCGTGAGCGCGGTCGTCGCGATCGTCACTCTCCTGGTGATCGGCTATCGGCTCTTCGAATTCGCCCTTGGCGACTTCACCGGGGACAGCCTGGTCGACCGGGTGCGGGCCCCACTGGGGCTGCTGGTCGCCACCGGCCTCGCCGCCGGGTACCACTTCGCCGTGTGGCGACGGGACCGCGCCGTGAGCGCGGAGGCCCCGCAACAGGCCCGCACCGTCGGCCGGGTGATCCTGGTCACGGATGCCGACCCGGAACCCCTCAGCCAGGCGATCGGCGCGGCCACGGGCGGCGCGGCCGTCTCCGTGCTGAAGCGCGCTGACGGCGCCGGCAGCTCGGCAACGGCGGAGCAGCTGGCCCGGGCCCTCACCGGCGTGACCGGAAAACGCGTGCTGGTCGTCACCGGCCCCGGCGACCGGGTCGAGGTGATCCCGCTCCAGGGATGAGCGGCTCGCACGGCCACCCGAGTCGACGGCGGCTCAGGTGGCCACGGCGGGCCGGCGCCATCTCGATTCCCGGCGACGGCGCCCCGTAGCCGGTGCGGGCACCGGCAGCAGTTCCGTGCGCACGAAGCGACGGATGCTGGTGCGCGCCGGGGACTTCGGCGCGGCATCCCGCAGCGTGCGCCCGGCGACGATCGCCGCATCCGTGGACGCCTGGTCCTGCGGCACCAGGATCGGCGACTCGATGCCGCCGAACCGGCGCAGCGCCGACACGACCTGCCCGCTGGGATCCAGCCCGACCGCACTCGCGCGTACCCGGTTCATGACCACGCTGACCTGGTCGGTGGTGACAACATCGGCCAGGTCCACCCAGGCGCGCAGGAACCGGGCCATCCCGACCGGGTCAGCGAGGCCGCAGGCCACGACGTGGTCGGCCAGTCCGAGGCCCGTCAGGGTGGCCGCGTTGCGGCGCGGGGCGAACAGGTCGCTGGAGATCTCCTCATCGCTCTCGAGGCTGAACCCGGTGTCGAGCACGACGTAGTCGGCCCAGTTGCGGAGGGCGTCGACGGTGCGCGTCACCCGCTCGGTGGAGAGCTCGGGCCAACGGGACGGCCGCCCGATGCCGGTGAGCACCCAGAATGCTCCCTGCGGCGAGTTGTAGCGCTGCGCGATGCGCTCGAACTCGGACCGGGTCAGGCTGTCCGAGCCGGCCAACCGGCACGCGGCGGCGAAACCCGGCGCCTCGTCGAGCATGCCCAGGCTCGGCGCCACCGACCCGCTGTAGGTGTCGATGTCCGCCAGGGCGACGGTGTGCCCGGCGGCGGCGATCTCGGCCGCGATGTTGATCGCCAGGGTGGTGCGGCCCGGGGCGCCCGCCGGACCCCAGACGGCGATGACCCTGCCCTGCCGCTTGGCTCCGGGCACGGCCGCGGGATCGCCGACCCGCAGCGGAATGGTGACCCCGGTGCTGATCAGCGCCTCAGTCTCGGACCAGTCGGCGGCGGCGTCCACCACATCGAAGAGCCCGAGCCCGGCCGCATTCCGCCGGTCCTGGTCGGTTGCGGCGAGCGCGATCACCCGGGCGCCGTGGGCGTCGCAGGCGGTGATCAGCTCGGCCGTGAGCGTGCTGCGGCCGGCCCCCACGATCACCACCTCGGGCGCGCTCTGCCGCAGGGCGAGGATCAGCTCGCCTGCGGTCGTCGAGCGCGCCACGATCACATGGCCCTGCTCGATGATGTCGATCAGCAGACGGTCTTCCGTGTTCCGGTCGAGGGCCAGCGCGAGGGTGGCCACGGCTACTTCTCCAGCGGTTCGTTGACGGGCACGACCGCGACCGCGTCGCGGTTCGCGATGGACTCCAGCACCGCCGCGACGGAGCCCTTGGGCACCAGGATCTCCAATGACCGGATGCCGCCGCCCGCCACGAGCCCCGTGGGCTCGACCAGGCGCACGACCGCGGCCCGGTCGACGAGCACCGTCGGCGGCCCGAACGTGCTCTGATCGGTCTTGCGGGCGGACCAGACGTCGACCACGGAGCCGGGGCCGATATTCGCGGCCAGGGCACTCGTCAACTCCACGACGACGCTCGTGACCTCGGTGCCGGTGGCGCGCCCGACCGCGGAGGCCGGTACGAGTTCGCCGGCGGCGATCGTGCGGGTGACGATCAGCCCGCCGTCCGGCAGCCGGTCGGGGGTCACGTAGAGATCTCCCGTACCACCGAGACGCACCTGCGTGGGCACCAGATCGGATGCCTCCACTCGGTCCCCCACAGCGAGCGCCGACCGCGCGGTGAACACAGCCGTTGTCCGGTCGGCGGCGGAGACGATCAGGTAGACGCCCCCGACGGCGACGACCACGAGCACCAGCCCGATCGCGAATCGCGGGTCGAACCAGAATTTACGTCGTGCGTTCCCGGCGGTCTTGCTCACGGTCGCCTGCCTCCCCCGTACTGACTCGATGGTGCTGACCCGACACTGCTGACGCAACGGCCTGACTCGATGGCCTGACTCGATGGCCTGGCTCGATGACGCGGACTCGAAACCCCGGGTGACCCGAGAAAACCGTCACTTGCTCTATCGTGGTGGTCTTCGCCCCCCACGCGGGAAAGTTATCCACAGCCTCACTCCCCCCTGATCCGGGGCCGCCGGCCGACGGATAATCGATCCATGAACGATTCCGAGGCTGCCTCCGCTGTGGGCCGGTTCCTCACCCTGGCCGACACCGCGGAGATCCTGTCGCTGACGGCGGCCGAGGTGCTGGAGCTGGTGCGCACCGGCGAGCTGCCGGCGATCCGGCTCGGCACCCGGGGCACCCCGGCCGGCGGGGCCGCCATGATCGGTTCCGGCGGCGCGGGTGTATGGCGGGTCGAACGCATCGTGCTCGAGTCCTTCATCGAGGCCAAGTACGAGGAGGCCCGGCGCATGTCACTCTGGCAGGAGTCTGACTTCGGGAACATCCCGGAGCTGTCCGGCGGCACGATCATCCGTCCCGACGACTCACCGGCCAGCTGACTGAGTCCACAGCGCGTGGTTGTGTCGCTCCCCTGTCAGGGCAGACCGCCCCGCGTGGACGCCGTCGATCCCAGGCCGGCGCCGTGCCCGTCGTTGAACCAATTCGACGGAGATTTTGGGGCAACCATCCGTTTTCGAGCGAAAGCGCCCTGTTCTGAGCAAAATCTCCGTCGAATTCGTTCGGAACAGAACTGCTGCCGAGCCTCGAATGCCACGGCGGAAGCGCACGTCCCCCTCGTCGCGGTCCGCCATTCGTCCGCCCCGCCTCGGCAGCAACCGCCACGCAACCGCCATGCAGCCGCCAGTCCTCGGACCACCATGCCCGCGGCCACCAGGACCCGCACACCTGGCTGACCGGCGGCTTAGGGCACAGGGGCACAGCAGAGGGTCAGGGCAGCCGAACGAGCTGGATCTCGGCCACCGGCACGATGCGGTACTGGTGCACCTCCGCTTCACGGCGCAGGGTGCCCGGCGCGTGCAGCGCGAGGTCGATGTGGTCCCTGCCCACCCGGTCGATGGTGCCGGGGAGAACACCGGCACGAGTGTGCACCTGCACAGTAGAGCGCCGCCGACAGAGGTCCCGCAGCACGAACGCCAGACCGATACGGTCCACGACCCGGGCTGCGGATTCGGGCTCGGTGCCCAGCGAGCCGGGAATCTCCCCCCGGCTCAGGACGACCCCCGCCACGGCGGCCAGCGGGAGCACGCACTGGGAACCGGCGGAGAGGGAGTCCAGCAGATCACCTGCCAACCAGTCCCGCCCGAACGTGGTCGGCCGCACCGCGATCGTCTCCCCCGTCGCGAGCACGATCCGCAGGACCCCCGTGCCGGAACCCGGCCCGCTGCGAGCCTGGGATCCTCTCCGGGCCTCCGCCGCGACGCCGGGGGCCCGTGCGAGGCTGGTCAATCGGTTGCGCAGGGACAGCCTCCCCAGCCGCAGCCGCTCTTCTTCGGCGCGCAGATCGATCTCCTCGGCGTGCAGCTCGTGTTCGAGCTGCCCCTCGAGGTCGTCGAACAGGTTGTCCCAGCGCACATTCTCGACGTTATCCCGCAGGGCCGACACCCGGTCCAGGTTATCCACAGGACTTATAAGCACTCGACACGGCCGTTCTCGGCTGGTTGAGTGTCGATGACAGCCCGTACCCCCCACGCGGGGGTGCCCGACGCTCACCGCACGCCCGCTCCGCCGAACGACTGCTCTGCCGAACGCCGGATCCACCCGAACCCCTGAACCACCCGAATGCCGCGGCAGGTGTGCCGCCGGCAGCGGATTCACGCACCTCGGAGGAGTCATGAGCGATCCAGCCGCCACCCCGGCACGCCACCCCCGGTCGCGGGACAACAAATTCGTCGAGGACGACTTCTTCGGCCACCAGCCGAGCACCCGGGACCAGCTGCCCGACCCGGAACCGCTGCTGATCAACCTCACCCGCTGCGTGATCGAGGTGCTCGCCGGTGCCCGCGAGCTCGACCAGCTCGCCCGGTGGGTCAGCGACGACGTCTACCGGCACCTGCTGAAACGCGTCGTGCTCTCCGCGCGGGCACGCGCCGTCAAGGGGCAGAAGGCCCAGCGACCCGCGTTCACGATCGGCCGAGTCACGATTTCCGAGCCGCGAGACGGTGTGATCGAGGCCGTGGTGATGGTTCACAGCAAGGTGCGGGTCCGTGCCGTGGCCCTGCGACTGGAGGGCATGGACCAACGCTGGCGGGCCAGCGCCATCAACGTGCTGTGACCGCGAACTCCGCTCGCGGAGGCCTCCCCACCACCCGAAGATGAGGGCCCGCGGATTGGCGGCTCGGAGGTGGCGAATGTGGCTGACTCGGGACATCCGACGCCCACTTTCACCGGCCGCCGCGGACCACTGGGCGCACCGCACGGATGTCCGGTCCGATTGCACGGACCTCCCGCGTCGGCCCCCAGCGATCGTGCAGCAGCACCGGTGCGGTCCAGGACCGCCGCTCGCTCCGCCCCACGGCCCGAACGAATTCGACGGAGATTCTGCCGAAATCGACCCTGGAAACCCCGAAATGGCAGTTTCACCCGAGAATCTCCGTCGAATTGGTTCGCCCGCGGACACGGTCCATTTCTGCACCGCTGGCCGCAGTGATGGACAGCGCCCCGCGGCACAGTCAGCGCTGGCCGCTGCGGGAGACCACCGGCCGATGAGGGTTCACCGACCGGTGGCGTGCCCGATGCTTACTTCTTGCCCTGGGCGCGTCGCTCGGAGCGGTTCGCCGGGGCGGGCTTCGACGCGTCGCCGCGCTGGCCGAATGCTCCGCGCTGGGGCGGTCCGGCTGCCGCTTCCGGCTCCGCCTCATCGACGGGAGCCGCGGCGCTCGCCCGGCGGGCACGGTCGGTGGCGGCCTGCTGGATCTGGCCGCGCTGATTGCGCACCTCTACTCCGCCCGAATCGCTCGGGGCCGTGTAGCTGAGCTTCTCCTCGGGGGCTGCGGCCGGGGCGAGGCCCTTGGCGGCGACGACGGGACCGGCGACGGCACCGGGAGCCTGGCTGACCTCGACTTCGAGGTTGAACAGGAAGCCGACGGTTTCCTCGCGGATCTGGCCCATCATCTGCTGGAACATCACGAAGCCCTCCCGCTGGTACTCCACCAGCGGGTCGCGCTGGGCCATCGCGCGCAGGCCGATGCCGTCCTTCAGATAGTCCATCTCGTAAAGGTGCTCGCGCCAGCGGCGGTCGATGACCGACAGGACGACCCGGCGCTCGAGTTCACGCATCGCCGGTGAACCCAGCGACTCCTCCCGGTGCTGGTAGGCGACCTTGGCATCCGACAGGATCTCGCGGCGCATGAAGTCACGGTTGATCTTGCCGCGGTTGCCGGCCTCGGCGATGACCTCGTCGATGGTCAGCCCCACCGGGTACAGCGTCTTGAGCTCGGTCCACAGGGCGTCGAAGTCCCAGTCGTCACCGTTGCCCTCGCCCGTGTGCACCTCGAGGACCTCGTCGACGACGTCTTCCAGGAAGCGCTGCGTGCGCTCGTGCAGGTCGTCGCCCTCGAGGATGTGGCGGCGGTCGCCGTAGATAGCTTCGCGCTGGCGGTTCAGCACGTCGTCGTACTTGAGCACGTTCTTGCGGATCTCGGCGTTGCGGCCCTCGACCTGCGCCTGCGCGCTACGGATGGCCCGGCTGACGACCTTGGATTCGATCGCCATGTCATCGGGAATGCCCTGACGGCCCATCAGGCTCTCGGCGGCGCCGGCGTTGAAGAGGCGCATCAGGTCGTCGGTCAGCGACAGGTAGAACCGGCTTTCGCCCGGGTCTCCCTGGCGTCCGCTACGCCCGCGCAACTGGTTGTCGATTCGGCGCGACTCGTGCCGTTCGGTGCCGAGAACGTAGAGGCCTCCGGCGTCGACGACCTTCGCGGCCTCCACGGCGACCTCGGCCTTGACGGCGTCGAAGACGTCGTCCCAGGCGGTCTCGTAGTCCTCGGGGGTTTCGACCGGGCTCAGGCCCTTCGCGTTCATCTGGGCGACGGCGAGGAACTCGGCGTTGCCGCCGAGCATGACGTCGGTGCCTCGACCAGCCATGTTCGTGGCGACCGTCACCGAGCCCAGTCGTCCGGCCTGCGCGACGATCGCAGCCTCCCGGGCATGGTTCTTGGCATTGAGCACCTCGTGCCGCACACCCTTCTTGGCGAGCAGCCGCGACAGGTATTCGCTCTTCTCGACGCTGGTCGTGCCGACCAGAACGGGCTGGCCCTTCTCGTGCCGGGCGACGATGTCCTCGACGACCTGGCCGAACTTGGCCTCTTCGTTCTTGTAGATCAGGTCGGACTGGTCAATGCGCTTCATCGGCCTGTTCGTGGGGATGGAGACCACGCCGAGCTTGTACGTGCTCATGAACTCGGCTGCCTCGGTCTCCGCGGTACCGGTCATACCGGACAGCTTCGAGTAGAGCCGGAAGTAGTTCTGCAGGGTGACCGTCGCCAGGGTCTGGTTCTCCGCCTTGACCGCGACACCCTCCTTGGCTTCGATCGCCTGGTGGATGCCCTCGTTGTAGCGCCGGCCCATCAGGATGCGCCCGGTGTGCTCATCGACGATCAGCACCTCGCCGTTCATCACGACGTAGTCCTTGTCTTTCTTGAACAGAGCGTTGGCCTTGATCGCATTGTTCAGGAAGGAGATCAACGGGGTGTTCGCGGACTCGTAGAGGTTGTCGATGCCGAGGTAGTCCTCGACCTTTTCGATGCCGGGTTCCAGCACGCCCACGGTGCGCTTCTTCTCGTCGACCTCGAAGTCGACGTCGGGGATCAGCTTGGTCGACAGGCTCGCGAACTCGGTGAACCAGCGGTTGGCCTCGCCGGATGCCGGACCGGAGATGATCAAAGGCGTGCGTGCCTCGTCGATGAGGATCGAGTCGACCTCGTCGACGATGGCGAAGTAGTGGCCGCGCTGCACCATGTCGGAGGCCTGCCAGGCCATGTTGTCGCGCAGGTAGTCGAAACCGAACTCGTTGTTCGTGCCATAGGTGATGTCTGCCAGGTACTGCTCGTGGCGCTGGGCCGGCGTCTGGCCGGACAGGATGCAGCCGGTGGTCATGCCGAGGGCACGGAAGACGCGCCCCATCAGCTCGCTCTGGTAGCTGGCGAGGTAGTCGTTGACGGTGATGATGTGCACGCCCCGGCTGGTGATGGCGTTCAGGTAGGCCGCGGTCGTGGCCACGAGAGTCTTGCCCTCGCCGGTCTTCATCTCGGAGATGTTGCCGAGGTGCAGGGCCGCCCCGCCCATCAACTGCACGTCGAAGTGCCGCAGTCCCAGGGTACGGGTCGAGGCTTCGCGCACGGCGGCGAACGCCTCGGGCAGCAGGTCGTCCAGCGACTCGCCGCCCGAGTAGCGCTCACGCAGCACCACGGTCTCGTTCTTCAGCTCCTCATCGGTGAGGTGGCTGAAGTCATCCTCCAACGCGTTGGTGGCCTTCGCATACTGCTCGAGACGACGCAGCAGGCGCCCTTCACCGACACGAAGTACTTTTTCCAGAATTGAGGCCACGAAATGCACTCCACTAGTCGTCACGGCGTGTGCACACGCCTGTCGTCATTGCCGCACGCTCACCGCGTCCGGCATGCGGCAACTATAACAAGGCCAGGTGGTCGGTTGCTGCGCTACCGGGAGGGCGGCACGACCTCCCCGGCCGGATCGGCGTTCTCGTCCAGTTCGATCACGCCGTAGTCCCAGCCCTTGCGGCGGTAGACGACGCTCGGACGCTTCGTTACGGCATCCTGGAACAGGTAGAAGTCGTGGCCGACGAGTTCCATGAAGTAGAGGGCGTCGTCGACGGTCATCGGGGCCGCCGCGAAAACCTTGCGTCGGATGACAACGGGGTTGTAGACGTCCTCCGGTTCTTCGGCCGCCGTCGTCTCGACGTTCACGACGGGGATCGCGCCGGTGCGCACCCGCTCGAGCACCTCGGCGTCGGCAGGCTTGATGTCGACCACGCTGAAATCGACGGATGCCGCGTCGTGCAGGGAGATGGGACGGTGCGCCCCGCCACGGTGCAGCTTCTGGCGATCCTTGGCGCGGCGCACCCGTTCGAGCAACCGCCCCAGGGCCACGTCGAACGCCGCGTACTTGTCGGAACCGTCGGCTTCGGCCCGAACGATCGGACCCTTGCCGATCAGGGTCAGTTCCACCCGGTCGTTGCCCGTGGCGCCGTTCTTCTCACGGTGACGACTGAGCTTGATCTCGAGAGCCAGCGCCTTGTCGGCGAGACCGGCGACCTTCTCGGCTTTCTCGGTGGCATACTCCCGGAAACGATCAGTGATCCCTAGGTTTCGTCCAACGATGTTAGTTTCCATGACGACCTCCAGATCTGGCGAACCGCCCGTATCTGGGCGATTATTACGCGCCTTCAGGACCCACCGTAGCCGTGCGCACGGGATAAGTCACAGCCTTTTGTCAATCTGTTTTCGATGAACGTGCGGTGACGGGGAAACGACGCCGTGTTTCCGCCAGAGTGGCCACGCCGACGACTTCGCCGCCTGCGGCAAGCACGGCGCGTCGCACCTCGAGCACCGTGGCCCCGGTGGTCAGGATGTCGTCGACGACCAGGACGCGGACGCCGAGGAGGGAACGGCGCGCAACCAGAGACCCGGTGCGGTTCCGCCCCCGCTCCGAACTGCCCAGGCCGACCTGGTCCTGCGTCTCCCCCACGGTCCGGAGCAACCGGGTCGCCCGGAGTCCCGCGTGGCCGAGCAGCAGTTCCACCGGGTGATAGCCCCGGATGCGCCACGCCCGCCGCGACGAGGGAACGGTCACCACCTGCACCCCGGCACCCTCCGGCACGCGGGCCAGCGCCGCGGCCACGGCGGCCCGGAGCGGACCGGCCAGCGCGCCGGCGGCATCCGTTCGGCCACCGTCCTTGAAAGCCCCCAGGACCCTCCTGGCCACGCCGGAATAGTCCAGGGCCGACCACACCAGGACCCCCGACCGTTCGGAGCTGTGCACCCGAGGGGCCAGGGCGGCCAGGCAGGGCCCGCACAGGGCCCGGTCGGGCATGCCGCAGCCGCTGCACTCGGTGGGCATCACCACGGCCCACGCGTCTCGGGCGGCCTGGGTGAGACCGGCTGGAGGGCGCATCCCGCCATCCTGGGGTCAGGCACGGCCCGCCCCGGACCCCGAGGGCCGTACCGGTGCAGAACCGGCTTCCGCCGGATCGGTGGAGGAACTACCCGCCGATGCCCTGCTGGGTGGCGAGGAGGGTGACGTCGCCCAGTCGTTCCTGCCAGCCGGCACCGCGCTGCACCAGGAGCCCACCTGTGGACGAGAGAGCGCGCAGATCGCGCAGGTTGTTGCTGCCGACCATCGTGACACTGTCCGGCGCGGACTCGAGGCGCGTGGTCAGGCCGCCCAACTGCAAGGCCACGATCCGTTCCTCACCGCTGGGCAGGCGGGTCAGGCAGGCCACGGTGAGCTCGTCGATCCAGGCCGCGTCCACGGCCGTGCCTCCCGGCGCGGCCAGGAGCACCGCGTCCCCCAACGCGACCGGGGTGCTCTTGGCCCGGGTGATGGCGCTGATGACGAATCGGGTCTCCTTGCCGGACTCCAGCAGGGCGATCAGCCGGGTGCCGTCCCGCGACACGCGCAGCGACCGGATCGCCGAGGCTTCCGGCCAGGGCGTGGGAACGGCGGTCGCCTCGCCGTTCGGGCCGTACACGAACAGCTCGCCGGGGCGGTCGGCGGGCACCGACCAGACGAAGCCGTAGTTGTCGATGGCGGGCGCGATCAGACGCTGGCGGGGATCGAACTGCACCGGGGCGTCGCCGACCCTGACCCCGTAGACGCCCGTTCCCGTCAGCACTGCGGCCGCGGTCTGACCGGGCGAGAGAGTGACGGCGGTCGGGCCCAGGGCGACGATCGTGCCGGACAGGCCGGCGATCGGGCTGATCGAGGAACCGCTGGCCGCGAGGAATCCGAATTCGCCCTGGCGCAGGATCAGCGCGCGGGCGTCGACGCGGGGGTTCGCGGTCGGCGCGTTCGCGGTCAGCGGGGCGATGTCCTGCTGGTTGCGATTGACGGTGATGGTGGCGGACAGCCCGGCCGGGAGGCTGTTGGACAGCTGAGCCTGCATGCGCTGCAGGGTGACCCGGTCGGCGTTCAGGGCTTCGCTGTTGAGGTCTACCTTGGCATCCCTGGCGATGACCTGCACGGCGTCCGCGGTGAGCTTGGTGCCGTCGGGGAACGCCGTCACGACGGCCCCGGTGAGCCAGGGGCTCGGTCCGTCGAGCAGTCCGTTGACGATTTTGGTCAGGGTGGACCCGCTGCGCGGATACCAGCGCAAATCGGGCACCAGGTAACGAAAGTCGGGGTCGAAGAAGTAGAGCGCCTGGGCGGTGAAGACGTCCTGGAAGATGTTCCGGTCGACCACCGTGCCGTTCGGCGCCGCGCCGATGCGCCACTGGCCGCCGACCTGCACGAATTGATATCGGAGCGCCACCGCGGTGGGCGACTCGACCTCGCGGTACTCGCCGCGCTCGTCAACCTCGGCGATCGGGTTCACCGAGAACTGCATCTCACCCTCGCCGAGTGAGACGATGCTGCGCCCGGTGGCGTCGTCGACGGTCACCCCGGAGTCGGGCTCCCAGGAACCACTGTAGTTCGGCGCCAGGAACTCCCGGGCGATCGCGTAGTCGTTGTCGGGACTCGTCGCCGCGTCGATGAAACCGCGCAGGATCGCCTCGGGGGTGGCGTCCTTCTGCGGCCGCGAGGGCAGGAACACGGGGGCCGGGGTGGCGCCGGGCTGTACGGTCTGCCCGGCGCGCACGCCCCCGTCGCGCGGGATGCCCGCGCAGCCGGTGATCGCCACCGCGAGCACGACCAAGCCCGCGATCATCCGGGTCCGGCTACGCATAGTGCCCTCCCGTTCCGCGGGCGGCCGTGCCGCCGCCGGCATCGGCAGGGGGCAGCGGGCTCGGCGAGCTCGTCAGCGTTCCGTTCGCGTTGCGCGGCAGGGTCAACCGGAAGCACGACCCCTCCCCCGGGTGCGACCAGACCTGCAGCCAGCCGCCGTGCACGACGGCGTCCTCGAGGGAGATCGACAGGCCGAGGCCGGTCCCGCCGATGGTGCGCTTGCGGGACGGGTCGGCCCGCCAGAACCGGTCGAAGACGTGGGCCATCTCCGCCTGGCTCATCCCCATGCCGTAGTCGCGCACTGACAGGGCCACCGCGCTCTCGTTGCTGTCGACGGACACGATGATCGGCTTGCCCTCCCCATGCTCGATGGCGTTGCCGATCAGGTTGTGCATGATCCGACGGATGCGCCGAGGGTCGACGTCCGCGTCGAGGTGCCCACCCGGCGCGACCAGGGTCAGCACCGTGCCCTTGGAATCCCCGAGCGAGCGCAGCCCGTCGATGGCGTCCTCGGCCAGGTGCACCAGGTTCGTGGGCTCGGTCTCCAGTTGCACCGACCCGGCGTCGTATTTGCTGATCTCCAGCAGGTCGCTCAGCAGCAGCTCGAACCGCTCGACCTGCGTGTGCAGCAGCTCGGCCGTGCGTTCGACCGCCGGCGGGAACGTGGCCCGGTGGTCGTAGAGCACGTCGCCGGCCAGCCGGATCGTCGTCAGCGGGGTGCGCAGCTCGTGTGAGACGTCCGACACGAAGCGCTGCTGCACCTCGGACAGGTCGGCGAGCTCCTTGATCTGGCTCTGCAGGCTGTCGGCCATGCCGTTGAAGGAGCGGGCCAGCGTCGCGATGACGTCTTCGCCCTTCTCCGGGATGCGCACACCGAGGTCGCCGGAGGCGAGTCGCGCGCTGGTGGCCGCGGCCACGCGGATCGGGGTGACCACGAAGCGCACCACGATCCAGGTGACGCCGCCGATCAGGAGGATCAGCACCAGGCCGGCGATGCCGAGAGTGCGCTGCACGAAGGCCAGGGTCGCCTCGGCGTCGGCCAGGCTGTAGCCGATATACAGCTCGTACCGGCCGGCGACCGGAACTGTGAGCTGGGAGCCGACGACGACGCCGGGAACCTGCCCGCCGTCATCCGTCGCCAGCGTCACCGACTGCCAGAACTGCTCGCCGGCGTTCTCCTGCACCTGGAGGCGGAGAGCGGGCGTGATCACACCGGTCGAATCGCCGAACGACGAGGAGTCCTGGGGAGCCACGGTGGAGGCATCCTGCCCGGGCGCCCGGAAGATGGCGATCATCTGTGACGAGGATGCCGCTGTGACCAGGGTGCGTGCGGAACCCACCAGGGTCTGCACCTCCACCCGGTCCGCGGCGTCGGAGGCGTCGAAGATGCCCTGGGCGCCCGTCGTGGCCCGGTTCGAGTCGACGAGCACCTGGTTCAGCCTCGATTGGAACAGGTCGTTGCCCACGCTGGCGGAGATGTATACCCCGACCACCATGATGGCCATCCCGGACAGCGCTACCGTGATGGTCACCGTGCGGAACTGCAGCGAGGAACGCCACAGCCCGGCGATCCTGGTCGACCAGGAACGCCAATCCCGCCAGATGCCGCGGTTGTACCCGGTGCTCCCGACCACGAGAAACCTAGCCGGCCGCGCCGGCCCGATAACCGACCCCGCGCACCGTCATGACGATGCGGGGGTTGTCCGGGTCATCTTCGACCTTGGCGCGCAGGCGCTGCACATGCACATTGACCAGGCGGGTGTCCGCCTTGTAGTGGTAGCCCCAGACCTGCTCCAGCAGCATCTCCCGGGTGAAGACCTGCTGGGGCTTGGACGCAAGAGCCAGCAGCAGGTCGAATTCGAGCGGGGTGAGGTTGATCTGCCGCGTGCCGCGCCGCACCTCGTGCCCGGCGGCGTCGACGACCAGGTCACCGATCTGCAGGTTGGCGGGCGTCTCCGACGGGACCGGGCGCAGGCGCGTGCGGATGCGCGCGACCAGCTCCTTGGGGTTGAACGGCTTCACCATGTAGTCGTCTGCGCCGGACTCGAGGCCCTTGACGACATCCGTCGTGTCGGTTCGCGCGGTCAGCATGATGATGGGCGTGCCGGATTCGGCGCGGATCAGGCTGCACACCTCGATGCCGTCGAGGCCGGGCAGCATGAGATCCAGCAGCACCAGATCGGGTTTGACGGCGCGGAAAGCCTCCAGGGCCAGTGAGCCGTCGGCGCAGAAGACCGGCTCGAAGCCCTCGGCGTGCAGCACTATGCCGATCATCTCGGCCAGCGCGGTGTCGTCGTCGACGACAAGAATGCGTGCGTTCATCAATCCGTTTTCCACTCAGTCACCCAAAATACCCCGGTGAGTCATGCAATCACTGGACTAAGAGTAGTCGACGGCGCCGTGGGAAACCTCAACGCGCTCATTCATCACCGAGGTATGCCAGCATAGATCTCGTGACGGACCCGCAGAACTGGCACTCCCCGACGGATGACGGGCGCAGCATTCCGGTCGGCGACGAGCCGAGGGCGCCCCGCGCGCCCTCCGGCTTCGTGCCGCCGACGAATTCGGCAGGCGCTCTCGGCGCGGACGCTTCGCCCGTTTGGGGTCCTCCGCCGACGTGGACGCCTCCACCCAGGCCGGGACTGATACCCCTGCGACCGCTGGCTTTCGGAACCCTCCTATGGGCACCGTTCCAGGTTCTGCGCCGCAATCCGAAGGCCACCTTCGGCAGCGCGCTGCTCGTGCAGGCGGGTGTCGCCCTGATCGCCGTCATCATGGTGGGCCTGGTCTCCTACTTTGCACTCGAACGGGTGGAGAACTCGCCACTCGAGGACCGAGACGCGCTCGAGGCCGGAGCGACCCTGAGCATCGTGCTCTCGGCCATCGTGCCGGTGGCTCTGGCCGTGGTCGCCTCCGCGCTGTTGCAGGGCGTCATCGTGATCGAGGTGGCCCGTGCCACGCTGGGCGAGAAGATGCGCCTGTCCGCCCTGTGGCGCGCCGTGCTGCCCCGTCTCTGGCCGCTGGTGCTCTGGACCCTGATGCTGAGCGCGGCCGTGCTCGCGGCCGTCGCGCTTGTGGCCGGACTCGTGGTCTTCTTCGTCTCCCTCGGCGGAGCGGGCGTGGGACTGGCGGTGGTCACCGGCATCCTCGGCACGGTCGCCCTTCTCGCGCTCGGTATCTGGCTGATCACGAAGACCTCGCTCGTGCCGAGCGTGATCGTGCTGGAACGGCTCGGAATCCGGGCGGCGGTGCGGCGGTCCTGGTCGCTGACCCGCGGCTACTTCTGGCGCACCTTCGGTGTCCAGTTCCTGGTCGCGACGGTCGTGAACCTCGTCTCCCAGATCGTGACGACGCCGCTGTCGCTCCTGTTCGGAGCCGCCCTCTCCGTCGTCGATCCGAACGCGGCCTTCGACGCGTACCTCCCGTCGGTCATCCTGTACGTGCTGACCATCCTGATCGGCCTGGTGCTGGGCGCCGTCGCAGCCGTGGTGCAGTCGGCCGCGACGGCCCTGATCTACATCGATCTGCGGATGCGCAAGGAGGGTCTCGACCTCGAGCTGGCCCGATTCGTCGAATCGGCCCCCGGCGCGGAAGAGGACCCCTACCGGTCGAAGCCGGCGGGCACCCCGGAGTCAGCCTGGGCATGATCCGGGGCTCGCACATCCACGCGGTGGTCCTGGGGGCGACACCGGTCGATCCCGATGCGCCCGAAGCCCGGCAGTGGCTTCGGGAAGAGTTGGCGAAAGCACCGTACGAGGCCGCCAAACCCACCTGGTTCGACCGGTTGTCGACGTCGATTCTGGACTGGTTCGCTTCCCTGACCGCGCCGTCGGCCGACGGTTTCGCGGCCTGGGTTCCCCTGCTCCTGACCGTGGCCGTGGTGGTCTTGGTCGCCGCCGCCCTCCTCATTTTCGGCCTGCCGCGGCTGAACCGGCGCAGCCGGCTCGCATCCGACCTCTTCGGCGTCGACGACCGTCGGGCCGCGGCCGACTTGCGTCGTGCGGCGCTGGCCGCGGCCTCCCACCGGGACTGGAACGTGGCGAGTGCCGAAATGTTCCGGGCCCTGGCGCGCGGATTGTTCGAGCGCACCATCCTGGTCGTGACGCCGGGCACCACCGCGCACTCCTTCGCGGCCCGGGCCGGCGAGGCCTTCCCCGCCGAACGGGTACGACTGAGCGAGGCCGCCGAGCTCTTCGACGGCGTGCGCTACCTGGGGATCGACGGCACCGAGCAGCAATTCCTGGCCCTGGCCGCGCTCGAGAGCGACCTGCGTGCCGCCCGGCCGCTGCACCTCGAGGACCCGGCACAGGACCCAGTACAGACGAAGCGGTCATGAGCCTGCCCACCCAGACGGTCTCCCCGACGACCCTCAATGCCGCCTCCTCCACGCCGACCCTGCGCGAAGCCGGACGCCGGTCTCGGTACTGGCTGCTCGCCGGCGGCGGCGCCCTGCTCGTCGCCGTCATCAGCACCGTCCTCGCCGCGGGCGGCGGAGTGGGCGGGCAACCCCTCGAGGCCGGCAGCGCGGCACCGGCCGGCGCGCGGGCGCTCGTCGAGGTGCTCCGCCAGCAGGGCGTCACCGTGAACACCGCCGATACCCTCGCCGAGGCGCGGAGCCTGGTGGGGGCCGCAACCGACCCCACCGTGTTCTTTTTCGACGAGAGCGGCTACCTCACCGACGATCAACTGAGCACGATGTCCGCCCTCGCCCCGCGCACGGTGGTGGCCTCCCCGGACTTCCTGACCCTGCAGACGCTGACTCCCCCGGTGGGTTTCGGCGGCGTGTCATCGGCCGAGGAATCCCGCTCCGCCTGCACGGTCACGGCCGCGGTCAAGGCCGACGGGCTCTCCCCCGGCGGTCCCACGCTCACGATCCCGGCCGACGCCGCCGGGCTGACCGGATGCTTCCCGTCGGGAGAGAACGCCTTCGCCTTGGTCGAACAGGTCACCGCCGACCGAACGCTCACGCTGCTCGCCGACGGCACCCTGTTCAGCAACGAACGGATCGGCGAGGCCGGCAATGCCGCCCTCGCGCTCAACCTGCTGGGCCCGGGCGACGAGCTCGTCTGGTACCTGCCGACGATCGCCGACGTGCCCGGAACCGGGTCGCCGTCGCTCGGTGAGCTGACGCCCGGCTGGGTCACCCCGACCATGATCCTGCTGGTGCTCGTCGCAGTGGCCGCCGCCGTCTGGCGCGGGCGGCGTTTCGGGCCGCTCGTCGCCGAGAACCTGCCGGTTACGGTGCGGGCCAGCGAAACGATGGAAGGCCGGGCCCGGCTCTACGCGCGCAGCAGCGCCCGCCTGCGCGCCCTCGACGCGCTGCGGGTGGGCGCCGTGCAGCGCCTCGCCGGTCAGGTCGGGCTGTCCCGGCTGGCGAGCCTGGACGACGTGATCGCCATGGTCGCCACCGTGGTCGACCGGCCACCGGCCGACGTGCGGACCGTGCTGGTGGACGCCGTCCCGGGTTCTGACTCCGAACTTGTCGCCCTCTCCGACCGCATCCAGGAACTTGAGCGGGCCACGGCCCGCGCGACCACGCCCCTGCCACCCGGAAGAATGGACTCATGAGCACTCATACCGCTGTCGATACCCTGCGAGGCTCCCTCGCCCAGGTGCGTACCGAGGTCGGCAAGGCCGTCGTCGGACAGGACGGTGCGGTGACCGGGCTGATCATCGCGCTGCTCGCCCGCGGCCATGTGCTGCTCGAGGGAGTGCCGGGCGTTGCCAAGACCCTCCTGGTGCGGTCGCTGAGCCACGCGCTCAGCCTGGAGACGAAACGGGTGCAGTTCACGCCCGACCTGATGCCGGGCGACGTGACCGGCTCGCTCGTCTACGACGCCCGGGTGGGTGACTTCGAGTTCCGCAAGGGCCCGGTCTTCACCAACATCCTGCTGGCCGACGAGATCAACCGCACGCCCCCGAAGACCCAGTCGGCCCTCCTGGAGGCGATGGAGGAACGCCAGGTCAGCGTCGACGGCCTGTCCCTTCCGCTGCCGGACCCGTTCATCGTCGCCGCGACCATGAACCCGATCGAATACGAGGGCACGTACACGCTCCCGGAGGCCCAGCTCGACCGGTTCCTGCTCAAGCTCGTGCTCGAGGTGCCGGAGCGGGATGCGGAATTCGAGGTGCTGCGACGCCACGCCGAGGGCTTCAACCCCCGCGATCTTGCCGGTGCGGGAGTCACCGCGGTTCTCGGCGCGGAGGAGCTGATGGCTGCCCAGGCTGCCGTGGCATCCGTGGGAGCCAGCCCGGACGTTCTCGCCTACATCGTCGACCTGGCCCGCGCCACGAGAAGCAGCCCGTCGGTGAAGCTCGGTGTCAGCCCCCGCGGCACGACCGCGCTCCTCGCTGCAGCCAAGGCGTGGGCCTGGTTGAGCGGCTATGACTCGATCACCCCCGACCATGTGCAGGCGATGGTGCTGCCGGTCTGGCGGCACCGTGTGCAGTTGCGGCCGGAGGCGGAACTCGAAGGCGTGTCCGTGGACGCGATCCTGCGTGCCGTGCTCGCCCAGGTGCAGGTGCCGATCTAAGTGACGCTCACCGGTCGGTTTGTTGCGCTCCTCGCGCTCGGCGTCGTGCCGATCGTGCTGCTCGGGAGCACCCCTGGCAGGGCGGCGGCCGTGCTGGGCTTCTGGGTGCTCGCCCTGCTGGGGCTCGGCATCCTGGACTTGAGCCTGGCCGGCTCACCGCGGAAGGTCGCGCTCTCCCGAAGCCTGCCCTCCCGGGTGCGCCTGGGCGAGAGCGTGACAAGCGACCTGTACCTGACCAACACCGGACCACGGCGACTGAATCTGATGGTGCGGGATGCCTGGCAACCGTCGGCCGGAGCGGGCAACAACCGCACGCCGCAGGTGCTGCCGCCCGGCGAACGCCGACTGGTGTCGCTGTCGTTGACGCCCAACCGGCGCGGGGAACGCCGGGTGGACCACGTCACGCTGCGCTCGTTCGGACCGCTCGGGCTGTGGGCCCGCCAGGCCACCCTGCAGGCGCCGGGCCAGATCCGGGTGGTGCCGCCCTTCAACGCACGCAAGCACCTGCCGTCGCGCATCACCCGGCTCAAGGAACTCGACGGTCGCACCAGCCTGCTCGTGCGAGGCCAGGGCACCGAGTTCGACTCACTGCGCGAATATGTGCGGGGTGACGACGTGCGCTCGATCGACTGGCGCGCCACGGCCCGGCGGGGCGACGTCATGGTACGAACCTGGCGCCCCGAGCGGGACCGCCGGGTGGTCGTCCTGATCGACAGCGGCCGCACCTCGGCGGCGCGCATCGACGACGAGCCGCGCCTGGATACGGCCTTCGAGGCGTCGCTGCTGCTCGCCGCGCTGGCCTCCCGTGCCGGCGACCACGTCGACTTCATCGCCTACGACCGCCGGGTGCGCGGCCGCGTTCAGGGGGCGCAGGGAGCGGAACTCCTCTCCCGCATGGTCGACACCATGGCCCTGATCGAGCCGGAGCTGATCGAGACGGACTGGCCGGCCGTTCCCGGTCAGGTGCGCGCGGTGACGAGCCGCCGGGCCCTGGTTGTGCTGATCACGTCGATCGATGCGGCCGGGGCCTCGAGCGCCCTGCTGTCGGTGCTCCCCCAGTTGACCCGCCGGCACACCGTGATCGTCGCATCCGTTACCGACCCGACCACTCTGGAGGCCACCCGCCCGCGCGGCAACCGGGAGGAGATCTACCGGGCGGCGGCCGCCGAGCGGGCACTGCTGGACGTGGCGCGGGTCTCCGCCGCCATCCGTCGGCAGGGCGCCGAGGTCGTCACCGGCTCCCCCGCCAACCTGCCGCCCGCGCTGGCCGACCGCTATATCGCGCTCAAGGCCGCCGGCCGGCTCTAGCTATGTTCCGTGCGCGCAGGCTACGCCGCGTAGATCCGGGTGCTGCCGGCCTCGAACTCGGCCAAGTCGCCGGTCTCGCCGGCCCGTACGGCACGACGCCCGAGCACGAGCATGTAGGTGAGGAAGGCGAGCAGGGCGGCCGCGCCGATGCCGATCTTCACCGGCCACGGCCACGGAGCCGGCGTGACGAACCCTTCGATCACACCGGAGACGAAGAGCACGAAGACCAGGCCGATGGCCACCGTGGAGAGTGCGCGGGCATCCTCGGCCAGAGCCTGGGCCCGGGTGCGGGCCCCCGGGGCGATCCAGGCCCAGAAGATGCGCAGCCCGCCGGCGGCAGCCACGAAGATCGCGGTCAGTTCGAGCATGCCGTGCGGTGCGATGTACAGGAAGAACACGTCACCCTTGCCGTAGGCGAACATGACCGCCGCCGTGATGCCGACGTTCTGCGCGTTCTGCAGCACGATGAAGGGCACATAGACGCCGAGGATTCCAAAGGCGATGCATTGGGCGGCAATCCACGCGTTATTGGTCCAGACCAGGCCCGTGAAGGATGCCGCCGGATTCTCCGAGTAGTAATTGACGAAGTCCTCGTTGACGAGCTTCTGCAACTCGGCGTCGGAGCCGACGGCCGCCAGAGCCTGCGGGTCGCCGGAGATCCAAAAACCGTAGAGGGCCGCGACCACGATCGTCACCACGGCCACGGCCAGGGTCAGCCAGCGTAAGCGGTAGAGGGCGGCCGGGAGCTGCAGCACGAAGAAACTCGGGATCTGAGAGACCACGTTCGCGCTCGCCCCCGTGAACCGGAGGCGGGCCCGGGACAGCCCCACCGAGATCCGGTCGCCCTCCAGCGTCGAACCGGCCGTCGACTTGATCGCCGACAGCTGGGTCGCGCCGGACTGGTACCGCTCGATCAGCTCGTCCGCTTGCGCGCCGGAGAGCCGCCGCTGCGAGCCGAGCTCAGCCAGGCGGTCCCATTCGGCGCGGTGCGCCGCTGAATACGCGTCAAGGTCCATCTGCTCTAATAGTAGACATGGAGCAGCCGGGCAAGGCGGCCGATCACGGCCAGTACTCGTGGAGTGAGCAGGAATTGGTCACCGGCGAGGCGGTTGCCCTCGACGTGAGGCCGGCCAGCATAATACTGCGCGCAGCCGGAACGATCATCGACTGGGTTGCCTACATCCTCCTGTTTCTGGGGGTCGCCCTTCTCGTGTCCGGGCTCACCGGTGTGGCAATCGACGACGCGCTCGGTCGGGCGCTCGGAATCGCGGGCCTGGTGCTTTGCCTCCTTATCGTGCCGATGGCCGTCGAAACGATGACCGGTGGACGGTCTCTGGGCAAGCTGGCGATCGGTGCACGCATCGTGCGCGATGACGGCGGCGCGATCGCGCTCCGCCACGCCTTCATCCGCGCGCTGCTCGGCTTCGTCGAGATCTACCTGACCTTCGGCGGCATCGCCGCCACCACCGCGCTGCTGAACAACAAATCCAAGCGTCTCGGCGACCTGCTCGCCGGCACGTACAGCCAGCACGAGCGGGTTCCCCGTCTCACGAACAGTCCGGTGCCCCTTCCACTCGTGCTCGAGGACTGGGCACAGACGGTGGACGTCGTGCGGTTGCCGGATCGTCTCTCCCGCCGCATCGCGCAGTTTCTGCGCCAAGCGGACAAGCTGACTCCGGCCACGCGGCTGCGCCTCGCGGACAGCTTGGCGGCCGAGGCCGTCCCATACGTGTCGCCGAAACCGGATGTCCCGGCGGAAGTCCTACTGGCCGGGGTCGCCGCGGTGCGCCGCAGCCGGGAGTCCAGGGCGCTGGAGCTCGAGAGGGAGCGCCTCGACCGCCTGCAGCCCCTGCTGCACACTCTGCCGCACGGCTTTCCCCAGCGGTAGGGAGCCGGCCCAGTCATATCCGCGAGCTACGTCCCCGACCGCGAGGGTGGCCGTTGTGCCGGACACTCGCGTCCGAACGGGCACAGTCACCACTGGTTAGCGGCGGATGGCTCCCGTTGGCTCCCGTGTGGGGTGGCTTTCTTCGGTTGTGGGGTGGCTTTCTTCGGTTGTGGGGTGGCTTTCTTTGGTTGTGGTGTGGCTTTCTTCGGTTGTGGTGTGTGCGCGTTGGCAGGTGGGTNTCACGCTGCGGACGCTCGGAGTTACCGCGGTAACCGCCAGTGGACGGGCGGTCGGAGTTGCCACGGTACGGAGGACGCTCTCCATCCTGCTGCGGGCGGTCCGAATTGCCACGGTATCCCCCGGCGGCGGGGCGGTCCGAATTGCCCCGGTACGGAGGACGCTCACCATCACGCTGCGGACGCTCGGAGTTACCGCGGTAACCGCCAGTGGACGGGCGGTCGGAGTTGCCACGGTACGGAGGGCGCTCTCCATCCTGCTGCGGGCGGTCGGAGTTGCCCCGGTACGGAGGACGCGCGCCGTCACGCTGCGGACGGTCCGAGGTGCCACGGTACGGAGGACGCTCACCCTGCTGCGGACGGTCCGAATTGCCACGGTATCCCCCGGCGGCGGGACGGTCCGAGTTGCCCCGGTACGGAGGGCGCTCACCATCACGCTGCGGACGGTCGGACCGACCCTGGTGACCCCCGTTGGAACGACGATCGTCTCGTCCGCCGTCGCGTGATTCGTTATCGTTCGATCCTGAAGGGCTCACTGTGTCTCCTGTGTAATTTGGCCTGTCATCTCGACGGGCTTATCAAGAGTAACTTAACGCCAAATGGCCACCCGTCTGGGCGGCCGATTTCGTTGCTCCAACGTCAAGTCCCGTTGCTTCCTGCCGCGCTTCGGCAAGTGTCACCTTTCCGGTCGAGAGTGACCGCTGTGCCGGGCACAATCGACCGGAACGGCAACACTCGCCGCGAATAGGGCACCGAAGGCCTCCTCGTGGGGCCGCATACTTCGGTGTCTGCATTGCGGCACAGGCAGCTCGTGGCGCAGGGTATGGAGGAGGGCGCATGTTCTATCATGCGCCGGCTTCGGAAGGGTGCACCGTGAGGTCCTGACCGTGTGACTACAGGTCCGGGAGAACGGATGTTGCGGGGCCGCCAAACGCGAAGGCCACCCTGGGCGGGGCGGTCTTCTTCTGTCGGTCGTGGTACTGACGTGCGCCTGCGTGTCTGGGGGCCCGCGGGTGTGGCTGATTCAGGACATCCGTCGCCCGTAGCCACCGGCCGGCGCGGACTAGTGCGGGGCGGGTGTGGGTGCCCGGGGCGGCGTGCTGGGTTCTCCTGAGTTGGCCACATCGTCGGTGCTTGCGACATCACCGGTGGTTCTGTAGCGCTGACGGTTGCCGGGGCAGGGGGCGGTGTGGGTGCGGTGCCGCCGTGAGTGTTGCTGTTCCGGTCGAGAGTGGCTGGTGTGCCGGGCACGGTCGACCGGAACGGGCACAGTCACGACTGGTTAACGGCGGAAGGCCACCGTGTGGGGTGGCCTTCCTGTGGTGGTGCGGTGGTGCGGGGTTGTGCGGGTGGTGCGGGGTTGTGCGGGGTTGTGCGGGTGGTGCGGGTGGTGCGGGTGGTGCGGGTGGTGCGGGTGGTGGTTAAACACGAATGGCCACCGGGTGGGGTGGCCATTCGTGTGTGTTGCTAAGTTAAGTCCGGCGGTGTCCTACTCTCCCACAGGGTCCCCCCTGCAGTACCATCGGCGCAGAGAGTCTTAGCTTCCGGGTTCGGAATGTGACCGGGCGTTTCCCTCTCGCTATAGCCGCCGAAACATCTTCCGATGAATCGATTCTATATTTTTTAGTTATAGAGCCCTCACCCGGTTTGGTGCCGGTGAGGGCGTTGTTCTCGACCGTACATCGAGAACCACATAGTGGACGCTTGCAGCTTATTCAAACTGGTGTGTTATCAAATTATTGGCTTATTAGTACCGGTCAGCTCCGAGGGTCTTTAGTCCCCTCTTCCACATCCGGCCTATCAACGCAGTAGTCTAGCTGCGAGCCTCTCCCCCGAAGGGATGGAAATCTCATCTCGAAGCCGGCTTCCCGCTTAGATGCTTTCAGCGGTTATCCGTTCCGAACGTAGCTAATCAGCGGTGCTCCTGGCGGAACAACTGACACACCAGAGGTTCGTCCATCCCGGTCCTCTCGTACTAGGGATAGATCTTCTCAAATTTCCTGCGCGCGCAGCGGATAGGGACCGAACTGTCTCACGACGTTCTAAACCCAGCTCGCGTACCGCTTTAATGGGCGAACAGCCCAACCCTTGGGACCTACTCCAGCCCCAGGATGCGACGAGCCGACATCGAGGTGCCAAACCATGCCGTCGATATGGACTCTTGGGCAAGATCAGCCTGTTATCCCCGAGGTACCTTTTATCCGTTGAGCGACAGCGCTTCCACAAGCCACTGCCGGATCACTAGTCCCGACTTTCGTCCCTGCTCGACTTGTCAGTCTCACAGTCAAGCTCCCTTGTGCACTTACACTCGACACCTGATTGCCAACCAGGTTGAGGGAACCTTTGGGCGCCTCCGTTACTTTTTAGGAGGCAACCGCCCCAGTTAAACTACCCACCAGGCACTGTCCCTGAACCGGATCACGGTTCGAAGTTAGATATCCAATATGACCAGAGTGGTATTTCAACGATGACTCCACCTGAACTAGCGTCCAAGCTTCACAGTCTCCCACCTATCCTACACAAGCCACACCGAACACCAATACCAAGCTGTAGTAAAGGTCACGGGGTCTTTCCGTCCTGCTGCGCGTAACGAGCATCTTTACTCGTAATGCAATTTCGCCGAGTTCGCGGTTGAGACAGCTGGGAAGTCGTTACGCCATTCGTGCAGGTCGGAACTTACCCGACAAGGAATTTCGCTACCTTAGGATGGTTATAGTTACCACCGCCGTTTACTGGGGCTTAAATTCTCAGCTTCGCCTTGCGGCTAACCGTTCCTCTTAACCTTCCAGCACCGGGCAGGCGTCAGTCCGTATACATCGTCTTGCGACTTGGCACGGACCTGTGTTTTTAGTAAACAGTCGCTTCCCACTGGTCTCTGCGGCCTTCGAACGCTCCAGGAGTAAATCCCTTCACGCCTCAGGCCCCCCTTCTCCCGAAGTTACGGGGGCATTTTGCCGAGTTCCTTAACCACGATTCTCTCGATCTCCTTAGTATTCTCTACCTGATCACCTGAGTCGGTTTGGGGTACGGGTGACTAAAACCTCGCGTCGATGCTTTTCTTGGCAGCATAGGATCACTGATTTCGTCCGTGAGGACTACCCATCGGGTCTCAGCCTTATATGAGAGACGGATTTGCCTATCTCTCGGCCTACATCCTTAGACCGGGACAACCATCGCCCGGCTCAGCTACCTTCCTGCGTCACACCTGTTAATACGCTAACCGCACCAGCATAGGGTCGCACGCTAGGCCCCACGCTTCACCCCGAAGGGATCCATCTAGGGGATTCAGATGCTTAGCATTACTGGATTAGTTTGGGCGGTTTTTCGCCAGTACGGGAATATAAACCCGTTGTCCATCGACTACGCCTGTCGGCCTCGCCTTAGGTCCCGACTTACCCAGGGCGGATTAGCCTGGCCCTGGAAACCTTGATCTTTCGGAGGACGGGTTTCTCACCCGTCTTTCGCTACTCATGCCTGCATTCTCACTCGTGTAGCCTCCACGGCTGGTTTACACCGCCGCTTCGCTGGCCACACGACGCTCTCCTACCCATCAACACGGCTGAACCAACACCACAAGGGTGCGGCTTACCAAAAATATCAATGCCACAACTTCGGTGGCGTGCTTGAGCCCCGTTACATTGTCGGCGCGGAATCACTTGACCAGTGAGCTATTACGCACTCTTTCAAGGGTGGCTGCTTCTAAGCCAACCTCCTGGTTGTCTGTGCAACTCCACATCCTTTCCCACTTAGCACGCGCTTTGGGACCTTAGTTGGTGGTCTGGGTTGTTTCCCTCTCGACGATGAAGCTTATCCCCCACCGTCTCACTGCTGCGCTCTCACTTACCGGCATTCGGAGTTTGGCTGACGTCAGTAAGCTTTTAGGCCCCATCGGCCATCCAGTAGCTCTACCTCCGGCAAGAAACACGCAACGCTGCACCTAAATGCATTTCGGAGAGAACCAGCTATCACGAAGTTTGATTGGCCTTTCACCCCTATCCACAGCTCATCCCCTCCATTTTCAACTGAAGTGGGTTCGGTCCTCCACGACGTCTTACCGTCGCTTCAACCTGGCCATGGATAGATCACTTCGCTTCGGGTCTAGGACATGCGACTGAATCGCCCTATTCAGACTCGCTTTCGCTACGCATTCCCCTCTCGGGTTAAGCTCGCCACATATCACTAACTCGCAGGCTCATTCTTCAAAAGGCACGCTGTCACCAGAACAAAGCTGGCTCCAACGGTTTGTAAGCAAACGGTTTCAGGTACTATTTCACTCCCCTCCCGGGGTACTTTTCACCTTTCCCTCACGGTACTTGTTCACTATCGGTCATGTAGGAGTATTTAGGCTTATCAGGTGGTCCTGACGGATTCACACGGGATTTCTCGGGCCCCGTGCTACTTGGGATACTCTTCGGGCGATTGCTGCATTTCGACTACGGGGTTCGCACCCTCTATGACCAGGCTTTCAATCCTGTTCGTCTATACAACGCTCTAACCCTCACTGTTCGGCAGAAGCAGCAGAAAAGTCCCGCAACCCCGACCATGCAACGCCTGCCGGCTATCACACATGATCGGTTTAGCCTCATCCGGTTTCGCTCGCCACTACTAACGGAATCACTATTGTTTTCTCTTCCTGTGGGTACTGAGATGTTTCACTTCCCCACGTTCCCTCTACCCGCCCTATATATTCAGGCGGGAGTCACCAGGTCACCCAAAGGGCCTGGCGGGGTTTCCCCATTCGGAAATCCTCGGATCACAGTTCGTTTATCAACTCCCCGAGGCTTATCGCAGATTACTACGTCCTTCTTCGGCTCTACATGCCAAGGCATTCACCGTTTGCTCTTAGAAATTTGAAATCACATGAGTTTGAATCGATTAAGAATCGTAAGACTCAAAAGTCTCACGATCAAAATTGACCAATGATCTAATTGCTTAGATCTTTGTAATTTGCTCTCTTACGAGAGTCAAATTTAAGATGCTCGCGTCCACTGTGTAGTTCTCAAAGTACGGGCGGTACCCTCACCTGCCACCGAATGATGGAGACAGGAAAAGGTCCAGAGGAAGGGTTCACCCGCTGGCCGTNCTGCCACCGAATGATGGAGACAGGAAAAGGTCCAGAGGAAAGGTTCACCCGCCGGCCGAAGCCAGGAATGTTCCGGTCCCTCAGGACCCAACAGCGTGCATACACGTTTCGTTCAGTGACAAACCATTCCAACTCCAGTGCTGTAAACAGCTCCAAAGCGTACCGGGTTCACCAGTGTCCTCAACGCATCAATGTCAATGTTCCACCCATGAGCGCCACCGGGAAACATGTGTTCCCGTAATGGCTTGACACCTTGATCTCCCTGTATACAGAGGAGAGGTGCTGTGCTCCTTAGAAAGGAGGTGATCCAGCCGCACCTTCCGGTACGGCTACCTTGTTACGACTTAGTCCTAATCACCGATCCCACCTTCGACAGCTCCTCCCCTTGCGGGTTAGGCCACTGGCTTCGGGTGTTACCGACTTTCATGACTTGACGGGCGGTGTGTACAAGGCCCGGGAACGTATTCACCGCAGCGTTGCTGATCTGCGATTACTAGCGACTCCGACTTCATGAGGTCGAGTTGCAGACCTCAATCCGAACTGAGACCGGCTTTTTGGGATTCGCTCCACCTTGCGGTATTGCAGCCCTTTGTACCGGCCATTGTAGCATGCGTGAAGCCCAAGACATAAGGGGCATGATGATTTGACGTCATCCCCACCTTCCTCCGAGTTGACCCCGGCAGTATCCCATGAGTTCCCACCATTACGTGCTGGCAACATAGGACGAGGGTTGCGCTCGTTGCGGGACTTAACCCAACATCTCACGACACGAGCTGACGACAACCATGCACCACCTGTATAGAGACCTTGCGGGGCGACTGTTTCCAGCCGTTTCCTCTATATGTCAAGCCTTGGTAAGGTTCTTCGCGTTGCATCGAATTAATCCGCATGCTCCGCCGCTTGTGCGGGCCCCCGTCAATTCCTTTGAGTTTTAGCCTTGCGGCCGTACTCCCCAGGCGGGGAACTTAATGCGTTAGCTGCGACACGGAGACCGTGGAATGGTCCCCACATCTAGTTCCCAACGTTTACGGCATGGACTACCAGGGTATCTAATCCTGTTCGCTCCCCATGCTTTCGCTCCTCAGCGTCAGTTACGGCCCAGAGATCTGCCTTCGCCATTGGTGTTCCTCCTGATATCTGCGCATTCCACCGCTACACCAGGAATTCCAATCTCCCCTACCGCACTCTAGTCTGCCCGTACCCACTGCAGGCCCGAGGTTGAGCCTCGGGTTTTCACAGCAGACGCGACAAACCGCCTACGAGCTCTTTACGCCCAATAATTCCGGACAACGCTTGCACCCTACGTATTACCGCGGCTGCTGGCACGTAGTTAGCCGGTGCTTTTTCTGCAGGTACCGTCACTTTCGCTTCTTCCCTACTAAAAGAGGTTTACAACCCGAAGGCCGTCGTCCCTCACGCGGCGTTGCTGCATCAGGCTTTCGCCCATTGTGCAATATTCCCCACTGCTGCCTCCCGTAGGAGTCTGGGCCGTGTCTCAGTCCCAGTGTGGCCGGTCACCCTCTCAGGCCGGCTACCCGTCGTCGCCTTGGTGAGCCATTACCTCACCAACTAGCTGATAGGCCGCGAGCTCATCCTTGACCAAAATTCTTTCCACCCCAGAAGATGCCTTCCAAGGTCGTATCCGGTATTAGACGTCGTTTCCAACGCTTATCCCAGAGTCAAGGGCAGATTGCTCACGTGTTACTCACCCGTTCGCCACTGATCAGAGAAGCAAGCTCCCCATCACCGTTCGACTTGCATGTGTTAAGCACGCCGCCAGCGTTCGTCCTGAGCCAGGATCAAACTCTCCGTAAATGTTTGATTGCACGAAACCCGAAGGCAACGGCACATCTAGTGTGACTGACCACCGGAATAGGCGGACCAACCACAAGTTTGAAACTGACAGAACAAATCATTACTGACTTGCTTTGTTGTTTAAATGTTTTCCAAAGGAATCTCTTCCGCGGTACCCCCTAGAAAGGAGCCCTACGGCCGAGGTTTTTGGCATTTGACATTGTGCACGCTGTTGAGTTCTCAAGGATCGGACGCACTCGACTTCAGGCCCAAATTAGGCTGTCGCTTCGAGGCAACTT
>NZ_SOGQ01000052.1 GCF_004403465.1 Cryobacterium sinapicolor | reverse complement strand
AGTCGGGGTGATGGTTGTCGATTTCCGTCCTCGGCTGCACAAATTCTGCACTCGCATGCACTGCTCATTCACGCCAACACGGGCTTGGCTCTGTGCCCATGAGGGTCCGGCTTGCGGGCACGGCCGCCATAGTGATTGATTCTGCGGCAACCCGAGCTCCTGGGTCGCGATTATGCGCACCCATCGCGCAGTGCCGGCACCTAGGCGGTCATGCTGAGAGTGGTGCCGGCGCTTTCGGACGCGGTCATGTCTCCCGCGACACGTTCTTCTGCCAGGGACGACGCCCCACCCGAATCGATGACCTCTTGCTAACCTCGGCGCCATGGAGCAGATAAGCACCACGACCCGCGTTTATCTCAGTGCCGCCGCGCTCACCGGGACGGTCAGGGAATGAAGAACTCTTCGGCACGGCGGGTCTATGCGGTCGGGGGCGCACTCGTCCTACTTGGCATCGGATTCGTTTTCACCGCTCTCTTTTCATACTTCATTCGCTACTCACAAGTCGACTCACTCATCGGCAGCATCGACAACGACCTCTATCTCCGACTGAGCCAGATGTTCGCAGCCGAGAAGGCGCTCCTGACTTTGGGTGGGATTGCGTTCAGCGCGGGCATCGTGTTGGCAATCTTCGGCGCCGTCAGATTCCGGCGCCAAACCGCCGTGGGCTGAGCCATTCGTTCAAGGCAACACGTTTCACCTCGTCCGGTCTGCAGGTCAGCCCCGCCGGTCGCCGGTTGGGGTTCGACTTCCGGAGGTCGCGAACTTCAGCCTGCGGAATGTCCCACAGCTTGCGGGACATTTGTCCAACAGCCCGTTGGACAATTCCGCGAGGGCCCGACAGACACGCCGCCGACAAAGGATCCCCATTGAAGGTTGGCATTTGGACTGCTATGGCGGACGCTCTCGCGGACGGGTTGAGCCCGAATGAAAACGTAGTCGCTCCTATGCAGGAGACTGCAGGCATGGAACTCACCCGGCGCTACCGAGTCATTCTGATCGCAGCACTACCGAGCGGTTTCCTCTTAGGCGCAATCGTCTTCCTGGGATTTTCGGTCTTCGGCATCCCCGACTGGCGGGCATATCTGACGCCAGGTGCAGTCCTCAACGGTGCCACCCAGTTCGGCGTGGTTGGCCTGGTGGTTGCAGCCTTGTCTGTGTTCGGAGGGGCTCTATCAGTTGCCTTGGTCGACCGGAGATTAGTCCGCGAGAGCGCAGCCAGAATAGTCGCGGGCGGCTTGGGCTCAGCGATCGGGGTGGGCATCGTCGGCATCGCGTTGGGGCTCGCGCAGAGCAGCACCTTCACCGCATTCGTCGGGCTTCTGCTGGCGCTACCAGCGGGCGTGATTGCCGCAATCGGCATCGGCTCGACAGATCGCGCGGCACGGAGCTGACCCAGCGGTCCTAATCGCCCCGTAAAGGTTCCCGAACGAGAACTGGTTAGAGTCCGAAGCCACCGTCCGTCGTCAGGACCTGCCCGACGATCCATCGGCCTTCATCAGTGGCGAGCCATCCGATCAAACGTGCGGGGTCGGTGGGAAACCCGAAACGTCCGAACGGAGTGTTCCTTACGAATTCTTGAATCTCCTCGAGCGGGCGATCCGTCGTTTCCGGATCCAGATATCCGGTATTCACGGGTCCCGGGTTGATGGTGTTGAGAATGATGCGCCGCGCCAAGAGTTCGCTGGCCACCGTTGGTGTGACCCCAGCCAGGGCCGCCTTGCTTGCCGCGTAGGCAACTTCGCCCGGCATCGCGCCGTGTAGCTGACCGGACGTCATCCAGATGACTCGACCGGTCGCGAATTCGTCGACCGGGTCGGCCTGCTCTGGTCGTTCTCCGGGACGTGTGGGGGCGGTGTCCCTGTGACCGGAGAACTGCTCAGCGAAGGCTCTTGTCAGCAGGAGCGTGGAGCGGGTGTTGACCTGCCAGTGACCATCGAGCAGCTCCGGGGTCATGTCGAAGATGGAGCCATCGCTCCCGCTGCGGGCGTGGTTGCAGACGAGGATGTCGACTCCCCCGGTGAGCCCGCAGGCAGCCTCCATAAGCAGGCTGGCGGAATCCGGTACGGCCAGGTCGAGGCTCACCTCACCGAAGACGGCGTCTGCGATCTGCGCTGATGTGATGCCCGCTCGGACCTCTCCGAGGTCGTCGCTACCCCAGGGCTGGTCGTCGTCGTGAGGCGAGAAGTGTTGAATGAAAACGTTCGCGCCGAGTTCGGCGAAATGATGGGCCACGGCAAAGCCGATGCCCTTGCGACGCGATACCCCCGTCACGAGTGCGGTCTTGCCGAGCAGGGGCAATGAGGGAAACGGCATGTGGAGACTCCAATATGTGTAGTGAAAAAACAGCAAGAAGANGATGCTGATCCGCTGACTCTCGGATTCACTACTTGGATGTCATGCCCACGCCTTCCAATCGACCGGAGCCACGCCCGCCGGTGGCTCCCAGAGGCAGCTTAGCCCGCACCGGTTCCACGACGACTCGCGGTTCCGTAGGGCGTTCGCACGGCACCTGCAGTGACGCGCGAATTTGCTCCCGAAGGTCCCGCTTTCGGGCCTCGCATGTGCGGCGTCGACGCGAGCGTGTTCATGGGTGTCTGCTTTCCCCTACGCTGACATCGGCGGTGTGGATTGCGCCCTCACGGAGAGGATCGAATTCTTATGAGCATTGTCGTGCCGGGCGTGCCTCCGCTCGACTGGGTCAACGGGCCGGGCTTGGCTGAGACACCCACGAGCGGTGTCCTCATCCTCACCGCGGTCGCTGGCGCCGACTGGACCAATGACGCGTTCGGAGGTCCTCAACAACACGCGGCGACCGCGCTCGGCTTCGCCCCCACAAAAGACTTCTCGCTTTCGG
>NZ_SOGQ01000028.1 GCF_004403465.1 Cryobacterium sinapicolor | reverse complement strand
GGCCGGTGAACAAGGTCGAGATCGTTAGCGCACAGCTCGGTCTCACCAGCCAGTGGCAGCCGGACGGGAGCGTCCTGGTAGTCCCCGCCTACGCGTTCACGGATGCCGAAGGCGGCACCTGGTCGGTACTCGCCGTCGAGGAATCGATGCTCGACTTCCGGGCTTTTCGACCATGACGGCCGGTTGGTGAAGAACGCGTGGAACCTGTAAGTATCGAAAAATCGCGGGTGTCACGGCAGAGCCCATCGGTGCAGTGAGGGAGACTCTCGCGCCGACCCGGTGGACGGCGGCGACGACCGGGCGGTTATAGAACGCTCTGTCGGCGCGGAGGCGCACCAGCCCGGACGCGGTCGCTGACCGCAACCGCCGGACGGTGGCGAAGGTGCCGCCGACAATTTGCCGGCGCCGCGCGGGGATCGGCCCGCGCCCTTGCGGAGCAGGGCTGTCTGGGCGAGCCCCTGAGTCGGTCAGATATCGGCGCTGTCCACGCGTGATTCCGATTTGGCGCGGACGTGCACACCTTCGCCTTGCCGGCCGAACAGGCTGAGCACTTCGGCGCCTTTCCCGTCTGCGCTACCGAACCAGTGGGGAAGACGGGTGTCGAATTCGGCAGCCTCACCGGCGCTGAGAACCAGGTTGTGGTCTCCGAGGATGAGCCTCATCTTCCCGGCGAGTACATAGAGCCACTCATATCCTTCGTGGGTCCGAGGCTCCGGCTTGGTTTGGGTGGCGGGAATGAGAATTTTCCACGCCTGCACACCACCAGGCTGCGGAGTAAGCGGGATTACAGTGCGGCCATTGACTCGCCGCGGCCTCAGGCGCACGCGAGGATCGCCTACCTCGGGGGCACCGACCAGTTCGTCGAGCGGGACCCGGTATGCCTGGGCGAGTGGGAGCAGTAGTTCCAAACTCGGCCGGCGTTTGCCAGTCTCCAATCTGGACAATGTGCTCGTGGAGATCCCCGTCGTGCCCGACAATTCGGCGAGTGTGATGCCACGCTGGGAGCGCATTCGTTTGAGTCGGGGTCCGACTGCATCGAGCGCAGCGGCAATGATTGTGTTTTCTTCCATGCCCCCATTCCATCGCTCTATCCCGGAATTAGCAATAAACTTTGCGTAACGGGTAGCAACCGGTCACGCTCATCACATGAGTAATTACGACGTGCTAGTGATCGGCGGTGGTGCGGCCGGCCTGACAGCTGCGGTGGTTCTGCTTCGTGCCGGACGCACAGTGGCAGTGGTGGATGCCGGCGCACCGCGCAATGCGCCCGCAGCCGCGATGCACGGCTACTTGTCCAGAGACAGCATGCCACCGCGAGACTTGATCGCAGCTGGTCAGACGGAAGTCGCCGGCTACGGAGGCACCATCATCTACGGCACCGTCGTGGACGTTCAACCAGGCTTTCGCGCGCTCCTCGCAACTTCCACGGAGGTTGGTGCCCGCAAGATCCTTATTGCTACTGGTCTCCGCGACGAGATACCAAACATTCCGGGCGTCCGTGAACGGTGGGGGCAGGACCTGCTGCACTGCCCGTACTGCCACGGGTATGAGGTTCGCGACCAGCCGCTTGGCGTGCTCGGCGGCGACTCAGAAGCGGTTCAGCATGCGCTTCTCGTACGCCAGTGGTCATCAGATATCACGTTGTTCACGAACGGCACGTCCCCGACACCCGAGCAGCGAGAGGTGCTGGCAGCCCGCGGCGTCGTCATCATGGAAGAAGTAGTCGCTCGACTGGCCGTATTCGACGACAGACTGCATGGTGTTGAGCTGGTCGACGGTGCCCTCATCCCACGCTCCGCCGTGTTCGTACGTCCCCGGTTCGTTCCAAACTCAGACCTTTTGACGGCGCTCGGCTGCGACACGGATGACAACGGGTGGGTCACCCACGCAGCGACAGGTCGCACGTCGGTCGCCGGTGTATGGGTCGCCGGCAATGCTGCCGATCCACGGGCCCAGGTCATCACCGCCGCCGGGCAGGGATCCACCGCTGCGATCGCTATCAATGCGGAGCTGGTCGAAGAAGACATCGCCTTCGCGCTGGCCACTCACCGAGCCGCAAACCCCGATTCGTCAGGTCAGTGAACAGCTCGGCACCCGCCGGGCCGGTCCAAAGTCCTCTCACCCCTTCCCTCAGTTACGACTGGCACCCATACCCCCAGCTCACCCTGCCCACAGAACTTCAGCTGGGCCGATGGCATGGAAAGCACCACAACGGGCTCATTAGCCGTTCTCAATCTCACCCAATCACCTGATATAAGGAGCAACCAAATGTCTGCGACACCCACCGAACCCCGCACTATCCCCGTCGGGCCCCCGACAAAGCACCAGCTCGCGCTGATGATCTGGCTGGCAGTTTTTCCCACACTGACCGTCTTGAACCTCCTGCTCGGTTCCATCCTCAGTAATTTTCCGATGCTGCTACGCACCTTCATCCTCGCTACGATCGCGGTTCCCATCGTCATCTACGGCATCATGCCGCACCTCCACCGAGCCCGTCGGGCCCTGTTGGTCCGCCGCCACACCAACTAAGCCCTCCCTGCCCCTCGGATTCTCGGTAGGGAGAGTTAGGGAGAATTAGGCCGAGTGTTTCCTGGGTCGCCCACGCTATTTCGGGACCCGACAGAGTCGGCAGCCTCCGGAATGCAGATGATGGCATCATCCTCTCGAGAGAAAATATTCATGACGTTCGTGCCCGCCATTCGCACGGTGTTCCGAGTTCTGGTGGGGGGCGCCCTTTCGCGGCCTCGTTGATGCCGGTTTGGATGCATTCAGCAGCTCATTCGCCGACGGCACCACCACCTTGGATGCACTGTTATTCCTCGGTGTTTTGCTTCCCAGCCTCGCCGTAACTGTCCGTCGCCTTTGCAACGCCGAAAACAGCTGGCGTCATGTCTTATGGATACTGCCGCCCCTCGCGGGGAGCGTACTCATCGCGGTGCTCTGCGCACAGCCGCCGAAGCAACGCCTACCCCTGCTGTCGCCGGCTACCGTCGCTAACCGCTAAGTGAGCGCTGCCTTCAAGGTGGTCAATCGGGGCGCTTGTCGAGGCACCGGACCGCCGAGACGGCCCATTCACCCAACCGCGCCCTCAGAACGAGCATAAATAGTGCAACATAGGCTCTCCTGCTGCATCTGTGGGTGTTTCGGAGTGCCTGAACGGCCGCACGCCGCTTCCTGTTTAGGTTTCTGACTGTCTAGGAAAGAAACTCAAGGGCAGGAAAACGGCATGCGGTCTCTAACAATATGGCGGACTTTGCTTGGTGTCGACAAGACAGTGGTCGAGGCCGTTGATCTCGACATCGCGACGGTCGTTTTTGTCGCTTCGGTTCGGCTGACCAGGTCGATGCGGAACCGGTGTGGGAGCTGCCAGAAACGCACCCTCGCTACGACGAGGGGTCGGGCCGCCGCCGGTGGCGGGGCTTAGATTTCGGCTCGATCCGGGTCTTTTTGGAAGCGGATGCCCCGCGGGTGTCGTGCCGGGATCATGGTGTGATCGTGGCTGCGGCCCCGTGGGCCCGGCATCAGGCCGGCCACACCCGCCACTTCGATTCACATGTCGCGTGGCTGGCGACGAAAACCTCGAAGACCGCGGCAACCCAGTTGATGCGGATCGCATGGCGCACGGTCGGGGCGATCATCACTCGCGTTTGGGCCGAGACGGAAAAGCTCCATGATCCCTTCGCCGGGCTCACCCGGATCGGGATCGATGAGGTCTCCTTCAAACGCGGCCGGAAGTTCTTGACCGAGGTCGTTGACCACGACTCGGGCCGTCTGGTCTGGGCCGCTCCGGGCCAGGACAAAGCCACCCTGGCCACCTTCTTCGATGCCCTCGGCGAGGAACGATCCGCCCTGATCACGCATGTTTCCGCGGATGGGGCCGCCCGGATCGCGTCAGTCGTCGCGGCGCGCTGCCCGAACGCGGTCCGCTGCGCGGACCCATTCCACGTCGTTAAATGCGCCACGGAAGCCCTCGACGAAGTCCGCAAGGCCGCTTGGACCGAGGCCCGGAAACAGGCCCGCTTGAACGAGTCCCGCACGGTTGGCCGGCCCGCGCACTACGCCCCGCCCCGGCCCCACAGCGAGCACGCGAAGTTAATGATGAACTCCCGCTACGCGCTCTGGAAAAACCCGGAAAACCTCACCGAGAGACAACAGATCAAGCTGGCCTGGGTCGTTCACACCAACCCGGCCCTGGGCCGGGCCTACTACCTCAAAGAAGGCCTCCGCCTAATCTTCAAGCCGCCCCACGACGAAACCGCCGAGGCCCTGAACAAGTGGATCGGATGGGCCCGCCGCTGCCGGATTCCGTCGTTCGTGCAACTGCAACGCTCCATCGTCAAGCACCGCACCACGATCCTCGCCGCGATCGAGAACGGCCTCTCCAACGGCCGGATCGAATCCGTCAACACCAAGACCCGACTCATCACCCGAATCGCCTTCGGCTTCAGCTTCGGCTTCGGCTTCGGCTTCGGCTTCGGCTTCGGCTTCGGCTTCGGCTTCGGCTTCGGCTTCGGCTTCGGCTTCGGCTTCGGCTTTAAATCATCCGACGCCCTCATCGCACTAGCCATGCTCAGCCTCGGCGGCCACAAACCACTCCTCCCCGGCCGGGTTTAACCCACGGTTATGACAGGAGAGCCAGAATCTCCGTCGAATTGGTTGATGACCGGGCTCGGGGCTGCGCGCCGGAACCTCTGCAGGACAAGGTGACGGGTCTCGACGGGCTCGACCACCGGCGGGCGGCCTCCGGAGGACAGGGTCACCGGGTCGCCGCGTGTCGACGGGCTCGACCACCGGGGCTCGATTCAGGGGCGGCCGGTGAACTCGTCCATAGAGCCGTAGACGCCGAAGACGCGGCCGGCCACCACGTCCCAGAGGGGCAGAGGCAGCACTCCGCGGACCACCTTTGAGAGCTCGACCGTCCACGGCATGGTGAGCATGGGCTTGCCCGCGAGCATCGCCCGCCAAACCCGCTCGACCACATATTCCGGCGTCATCACGGGCGTCAGCAGCGGACCGCGGGCACCCTCGAACATCCCGGTCGAGATGTAGCTGGGGCAGACGGTCGTGACCTTGACGTGCCCGAACCGTTGTTGCTTGAGCTCCAGACGCAGCGAGTCACCCCACCCGATCAGGGCCGCCTTCGACGCCGCATAGACGCTCATCCGGGGGTTCGAGAGCATCCCGGCCGCCGACGCGATGTTCACGATGCGCGACGCACGACCGCGATTCGCCATCATCGCCGGCAGGAACTCTCGGGCGATGTACATCGGCGCGAGCGCGTTGATCTGCATGGTCGGCCGCGTGTCCGCGCCGTTGTCGTGCTCCCAGAAGAAGGCTCCGCGCACGACGCCGGCGTTGTTGATCACGATGTCCGGGTCGCCGACCTCCGTGCGCACCCGCTGGGCGGTCTGAGCGATCGCGCCGAGGTCGGCGATGTCCACGACATACGGGACAACGAGCGTGCCCTCGCCGGCCAGATCGCCGAGGATGCCGGCCACACGGGTCAGCGCCCCGGCGTCCCGGTCCCAGAGAATCACGGCCTGCGCGCCCTCGGCGACGGCCCGCTCGGCATAGAGACGGCCCATGCCGCTGGCGGCACCGGTAATGAGTACGAGGGCTCCGGAAACGGTTCGAGTCATGGCCCCATCATCCCAAGAAGAAGCGCCGCGTGTTACGTCGGGTTGCGGCCGGCCCAGCAGCATCCGTCTGCCCTCGGCTAACGTCAAGCAACTCTTCCCCGCCACCGACCGAAAGCCGCCCATGCCGCACCTCGCCGAACCACACGGGACGTCCGCCGATCCGGCGTCCGGGCGCGGCGGGGCGGCCAGAACCACGACCACGACCGGAAACTCGGCCTTCACAGTCGAGTTCGAGGCGATCGGCCGCACGTTCGCCCCCACCGCGACCCGCGGGCCCACCGCGTCGCCACCGGTGCTGCGCGACGTCTCGCTCACTGTGCGCCCCGGCGAGGTGCTGGCGATCCTGGGCACGAGCGGATGCGGCAAGTCCACTCTGCTTCGCATCGCAGGCGGCCTCGATTCCCCGACCACCGGCCAGGTGAGCATCGACGGCTCGCCGGTCGCCGGCATCGACCCGCGCTGCGCGGTCGGATTTCAGGAGCCGCGCCTGCTGCCCTGGCGCACCGTCACCGAGAACGTCGCATTGGGACTGCCCCGCGGCACCCCGAGGGCCGCCGGCCGCGCCCGCGTCGCCGAACTGATCGAGTTGGTCGGTCTGTCCACCTTCGCCGGCCACCGCCCCCAGGCCATCTCCGGCGGGATGGCGCAGCGCGCCTCCCTCGCCCGGGCTCTGGCTCGCAATCCGGGCGTGCTGCTGCTGGACGAACCGTTCGGCGCCCTCGACGCACTCACCCGCCTCAAAATGCAGGACCTCCTGCTCGACGTGCACGCCCAGGCGCCCACAACGGTCCTCCTGGTCACGCACGACGTCGACGAGGCGCTACAGCTGGCCGACCGGATCATCCTGCTCGGCCGGCCCGACAACGACACCCGCGACGGCGCGACCATCGTGCAGGAGCTCACCGTTCCCGGGGCCCGCCCCCGCGACCGCGGCTCGGCGGAACTCGCCGAACTGCGCGGACGACTTCTCGCCGGGCTCGGCATCGACCGTCACGGCGAGGCACGCGGGCTCGCCGCGACCTCCACCATCCCGGCCTTCCCCTACTGACTTCCCTGCCTCACCACTTTCCCCACACGTCACCATCGCACTGCTTCACGATCCCACTGCTTCACCACCGCTTTCCCACACCGGGGGCAGCATCCGCAGCCCGACCAACTGAGAGAACCCGATGACACAGCACCGCTCCACCGCACGAATCGCGCTCCTTGCCGTCGCAACGGCCGCCGCCCTGCTGCTCACCGGCTGCGTCGCGGGTGAGACTGCGCCGGCCGCCGAGCCGGCCGAAGCCGCCGAAGCGGGTGAGGCCACCGTCACCACCGGCGGCACCCTGAACATCGACTTCGCCACCTACAACCCGCTCAGCCTGGTGATCAAGGACCAGGGCTGGCTCGAGGATGCCCTCAGCGACCAGGACATCGCCGTGAACTGGGTGCAGTCAGCCGGCTCCAACAAGGCCAACGAGGCCCTGCGCGCCAATGCCATCGACGTGGGTTCCACCGCCGGCTCGGCCGCTCTGTTGTTCCGCTCGAACGGCTCGCCGATCCAGGTCATCGATATCTTCTCGCAGCCCGAGTGGGCGGCCCTCGTCGTTCCCGGCGACTCCGCGATCACCGACGTCGCGGACCTGAAGGGCAAGCAGATTGCCGCCACCAAGGGCACCGACCCCTACTTCTTCCTGCTCCAGGCACTGGAGGAGGCCGGACTCACCCTCGACGACGTGACCGTGCAGAACCTACAGCACGCCGACGGCTGGGCTGCCCTCCAGAACGGCTCGGTCGACGCCTGGGCCGGACTCGACCCGATCATGGCCGGTGCCGAGGCCGCCGGTGCGGAACTGCTCTACCGCAACGTCGCCTTCAACAGCTACGGCTTCCTCAACGCCACCGAAAGCTTCGTGACCGAAAAACCCGATGTGGCCCAGACCGTCGTCGACGTCTACGAGCACGCCCGCGCCTGGGCGCTGGAGAACCCCGACCAGACGGCCGAGATCCTGGCCGGCGTCTCGGGCCTCGACCTCGCCGTTGCCACCACGGTGATCACCGATCGCTCCAACCTCGACGTGGACAACGTGCCCGGCAAGGCCCAGCTCTCGGTGCTGAAGAAGATCGGCCCGACCTTCGTCGCCGCCGGTGACGTCGCGGCGCAGAGCCAGATCGACGACGCCCTCGACACGATCATCAACGACAGCTTCGCCACGAAGGCCGACCCGTCGGTCGTGAAGTAGCGGCCCTAGCCCGGTAACCACCGCACCACCGTCCGGGGCGGGCAACCGCCCCGGACACCCGCGCCGCCAGCACACCCGCGCCGCCAGCACACCAGCACCACCCACCGAGAGGACGCGACCATGACCGAGACCGTGCCCCGCACGCTGCCGCCCACGTCGGCCCGGACCGTGACCGATGCCACCGCAACGGCATCCGCACGCACCGCGCACTCCCCCCGCCGGTCGCTCACCTCGCGCGGCTCGGTCACCCTCATCGGCGGCGCGATCCTGCCGGTCCTGATCCTTGCGGCCTGGCAGCTCACCACCGCGCTCGGCGTGTTCACGATCGCCCAGCTTCCCTCCCCCGCCATGGTCTGGCAGGCCGGCCTCGACCTGTTCGCGAGTGGTCTGCTCGGCCAGTACGCGGCGATCTCCACCCAGCGCGTGCTCATCGGTTTCGCCGTCGGCGCCGCCCTCGGCATCGCCCTCGGAGCCCTGGTGGGGCTGTCCCGGACCGCCGACATCATGTTCGCCCCGACCCTCGGCGCCATTCGCGCGGTGCCGTCGCTCGCCTGGGTTCCCCTGCTCATCCTCTGGCTGAAGATCGGCGAGGAGTCCAAGCTCACCCTGATCGCCATTGGCGCCTTCTTCCCGGTCTACACGACCGTGTCGGCGGCGCTGCGGCATGTCGACCGCCAGCTCGTAGAGGCAGGACGGGCGTTCGGCCTGCGCGGGGTGCGCCTGTTCGCATCCGTGCAGCTGCCGGCCGTGATCCCCGCCGTGATCTCCGGGCTGCGGCTGGCCCTGGCCCAGGCCTGGCTCTTCCTCGTCGCCGCCGAGCTGATCGCCTCCTCGATGGGTCTGGGTTTCCTGTTAATCGACTCGCAGAACAACGGCCGCATCGACCGCATCCTGCTGGCGATCATTCTGCTCGCCATCCTCGGCAAGCTGACGGATGCCGCCGTTGGCCTCTTCGAGCGCTGGGCGAACCGTAAATGGGCGTGACGCCGGTGACGGCCGCATCGACGCCACCGACCGGGGCCCCGCGCTCGATCGATCCCGCGAGCGCCATCATCCGTGGTCTCCTGACCGAGACCCGACGCTACCCGGCCCCGGCCGCCTTCGCGGCGCAGGCGAACGTGGACGCCACCTGGTGGGACCGGGCCGCCGCAGATCCGATCGCGTTCTGGGCCGAGCAGGCGCACCGCCTCGACTGGGCCGAGCCGTGGCACACCGACCACACCTGGCAGCCGGCGGCAACGGATACCGACGGCGTGCTGTCCGTGCCCCGCGCCGAGTGGTTCGCGGGCGGAAAGCTCAACGTAGCCGTCAACTGCGTCGACCGGCACGTGGCCGCCGGCAAAGGCACCAAGGTCGCGTTCCACTTCGAGGGCGAGCCCGGCGACCGCCGCACCATCACCTACGCCGAACTCGGCCGCGAGGTGAACCGGGCCGCCAACGCGCTCACCGACCTCGGCATCGTGCCGGGCGACCGGGTCGTGCTCTACCTGCCGGTGATCCCCGAAACCATCATCATCACCCTCGCCATCGCGCGCCTGGGCGCCGTGCACTCGCTGGTCTTCGGCGGATTCTCGGCCGAGGCCCTGCGGTTCCGGGTGGAGGACACCGGCGCGAAGCTGCTCGTGACCACCGACGGCCAGTTCCGCCGGGGCCGGGCCGTTCGGGTCAAGGACGCGGCCGACGCGGCCGTCGCGGGCGTGGACTCGATCGAGCACGTGCTCGTGGTGCGCCGCACCGGCGACCTGACCCCCGACATCCCCTTCACGCCGGGCCGGGATGTCTGGTGGCACGAAGCAGTGGACCTCGCCTCCCCCGTGCACGAACCCGTGTTCTTCGACGCGGAGACCCCGCTGTTCATCATCTACACCTCGGGCACGACGGGCACCCCGAAGGGGCTCGTGCACACCAGCGGCGGGTACCTGACCCACGCGTCCTGGAGCCATTGGGCCGTCTTCGACGCCAAGGACGACGACGTGCACTGGTGCACCGCCGACCTGGCCTGGGTCACCGCGCACAGCTACGTGCACTACGGGCCGCTCTCCAACGGCACCACCTCGGTGATCTACGAGGGCACACCGAACACCCCGCATCCGGGCCGGCACTTCGAGATCATCGAGCGCTACGGTGTGACCACCTATTACACGGCGCCGACGCTCATTCGCACGTTCATGACCTGGTTCCCGGAGGGGCTGCCGAGCGAGTTCGACCTGTCCAGCATCCGCCTGCTCGGGTCAGTCGGCGAGGCCATCAACCCGGAGGCGTGGGTGTGGTTCCGCGAGAACGTCGGCGCCGGCAGTGCCCCGATCGTCGACACCTGGTGGCAGTCGGAGACGGGCGCCGCCGTGATGGCGCCGCTGCCGGGCGTCAGCACGCTCAAGCCCGGTTCGGCCCTGCGCGCCCTGCCCGGCCTGACGACGCACGTCGTCGACGACCACGGCCGGCCGGTGCCGTTCGGCTCCGGTGGCTACCTGGTGATCGAGGGAACCTGGCCCGGCATGGCTCGCACGGTCTGGGGCAACCCCGAGCGGTACCGCGATTCCTACTGGGCGCGGTTCGCCGAGCAGGGTTTCTTCTTCTCCGGCGACGGCGCGAAATACGACGACGACGGTGACATCTGGCTGCTCGGCCGGGTCGATGACGTGATCAACGTGTCCGGGCACCGCCTGTCGACGATCGAGATCGAGTCGGCGCTGGTGGCGCATCCGCTGGTCGGCGAGGCCGGCGTGGTCGGCGTGACGGATGCGACGACCGGGGAGGCCATCGCTGCTTTCGTGATCCCGGCGACGGCACCGCTCCGCTCCGGCAGCTCGGGAACGCGCGGCGGCCCCGGCAACCCGAACGACCCGGACGACTTGGCGGTCTGGCTGGGCGCACGAGGCACCCTCGAACCGCTGCTGCGGGCCCATGTCACGCAGGCCATCGGGGTCATCGCGAGGCCGCGGGAGGTGTTCGTCGTGCCTGACCTGCCCAAGACCCGCTCGGGCAAGATCATGCGCCGCCTGCTCGGTGACATCACGGCCGGCCGGCCGCTCGGGGACGTGACCTCACTGCAGGACGACACGGTTCCGAGCCGCATCGCCGCGATCGTGGCGGCGACGCGACAGCGCTGAGCCCTGTCCGGAGCAGGTTTCGCGCCGATTTGCCCCGGTTCCGGCGTTATTCCAGCCCCTACCCAGCGATGGGTGGAATCGTAGAAAACAACGCCCCGTCCCACCCGAGCCAAGGAGCACACCATGGGATTCTTCGACCGCCTTTTCGGCACCGAGCCCCAGCGGCCCCAGCAGCAGCGCCGCGCGGCCGCACCGGAGCGCACCGACGACGAGATCGCCGTCGAGCGCTACCAGTACCTGCTGCGCACGGCCCCGCCCGAGACGATCGAGCAGGTGCACGCGGAGGCCTTCAGCAAGCTGACCGATGAGCAGCGCGACCTGCTGTTCCGGCAGCTGAGCGAGAACGCCGAGGCCGGCGAGCGCCCAGCGAACGCCGAACCGGCGACGTTGGCCCAGGCGGCCACCCGGGCGGAACTGCGCCAGCCCGGCACCCTCACGCGCGCCTTCGGTAACCAGGGCGGTCAGGGGCAGGGTCAGGGCGGGCAGGGCGGACCGAGCTTCGGCAGCATGATGGGCAGCTCCCTGCTCGGCACCGTGGCCGGCTACGTCATCGCGTCGACGCTGATGAGCGCCTTCCTGCCCATGGATGGCGGCTCTGCGGATGCCTCGGGCACTGATTCCGGCGGCGACGCGGGTTCCGGCGGCGACGCGGGTTCCGGCGGCGGCGGCGACTTCGGCGGCGGCGACTTCGGCGGCGGCGACTTCGGCTTCTAGGCCGTCCCACTGCCGCGCGTGCGCCCAATCTGCCCCCTTGGCGCCGCCGCAGAGACACATTGCGCGCACGCGCGGCTGGGTTGCGGCGGCGGCGGGACTGTAACCTGAGGAATGCCGGCGGACGACGCCGTGACTCCCCGGCTGCGGCATCCGTCGCCGGGCAGGCGAGATCGAACAGGGCTGGTTACCGTGCGTGAAGCGGGGGTGTTGATCGTGCTGCGGCACGGCGAGAGCACCGCGAACGCCGCCGGGCTGTTCACGGGCGTGCTGGATGCGCCGCTGTCGAACCAGGGAATCCGCGAGGCCTCTGGGGCCACCGCCCTGCTGAACGCGGCACTGCCCCTCGACGTGCCGCGGGTCGATGCGCTGCCCCACCTCGCAGCATCCGTCACCCTGTTCACCTCGACCCTGGCGCGCGCCCGGCAGACGGCCGCGATCGTCGCCGCCGGGCTGGCCTGCCCCCTGGCCGGCTGCGACGCCGACTGGCGGTTGAATGAACGCAACTACGGCGCGCTGACCGGTCGATCCAAGGACGATGTGCGCGCGGAATTCGGTGAGGAGCAGTTCGTGGCCTGGCGCCGCTCGGTCGCCGAGGCCCCGCCCGCCATGGGCGACCGGCTCTACGACGAGTTCGCCGGCACCGCCCTGTTCCGCGCGCTGCCGCCGGCCGCGCTCACCCGCACCGAAGCGCTGAGCGACGTGATCACCCGAGTGGATGCCTTCCTCACCGAGCGCGTGGCGCCGCTCCTCGCCCGCGGCGAGACCGTGCTCGTGGTCGCGCACGGCAACTCCCTGCGGGCCCTCTGCGCGGTAATCGACGGTCTCGACGACCGGCAGATCCGCGACCTGAACCTACCCACCGGGCAGCCGCTGGTCTACCGTTTCGACGCCCGGGGGCACCCCGCGCCGGCCGGCGGCCGCTACCTCGACTCCGTCACCGCGCTGGCGGCCGCCATCACGCTCGCGAACGAGGGCGGCACCTAGCGATCACGGGCGTTCGCCCCTGGGCCTGACACGCTCCGGCGTGCGCGCCGCTCAAGCGCCCGTCGCCCAGCCTGTCTGCGCCCCGCGCGCGACCCCGGCCGACTGGCCGAGGGCAAGGATTCGGCACACCGTGGCGGCGGTCCGTTCCAGGTTCGCCGGGCCATCCGTCAGCGCGCGCTGGAGGTCGCTGACCTCCTGCACGATCGGCACCAGCGCGGCGAAGCCCTGGTCGTAGAGCACCTCGGCCCCCGGTCCAACCCGGCCCGCGAACGCGACCACGGGCACACCGTGACGCGCGGCAGCCTCTGCCACACCGAGCGGGGTCTTACCGTGGAGGGTCTGCCCGTCGATGCTACCCTCGCCCGTGAAGACAAAGTCGGCCCCGCTCAGGCGCTGCTCGAGGAGGGCAGCCTCCATCACCACCTCCACGCCGCGGCGCATGCGGGAGTCGAAGCAGGCCAGGAAGGCCGCGCCGAGCCCGCCGGCCGCACCGGCGCCGGGAAGATCTGCCACGGAACGTCCGGAGTCCGCGGCGAGCACCCGCGCGAAGACCGTGAGCGCCTCCTCGAGGTCCAGCACGGCCTGCGGATCGGCGCCCTTCTGCGGGCCGAAGACGGTGGAGGCCCCGTCGGGGCCGAGCAACGGATTGGCGACGTCGCTCGCAATCTCGAACGACGCGGACCGCGCCCGCGGGTCGAACCCCTCCAGATCGATCCGGCTCAGTCGCGAGAGCTCAGCGCCACCGTTCCCGAGGTCGCGTTCGTCGGAATCGAGCAGCCGCGCGCCGAGGGCATGGAGCATCCCGGCCCCGCCGTCATTGGTCACCGAGCCGCCCAGCCCAACCACGAACCGGCTCGCGCCTCGGTCCAGCGCATCGGTGATGAGCTGCCCGACGCCGAACGTGCTCGCGCTGCGCACGTCGCGGTCGGCCGAGGCCACGAGGTGGATGCCGGCCGCCGCAGCGACCTCGATGATCGCCAGTTGCTCGGCGGCCACGTAGCCGTAGGCGGCCTGCACCGGGCGACCGCAGGCATCCTGCACCTCGGTCACCACGAATTCGCCGGCGCAGGCGGAGACCAGCGCCTCCACGGTGCCCTCGCCGCCGTCCGCCATCGGCACCCGCACGCACTGGGCGGTGGGGAACACGGAACGGATTCCTCGCTCAAGGGCCTCGGCCGCCTCGGCGGCCGACATGGATTCCTTGAACGAGTCGGGAGCCAGAACGAACTTCATGCTGTTGATCTTCCCGGTCCCGGGCACCCGCTGCAACTGCGCGGCTCCGGAGGCCGCATCCGTTGCACCCGCGTAGGCTCGAAACCATGCGATTCGGACTCTTCATACCTCAGGGCTGGCGTCACGACCTGGTCGATATCGATCCCGCCGAGCAGTGGGCGACCATGAGCGGCCTCGCCGCGCACGCCGACGCCGGTGAGTGGGAGTCGATCTGGGTGTACGACCATTTCCACACCGTGCCGGTGCCGAGTGCCGAGGCCACCCACGAGGCCTGGACGCTGATGAGCGCGTTCGCCGCCACCACGAAGCGGGTGCGCCTCGGCCAGATGTGCACCTGCATCAGCTACCGCAACCCGGCCTACCTCGCGAAAGTCGCCTCGACCATCGACATCATCTCCGGCGGACGCGTCGAAATGGGCATCGGCGCCGGGTGGTACGAGCACGAATGGCGCGCCTACGGCTACGGCTTCCCCCGTGCAGGCGAGCGCCTCGCCCGCCTCGACGAGGGTGTGCAGATCATGCGCCAGGCCTGGACCACCGGCACGGCCACCCTCAACGGGCAGCACTACCAGGTGGACGGCGCCATCGTGCGGCCCCTCCCGTTGCAGGACGGCGGCATCCCGGTCTGGATCGCCGGCGGCGGCGAGAAGGTCACCCTCAAGATCGCGGCGAAGTACGCGAACTACACGAACTTCGACGGCTCCCCCGAGGGCTTCACACACAAGAGCGAGCTGCTCGAGGCGCACTGCCAGGCGGAAGGCACCGAGTTCGGCGCCATCACCCGCTCGGCGAACTACAACACCGTGATCGGGGCGACGGATGCCGAGGTCGCCGACAGGCTCGACGCCATCCAGTCCCGGGTCACGCCCTTCCTCGGGGAAGACGGCGCGACGGCGTTCATGGCCGAGTACCGCAGCGGCGAGGCGCAGGGCGTCGGCACGCCGGAACAGGTCGTCGATCGCCTGAACGGTATGAAGGCACGCGGCCTCGGCTACGCGATCCACTACTTCCCGGAGGCCGCCTACGACCGCTCGGGCCTGGAACTGTTCGAACGCGAGGTCATGCCCGCGCTGCGCTGATCGGGCGCAGTCCCCGCCGAGTTCGACACTTCCGGTCGAGTTCGATCCGCACACCACTCGAACTCGACCGAAACATTCGGCGCACTCGGCGCATTCGAGCGCACGCGGCGCATTCGAACGCACGCGGCGCATTCGAGCGCAAGGATGGAACCATGAGCAACACCAGCACCGACGCCGGAGCCGCGACCCCGGCCGGCCCCGCCCGCATCACCTGGGAGGAGGCCGGGCAGACCCGCTCGGCCCTCTGGCACTCGGAGAGCGGCTGGGCGCCGCCGCAACGCGTCATCATCGCCGACGACACCCTGACCGCGGATTCCGCCTACCGCTTGGCCCAGAACGGCACCGGCATGCTCTGGCGCGGCGACTTCCAGAACGCCCGCCAGCTGCTCAGCGCCCTCGCCCGCCGCGCCGACCGCGGCCGGCACGCGCCCACGACCGACCTGGCCGCGGCATTCCGGCACCACCGGTCCGAGGCGTTGCGCCGTGCCCGGCTGCTGGCCCTGGTGCTCGTGCCGCTCGACGCCGACTACACCGTTCCGCTCCGTCGCGCGCCCGACGTGCGGCGCGCCTGCACCGAGACTTACGGCCCGACGACGGATGCCTCGGTCACCGCCCTGCGCGAGCTCGTCGGCGTCATCGGGGCGCACGAGTGGCGCACGACCGGCGTCGACGTGCCCGCGCTCGGCGCCCGCATCCACCCGCACTACGGGGTCTTCTCGCCCGTGCGCGGCGAGTACCTCGACCTCGTCAACACCGCCCCGCTGCCGGCGGCCTGGGCCGGGGGCGCGGGTGAGACCGGCGCAGGCGAGTCCGGCTCGAGCGCCCGGGCCGCCTCGGCGTTCGACATCGGCACGGGCACCGGGGTGCTCGCGGCGGTGCTGGCGCGGCGTGGCATCCGTCACGTGGTCGGCACCGACCAGGAGCCGCGGGCGCTTGCCTGCGCGCGCGAGAACATCACGCGGCTCGGGCTCGCCGGTTCGGTCGAGATCGCCCGGGCCGACCTGTTCCCCGCCGGCCGCGCCGACCTGGTGGTCTGCAACCCGCCATGGATCCCCGCGTCCGCCGTCACCGCCACCGACTTCGCCGTCTACGACCCCGACAGCCGGATGCTGCGGGGCTTCCTGTCGGGGCTGGCCGACCACCTCGAACCGGCCGGGGAGGGCTGGCTCGTGCTCTCCGACATCGCCGAACACCTCGGGTTGCGCTCCCGCGGCGAACTCCTCGACCTGATCGAGGATTCCGGCCTCGAGGTGGTCGCCCGTCTGGACACCAAGCCCGTGCACGGTCGCGCCGCCGACGCATCCGACCCCCTGCACGCCGCCCGGTCGAAGGAAGTGACGTCACTCTGGCGGCTTCGAGCCGTCCCGGCGCCGGCCCAGGCGCCGGACGTCGCCGCCGACGTGGCCGACGCTGCTCGCTGAACCGTCACGTTTGAGGGGTCGGCGGCGGAGTACACCCCTCAGACATGTCGTTTCGGGCGCTACTCGAGGTTCTGCTTACCGCTCTTGGTCGCGGCGAGCCTCCAGCGGGACCAGGGCCAGATGCCGTCCATCTCCACCTCGAGCGAAAAACTGAGCAGCACCCGGATCACCACGATCGCGCCGAGCACCAGCACGCTCTCCGGGGTTGGATCCACCAGAATGGTACGGATGATGTCGGCGATGATCAGCACTTCGAGTCCGAGCAGGATGGCCCGGCCCAGATTGCGCCGCAACTCCTCGTAGGCTCGCTGCCGGGTGTCCGCCCGCAGCACGGCAGGCACCGCGGCAAGGAACGCGGTCGCACCGCCGAGCACCATGATGGCCGCGCCGGCCGCCTCCACGACCCGCACGACCGCCGAGATCACCTCGTCAAAGTTCATCGGCGGCGCTCCTCGCTGCATGGTCGCTGCATGGTCGCTGCGACGATAGCGCGGGCGACCCCGCCGGTCGAGCCGTCCGCGCGGTCGACCCCTGACTTGAGAGTCGCCGTTTGCGCCCACAATCGCCGGCGGGACGGCGTCACTCGGCACTATCGGCGATTCTCGACGTCCGAGCCGCGGGCCGCGGGCGGCGGGCCGCGGGCGGCGGGCCGCGGCGCTCACCCGACCGTGCCCGTTCCGGTCGAGAGTGACCCGCGGAACGGACACTTTCGACCGGAACGGGGGTTTTCGGCGAGCGAAGGGCGGGAACACGGCGATTCGTTGCGAGTTATGGCAAGAAAACGCTCGCGGCCTCCCGCTACTCTGGACCGTGGCGCCGGATGGCACCGAAACGCACGCTGCACGGCTCCAGCCCGCACCACCGCACCACCCCGCCGCGACCGCGGCACTCACGAAGAACGGAGGTTCCCATGTCGAATTACATTGCGCAAGATGCACTGGTCGGTGAGCCCGAGGTTCTAGAGGATGCCGCCAGCACCGTCGCCGCCGACCCGGCAACCCACCCGGCCTGGCTCCGCCTCAAGTCCGCGGCCACCGCGCTGCAGGCCAGCCAAGCGCAGGACGGCTCGATTCCCGTCGCCGACGCCCACACGGATGCCGCGGCGCACGTCGACGTGATCGTCGCAGCCATCGACGAGCTCGCCCCGCTGTTCCCGCACGACGCCGCCTACCTCACGGCCGTGAACGTGGACTTCACCCGCTGGTGCAGCGAGGGCTTCGGCGTGCCGGACTTCTTCGACTCCCTGATGGTGTTCCAGCCGCAGCAGCAGCGGGCCGACGGCATCCGTCACCTGGTCGTGTTCCCGATGTACACCCAGAACGGCAGCACGAACCGTTTCGTCGAGGCCGTGCTGATCGAGGTCATCTGGCCGGAGTTCATCGACGAGCTCGAGCAGGAGTACACGAACGGTCTGTTCGTGCCGATCCGGTTCCTCGACTTCACGCCCGGCTACGACACCAACTCGGCCGTGCTGTTCCCCGAGACCGTCGCCATGCGCCAGATTCCCACCTTCACCTGGGGTGCGATTTTCGCCGACCGCGAGGCTGCCCGGTTCCGTCGAGTCGTGCGCGCGGCCGCCGAGATCACGCGTCTCGAACTGCCCGCCGACGCGGCGGCGCTGCTCGACGACCAGCACCTGGCCGAGGAAACCTTCGTCATGTGGGACCTCATCCACGACCGCACGCACATGCGCGGCGACCTGCCGTTCGACCCGTTCATGATCAAGCAGCGGATGCCGTTCTTCCTCTATTCGCTCGAGGAGCTGCGCTGCGACCTGACCGCATTCCGCGAATCGGTCACGATCGAACGCGACGAGAATGCGAGTCCGGAGGCGCGCAGGCACGCGAAACTCGTGCAGTATGCCGTGATCTTCGACCGGATCTTCCGGTTCGCGATCAGCGGCAGCCGGGTGCGCAACTACGACGGGCTGGGCGGGCAGCTGCTGTTCGCGTGGATGCACCAGCACCACGTGCTGCACTGGACAGACACCCGGCTCACCTTCGACTGGGCGGCCGTGCCCGACGTCGTCATCGCGCTCGGCGCGCAGATCGACGACCTCTACTGGGAGTCGATCGACCGGCCGAAGAAGTCCCACTGGCTGGCCGCCTACGACATGATCGCGAAGACGCTCACGCCGAACCCGGCGTCGCAGTGGGCTCGCGGCCTGCCGTTGGACGTGCTCGCCGGCGCGCCGAAGGGCTACACCGACCTCGTGCTCGACGACGAGTTCCCGCTGTCGATGTTCTTCGAGGCGCTCGACAAGAAGATGAAGCCCGTGATCGAGTCGACCGCCGGGCTCACCGGGCGTGACTGACGACGTGGCTGATTCCGCTGCCGGCCGGGCCGTTGCCGGTCGCACCGTGCTCATTGCCGGTGCGACCAGCGCGGCCGGCCGCGCCGTGGCCATCGCGCTGACGGATGCCGGCGCGCGCGTGATCGCGGTCGGCTCCAACGCCGAGCGCCTGCAGGGCCTCCAGGCCGAGGTCACCGGCGCCGAAACGTATGTCTGCGACCTCGGCGACCTCGCGGAGGTCACGGCGCTGGCCGACGCCGTGCACGCCGAGCACGGCCGCATCGACGGCCTGATCCACCTGGTCGGCGGCTGGCGCGGCGGCGGCGGACTGGCCGGCCAGTCCGACGAGGACTGGGACTTCCTGCACGCGCATGTCGTCACCACGCTCCGCAACACCACTCGCGCGTTCAACGACGACCTGCTGGCCTCGCCGGCCGGGCGCCTGGCGATCGTATCCAGTGTCTCGGTCGACAAACCCGCCCCGGGCGGCGCGAACTACGCCGCCGCGAAGGCCGCCGCCGAGATCTGGACCCGCGCGGTCGGTCAAGGCTTCGCCAAGGCAGGCTCGGATGCCGCGGCGGTCGTCTTCGTCGTGCGTGCCCTCGCCGGGCTGGAAACCGAGCTGGCGACTGAGGTCGTTTCCCTCTGGGACCCGCCCGCGGCATCCGTCAACAATTCCCGGATGCTCCTGGCCCCGCCGACCGAGTGAACCGCTGACAGTTGGAGGGAAGAGCGGAAGCCGGCCGGCCGCAACTCGCGGCACGCTAGCGTGGGACCAGGCTTCGAAGGGGTAGGCATGCTCGAAATCAGGTCCATCAACAAGCGCTACGGCACCCGGAAAGTACTGACCGACGTGAGCTTCGGCGTCGACGGCGGACGCCTGACCGGTTTCGTCGGCGCGAACGGCGCCGGCAAGACCACCACCATGCGGATCATCCTCGGTGTGCTGTCGGCCGACTCCGGCACGGTGCTGCAAGACGGCGTTCCGCTGTCCAGCGACGACCGTCGCCGCTTCGGCTACATGCCGGAGGAGCGCGGCCTCTACCCGAAGATGCGGGTCGGCGAGCACCTCGTCTACCTGGCCCGCCTGCACGGGCTGAGCCCGGCATCCGCCCGCCGCAACACCGCCGAGCTGCTCGACCGGCTCGGACTCGGCGAGCGCACCGGCGACCTGGTGCAGTCCCTCTCGCTCGGCAACCAGCAGCGCGCCCAGATCGCGGCCGCGCTTGTGCACGACCCGGAGTTCCTCGTGCTCGACGAGCCGTTCTCCGGCCTCGACCCGCTCGCGGTCGAGGTGGTCATGAGCGTGCTCTCCGGCTTCGCCGCCCAGGGCGCGCCGGTGCTGTTCTCCTCGCACCAGCTCGACATCGTCGAGCGTCTCTGCGACGACGTCGTGATCATCGCCGACGGCGAGATCCGGGCGAACGGCCCCCGCGAGCAGCTGCGCGAACAACACAGCAGCCCCCGGTTCGAACTCCGCACGGCCGCCACCGCGGAGTGGGTCCGCGCCGTGCCCGGCATCTCCGTGCTCGACCTCTCCGACGGGGTCGCCGTGTTCGAGGCCGAAACGGATGCCGCCAGCCAGGCCGTCCTGCGCCAGGCTCTCGACCTGGGCCCGGTCACGTCGTTCAGCCAGCAGCGCCCCAGCCTCGCCACCATCTTCAAGGAGGTCGTTCAGTGAGCACGCCCCGGAACGACCTCGCCGGCACGCCGCACACCGACCGTGCGCAGGTGCGCCCGCGGTACCCGGCCCCGAGCTTCGCCCGGAGCGTGTGGCTCGTCGCCACCCGCGAGATCGTGGCGCGGCTGCGCAGCAAGGCGTTCCTGGTCTCCACGGGCATCCTGCTGCTCATCTCGATCGGTTCCGTCGTCGCCGGCAGCATCGCGAGCCAGAACCAGACCCTGCCCAAGGTGGCCGTCGTCGGTGCCGCCGCCCAGATCGTGGAGCAAACCGAGTCGTTCACGACGGTGAAGGCCGACGACGTCGCCACTGCCGAGGACCTGGTGCGGGACGGCACCGTTTCCGCTGCGGTCGTTCCGTCCACCCGAGCCGATGCCTTGCTCGGCGTGCGCGTCATCGCCCTCAGCTCCCCGCCGGTCGGCGTGCTCGCGGCCCTGAGCGTTACGCCCGCAGTGAGCGTGCTGGAGCCGACCTCGCGGCAGAGCGACGGCCTGGTCTACCTCGTCTCGCTAGGTTTCGGGCTGGTCTTCTTCATGTCGGCGATCACGTTCGGCTCGACCATCGCGCAGAGCGTCGTCGAGGAGAAGCAGACCCGGGTCGTCGAGATTTTGATGACCACCATTCCGGTGCGCGCTCTGCTCGGCGGCAAGGTGGTGGGCAACAGCATCATGGCCTTCGGGCAGATCGTGGCGATCAGCTCGCTGGTGGCGATCGGCATGGCCACAACCGGCCAAATCAGCCTGCTGGGCACCGTCGGGCCGTCGATCCTCTGGTTCGCCGTGTTCTTCGCGTTCGGCTTCATCATGCTCGCGGCGCTGTTCGCCGCGACCGCCTCGATGGTCTCCCGCCAGGAAGACGTGGGCTCGGCCACCTCGCCGGTGCTGTTCCTCGTGATGATTCCCTATTTCCTGGTGATCTTCTTCAACGACAACCCCACCGTGCTCGCGATCATGTCCTACATCCCGTTCTCGGCCCCGGTCGGCATGCCGATGCGCATCTTCCTCGGCACCGCCGCCTGGTGGGAGCCGCTGCTCTCGCTGGCGATCCTGCTCGCATCGACGGCCGTGGTCATCCTGCTGGGCTCCCGGATCTACTCGAACTCCCTGCTCCGGATGGGAGCCCGCGTCACGTTGCGCCAGGCCCTGCGCGGCTGACCCGACCCCGAACCAATTCGACGGAGATTGTGCCCTGACGGCCGCGTTTCGGCCCGAAAACACCGTTTCAAGGCACAATCTCCGTCGAATTCGCACACCGAGCGCACAGAACCGAGGCAGACGGATGCGCAAAGATGGAGTGGTGACTCAACTCCATGACCTTTCCTCGCGCGGGTTTGCCTCCGACAATTACTCCGGGGTGCATCCCGAGATCCTCGACGCGATCGTCGCCGCCAACGGCGCGCACCAGATCGCCTACGGCGAAGACGTCTACACGGCCAGGCTGCAGCAGGTCTTCGCCGAACACTTCGGCGCGGGCGTGGAGGCCTTCCCGGTCTTCAACGGCACCGGCGCCAATGTGATCGGCCTGCAGTCGATGCTGCCGCGCTGGGGCGCCGTGATCTGCGCATCCACCGCCCATATCAACACGGATGAGGCGGGCGCCCCCGAAAAGGTGGCCGGCATCAAGCTCCTCACCGTCGACACCCCCGACGGCAAGCTCACCCCCGCTCTGATCGACCAGCAGGCGTGGGGCTGGGGCGACGAGCACCGGGCTCAGCCACTGGTCGTGTCGATCACCCAGACCACCGAGCTCGGCACCGCGTACACCGTCGACGAGGTGCAGGCCATCGCCGACCACGCGCACGCCCACGGCATGAAGCTGCACATGGACGGCGCCCGCCTCTCCAACGCCGCCGCCTCGCTCGGCCTGCCGTTCCGCGCCTTCACCCGCGACGCCGGCGTCGACGTGCTCAGCTTCGGCGGCACCAAGAACGGCATGATGTACGGCGAGTGTGTCGTGGTACTGAACCCGGAGGCATCCGCCGGCCTGATCTACCTGCGCAAACTGAACATGCAACTGGCCTCGAAGATGCGCTTCATCTCGGCCCAGCTGATCGCGCTGCTCGGCGGCGACCTCTGGCTGCGGAACGCCGGCCACTCCAACGCCATGGCCCAACGGATGCGCACCGCTCTCGAGGCCGGCATCGCCGCCGGTCAGATCGAGGGTTTGTCCTTCACCCAGAACACCCAGGCCAACGCGATCTTCGCGATCCTGCCGCCCGGCGTGGCCGATCGCCTTCGCGGGCACTTCCGGTTCTACGATTGGAACCCTGCGACCAACGAGGTGCGCTGGATGTGCGGCTTCGACACCGACGAGGCCGACATCGACGCATTCGTCGCGGCCCTGATCCGAGAGCTGGCAGCCCGATGAACGTCTTCGAGAACAAACCCTGGCTCGGCTCCTACGCCCCCGGCGTTCCTAGCACCATCCAAGAGCCGACCGACACGCTCTCCGACATGATCGAGACCTCCGCGCGCCGGTTCGGCCCCAGTGTGGCACTCGACTTCTTCGGCGCCACCACCACCTACGCCGAGCTCGGCGAGCAGATCTCCCGCGCCGCGAACGGCTTGCTGCGCCTCGGCGTCAAGCCCGGCGACCGGGTGGCCCTGGTACTGCCGAACTGCCCGCAGCACGTGGTGGCCTTCTACGCCGTGCTGCGCCTGGGCGCGATCGTGGTCGAGCACAACCCGCTCTACACCGAGCGCGAGCTCCGGCACCAGTTCGAGGACCACGGCGCCCGCGTCGTGATTGTCTGGGACAAGATCTACAAGACCGTCACCGATTTCCCCGCCGACCTGGGCCTACGCACCGTGATCGCGGTGAACCTGACGGAGGCGATGCCGCTCGCCAAGCGGCTCCTGCTCAAACTGCCGATAGCGAAAGCCCGCGAGTCGCGCGACGCCCTGACCTCAGGCCCCTTGGGCAAGGATGCCTTCACCTGGGCCGGCATCGTCGGCTCGCGCAAGCTGCGCCACAGCCACCCGCGCCCGAAGGTCACCGACACGGCCGCGCTCCAGTACACCAGCGGCACCACCGGCACCCCGAAGGGCGCCATCCTCAGCCACTTCAACCTGCGCGCGAATGCCCTGCAGGGCGAGGCCTGGGTGCAGGGGCTGCGTCCCGGCGAGGAAGTCTTCTACGCGGTCCTGCCCATGTTCCACGCCTACGGCCTGACCCTGTGCCTGACCTTCGCGATGGCCACCGGCGCCCGGCTCGTGCTGTTCCCCAAGTTCGACGAGGGACTGCTGCTCGATGCGGCCCGGCGCACCCCACCCACGTTCATGCCGGCCGTTCCGCCGATCTACGACCGCCTCGTGAAGGCCGCGGCGGCGAAGAATGTGAGCCTCCGCAGCGTTCGTTACGCCATCTCGGGCGCGATGAGCCTGCCGGTGTCGATCGTGGAACGCTGGGAGGCCGCCACCGGCGGGCTGCTGGTCGAGGGCTACGGCATGACCGAGGCCTCGCCGATCGCCGTCGGCAACCCGATGGGCCCCAGCCGACGCCCCGGCACGGTGGGCGTGCCGTTCCCGAGCACCGAGATCCGCGTGGTGGACCCGGACGACCCCACCGTGAACCGCGGAATCGAGGAAGAGGGTGAGCTGCTCATCCGTGGCCCGCAGGTCTTCTCCGGCTACTGGGACCAGCCGACCGAGACCGCCAAGACCCTGCTCGAGGGGGGCTGGCTGCGCACCGGCGACATCGTGCGGGTCTCCGCCGACGGCTTCGTCACGGTCGTCGACCGCATCAAGGAGCTCATCATCACCGGCGGCTTCAACGTGGCGCCCTCCGAGGTCGAGGCGGCCCTGCTGTCGCATCCGGATGTCGCCGACGCCGCCGTCGTTGGGCTGCCGAGCGCGAACGGCGGCGAAGACGTGGCCGCCGCGGTGGTGCTGGCGCCGGGTGCCACCCTCGACGTGGACGCCATCCGCACCTACTGCCGCACCCGGCTCTCCGCCTACAAGGTGCCCCGCACCGTCGTGGCGGTCGACGAGTTGCCCCGGTCACTGATCGGCAAGGTGCTGCGCCGCGAGGTGCGCGCGGGTCTGATCGAGGAGTAGCGCCCGGGCTCCCCCGCAGCCCGATCAGCCGACCTCCGGCTCGCCCGTGCGCTTGAATCGTCGTTCAGTACGCGCCACACCGACAATTCACCCGCACTCGCACGCCGGAGGTCTCGGCGGCTCGGTGATCGAGCCGCACCGGTGATCGAGCCGCACCGGCGGTCGAGCCTGTCGAGATCCCTGTCGAGATCCCCGCCCCGACACAGTAACTCCACAGCCCCGTCAGGTAAAAATGTCATCCGACTATTTTTCTCGGACAAGCGTCCGGGCGCTCTCAGGAGTGACCACCGGTGGAGACCACGATGACCAGAAACACTCTTGACCACTTCGATGTCGTCGTCATCGGCGCGGGGCCGGCTGGAACGGCCGCAGCGCTCCGGGCCGCCGAACTGGGAGCCCGCGTCGCCGTGGCGGAGGCCGACCGGCTCGGCGGAACCTGCGTGAACACGGGGTGCGTGCCGACGCGGGTGCTCGCCAAGGCGGCACGCCTGATGCGCGAGGTGCGCACGGCGGATACCTATGGAATCGTGGTCAGCGACCCGCGCATCGACTGGGCCACCATGGTCGATCGGGTGCAGTCGCGGGTGAACAAGGTACGCTCGATCAAGAGCGAGGCCGAGCGGTTCGAGGCTTCGGGAATCGAACTGGTTCTGGAAGGCCGGGCGCGATTCATCGATCCGCACTCCGTGGTCCTGGACACCGGCCGCATCCTCACCGCCGACACGTTCCTGGTCTGCGTCGGCGGGCACTCTCGGCGCCTGCCCGTGCCGGGGGCGCACCTGGCGACAGTCCCGGAAGACATCCTGAAGCTGACGGCCCTTCCCCGACGGGTCGCCGTGATCGGCGCCGGCAACACCGGCGCACAACTAGTCACGGTGTTCAGCTCCTTCGGCTCGGCGGTGACCCTGCTCGACGTCGCCCCGCGTATCCTGACGGCATCGGATTCCGACATCTCCGACACGGTGTCGACGGCATTCCGCCGGCAGGGTGTGGCCGTGCACACGGGAATTGACACGGTGACCGCGATCCAGCAGCAAGCCGACGGAACCCTCACCCTGTCCTGGCGCGAGAACGGAGCGGGGCAGTCCGCCGACTTCGATGCCGTCATCATGTCCACCGGCTGGCCAGCGGATGTCGACGACCTGGGACTCGATCAGGCCGGCATCACCACCGAACGTTCGGCGATCCCGGTGGACCTGTACTTCCGGAGCGTCGTGCCTCACATTTTCGCCGTCGGCGACGCGAATGGACGGGACATGCTCGTGCAGGCCGCCCAGTTCGAGGGTGAAGCCGCCGCCGAGAACGCGGTGCTGGGCGCCAATCGCAGAACGCCGCACCACCTGCTCCCTGCCGGCGGCTTCACCGACCCCGACTACGCGGGCGTGGGGTTCACCGAGGAGGAGGCCAGGGCTCGGGACCCGCACTGCGTCGTCGCGACAGTGCCCTACTCCGAGCTCGACCGCGCTGTGATCGACGGCCGGAACCTGGGGTTCCTCAAGCTGATCGCCGACCGGCGGCGGGAACTGATCCTCGGCGCCCACGCCACCGGGGAGAACGCGGTCGAGGTGATCCAGTCAGTGACGACGGCGATGGCCGCCGGAGTCGACGTTGCCACCCTGGCCGGGGTGCGCTTCGCCTACCCCACCTACAGCGCGGTCATCGGCCTCACGGCCCGTCGTCTGCTGCTGGAGGCGCCGGAGCCGGTCGCGGTGGCCGCGCCTGCCCCGGTGGCCGCGCCTGCCCCGGTGGCCGAGCCAATCCCGCGGTGATCGAGCCGGTCGCGGTAATCGAGCCTGTCGAGATGCCCGACAAGCCCGATCTCCGGCCTACGGGCGCAGCAGCACCTTGATGGCGCGCCGCTCGTCCATGGCGGCGTAGGCGTCGGCGACCTCGGACAGCGGCAGCTGCAGGTCGAACACGCGGCCGGGGTTGATGGCGCCCGAGAGCACCTCCGGCAGCAGCTCTTCCACGTAACCGCGTACGGATGCGACGCCGCCGTTCAGACCCACGTTCCGCCCGAACAGCGGGCGAACCTCGATCGGTCCGCCGGTGGGCACGCCGACATAGCCGACCATTCCGCCGGGACGGGCCGACGCGATCGCCTGCTCCATCGATTCCTTGGTGCCGACGCACTCGAGCACGCAGTCCGCGCCGATGCCGTCGAAGAGTTCACGGATGCGGGCCACACCGGCCTCGCCGCGCTCCTCGACGACGTCGGTGGCGCCGAACTCGCGGGCCACGACCTGGCGTTCGGGGTGGCGCGACATGGCCACGATCCGGGATGCCCCGAGCCGCTTGGCCGCGATGATGGCGCAGAGGCCGACCGCGCCGTCGCCGACGACGACGACCGTGCTGCCCGCGGTCACACCGGCGGAGACCGCGGCGTGGTGGCCGGTGCCCATGACGTCGGCGAGGGTCAGCAGACCGGGAACCTGGGCGTCGGTGGGCAGCGTCGGCGTCGCCACGAGCGACCCGTCGGCGTGCGGCACGCGCACCTTCTCGCCCTGGGCGCCATCGGCGAAGCCGCCGAGCTGGTCGTCCGAGCCCCACCAGCCGCCGTGCAGGCAGGAGGTGCTGGTGCCGTTCTGGCAGTTGATGCAGGTATTGTCGCAGTCGTAGAACGGCGCGATGACGAAGTCGCCGACCTTGATCCGGCTCACGTCGGCGCCGATCTCCTCGACGATGCCGACGAACTCGTGGCCGATTCGTTTCGGCTCCTCGGTGGGCTGGATTCCCCGGTAGGGCCAGAGGTCTGAGCCACAGACGCAGGCTGCGACGACGCGCACGATGGCGTCACCGCCGGTGGAGAGAATCGGATCGGATACTTCTTCGAGGCGGATGTCCCGTTCCCCGTAAATCACTGTTGCACGCATGGTCCGAGCCTAAGCCCGCCCACCTGACCGTCTCCCGACGGCCAGGGGGAGCGGCGGCGACGGGAAGCCCTACAACAGCGCGTCGTCGTCGAGGTCGACCGGGTCCGAAACCAGCAGCGGGGCGGAGGCGACGCTGAGTGAGTCCCCGTCCGGCGCCAAGTCCACGCGCACCGTGTCGCCGTCCCGCACGGCGCCCGACAGGATCGCCGTCGCCAGCTTGTCATCGATCTCGGTCTGCATCAGCCGGCGCAGCGGGCGGGCGCCGTAGATCGGGTCGTAGCCGCGCTCCGCCAGCCAGGTGCGGGCATCCGGGGTCACCCCCAGCTCGAGCCGGCGCTCGACCAGCCGCTTTTCCAGCCGGTCCACCATCAGCCCGACGATCTGGCCGAGGTCCTCCATCGACAGCGTCTGGAACACCACGATGTCATCGAGACGGTTGACGAACTCGGGCTTGAACGTCTGGCGCACGAGCGTCTGCACGGCAGCCTCCTTCTCCTCCCGGCTGAGCACCGGGTCGATCAGGAACGCCGACCCGAGGTTCGAGGTCAGCACCAGGATCGTGTTGCGGAAGTCCACGGTGCGGCCCTGGCCATCCGTCAGCCGGCCGTCGTCGAGTACCTGCAGCAAGACATCGAAGACCTCCGGATGCGCCTTCTCCACCTCGTCGAACAGGATCACCGAATACGGGCGGCGGCGCACGGCCTCGGTCAGCTGCCCGCCCTGCTCATAGCCGATATAGCCGGGAGGCGCCCCGACCAGGCGGGACACGGAAAACTTCTCCCCGTACTCGCTCATGTCGATGCGCACCATCGCCTTCTCGTCGTCGAAAAGGAACTCGGCGAGCGCCTTCGCGAGCTCTGTCTTGCCCACGCCGGTCGGCCCGAGGAAGAGAAACGAACCGGTCGGCCGGTCCGGGTCAGAGATACCGGCTCGGCTGCGGCGCACGGCGTCGGCGACCGCCCGCACGGCCTGCCTCTGCCCGACCAGGCGGTGCCCGAGCTCACCCTCGAGGTTCAGCAGCTTCTCCGTCTCGCCCTGCAGCAGCCGGCCCACCGGGATGCCCGTCCACATGGCGACCACTGCGGCGATGTCCTCGGCGGTGACCTGATCATTGACCATGCGCGGCCCGTCGGACTCCGCCTGCTCGGCCGCGGCGAGCTCCTTCTCCATCTTGGGGATGTCGCCGTAGAGCAGCCGGGACGCCTTCTCCAGGTTGCCCTCCCGTTCGGCCCGGTCCGCCGCGCTGCGCGCGGTGTCGAGCCGCTCCTTGAGCCCGCCGACCCGGTTCAGCGAGGCGCGTTCCTTCTCCCAGCGTGTCTGCAGCTCGGTCAGTTTCAGCTCACGATCCTCGAGGTCGCCGCGCAGCTTCTCCAGCCGGGCCTTCGACGCGTCGTCCTTCTCCTTCTTCAGCGCGAGTTCCTCCAGCTTGAGCCGGTCCACGCTGCGCCGCAGCTCGTCGATCTCCACCGGGGCGGAGTCGATCTCCATCCTGAGCCGGCTGGCGGCCTCGTCGATCAGGTCGATGGCCTTGTCGGGCAGCTGGCGGGCCGTGATGTACCGGTTGGAGAGGGATGCCGCGGCCACCAGTGCCGCGTCCGCGATCAACACCTTGTGGTGCGCCTCGTAGCGCTCCTTGAGGCCGCGCAGGATGGCCACGGTGTCTTCCACGCTCGGCTCGTCGACCAGCACCGGCTGGAAGCGGCGCTCGAGGGCGGCATCCTTCTCAATGAATTCGCGATACTCGTTGAGCGTGGTCGCGCCGATCAGGCGCAGTTCGCCGCGCGCGAGCATGGGCTTGAGCATGTTGGAGGCAGCCACGGAGCCCTCGCCGCCGCCGGCACCCATCAGGGTGTGCAGTTCGTCGACGAAGGTGATGATCTGGCCCTGCGCGTCGTTGATCTCCTTGAGCACGGCCTTGAGCCGTTCCTCGAACTCACCGCGATACTTCGCCCCGGCCACCAGGGCCGCCAGGTCAAGGGCCACCAGTTGCTTGCCCTTGAGGGAATCGGCCACGTCGCCGGCCACGATGCGCTGGGCCAGGCCCTCCACCACGGCGGTCTTGCCCACGCCGGGTTCCCCGATCAGCACCGGGTTGTTCTTGGTGCGGCGGGTGAGCACCTGGCTGACCCGGCGGATTTCGGCGTCCCGCCCGATCACCGGGTCGAGCTTGCCGCTCTTGGCGATCTCGGTGAGGTTGACGCCGTACTGCTGCAGCGCCGTCTTCGCTTCGTCCTGGGGCGGTTGCTGACCTGCTTGCATCGGAGGATCCTCTCTCGGGCCGGCCGCTCGCGCCGCAGGTCGGTGGAAAAGCTGAGTCTGATGGACTCAAGTTTAGAGGACATCGGGAAAACGCGCCAGCGGTTCGGGGGCGAACGGGCCCGCAAGGCCCGCCTGCACCCCCCGTCACGACTCAATTTCCCCCGGGGTATCCGGATTCCTCTGTCGGATGCCATACTTACCGAACAAAAGACCCGTTTCTATACTCAGCGCAGAGGATCAGGCCCGTGGCCACCCCCACCCTTAAAAACTTCATCAATGGCCGCTTCGTCGCTCCCGCCGGCACCGAGCTGCTTCACATCGTCGATCCCACGACGGGACGCCTGGTCGCGCTGGCCCCGGTGTCCACAGCGGCCGACGTCGACGATGCGATGACCGCCGCGAAGAGCGCCTTCCGCACCTGGGGGCGCACAACCCCCTCCGAACGACAGCGCGCGCTGCTGCGCCTCGCTGACGCGATCGACGCCGAGAGCGACGCCATCGTGGAGGCCCAGCACCGCAACACCGGTCAGCCCCGTGCCACGATCGCCGCCGACGAGGTCGCGGCCGGTGCCGACCAGCTGCGTTTCTTCGCGGGTGCCGCCCGCCTGCTCGAGGGCAAGTCCGCCGGTGAATACCTGCCCGGCATGACTTCCTGGGTGCGCCGGGAGCCGATCGGTGTGGTCGGCCAGGTCACCCCGTGGAACTTCCCCTTCCTGATGGCGATCTGGAAGATCGGCCCGGCGCTGGCCGCCGGCAACACCCTCGTTCTCAAGCCCAGCGACACCACCCCCGAGTCGACCCTCGAACTCGCCCGGATCAGCCAGGGCATCCTCCCCGACGGCGTGATGAACATCGTGCTCGGAAACGGCGGGACCGGGGCCGCGATCGTCGAGCATCCGGTGCCGGGCCTGGTCTCGATCACCGGCAGCGTGCGGGCCGGCATGGCCGTCGCCGCAGGCGCCGCGAAGACGCTCAAGCGGGCCCACCTCGAGCTCGGTGGCAAGGCGCCGGCCCTGGTCTTCGCCGGCGTGGACGTGGCGAAGACCGCCGCCGCCATCGCCGACTTCTCCTTCTACAACGCCGGGCAGGACTGCACGGCCATCACCCGGGTACTCGTGCACGAGTCGATCCACGACGAGTTCGTCGAGGCCTTCGTCGCCGAGGCCCGCGGCCGCACCACCGGGTCGGCCGACGACGCCGACAACTACTTCGGTCCGCTCAACAACGTCAACCACTTCGGCGACGTCGTGCGGAAGGTCGCCGCCCTGCCCGACCACGCCGTGATCGCCACCGGCGGCCACCAGGTCGGTACCGAGGGCTTCTACTTCGAGCCCACCGTTGTCACCCAGGTGCGGCAAACGGATGCGATCGTGCAGGAGGAAACGTTCGGCCCGGTGATCACGGTGCAGCCCTTCAGCTCGGAGGAGGACGCGGTCACGCTCGCGAACGATGTCAACTATGCGTTGGCGTCCAGCGTCTGGACTCGCGACCACGCCACGGCCATGCGGGTCTCCCGCGACCTCGACTTCGGCGCGGTGTGGATCAACACCCACATCCTGCTGACCGCCGAGATGCCGCACGGCGGGTTCAAGCAGTCCGGTTACGGCAAGGACCTGTCGATGTACGGCGTCGAGGACTACACCCGGATCAAGCATGTGATGAGCGCGCTCGAATAACCGGCCTCGACAACCGGGTCTCGACAGGCTCGACCCAGAAGCCCGACCACAGACCGCCCGATTCATGGAGAACAGAGGAAGATCGTTGACATTCCATCCGCTCGACCCGCTGTCCGCCGTTGAGTTCACCGCCGCCGTGGCCGTTCTCGCCCGTGAGCGCGGCGTCGCCGACGGGTGGCGGTTCACCTCGATCGAGCTGGTCGAGCCCTCCCGGAGCGCCGTCGCCGGGTTCGCGGCCACGGGAGCGGTTCCTGACCGTCGCGCCCGGCTGGTCGTGCTCAACCGTGCCGAGAACACCACCTGGGTCGGCGTCGTGTCGCTCACGACCGACGCCCTGTTCGAGTGGGACACCGTTCCGGGGATGCAGGCGAACTTCACCGTCGACGAGTGGGAGGAGGCCGACGCCGCCCTCCGCGCCCACCCCGACGTGATCGCCGCCCTCGCCCGCCGGGGGATCACCGACCTCGACCTGGTCTTCATCGACACCTGGACCTACGGCGACGCCGTCATCCCCGACCGGTACCGCGGCCGCCGCCTGGGCTGGTCGGACGTCTGGGTGCGGGCATCCACGGAAGCCAACCCCTACGCGGGGCCGGTCAGCGGCCTCCACTTCGTGCTCGACGTCAACAGCATGGAACTGCTCGAGGTCGAGGACTCGTTCACGGTCGAACCTCCGGCGGGAATGGGCGAATACGTGCCGCACCTGGTGCCCCGGCGCATCCGGGATCGAAGCGAGCGCCCGACGCTGACGCCGCTCGACATCGTGCAGCCCGACGGCCCGAGCTTCACACTCGACGGCAACCTGGTGCAGTGGCAGAACTGGTCACTGCGGGTGGGGTTCAACTACCGAGAAGGCATGACCCTGCACACCGTGGGCTACCGGGACGGGGGCCGGGTGCGCCCCATCGCCAACCGGTTGTCGTTCGCGGAGATGGTCGTGCCGTACCGCGACCCCAGTGTCGACCACTTCCGCCGCACGGCCTTCGACGTCGGCGAGTGGGGTCTGGGCTTCATGACCACCTCGCTCGAACTCGGCTGCGATTGCCTGGGCGAAATCCGCTACCTCGACGCCGTGCTGCACAACAGCAAGGGCGAGCCGTACAGCATCCCGAACGCGTTCTGCATCCACGAGGAAGACAACGCGGTGCTCTGGAAGCACGTCGACCACAACGGCAGTGCCGAGGTGCGACGGATGCGCCGGCTCGTCGTGTCCTTCCACGTCACGGTCGCGAACTACGAGTACCTCGTCTACTGGCGCTTCTACCAGGACGGCAACATGGAGTGCGAGGTGCGCGCCACCGGAATCATGGTGGTGACCCACCTCGACGAGGGCCAGCCGCACCCCAACGGCACCCTGGTCGACACGCGCACCTACGCGCCGTTCCACCAGCATTTCATCGTGGCCCGGATGGACCTCGACGTCGACGGCCCGGAGAACACGGTGTTCCGCACCGAGACCCAGGTCGAGCCGATCAGCGCCGCGAACCCGCTCGGCCTCGCGCTCACGCAGCAGAACACCCCGATCGAGACCGAGGGGTTCGACGACTACAACTGGGACACCCAGCGGGCCTGGAAGGTCGTGAACGAGAACTTGCTCAACGGCCTCGGCACGCCGGTGTCCTACAAGCTGGTGCCCGGCGGCGCCATCCCCTCCTTCTTCGACCGTTCGGCGCCCGCTCTCCAGCGCGCCCAGGTGATCGGGCACACGGTCTGGGTCACCCCGAACGACGAGACCGAGCGTTGGCCGTGCGGCGAGTTCGTGAACCAGAGCGCGGTCGACCACGGCCTACCCGAGTGGATCCAGGCCGGACGGCCGGTGCGGAACGCGGATGTCGTGCTCTGGTATGTTTTCGGCATCCACCACATCACCCGGCCGGAGGAGTGGCCGATCATGGCCGTCGATACCGTGTCGTTCTGGCTCAAGCCGGTCGGTTTCTTCGACCGCAATCCGTCGCTCGATGTGGAACCGCGTCCGGCGCACTGTGCGCCGGACGAGCACGCCCAGCACGCGCACGACGCAGACCACCATGACCACTGAGTGCGACACCCGTCGCGAACCGAGGGAGAAACCAGCGTGACCCGAGTAGCCAACTACGTCGTCGCCTACGAAGCGACCGAACGGGGCAATGACACCGTCGAGCTGGGTGTCGCGCTGGCGCGCCTGACCCGCTCCGAGCTGCGTCTGTGCCTTGTGCTTCCGCATCATTCGTCCACCGTCCCGGCCCGGGTCGGCGCCGTGTCCTCCCCCGACTACCAGGCGCTGCTCGAGGCGCAGGCCCTCGAATGGCTCGAACAGGGCCGGGCCCTGGTTCCCGATGACGTGGTCGCCACCACGCATCTGCTCTACGCCGACTCCACCACGGAGGGACTGCTCCAGGCCGCCCGCACGTTCGACTCGGACCGCATCGTCGTCGGGGCCTCGCGCCGCGGCCTGATGAACCGATTCACGATCGGCAGTGTCGCCAGCGCGCTCCTGCACGCCTCACCGGTGCCCGTCGCGCTCGCTCCCCGCGGCTACCAGGCTCCCGCGCAGCTGACCCGGATCACCTGCGCCATCGGCACCCGGCCGGGCTGGAAGGCGCTGCTCGACTCGCTGGTGGCCTTCTCGGAGGACCTCACCGTCGACCTGCGCTTCGTCACGCTCGTGGAGGTCGACGCCGGTCGTCGACACCCGGTCGAGGTCACCGAGAGCCAGGCCCACCTCGCCGGCGTGCTGGAGTACTTCCAGAGCCGGTCGAAGGCGAGCGGCACCATCACCACCGAGGTCGGGTCCGGTCACAGCGTCGAGACCGCCGTCGAGGCCCTCGACTGGCAGCAGTCCGAAATCGCCTTCGTCGGGTCCAGCCGGCTGGCCCAGCCGACCACGATCTTCCTCGGCATCACCGCTCACCGCATGCTGCACGCGCTCCCCGTTCCCCTCATCGTGGTTCCCACCGGCACTGACGCCCGTAAGCCGCACTGACCGAAAGGACAGTCCTATGACTAGCCAATCTCCCTCCTCGGGCTCCACGCCCGGCACCACCACCCTCACCGGCGGCCTGTCCGAAAAGGGCCTCAGCGCCGGCTCGATCGGGCTGCTCGGCGCCACGGTCATCGGCATCTCGAGCATCGCGCCGGCGTACACCCTGACGGCCTCCCTCGGCCCGACCGTCGCGGCCGTCGGCGCCCAGATGCCCGGCATCTTCCTGGTGGGGTTCATCCCCATGCTGCTGGTGGCGCTCGGCTATCGCGAACTCAACAACGCCATGCCGGATGCCGGCACGTCCTTCACCTGGGCCACCCGCGCCTTCGGGCCGTGGCTGGGCTGGATGGGCGGCTGGGGTCTGATCGTCGCGACCGTGGTCGTGCTCTCCAACCTGGCCGGAGTCGCCGTCGACTTCTTCTATCTGATGCTCGCGCAGCTGTTCGGCAACCCTGGCCTCGCCGACCTGACCAACAACGCGGTGATCAACGTGCTCACCTGTCTGGTGTTCATGGTGGCGGCCGCCTACGTCTCCTACCGCGGCATGGAGACCACCAAGGCCGTGCAGTACGTGCTCGTCGCCTTCCAGCTGGTCGTGCTGGTCTGGTTCAGCGTCGCCGCCCTGACCCAGGTCGCCGAAGGCACCGCCTTCGACGCGCTGGCATTCAGTGCCGACTGGTTCAACCCGTTCCTCGCCCCCTCGTTCTCGGCCTTCGCAGCCGGGGTCTCGCTCTCGATCTTCATCTTCTGGGGTTGGGACGTCACCCTGACCATGAACGAGGAGACCAGGAACCCGAAGACCACCCCCGGGCGCGCGGCGACGCTGACCATCGGCATCATCTTCGCGCTGTACATCCTCGTGGCGGTCGCCACCCTGATGTTCTCCGGCGTCGGTGCCGGCGAATTCGGCCTCGGCAATGAGGAGATCCAGGGCAATGTATTCGCCCCCCTGGCCGGACCGGTAATGGGCCCCTTCGCCATCCTGATGTCGCTGGCCGTGTTGTCGAGTTCGGCCGCGTCGCTCCAGTCGACCTTCGTCGGGCCGGCGCGCACCATGCTCTCGATGGGCCACTACAAGGCGTTCCCGAAACGGTTCGCCTCGATCAGCCCGCGCTACAAGTCCCCGGCCTTCGCCACCGTGATGGCGGGCGCCGTGGCCTGGGGCTTCTACGCGATCATGCGCGTGCTCAGCACGGATGTGCTCACCGACACCATCCTCACTCTGGGCATGATGATCTGCTTCTACTACGGGGTCACCGCGTTCGCCTGCGTCTGGTACTTCCGTGACTCGCTGCACGGCCCCCGGGCCATCCTGCTCAAGCTCCTGGCACCGCTGATCGGCGGTGTCATCCTGCTGGTCATCTTCGCCACCACGCTGTACGACAGCATGAACCCCGACTACGGCAGCGGGTCGAACATCGGCGGTGTCGGACTCGTCTTCATCCTCGCTATGGTGCTCTTCATCGGTGGCATCGTGCTGATGCTCATCCAGCACAGGGTCAACCCGGACTTCTTCCAGGGGAAAACGCTGACAACGGGATCCTCGAAGGAACACGGGCACGTGGAGTAGCCCCCTGCCGTAACCGGCCGGGCCTGCCCCGGCCGGGCCTGCCCCGGCCGGGCACGGCTCGGCCAGGGCGCGGCTCGGCCAGGGCACATGGAAGAATGGGTCCCGCCATGGCCCACACGCTCAGCTCCCACGACATCGCGCTCCTTGTGGGCAGCCAGGCCTTCTCGCGCGGCGAACGCTACGCCCGCAACGGCCACGTCGAGGTTGAGACCTGGTTCGGTTCGGGCACCCAGCTCTTCGGCTCTGTGCGCGGTTCGCACCGCACGCCCTATTCGGTGACCGTCTCGTTCACCCTTGATTCCACCGGCGCAACGGTGCGGGCATCCGGCGTCTGCACCTGCCCGATGAAGCGAAACTGCAAGCATGTCGCCGCGCTGCTGATCGACAGCCAGGGCGGTGCCGTGAGGGGCAGCCTCGGCCGGGTTCCGGGTGACTCAGACACCCACGACACTCTCCTGGGCCGCGAGCCCGGTTCCGCCCCGGCCGTGTTCCCCGCACGGGCCGCGTGGCGCAGCGCGCTGGCCCCGCTGGCGCGTCCGGATTCGGCGGCGGCAGGCAGTAAGACCCGGCTCGCACTCCAGTTCCAGCTCCTCGCTCCGGAATCCAGCCGTTTCGCCGGCCAGCCGGGGCTCCGGCGGCTCGCGGCCCGGCCCGTGGTGATGGGCAAGCAAGGCAAGTGGATCCGGGGCAGCGTCACCTGGGAGAACCTGACCACCGACGGCTCCCTCGACCGCAGCCAGCTGAGGGTGCTCTCGGCGATCTACGCCCTGCAGTTCGCGGCGCGGCCGTACTACGCGACGGCGGCACAGTGGATCCCCATCGATGCGTTCCCCGACCGGTCGCTCTGGGACCTACTCGCCGACGCGGCGAACACCGGACTTCCCCTGGTCTCCGCCACGGAGGAGCAGGATTCGGTACTCATCTCACCCGTTCCTGCGGGCCTGGAGCTGGACATCCGTCGCGCCTCCGACGGCCTCACACTGCACCCCACCCTGCTGCTGGGCGACGAACCGCAGAAGCGTGGCACCTTCGGGTTCATCGGCAACCCGGCCCACGGCGTCTACACCTGGGCCGACCCGCTCGGCGGCGCCCCTCAGATCACGCTCGCCCCGCTCTCGGGCGAGATCAGCCGGGAACTGCGCGCCATGGCCGCCTCAGACAGCATCGCCGTGCCCGGGGCCGACGAGGCCGACTTCCTGACCGAGTTCTACCCGTTCCTCCGCCACCGCATCGCCGTGACCAGCCGGGACGACTCGTTCGCCCTGCCGGAGACCCCGCAGCCGGTGCTGGCCCTGACCATCACGCACCAGACGGATGCCCGCATCGCCCTGCACTGGGAGTGGCACTACCCGGAATACCACCAGCCGCTCCGCCCGGCGCCCGGCGACAGCAGGTTTCGCGACGGCACCCGCGAGGGGCAGATCCTGCATGGGGTGCACCCGTTGCTCGCCTCCGTGCCGACGCTGGTCGGTCAGCAGACCGGCCGGCCGGTCCTGATCGAGCGGGCCACCCTGTCCGGCACCGCCATGCTCGGCTTCCTCGACACGGTGGCGCCAACCCTGGGGGCGGCCGATCACGTCACCGTCCTGGTCGCCGGGGACGCGCCGGAGTACCGCCGTGCCGACGAGGCGCCGGTGATCACCGTGGGCACCACCGAACGCCCCGGCAACCGGGACTGGTTCGACCTGCAGGTGTCGGTCAGCATCGACGGCGAGGAAATCCCGTTCGACAGCTTGTTCCGGGCCCTGGCGACCGGGCAGCAACTGATGATCCTGCCCAGCGGCACGTATTTCAGCCTCGACCGCCCCGAACTGCACACGCTCCGCCGGCTGATCGAGGAGGCGCGCGGACTGCAGGACGCCGGAGCAGAGTCCCTGGGGATCAGCCCGTTCCAAGCCGACCTCTGGGAAGAGCTGCAGGCCCTCGGGGTTGTCGCCGGCCAGGCGGCCGCGTGGCGCGACACCGTGTCGGGGCTCACCGACGTCGCCCAGATCCCGGAGCAGACGCTGCCAGCGGGGGTCGACGCCACCCTGCGCGGCTACCAGCAGGCCGGTTTCGAGTGGCTGAGTTTTCTCTACGACCACCAGCTGGGCGGCATCCTCGCAGACGACATGGGCCTCGGCAAGACCCTGCAGGCCATCGCCCTGATGGAACGGGTGCGGGAACAGCCGGGGGTGAGCGCGCCGTTCCTGGTTGTGGCTCCGACCAGCGTCGTCTCCAACTGGGCCGCCGAGTGCACCCGGTTCGCGCCCGGCCTGCGGGTGGCCGCGATCACCGAGACCGCCGGCAAGCGCAGCACCACCCTGGCCTCGCTGCACGCCGACGCGGATGTCGTGCTCACCTCGTACACACTGTTCCGGTTGGACTTCGGCGACTACGAAGCCCTGGCCTGGTCGGGCCTTCTGCTCGACGAGGCCCAGTTCGTGAAGAACCGCAAGTCCCGCGCCCACCAGTGCGCCCGCCGCCTGGACGCCCCGTTCAAGCTCGCGATCACGGGCACGCCGCTGGAAAACAACCTGATGGAGTTCTGGTCGCTGCTGTCGATCACGGCACCGGGGCTGTTTCCCAGCCCCGGCCGCTTCGGCGATTACTACCAGAAGCCGATCGAGCGGGATGCCGCCGAAGACCGGCTCGACCAACTGCGCCGCCGCATCCGCCCGTTCATGCTGCGCCGCACGAAGGAGCAGGTGGCCGGCGACCTGCCCACCAAACAGGAGCAGGTGCTCGAACTGACCCTGCACCCGAAGCACCGCGCGGTCTACGACACGCACCTGCAACGGGAGCGCCAGAAGGTGCTCGGGCTGATCGACGATATGAACGCGAACCGGTTCGAGATCTTCCGCTCGCTCACCATGTTGCGCCAGCTCAGCCTCGATGCCAGCCTCTACGACGAGAAATACGCCGACCTTCCGTCGACCAAACTCGACGTGCTCCTCGAGCTCCTCGACGACATCGTCGCCGGCGGGCACCGCACCCTCATCTTCAGCCAGTTCACCCAGTACCTGGGCAAGGCCCGCGCGCGCCTCGATGCCGCCGGCATCAGCTACTCCTACCTCGACGGCAAGACCCGCGACCGCGCACAGGTGATCGACGGCTTCAAGACCGGCGACGATTCGGTGTTCCTGATCAGCCTCAAGGCCGGCGGGTTCGGCCTCAACCTGACCGAGGCCGACTACGCCATCCTGCTCGACCCGTGGTGGAACCCGGCCACCGAGGCGCAGGCCGTGGACCGCATGCACCGCATCGGCCAGACGAAGAACGTCTTCGTCTACCGCCTGGTCTCTCGGGACACGATCGAGGAGAAGGTGATGGCCCTCAAGGCCACGAAGGCTCGCCTGTTCGAGAGCGTGATGACGACTGCGGCGGCACGCGGAACCGCCCTGACCGCCGCCGACATCCGCGAACTGCTCGCATAGCCGCGCAGCCGAACAGCCCGACGTTGACACGCACAGCCGCGCAGCCGCGCAGCCCTCACGAGTAGGCTTTCAGCTGCCGGTCACGAGACCGCTGTCCCAGCAAGAGGTGGCCCATGCCGCAGCACCGTCCATTCGTTCCCCGGCCCGAATCCACCGTGATAGGGGCCGACGGCTGGCCGGCCGAGCTGGTCGCCGCCGTACGCGCGTCGACCGAAGCGGCCGCAGTCGCCACGCTGCCCTGGGTGGGCCGCGGCGACAAAATCGCCGCCGACCAGGCGGCCGTCGCGGCCATGCGGGCCGTGCTCCTGACCGCCCCGTTTCGCGGAACCGTCGTGATCGGTGAGGGCGAGAAGGACCACGCCCCCATGCTCGCCAACGGCGAACGGCTCGGCAGTGGTGACGGGCCCGACTGCGACATCGCGGTCGACCCGCTCGACGGCACGACCCTCGCGGCCCTGGGCCTGCCCGGCGCGGTGTGCGTGATCGCCCTCTCCCCCCGAGGCACGATGTTCGATCCCGCCGGGGTCTTCTACATGGAGAAACTCATCTCCGGCCCGGCCGGTCACGGCGTTCTGGACCTGCGTGCCTCAGCCACCCACAATCTCCGTGCCTTCGCGGCCGCACGTAGCGTCCCCGAGACCGCACTGACCGTGGCCGTGCTCGACAAACCACGCCACGTCGCGCTGATCCGCGAACTTGAGTTCGCCGGTGCGCGCGTGCTCCGCATCGCCGAGGGTGATGTGTCCACGGCCATCGCCGCCGCGTCGACGGATGCCGGGGTCGACCTGTCGATGGGCATCGGCGGCACTCCGGAGGGCGTCATCGCGGCCTGTGCCGTCCGCGCCCTCGGCGGGGTCATGCTCGGCCGAATGGCCCCGCAGAGTGATGCCGAGCGCGGCGCCGCACGCAGTGCGGGCCTCGACCTCACCCTCATCTACACCGCCGCCGACCTGGTGTCGAGCGAGCGCGTGCTGTTCGCCTCGGCCCCGGCCACCTGACCCGCTCGGTCGGCGCCCCTGACCCGCGGCGGGCCGCGCCCCCGGTGGTCGAGCCCCCGCTGGTCGAGCCTGTCGAGACCCGGCGACCCAGCCCCCGCTGGTCGAGCCTGTCGAGACCCGGCGACCCAGCCCCCGCTGGTCGAGCCTGTCGAGACCCGGCGACCCAGCCCCCCGGGGCCTCCCAAGCCAACCCACACCCCACAACCGGTACCCCTGCACCCCGGCACCCCGGCACCCCACAACCGGCACCCCGCACCCGATTCCTCTCCCGCCTTCGGCACGAGAGAGAATAGAACGGTGAGTTCCACAACTACCTTCGCCCTTATCCGCCACGGCCAGACCGACTGGAATGCCGCACTGCGCATCCAGGGTCACTCCGACATCCCACTTAATGACACCGGTCGCGGACAGGCAGCGGATGCCGTCGGTGACCTGGCCGCGCACGAGTGGGACTTCGTCGTCTCCTCGCCGCTCAGCCGCGCAGCCGAGACGGCCGACCTGATCGCCGAGGGCCTCGGTCTTACCGTCACCGGTCGCATCCCGGAGATCGTCGAGCGCAACTACGGTCCTGCCGAGGGTCTCGGCGCCGGCCCCGAGTTGGACGCGCTCCGCGTGCCCGGCGGCCCCACCGGTATCGGCGGGTTCCGCGGCGCTGAGACGGAGGCCAGTGTGGCCGACCGCGGAGTCGAGGCCCTGCAGCTACTCGCGCACGAGAACCCGGGTGCCCGCATCATCGTCGTGAGTCACGGTACTCTGATTCGTCTCACCCTCATGCAGGCCCTCGATCAGCCCGTCGACACGATCCGGAACGCGTCCCTCAACGTGATCGTCCACGACGAGGCCGGTTGGACTCTCGACATTCTCAACGGCGAACCAGTCCCCGTCGCCGACCTCCTCCCCACCACGAACTAGTTCCGACCGCGAGAGCGACCGTTCCGGTCGAGAGTGGCCGTTGTGCCGGACACTCGCGTCCGAACGGGCACAGTCACCACTGGTTAGCGGCGGATGGCTCCCGTTGGCTCCCGTGCGGGGTGGCTTTCTTCGGTTGTGGTGTGTGCGCGTTGGCAGGTGGGCNTTCTTCGGTTGTGGTGTGTGCGCGTTGGCAGGTGGGCTTTCGGGTGTGGCTGATTCAGGACATCCGTCGCCCGTAGCCACCGGCCGGCGCGGACTAGTGCGGGGCGGGTGTGGGTGCCCGGGGCGGCGTGCTGGGTTCTCCTGAGTTGGCCACATCGTCGGTGCTTGCGGCATCACCGGTGGTTCTGTAGCGCTGACGGTTGCCGGGGCAGGGGGCGGTGTGGGTTCGGTGCCGCCGTGAGTGTTGCTGTTCCGGTCGAGAGTGGCTGGTGTGCCGGGCACGGTCGACCGGAACGGGCACAGTCACGACTGGTTAACGGCGGAAGGCCACCGTGTGGGGTGGCCTTCCTGCGGTGGTGCGGGTGGTGCGGGTGGTGCGGGTGGTGCGGGTGGTGCGGGTGGTGCGGGTGGTGCGGGTGGTGCGGGTGGTGCGGGTGGTGCGGGTGGTGCGGGTGGTGCGG
>NZ_SOGQ01000067.1 GCF_004403465.1 Cryobacterium sinapicolor | reverse complement strand
GCCCTAGCCCGACGACGCTGCGACGTTCTCTATGCCATGCTGCGCGACGGCACCCTTTATCAAACCGACCATCAACTCGCGGCTTGACAAAAACATAGGGGCACCCCCCTGTCCACGCCATGACCACAACGAAACACGGAAAAGCATAACTGAACGGTACTAAGGCTTAGAGGCCGAAGGAAGCCATGCGACGGGCAATCCACCTCAGGGATGCACTCGTTGACCGCTGGCGATGGGCAGTGCCAGTAGAAGCGCGCTCAAGACGATCGAAAATATCCTCGATCACGCCGCTATGCATTGGCAGCACGAGCGGCCTCCAAAGCACCCGCATGACACCGGAAGCTTCGGCGTCGAGCTCGTGGCGAACACTGACACGATCGCCCTCCTGGGTGACGATGAATCGGTGGGTGCCGTCGAGCCCGATTGAAGGATCGAACCCGAACACCACACTCTGACCCGGATTGTGCTCGAGCACGCTGTAGCGAACGGAGCCGTGACCCCCACGCGAACCCGGGCGCAGGCCCTGATCCAAGATCATGGGCGGCGTGAGATCAGTCACCCACCAATCGTCCTGTTCGCTCGCAAGCGTCTCTAATCGCCGCCCGACAGCGCTTGCTTTCTCGACGAATGTACGGACGTGAACATCAGTGACTCGTGTCATGACAAACCTTTCGTGTGTTTTCTGGCGCCAGGATTGTGCAGAATGGCGGCGCTCACTGCGAACGCTGCATCTTCAAGCCAGTCGCGATTTGGATTTTGGTGATGATGGCGTGCCGAACGGTGGTATCCGGCACGTCGATAAGGGCAAGGGACGCCCTGCCCTCAGTCCTGGGGTGATGACGCCGAATCGCGCCATGTTTTGCCGGCCGACGGCGGCCTAGATTTTGAGGTTCAGTGTTGCGAGGTCGGGGCCCAACCTCGTAAACGAGGAGCCCAGAAACTCTCCTTCCGGCCAGATGGCCCTAGAAAACCGGATGGACGGCGCAACCGAAACAGAAACACCACCGGCAGCAAGGTCGGCTTCACCGCCACGCCCACCGCCAGAAACTTCAGGTCGATCGGCGAGGACCCGGCTCAGTCAGGTCGACCGGTGGACCGAGGCTTCTCGGGCGGCTGGGGTGAGAGAAGGAACGGGAGTGCTGAGAATGCTCACTGGGCGAAAGCCTTTCAGGATTAGCCACAGCGCGAGAGACAGCTCCCAGGCGAACACCGGGAGCGCCACGACGAGGCCGAGAGTAGAGAACTGCCCGTACAGGCCGAGCATCACGGCGATGGCGGAGAGGCTGATTAGCGCGCCGCCGACAAGACCCAGTACGGCAATGCCCCGTGGCACCAGGCGGGACGAGTACATCAACGAAGCCAGCAGCAGCGAGGCGGCACCGAGAGCGAAGCCCGGCCCGAACAGGTATGTCCAGTCTCGCAAGGCCACAAGCGTAGAGCCGATGGTGGACAGGGTGGCCGGGTCGGCGTCTGGGGTTGCCTCGAACTGCTGGCGGAGCGTAACAATCGCCAGCAGACTAAAGGATCCAACGAGTATGATTGCCGCCTCCAGCACACGCGCAGCGACGAATGCCAGGGCTAGGCCCTCATGCTGCCACTTCAGGATCGGGTACAGCGTGATAGCGGTGGCCACGGCGGCAATCACTAAGAGCAGTTCGAATAGCAGACCGAGGAGGATCGAACCCTCGGCGCCGGCGCCGGTGATGTAGTCGGCCCCGTTCAGGATCGGGCTATAGAAAGCAACTCCCGCTATTGCGGCCACCTCAGTCAGCAGGAAGAACACTCCGGCGGTGACGGCGGTGGATCTGTACAACTTCATCGTGATCCCTTCATCTATTCAAATTTTTGACGTGTGCGACGTACTCTTCAGAGAGGGAGCTTACGGTGTACACCGTGTGCTTACCTTTTCTTTTCGACGCGTCGGGTGCCTCCCTCGCCGGCCACCACGAAGGCGGTCAGCCCCGCCAGCAGCGCGCACAGCGGCGAGAAAATCAGTAGATCAAGGCGAAAGTAGGGCACTTTCGTGCCGCGAAGAACCGCAATGGTGGAGCCGGTGGCACCCGCTAGGGCGCGGAGGGCCGTCAAGATGACGAAGAGGCGCAAACCCGCTCGCTTGCGCGGCGCAGGCCTGGACAGCCGCGACCGCCCAGCAAAGTCGAGCAACAGGGCTGCCACGCCCGCAAGGGGGACCGGCACCAACGCAATTGCGGCGGGGTGTGGCATTGCCGTCGTGTCTCCTACGACCCGACGCGCCAACGACATCTCGTCGGTACCGGGCCATCTGCCCCCAAGGGCCCAGTACGCGTGCACCGATGCAATATTAGCTACCAGCACGGCGGCTACGGCCGCTGCCGGGCGTTGAAAACGAATCCCCTGGGCGGCGTCTCTGCGTATAGCCGGAGGCGAATCGGCAAGAAGTAAACTGCGTTCGGCGAGGACTGCAGTGATTGGAATAAGCGCGCGGTACACCCGCCTTAAGATCCACGCGGGTATCCATTTGTGACGTTCTTCAAAGGCCACGCGTGCCCGCAGGTGTTCCTTCGAACCGAGGATACTCCGCGGCTCCTGATTGTGAAGGGCAAGTCGTTCCAGGTGCTTCACACTCTTATAGCCATACTGTCCCGGGCTGACGAGACGTAGCGGCGCGCCGTGACGACGGTCGAGGGGCTGCCCGTTGAGACTGGTCGCAATGAGCACATCGGGGCCGAGTAGGTCCTCGAGCAGGAAGACGGCGCTGTGCCCGTCCAAGCCATCGACCGTGATGAACGTGGGAGCCGCGCCTTCCGCGAGAAGCGGGCTGATGATGTCGTTCCAGACGTCGCGCATACTAACGCCCTGCCAATGGAGACCCTGAGTGGTCCAAGTGGTGACGCAATGGAAGTCATTTGTCTGGGAACATTGCGGCAGGGCTGCGAGGTCCGTTGCCTTGAGAACCAGCGGAGCTGCGAGACCTTCGCCGTCGATGTCCAGTTGAAGACTCCCCGTGAGCGGCGGTGACCGCAGCGGATTGTCTGCAAAGCGAGGGAAACCACGGAGCAGACGCTGTCCTGGTGGCAGGCCGGATGCTCGCCGGGGCCGCATTTCGAGCAGTACAGAGAGCAACTCACCGGCTAACGGTCTTCTCACGTGGTCACATCCACAAGATTGTCATGGAGACGCCAGCCGTCTCGCATCATGCTGCGCCGATGGCTTATGGACAGCGACGGGAAGAAGTAGCAGCCACTGCGGCAGGGCAAGTACACGGCTATCAGGTTGAGCTGGAACGCGAGAATAGGGAAGACCGCGGCAACGAGCCCGCTACCTGTGGGGAGAACAATGCCTAAGTAGAGCGGGGTCGACGCACCGAGGACGCGGTCGACACCCACCAGGTGCCAGACCGCATGCAGCGCGCGCTTCGGTATGTCGGCGACTGCTGAGCGTAGGAGGAGCCGGGCGGGGTCGACCTGGTCACGTATAAGGTGAATCGCGGCCACCACGGCCGCCACCGACCCCGTACGATTTGACCAAACATTCATCGTGTCTTGATCCCGGTCACGACCATCGCCGCGAGGTGGCGAGGAAGTTCAGGAGTGACCGGCGCGCCAACCAATCCCACATGGAAAAGCACAGTGCCCGCCAGGCTGTCGAGGATGAGCTCGACGGGCACGTCTGCCACGAGCTCGCCGCGGGCGGCAGCGCGGTCGAAAACCTCAACCAGCCGCGCCTTCACGCCGGCGAGTAAGTCCTCTCGGATGCGCATCCGCAATGCTGGCTGGTCCGCGAAGTCAGCCAACAGGCCAGGGAGCGCTACGGCTGCGGCAGGCGCGGCGAACTCGTCCACTAGTCTTTCGACGAGGATCGTGACATCGCCGATCAATGTGCCCGTATCCGGAATGGGGTCCGCATCCGCAGAGGTGAACACAGCCTCGTAGACGAGTTCCGGCTTGCCCGACCATCGGCGGTAGATCGCATCCTTGCCAACCCCCGCTCGAGCGGCGACCCCAACGATCGTGAGGGCACCGTACCCGGCGTCGACTATAAGCGCGACGGTGGCGGACAAGATTGCGGCGTGCGTTCGTGAATCGCGCGGGCGGCCATGTGTTCGGGCGGGCATGGAATATACCATACCAGACGTTCCGTTTCGATTACAAAGCAGGTCGACCTGGCGAACATGACCACGTTGGTGACAGCGAGAACGAGGGCTTCTGGACGGCGTTTCTGCGGTCGTTGAAGACCCGCGGCCTCGACGGGGTGAAGCTGGTCATGTCTGACGCTCACACCGGCCTGAAGAAGGCCATCGGGACCGCGTTCCAGGGCCACGGCTGGCAGCGCTGCCGGGTGCACTTCATGCGCAACGTCCTCGCCGTGGTCCCGAAGGGATCGCAGGAGATGGTCGCCTCGATCATCCGCACCATCTTCGCCCAGCCCGACCGTGAGCACATCGAGAAGCAGTTCCGTGAGGTGACCACGATGCTCGGCCGCTCGCACCCGAAGGTCGCCGCAATGCTCGTCGACGCGCAACCCGACCTACTCGCCTTCGCCGGGTTTCCGAGGCGACACGGGCGCCAGATCTGGTCCACGAATCCGCTCGAACGCGTCAACAAAGAGATCAAACGTCGCACCGACGTCGTCGGCGTGTTCCCCAACGCCGCGGCCCTGCTGCGCCTGGCCGGTCGGTCCTGATCGAGCAGCACGACGAGTGGGAGGCCGGCGAACGACGCTACTTCTCCGAAGCATCAATGCTCGAGCTGACCACCATGAACAACCCCATCGAGTCCTCGACGAGGCGGTGATCCTCCCCGAACTCGCCGCCGCCTAAACTAAAACCACTGACCCGCACAGTGTCGAGAAACTCCACCACTCCGCGGGACGTGACCTTTTCGGTCCGAGGCTATGCCGAGCAAGTGTTGGGCGACGATAGGGCAGAGCAGCTCAATATCGGTCAAGGCCGGTGGTCGCCCGGGTCGGCCCTGTCTGGAGAACCTCAGCGCGGGGATGATCCGGTCGTCTAGATGGACGTACAGAGTGGTCAGGAGACACCTTCACTGCCCATCGTTAGAGAAAGGGGAGCTCACCGCGACTGCAAGACGAGTTTCGCCTTNAGTCCAAATGCGTGGTGTAACGCGTTTGCCGCGTGATTCTTGGATTTCTAGGCGCTGAGGGCGCCGAGTTCGGTTGTTTGTTCCTCCTTCTCGGTCGGGACGAGGGTGAGGCGTGAGCGGCTGAGGACGTCGAGGCCGAGGTAGCGGCGGCCTTCGATCCATTCGTCGTGTTGTTCGGCCAGGACCGCTCCGACGAGCCGGCTCAGGGAGCCGCGGTCGGGGAAGATACCCACGACGTCGGTGCGGCGGCGGATCTCGCGGTTGAGACGTTCCTGGGGGTTGTTGGACCAGAGCTGACGCCAGATCTCCTTCGGGAAGCCGGTGAACGCGAGCACGTCGGCCCGGGCTGTCTCGAGGTGGGTGGCGACTGCGGGGAGCTTCTCCTCCAGTGCGTTCAGGACCCGGTCGAACTGGGCGTGGACGGCGT
>NZ_SOGQ01000035.1 GCF_004403465.1 Cryobacterium sinapicolor | reverse complement strand
TTGTGAGTTGCTTTAGTCGGTACTCACTGACCATCCCACGGTGGCTCTTTACGTTGACGAAGCAACACTCAAGAGCGGGAAACCACACCACTCACAGGGACGTGACCCTCGACCGCTTGCGGATCGAGTGTGAAGAGCAGGCCCGAGAGTTCTTCGATTGCTATTCTCGCTCCCGTGCGATTGCGTCAAGCATCAAATCGAGGCCGAACTCAAACTCGTTCGCATAGTGGTATCCGGGCTGCAGCACCTGATTCGCGGTCAGTTCCGCGAGATAGGGGTACTCGGCCGTGGGCAATTCGTCAAGCAGGATCTGCGCCATGATCGCCGTCTCTTCCTCCGTCTTGAACGGCAGGGACTTCTCCCTCATGGAAAAGCCGTACACGTAGCTGTCGATCGCCGAAATTGCGTGTGCGGTGAGCGCGAGTGACAATCCGCCGTTGCGCAGGGTGCCAAGTGCCATGTCCAGGCGCCGCAGAGTGGCGGGGCCAGGGGAAGTCCCCGAATCTTTCACGGATGTCGCCCAGGGATGACGCGACAACGCATCTCGGAACGAAACCTAGCGCCTGCGGATCGCGGTCCTCCAGTCGTCGCTGAGGCACGGTAGCTCGATACCGGCGAAGACAGTGTCCACCATTCCTGTGAGGAGGTCGTCCTTGTTCGCCACATGCGCGTAGATCGACATTGCTTCGACGCCAAGTTCCTCGCCCAGCCGCCGCATCGTGAGCGAGTCGAGGCCATCCCTGTCCGCGAGCTCAATGGCAGCCGTCAGTACCCGCTCGCGATTCAAGCGCTCCCTGGTGACACCATCCCGCTTCGTCGCTCTCGAAGCCTTAGACTCTTTCATATTGACGACCTTACTGTGTAAGGATAATATCCTTACTAGATAAGCTTACAGCATAAGGAAGAGGATACAATGAACGCCCTATTGAACAGCTCCAGTCACACGCCAGTCCGATCCGTGGACACCGCCAAGTCACAGCGGTCGGCCAGCCTGGTCGCCGGCCTCGCTCTGACGTTGATGGCCGTACTGTCCGGCTTCGGCGTCTTCGGCGCAATCCAGCCATCCATCACCCCCGGAAACGCGGAGGCGACGGCGGCGGCCATTCTCGGCTCTGAACTGATGTTCCGGCTCGGAATCGCCAGCCTGATTCTGGTCATCGTGCTCGACGTCATCGCGGCAAGCGCCCTACACGCCCTGTTTGCGCCGGTGAACCAAAGCCTCTCGAGAATGGCCGCCTGGTTCCGGCTCGCCTACAGCGCCGTATTCCTCGTTGCGATCCTGCAGCTTCCCATCGCCGTGTCACTTCTGGCCGAACCCGTCGCAGCATTGCGGGCGATCGAGGGGTTCTACACGATCTGGAACATCGGACTCATTCTCTTCAGCTTCCACCTCCTGCTCATCGGCTACCTCGCGTTCCGGTCCGGCTTCATGGCGAAGGTCTTCGGCATTCTGCTCATCCTCGCCGGCATCGGCTACGCCGTCGACGGCTTCGGTCTCGTGATCATCCCCGACTTCACCGCCTTCCTCGGCCAATACCTCTTCGTCGGCGAGGTAGTGCTGATCTTCTGGCTGCTCATCAAGGGCCGCCGCCTCACCAACTAACAAATCAGGCGCTTCGGTCGGGACCACTCAGATTGCCGACCGAAGCGCTTCACAACGCCATCTCATTCGAGGAGTAACAGCAATGAACAGCACAACGATTACGAGCCCGGTGCTCGCGGCCCGCGGCATCCGCAAGTCGTATGGCCGTGGCACGGCACGCTTCGATGCCCTCGATGGTGTCTCGCTGGAGGTGTATGCGGGCCAGTCGATCGCGATCGTTGGCAAGAGCGGTTCCGGTAAGTCGACTCTCATGCATCTGCTGGCCCTGCTGGACAGCCCGGACGCAGGGGAAGTAATGGTCGGTGACACCGACGCGAAAGAGCTCAGCGTGAAGCAGGTGAACAGGATGCGCAATGAAGATTTCGGGTTCGTGTTCCAGCAGTTCTTCTTGAACCCCAACGCCACTGTGCTCGATAACGTCGTACTGCCGCTCACGATTGCCGGCGTTGCCGCTGGTGAGCGCAAGGCCCGCGGTATGGCGGCGCTGCAACAGCTCGAACTCGACGACAAGGCGAAAAACATGGCTGTGAACCTCTCGGGGGGTCAGAAGCAGCGAGTCGTTATCGCCCGCGCCCTGGTCAACAACCCCAAGGTAATCTTCGCCGACGAACCAACCGGCAATCTCGACACGATGACCGGGGCGCTGGTGGAGGACATCCTCTTCTCGCTCAACAAAGACAAGGGGATCACGCTTGTGATCGTCACCCACGATCCAGAGCTTGCCGCGCGATGCGACCGGCAGATATTCATCCGTGACGGGCGCGAAGTCGGCTCCCTCGACAACGCAGGAGCAGCAGCGTGAAAACACTCGACATCATCGGAACAGCGGTGGATAACACTTTTCGCAGCAAACTTCGTACCACCCTCACGGTGGTCGCAATATTCATCGGCGCTTTCACTCTCACGCTGACCAGTGCCATCGGCACCGGTGTGTCAAACTACCTCGACATCCAACTCGCATCTGTCGGCACAACCGATGTGCTCTCGATTTCACAAACCGCCGAGGATGCGCCAGACCTCGGCGATGGCCCCCTCAGATACGATCCGACCCGGGCGACAGCGGATGGTGTTCCGAGTCCCGAAGCAGGATTCTCAACTGGCGTTCTCACCGAGAGCGACCTCGACGCGATTGGGAACACGCGGGGTATTCGCGACGTGAATGCGGTCGTCAGCTTGACCGCGAGTTACATCGAGTATGACGCCAAAGGCAAGTTCCAGGTGGCAATCAGTGAGAACGCCGAACTCACCAAGGCAGACTTAGCCGCGGGCGAACAACTGACACCCAGCGACAACAACCAGATTCTTCTGCCTGCCTCCTACCTCGAGACCCTCGGGCTCGGAGCCGCCGAAGCTGCGATCGGGAAGGTCGTGACCATCGGCATCGCTAACTACGACGGCGCAATGCACGAGGTTCATGCCACCGTCACCGGCGTGCAAAACCTAACGCTCCTCGGCGCGGGAGTGCGCCTCAACCAGGCACTGACAAATGAACTGTTCGCCGCGCAGACCGATGGCGAGCCGACAGCCTATGAACGGGGCTACTTCTTAGCATCCGCCCACTTCGATCCCACTTCCAACGACGATCAGGTGGCGGCCATCAAGGCCGATCTGGCCTCGCAGGGATACACCGCGCAGACACTGGCCGACCAGATCGGCGTTTTCCAGACCATCCTCACCGGCATCGTGGCTGTGCTCAACGGGTTCGGGCTCATCGCCCTGCTCGCGGCGGCGTTCGGCATCATCAACACCCTCCTCATGAGCGTGCAGGAGCGAACCCGCGAGATAGGCCTCATGAAAGCCATGGGAATGGGTGGTGGAAGGGTCTACGCGCTGTTCAGCGTCGAGGCGATCTTCATAGGGTTCCTCGGAAGCGCCCTCGGCGCCCTCGCTGCCATCGGAGCAGGCTCGATCATCAGCAACGTATTGGCCAATACGGTACTCGCCGACCTGCAGGGCCTCCAGGTGCTGCAGTTCGCGCCGGGACAGGTGGCAGGCATCATCCTCCTGGTAATGGTCATCGCCTTCCTTGCCAGCACACTTCCAGCACGACGCGCAGCGCGCCAGAACCCCATTGACGCACTCCGGTATGAGTAGCACCCCAAGCAACAAACCAAGGATCGAGATCATGAAAGCAATCGTCTCCAGCAGCTACGGCCCACCCGAATAACTGCAAGTCAAAGTCGTGCCGAAGCCCGTCCCCGGCGCCAATGAAGTGCGTGTACGAAACAGTGCCTCAGTGGTGACGGCGGCGATGTGCGAGGCGAGGGCGGGCTCACCGATGGCTCGCTTGTACTTCGGCCTGCGCAAACCGAAATGGCCCATCCTCGGCACCAACTTCTCCGGTGAGGTTCAAGCGGTGGGCCGCTCCGTAACCAACTTCCGAGTCGGTGCCCTTGTCGCCGGCGTCAGCGTGACGAACTTCGGTGCGTACGCGGAGTACATTGTCGTGCCGGAAGACGGGGTAATCGCGGCGAAGCCGAGCAACCTTAGTGATGAGGAGGCCGTCGCCGTTTTCGATGGATCGATCACAGCGTTGCCATTCCTTCGTGATGCGGCCAACCTCCGCCCGGGCCAGTCCGTTCTAATCAACGGTGCTTCCGGCGCGGTGGGCACGGCCGCGATCCAGCTCGCCAAGCACTATGGCGCCATAGTCACTGCCGTATGCAGCTCAGCGAACCGAACGCTAGTTGCGTCGCTAGGAGCCGAACATGTTATCGGCTATGTGACACAGGACTTCACCGACAACCACGACACTTACGACGTCATTTTCGACGCGGTAGCGAGGAGCTCTTTTATGCGGAGCCGTCGGGCCTTGAAACAAGGCGGCATCTACCTGACGACTGTGCCCTCGCTTGCCATCCTTCTGCAGATGCTGTGGACATCGAAAATGGGTCGGAAGAAAGCAGCCGTTGTGTTCACAGGGTTAGCCAAACCTGCTCAAATAGTGAAGAACCTCGTCTTCATAGGCAAACTCGCCGAGGCGGGAAGATTCCTTCCTGTGATCGGCAGCACCCATGCCATGGGAGATGCCGCTCATGCCCACCGCCAAGTAGAATCAGGCCACAAGCGCGGAAGCGCCGTCCTCACAATCGCTGCCGAGCAGTGACAGCGGATCTGGCCAGGAGGCCGGCTACCACCGCATCCATGGGAGCTCCATGCCGCGTGAGGGATCTATCTCGGTGAAGCCGGTCTGCTCATACAAGCGCCAGCCGGGCGGGTCAGCGATAAGAGTGATGTAGGGATTGTCCGGGGCTCGGTCACGAATCTGCGCCACCAGAGTGTCAATGACCTTCCGCCCGAGCCCCCGGCCTTGAAACTCGGGCAACGTCGCCATGTCTGCAATATGGAAATACCACCCGCCATCTCCGATGATTCTGCCCATGGCCACGGCAAGACCCGTTTCCCTGTCGCGAACATGGCAGAAGAACCAGCTGCCGGTCAGGGCCGCTTCTCCCTGCTCAGCACTCTTCTGCGACAAGTCGACACCTTTGCGTAATCCAAGATATTCGTCGAGCGCGGGAGGCCCCGCAATCAATTCGAAATCGTCCGGTGAGTACATGCGGCACAGTCTTTCGGTTGCTGAATGGAGCGAGGGGGAGGGGTCCGGTTGAGCCGTGTTCGAACGGCGATGCCAGCACAAAAGATGACGGCAATGCCGCCAATGATGGTCTGCCAGGTCAGCTGTTCGCGGAGGATCAGAGCGGCCCAGAGGATGCTGATCGTCGGTGACGTGAGCATTATGGAATCGATGACCCCAAGCGCGACAACGATCCCGTCGTACTTCCAGAGATCCCGACCCTCGGTGGTGGTGAGCGCGGTCGCGGCGGTCAAGTCCTCGTGGGCACCAGACCCAAGAACGAGAATACGATGGGCGTTCTTGCCGGGCGCGTGTCCCCGGGGACGTCGGTTGGGTGCAGGGATCCGCCCAACCAGAGCCGAGGAATGGCGGTTCGCACCGTGATCTTCTTCGTTCATCGTCCTTTGTTACCGGCCTACTGATTTACTTTGTCAATAAGTTTAGCTTACAGCGTACATAACAATAGTATGCATGCAATGCGTACGTAGTAAGGTGTCGCTAACAGGCACAGTCAGGAGAGTTGAATGGCATCACTGCGCAAGACAGCGTCGGAGCCCAGGGTTCGACTGAACCGAGAACGGGTAATCGGAGCGGCGATCGCACTTGCTGATTCCGGCGGGCTCGATGCCCTCACCATGCGGCGGCTCGGCGACGACCTGAGCGTCGAGGCGATGTCGGTCTACAACCATGTCGCGAACAAGGAAGACCTCATCAACGGGATGGCGGATACGGTGTTCTGCGAGATCGAGTTGCCGTCGCACAGCGATGACTGGAGGACGGCGATCCGCAAGCGCTCAATCTCGTTTCGCGACGTGCTCGTTCGGCATCCGTGGGCGACGACCGTGCGGGACTCCGGCACGAATCCGGGTGCGGCCACCCTCCGGCATCACGATCGGGTAATCGGCACGTTCCGTAACGGCGGGTTCTCCGTCGCTGCCGCGGCGCACGCGTTCTCCGCGGTCGACAGTTACATATACGGGTTCGCTATGCAGGAGAAGAGCCTCCCGTTCACCACGCCGGAGGAGACCGCCGCGATGGCGGAGATCCTTCTGGCGCAGCTTCCGACGAGCGACTACCCGTATCTCGCCGAGCTGACAGCCGACCATGTACTCAAGCCGGGCTACCGTTACTCCGATGAGTTCTTGGTCGGGCTTGACCTCATTCTTGATGGCCTCGAGTCGATGCGCGCCGGGCCCAGTTAATCAGCGCTGCCGGCGCGCGATGAGGGTCCGCGGGCGCGGTGGAGGTGAGGCATGATGCCGTAGATCGCTATCGGGACCGCGGTGGTGACGAGTATGAACGTGCGGAGCGCGATCGGAACACCGTCGAAGACTGTGGCGAGCAGGAGATTCAACGCGGTGAGCGTCGGGAACACGGCCAGCCAGATCATCAGGGCAAGTTGGTGCTTCGTGGGCGGCCTGATCGGGATGCTGCGGGCATCGGTGGTTGGCGTGGACATTTCTCCCGCCCGCTGCGGGACGATTCGTCATCGGAAACGGAACAGACACCAACCGATTCTGGCCCGACACAGAAATCGAGCAGGCGACCACGCGACGGGAGCTCGGATTCCAACAACCGTGCCCGTCGTCGTTTTCGCGGCCAGGTTCGACGTGATGAAAGACCACGGCCTGTTCCTGCGCTCCGTGGCCCTGCATCCCCTGGATCGCCCCGAAGCGCACTATCTCGTGTGCGGGGCTGGGATGACGCTGGAGAATGACGCGTTCCGCGCCTTGGCCCACGAATCGGGCATCAGCAGCTCCACCAACCTGCATGCTCTCGGCATCCGTGATGACATGCCCGCGGTCTATCAAATTGCCGACATCGCGGTGCTGACAAGTGCTTTCGGCGAGGCGTCGCCGTTGTGTTTGCTCGAAGTTGCCGCGTCAGGTGCCACGCCCGTCACCACTGACGTCGGCGACGCTGCGCTGACGGTGCAAGACATTGGATGCGTCACGACGCACGCTCCCGCCGACATCGTCGCGGCCTGGGACGACGTTCTCACTCGACCAACAGAGCTACGCAGCCACGCTCTCGCTGCCCGCACTGGGTTCGGAGGTGACCGCATGATTGCCGAGTACGCCGCCGTCGCACTCGGCCTGCTCGGTGGCAATAGGGCTGTTGCCTGACAGGCACTCTCCGTCACCGGATGTTCGATTCCGCGAGGGTTCCCATGGCGGCAGCTGTCTCCTCCTTGCTCGCCACATGGGTATAGATCGACACTTCTTCGACCCGCGGCTCCACGCCCAGCAGGCACACGCTCGAAATTCAAGCGCGCTCGAGCCACACCATTCCGTCGCGTAACTCTTTAAGATTTCGACTCATCCATATTGACAACCTTACGTTGTATTTATAATCTCCTTACTGCATAAGTTTTGTGTCTTAGATAATGGATTAAGCCCATGCGTGTCAGCTCGCACATGCACGCGAGCAAAGGAGAGCAACGATGAATACACCACCGGCAGATGCACATACCGCAGCCCCCCAATCCGACACGATGATGGCAATCGTTCAAGATGGATATGGCGTGCCCAGCAAGGTTTTGCGCCTTGAACGAATCCCTCGACCCTCGATTGGGAAGAACGACGTGCTGGTGCGCGTTCGTGCAGCAAGTGTGGACCCAGGCATTGCTCACATGGTCACCGGACTTCCGTACCCGGTACGCCTTGCGAGAAAATCGCTTCGCGCTCCCAAAGGCAGCGTGCCCGGATTCGGACTCGCAGGCCAGGTGGTCAGCGTTGGCGCGAGCGTCACTGACATCGTGGAAGGAGACAATGTGTTCGGCATCGGCGCCGGCTCATTCGCGGAGTATTGTGTGTGCAGTGATGACAAGATCGCACTGATGCCCGACAATTTCGACTTCAATCACGCAGCAGCCATTCCAGTCTCGGGGCTCGCAGCGTTGCAGGGACTGCGTGATCACGGGAAAGTGCAGGCTGGGTACAAGGTGCTTGTCGTGGGTGCGTCGGGTGGCGTTGGCACTTTCGCCGTGCAGATCGCGAAGGCCCTGGGCGCCGACGTAACCGGCGTCTGTAGTGCCGCCAAAGCCGACATGGTCCGCTCAATCGGAGCCGATCATGTCATCGACTACAAAAACGAGAACTTCGCCGATGGAGCGACCCGGTATGACGTTATCCTCGACACCGGAGGAAACAGCAGTCTAGGTGAACTACGACGTGCACTTTCTAGCCACGGGACTCTCGTCATCGTTGGCGGAGAAGCGAAGGGCCGTTGGCTCGGCGGCACCGATCGCGTACTCCGCGCACTCATGCTCAACCCGTTCGTCACGCAGACCCTCCGAGCATTCATCTCGACCGAGGATGCCCGAAACTTGCGTGCACTGGCAAAGTTCGCCTCCGCGGGCCAGCTCGTGCCAGTGATGGATCAGAGCTATAGCCTCGCGAATGCGGTCTCAGGCATGCGCCGCCTGGAGGAAGGCCAGGCGAAAGGCAAGATCGTCGTCACGATACCTTGACTTCAGGGATGCAAACTTGATTTCGACCCCGCGAATCAAAAGGTCAGGCGGTCCGAGAGCCTCGGCCGTATAACATCCCGCGGTGGGGTCGCGCCGACCTACGCCTTCGTTTTTGGAGCGATCGGCTCGGGCGTCGACTCGCGGTATGTGTAGGCCGACCGGTCGCTCCTTAGCCACGATCCACCGGTGAGGCTGGGGAGTTGACGGCGCGTTAAACAGAGGATGCCTTCCAGATCAGGAAAAATAGAACTTACTTAGGGTTCATTTCGACTGACAAGAAAGGCATCTCGTAGATGCAAGTTTTCCATAGATCCAAGGTCTTGTCAGCGTCCTTCGATGACACCAATCTCGTGTCGGCCGCCGGGCTCGTCCCCGAGATGATGCTGGCCGCCTCGACTGGCTTGGGCGAGCTGGCCATCCGGTGGTTGACGTTGCCGGGATACTTCGGGGCGAACGCCGGGTTGAAAGTCACCGCGTTGGTCGCGGGGATGCTCGCCGGCGCCGACTCCATCGATGACATGGCCTTGCTCCGCCACGGGGGTATGAAGAAACTCTTCGTGGGCACTTACGCCCCCTCAACACTGGGCTCGTTCCTGCGGGAGTTCACGTTCGGCCACGTCCGCCAGCTCGACGCAGTCGCCTGGCGGTGGCTAGTCAACGTCGCCCAGATCGCGCCGATCGTGGCTGGGATCGATGACTACGCCCTGGTCGATATGGACGACACCATCAAAGAAGTCAACGGCTACCATTAGCAAGGCGCTGGTTACGGGTACTCCGGAGTGCGTGGGTTGAACGCGTTGATCGGGATCGTCTCGACGACGTTTGCCGCTCCGGTCATCATCGGCGCCCGGCTCCGGAAAGGCGCCGCGGGGTCCCCGCGCAGGGCGGGAATGTTCGTGGCCGATGTCCTGGCGACCGTGACACGGTTGCGCTCGGCGACCGCGTCCGGGCTGGTCCTGTTACGCGCCGACAGTGCCTTCTATGGCCACGCCGTGGTCTCCGCCGCGCACCGGGCCGGCGCGAAAGTCTCCATCACCGCCCGCATGGATCCGGCCGTGAAACGCGCCATCGCCACGATCCCTGATGATGCTTGAACGAAGATTGATTAGACCGACGCGATCCGGGACGAGGCCACCGGCACCTGGATTTCCTCCGCCGACGTCGCCGAGATCGCATTCACCGCATTCAGCTCGAGGATGATCAGCGAACGCATCGAGGGACGCCTGGTGGTCCGGCGGATCCCGGAACTGAACCCGTTCGCCGGCGCCGGACAACCCACCCTCTTCGATACACACCTGGGCCGGGTATCGAACACACGCTCCGTCCGTGAATGGGCGGACGGTTCGCGTGCACCTGGCGCGGACGTCGTCCAGCGGCTACGTACCTCTTATTACGTGGCTGGCATTCTGATTGAACGGGAGAGCGCGAAGGTGGTCCAGGCGTGGTTCCAGGGCATGAACCCTGAGTTGGGTGATCAGTCGCCCGCTACGCTGCTGCGTACTGAGCCGCTCGACGCAGTCGGCCCGAAAGTCATCGCTGCCGCCCGGTCCTTTGCCGCCCACGGAAAGCCGGCGGGTCGCCGTCTTGCGGACGCGTTGTGAGGCTCGCTGGGTGGCTTAGTCCGTGGGCTTGTAACTGAGATGGCGGCGTAGGCCGGGGATGGCGAAGTCGACTTTGCCGTATCCGGCCGACTCAATGAGGCCGGCGGCCAGGAGCCGTGTCCGGTAGTTGGCGACAAGGTTTGTCTTGGCACCCATCCGTTGCCCGATGTCGCCGGTAGACGATGGCCCCGTGTCTGTGGCCATGGCGTGCAAGAAGTCCATGTCTTTGGGTGAGGTGGTGGAGAGAGCAGCCTCGATCACGGTGCGTGCGTTGCGTCGGTGTGCGGCATCAATGGCCCGGCCGACAGCGTCTTCATCGAGGGTGCCCTCGTTTTTTTCGGCTTCCCACCAGAGGAAGTAGCCGACCAGCTGGATGAGGAATGGGTATCCTCCAGTGGCTTCGGAGGCTTGCCGGACGAGGGCTGGTGAGAGGTTGAATGCCGCTGCCGCGAACGTGTCGGTGAATGACGCCTCCACGTCCCTGACCGTGGCGGCATGCAGATCGATCTTGTCGGCGCGGCGGAGGAACGTCACCACGCCTTCGTTGAGTAGGTCCGACACTGCAGCCGGTAGACCAGCGAAGACCAGCCCGATGGGGAGGCGGTCCTGGATCAGGTGCTGGACACTGGCTGCCAGCTGAGCCAGTTCAGCACGGTCAGCGGCGTGGATTTCGTCCACGGTGATGACCAGGCCGGTGCCACGGCTCTGGAGGAGCCGGAGGACTTCTTCGGCGAGGTTGCGCCAGGCGACCTGGCGTTCGGGCGGGAGCTCGGTCGTGAGGCTGAAGCCGGCAGCGGAGACACCGATGATCTTGCGTCCTTGCGGCCCGTTGCCGAGTTCTTCGGCCAGTTGGCGCATGGATTCACCGATCCTGCCCATGAAGCCACCGGTGGCCGTCTCGGAGATCACGGCCCATCCGTTCTCTCGGGCCAGGTCGTGGGCAGCACCGAGCATGACGGTCTTACCGATGCCACGGGCACCGGTGAAAATGGTGAGGAGCCCCGGCGCCCCGGATCCCAGGCGTAGGCCGTAGGCGAACTCGTCGAGAAGGCCGGCACGGCCGATGATCTCGGGTGGTGTCGCTCCGGCTGAAGGCCGGAATGGGTTCTCCATGGTGGATCCCTTGTGAGTGTGTGTGAGTCTTGTGCGTCTTGTTGTATCTGTGAGTCTTGTGAGCTTGAGCACCACCATACCTGCCCGCGCCGGCATTCCTGCCACCAGGCAATCGATCCCGCGTGTACGTGGACCTTGTGCTGGCGGGATCACCCTGGGTTGGCGCGTGATGCAGGGCCGGGACGAAACTCGGCAGACTCTAAAGAACCAATGGATTGGATGGAACGCATTGAGTTCACGGAGCGACGCATGGCACGGGAAAACACCCGCTGACGTCGAGGCGTTCATCCTCGAAACGGTTGACATGCTCCACAAACTCGACGACACCAGCCTGCACGAGCTGACACCACTTTTCCATGAGCACGGGGACGAGCAAGTAGCGCATTCCCTCCGAGAACTGCTCAAAATGCTCGGCCACGACCCCGACGCGTAACTCAGCTAGGGCACCGAGTAGGGGTCGAGGAGACAGTACGGGTGGCAGGGGCGTTGCCGATATCGAACGAAAAAGCCCCGGTTGCATCGCCTGGGAAAAGACGAGTATGAGAACCGGGGCTAATCGTCGGAGTGGGGGGACTCCGATGCGTAACGGGTCAAGTNGGGTCAAGTCCAAATGCGTGGTGTAACGCGTTTGCCGCGTGATTCTTGGATTTCTAGGCGCTGAGGGCGCCGAGTTCGGTTGTTTGTTCCTCCTTCTCGGTCGGGACGAGGGTGAGGCGTGAGCGGCTGAGGACGTCGAGGCCGAGGTAACGGCGGCCTTCGATCCATTCGTCGTGTTGTTCGGCCAGGACCGCTCCGACGAGCCGGCTCAGGGAGCCACGGTCGGGGAAGATACCCACGACGTCGGTGCGGCGGCGGATCTCGCGGTTGAGACGTTCCTGGGGGTTGTTGGACCAGAGCTGACGCCAGATCTCCTTCGGGAACCCGGTGAACGCGAGCACGTCGGCCCGGGCTGTCTCGAGGTGGGTGGCGACTGCGGGGAGCTTCTCCTCCAGTGCGTTCAGGACCCGGTCGAACTGGGCGTGGACGGCGT
>NZ_SOGQ01000026.1 GCF_004403465.1 Cryobacterium sinapicolor | reverse complement strand
GGAAAGGCCCCGCAGGCCCCGCAGGCCGGAAAGGCCCCGCAGGCCGCGCAGGCCGCGCAGGCCGCGCAGGCCGCGCAGGCCGGCCGGCCTGCCGCGCAGCATGACCGGCCAAGCAGCATGGCCGGCCGAGCCGGCCGGCCGAGCAGCATGGCCGGCCGCGCAGTGTTAGCGGCCGAGCATCTTCTGCAGGGCGGCCATCTCGTCTTCGGTGGGACCGCCGGCCTTCTTGGCGCCGCCGAGGCCGAAGCCCGTGCCGCCGCCCGCAGCGGGGCCCGCACCGGCAGGCTTCTCACCGGACGCGAGCGCCAGGTTTTCCGCCGCGCGCTTGGCCGGGTTGCCCGACTTCGAGCCCTTCTTCTTGGGCTGCGGCTTGCCGCGGCCGCCCCCGCCCATTCCGCCGGGGACCGGGCCCATGCCGGGGATGTTGGGCATGCCGCCCTTGGCGACCGTTTTCATCATCTTGGCGGCCTGCTCGAACCGGGACACGAGCTGGTTCACCTCGGTCACAGTCGATCCGGCGCCGCGGGCGATGCGCAGCCGACGGGATCCGTTCAACAGTTTCGGGGTGGTGCGCTCAGCCTTGGTCATCGACTGGATGATGGCCTCGGTGCGCACGATCTCGCGCTCGTCGAAGTTCTCGAGCTGCTGCTTCATGGCGCCGGCGCCCGGGAGCATGCTCATCATCTTCTTGATCGAGCCCATGTTACGCAGCTGCTGCATCTGCCCGAGGAAGTCGTCGAGCGTGAAGCTGTCGGTGGAGAACTTCTCCGCCATCTTGCGCGCTTCGTCTTCGTCGAAGGCACCCTGCGCCTGCTCGATCAGGGTGAGGATGTCACCGAGGTCGAGGATGCGGCTGGCCATGCGGTCGGGGTGGAACGGCTCGAAGTCGTCGAGGCTCTCACCGGTGGACGCGAACATGATGGGACGGCCGGTGATCGAGGCCACGGACAGGGCCGCACCGCCTCGCGCGTCACCGTCGAGCTTGGAGAGCACCACGCCGGTGAAGTCGACGCCGTCCTGGAACGCCTTAGCGGTGGCCACGGCGTCCTGGCCGATCATGGCGTCGATCACGAACAGCACTTCGTCGGGGTCGATGGCCTTACGGATGTCCGCGGCCTGCTTCATCATCTCCGCGTCGACGCCGAGGCGTCCGGCGGTGTCGACGATGACCACGTCGTGCATCTTCTGTTGGGCGTACGTGACGCCGTCACGGGCGACCTTGACCGGGTTGCCGACGCCGTTGCCGGGTTCGGGCGCGTAGACGGGCACACCCGCCTGGGCGCCGACGACCTCGAGCTGGGTGACCGCGTTCGGGCGCTGCAAGTCGGCCGCGACCAGGATCGGCGTGTGGCCGTCTTTCGCGAGCCACTTCGCGAGCTTGCCGGCGAGGGTGGTCTTTCCGGCCCCCTGGAGGCCGGCGAGCATGATGATGGTCGGCGGCTTCTTGGCGAATTCGAGTCGGCGCTGCTGGCCGCCGAGGATCTCGACGAGCTCCTCGTTGACGATCTTGACGACCTGCTGCGCCGGGTTCAGCGCTTTGCTGACCTCGTCGCCGAGTGCGCGCTCGCGCACCTTGCCGGTGAAGTCCTTGACCACCTCGAGGGCGACGTCGGCGTCGAGCAGCGCGCGCCGAATCTCGCGAACGGTGCCGTCGACATCCGCCGCGCTGAGCTTGCCCTTGGTGCGGAGATTCTTGAACGTCTCGGCCAGGCGATCTGAGAGGTTTCCAAAAGTAGCCATGATGCGTTCAGTTTAACCGGTTGCGGAGCCTACGGTTGTTCGGGTGCGCAAACCGCATCCGAAGTCAGGAGTCACCATGTCCGTTGTCGTCGTCGCCGTTCTCACCCCGAAGCCCGGTCGCAGCCAGGAGCTCCTCGACGCGTTCGCCGTGGTCTCCCCCACGGTGCACGCGGAACCCGGCTGTGAACTGTATGCCGCCCACACCGACGGAGACCTCGTGGTCATGGTCGAACGCTGGGCCAGCGCCGCCGACCTCGCGGTGCACGCGACCGGCGCGGGCATCGCCGAGCTCGGTGCGCTCACCGATGACGCTCTGGCCGTCCCCACCGACGTCAAGGTGCTGCAGAACGTACCGTTCGGCGACCCGGCCAAGGGCACCATCCAGTAGCGAGCGCCGCCGCCCGCCCGGCCCGGCCCGGCGCCTGCTACTGCTACTGCTACTGCTACTGCTCGACGGCAATCAGCACGGGGTCGCCGTGCACGTCGATCGTGACCACGAGCAGGGCATCGGTGTCATCGGGGCTGATCGAGTACTCGAGCACCGCGAAGTGCTCCTCGCTGCGGAAGTGGTGCGGGTGGAATCCGATCCGCTGCAGCTGGATGGAGCGCAGGAAATCGATCTGCTTGTCGCCGGAGTCCCAGATCAAGGCGTCGTCGAGAACCTCGGGATCCATCTCGTCGAGTTCGGTCGTGATGTAGGCGCCGGTCACCGAGCCCTCTTTGCTGAGGTCGGCCACGAGTGATTCTCGGGCCTGGGAGTCGAGTTCCTCGATGTCGTTGACCATGGCCGCGGCGATGTCGAGCGCTTCCGCCGAGACGGACTCCTCGTCGGGTGAGCTCAGGTCGATCTGCACGTCCTGGTCGCCCAGTTCGGCCGAATCCGACCAATAGACCTCGCCAGCGTCGTCGCTGCCGAGGATTCCGAAGAAATCGTGTTCGATGGTCATGGCTGTCCTATCCGACGAGTTTTTGTGCGAAAACGTGCGGCGTGAAGCCGGTGAGGTCGTTGATGCCCTCGCCCTGGCCCACGAGCTTGATGGGGATGCCGGTCTTCTCCTGCACGGCCAGCACGAAGCCGCCCTTCGCGGATCCGTCCAGCTTGGTGAGCACAAGCCCGGTCACGCCGGCGTGCTGGATGAAGGCTTCGGCCTGGGCGAGACCGTTCTGGCCGGTCGTCGCGTCGAGAACGAGGAGTACCTCGGCGATCGGGGTCTGCTTCTCGATCACCTTGCGGATCTTGGTGAGCTCGTCCATCAGACCGCCCTTGGTCTGCAGCCGCCCGGCGGTATCGATGATGACGATCTCGGTGCCGTCCTTCATGGCCCGCTCGACGGTCTGGAAAGCGACGGATGCCGGGTCCTGGCCGTGGGCCTGCGGCCGCACGATGTCGGCGCCGGCACGTTCGGCCCAGGTAGCCAGCTGTTCCACAGCGGCCGCGCGGAACGTGTCGGCCGCCCCGATCAGCACACTGCGGTTGTAGGTGCGTAGGAACTTCGCGAATTTGCCGATCGTGGTGGTCTTGCCGACACCGTTGACGCCGACGACGAGCACGACGGCGGGCCGGGCGCTGAGATTGAGGGTGGAATCGAGCTTGGAGAGCCGCTCCTCGAGGCCTTCGCGCAGCATCCGTTGCAGGTCGGCCGGGTCGGTCGTGTTGTACCTGGCGACCTTGGCCCGCAGGTCGGCCACGACCGCCTCGGTGATGCTGGGACCGAAGTCGGCCTGGATGAGCGCGTCTTCGAGGTCTTCCCACGTCTCGGCGTCGATGAGCTTCTTCGCGAACATGCCGCGCAGTGCGCCGGAGAGAGACCAGGGGGTGCGTTCTGCCATGACTACAGCCTATGGCTCGCGAGGTGACTGCGCCGCTGCGCCGGTGGCGTGCCACGCGCGGAGCGGCGCAGCCGGCGCGCACGCCGCGCGATACCGTGGCTCATACCGTCACACGAGCAGTCCGACCCGGCAGGATGGTGGGGTGACGGCTCAGACCTCGCGCACACTTGTCGGATGCCGTGCGCGCCGAAAGCGGGCGCCCGGTCGTGGTGCGGCCATCGGCATCGTCGCGCAGGTGGTTGTTCTGGTCCGCAGCCTGCTCGGTTCGGGTGGGCCGAACCGGTCGCGCCCGACGCCTTGAGCGCCGGGGGTCTGCGTTCCGATTCGGGTATCGGTAGCCGAGCCGGAACACGCCACCCCCCGACAGTCACCAGGTCCAGGACTACTGTGTCGGCATGGCAGCCAGCACAGGACCCGACAGTGCTCGCACCGGGATCAACCGGTGCGTCGCCGCGTGCGACGCCCTGGTGGCGGTGAGCGAGGACTGCGCGGACGCCTGCCTCCGCATCGATGGCAACGGTGACGTCACCCGCTGTTTCCTCGCCGACCTGGACTGCATCGAGGTGTGCTCGTCGACGATCCGGCTCTTGTCCTGGCACGTCCGCAAGGACGGCCCGACGACCATAGCCCTGCTGGAGACCTGCCGCGAAGCCGCCCGGGCGTCCCTCGCGGCCTGCGAGTACATGGCCGAGCTGCATCCGGGCTGGCACACCTGCAGCATGGCCTGCCGCCGAGTCGAGGAGGCGTGCGCGCGGCTCCTGGCCGTGCTGCGCTAGTCAGCCGCGATCACCGGCGATCAGCGTCGACTTTTCAGGACGCCTGCTCGTCGTCCTTGGCGATGCGTTGGCCGACCACGGCCGAGACCCCGTCGAGGCGCATCGAAACGCCGTACAGGGCATCCGCGATCTCCATCGTGCGTTTCTGGTGGGTGATGACGATGAGCTGGCTGGTGGTGCGCAGGTCCTCGAAGATGGTCAGCAGCCGGCCGAGGTTGGCGTCGTCGAGGGCGGCCTCCACCTCGTCCATGATGTAGAACGGGCTCGGGCGGGCCTTGAAGATGGCGATCAGCAGGGCCACGGCGGCGAGCGAGCGCTCCCCGCCGGACAGCAGCGAGAGCCGCTCGATCTTCTTGCCGGCCGGCTTGACGGAAACCTCGATGCCGGTCATGAGCAGGTTGTCGGGATCGGTGAGACGGATGCTGCCGCTCCCGCCCGGGAACAGCACCGGGAACACCTCGGCGAATGCCGCCTGGGTGTCGTCGAAGGCGCTGCCGAAGATGACGCCCATCTTCTCGTCGATCTCCTCGATGATGGTGAGCAGGTCGCGGCGCGTGTTGGTGAGGTCGGTGAGCTGCTCGGTCAGGAACCGGTGCCGCTGCTCGAGCGCCGCGAACTCCTCGAGGGCCAGGGGGTTCACCCGGCCGAGCTGGGCGTAGCGGCGTTCGGCGACGGCGAGGCGGCGCTTCTGATCGTCCCGGTCGAAGCGGTCGGGTTCGGCGTGCGAGTCGGGGCCCGGAACCGACCTCGGGATCGGCTGGTCGGGACCGTACTCGGCCACGAGCACGTCCTCGGTCAGGCCGAGGTCGCTGACGGCGCGTTCGAGCAGCCCGGACAAGTGCAGCTTCTTCTCGTAGATGGCCAGTTCCAGGCCGTGAACGGTCTCGGTGACGGCCTGCAACCGCGCGCGCAGGGCACCGTCTTCACGGCGCAGCGCGGCGAGTTCTTCGTTCTGGCTGCTGCGCTCCGCCTCGGCAGCGGCCAGGCGAATCCGGGCCTCGCTGACGGAGGCGTCGACCGAGGTGAGCACCAGAGGGAGCGCCTCGGCCACCCGGCTGGCGGCATCCACCTGACGTCGACGGATGACCGCACGCCGGGCTGCCGCCTCGGCCGCCGCCCGTTCGGCGCTCTGCTGTTGCGCGAGAGCGTCGGCCCGGACCTGACCGGCTCGCACGCGTTCGCGGGCGGTTTCGGCCTGCAGCCGGGCCTCGACCTCGGCTTCACGCGCGGCCTCGAGAGCGGCGTAGAGCGCGTCCCGGGATCCGGTGTCTAGCACCGGGCGCGGCCGGGCTCGCTGCTCGTCGCGCGCGGCGCGGGACGTCTCGCTCGCAGTCTCCGCGTCGGCGACCGTCTCGGCCGCGAGCAGCAGTGCGGCGGAGAGCCGGTTCAGTTCGGCGGTGGCCGCCTCGAGCCGCACGGTGGCCCGACTGGCCTTCTCGGCCTGCACGGAGGTGCGGGACTCGAATTCCCGCACCCGGGCGGCAGCTTCCCGGGACGCGTCCTGCTGGGCGGACAAGAGCGTGCGGGCCTCGGCGAGGTCGGCGACGACCTGCTCGAGCCGGGAGTGCACCGCGGCGAGGGAGTGGGCGGCCGCGTCACGGTCCGCGACGAGTTCGAGCCGGCTGCGGCGGGCACCGGAGCCGCCGCGCAACACGGTGTCGCTGAGCACGTCGCCGGCCCGGGTGATGACGGTGAGCGGCACGGCAGCGGGGTCCGCGGGCCCGAATCGGTCCACGGCTGCGCGGGCGGCGTCGAGGTCGTCGGCGATCACCGTGCGCCGGAGCAGGCCGAGCACCCCGGGGGGCGCGTCGATCACCGCGTCCGCCCAGAGCAGCCCGGGCGAGGCTGCAAGGTCGGGCAGCGCGTCGGCGGGTGTGATCTCGACCCTGCCGTCTTCGACGGTCGCGCCCGCCACGATCAGCTCGACCCGCCCGAGATCGTCGGTACGGGCGCGCACGATGGCGTCGACGGCCGCATTCCGGGTGTCGGCGAGCACGGCGTCGGCGAGGGAGCCGAGGGCGGCCGCGATGGCGGTCTCGTAGCCGGGACGCACGCGCACATGCTCGGCCACGAGACCCCGGATGCCCGCGGGCGCCGAGGCGAGCAGGGCCGCCGAGCCGTCCTTCTGGTCCAGGGCGAGGGACAGGGCCCCCGCGCGAGCAGCGAGGGCGTCCCTTTCCCGTTCCCCAAGGTGCAGTTCGTCGCGCAGGCGTTCGACCTCGCCCTGCGACTCGGCGACGGCGGCTCGGGCCTCGGCGGCGGCCTGGTCGGGGGGACTCTCGCCGGCGTCCACGACGGCCGCCTCGAGGGCCGCGGCGGCCGCGGCGAGCCCCGCGAGGTGTTCCGCAGCCGTGTCGACCCGGCTACGCGCGGCGTCGAGGGCGTTCTGCTGCCGGAGCACCTCGCCCCGCACGGAGGCCAGCCTGCCCGCGGCGGTCTCGGCCTGACCGGTCAGCTGCGAAAGGTGCAGGTCGTGCTGGGCGACCAGAACGGCCTGGGCGGCAATCTGTTCGTCGAGGATGTCGAGGCGGCCGCGGGCCTCCTCGGTGGCCGCGCGTGCGGCAGCCCAGGCGGAGTCGGCCATGTCGATGCGGCTCCGCAGGGTGTCGATCTCGGCCGCGGCATCCGTCAGCATGGCCGTGGTCACGCCGGGGCCCGCGTCGACGGACTCGGCCTGCGATCCGAGCAGTGCCAGCCGCTGGTTGGCGAGGGTGTAGAGGCCGCGCAGCCGTTCCTGCACGGATTCGAGGCCGAAGCTGGTGCGTCGGGCCAGGTCGACGGCATCGCCGACCTGCTCCTGTTCGAGCCCGTGCAGGCGCCGCCGCCGGGTCTCGAGCTGCTCGGTCAACACCAGGCGTTCGGCGTGCCGCTCGCTCTCGGTGCGACCGAGCGCGTCGAGGGCGGTGCGCAGCGTGACCACGTCGTCGGCGAGCAGCCGGGCCCGGGCGTCGCGGGCGACGGCGGCGATGGTCTGCGCCTCCCGGGCGATGTCCGCCTGGCGCCCGAGAGGTTTGAGCTGCCGGCGGATCTCCCCCGCCAGATCGCTGAGGCGGGTGAGGTTGGCCTGCATGCCGTCGAGCTTGCGGAGGGTTTTCTCCTTGCGTCGGCGGTGCTTGAGAATGCCGGCGGCCTCCTCGATGAACCCGCGCCGCTCCTCGGGGCTGGCGCGCAGCACGGCGTCGAGCTGCCCCTGCCCCACGATCACGTGCATCTCCCGGCCGAGTCCGGAGTCGCTGAGCAGTTCCTGCACGTCGAGCAGTCGGCAGGTGCGCCCGTTGATCGCATACTCACTCGCACCGTTGCGGAAGAGGGTGCGGGAGATGGTGACCTCGGTGTAGTCGATCGGCAGCGCGCCATCCGTGTTGTCGATGGTCAGCGTCACAGCCGCCCGGCCGAGCGGGCCCTTGGTGGACGTGCCGGCGAAGATCACGTCTTCCATCTTGCCGCCGCGGAGGGTTTTCGCGCCCTGCTCACCCATCACCCAGGCGAGGGCGTCGACGACGTTGGACTTGCCCGAACCGTTGGGGCCGACCACGCAGGTGACGCCGGGTTCGAAGGCGAACGTGGTGGGGTGGGCGAAGGACTTGAAGCCCCTCAGGGTGAGGCTTTTCAGATACACGGTTTCGCCCCCCTTCGTTGCTTGCCGTTGCCTGCCGTCGCTTGCCGTTGCTTGCCGTTGCTTGCGGTTGCTTGCGGTTGCTTGCCTTTGCCCATCCGAGCCGCGGCCGCCCGACGCGCCGCCTCCGACAACGGTACCGGACACCACCGACACCGCCCGGTAGGCGCGGGCCCTGACAAATTCGACGGAGATTCTGCCGAATCCGCCCTGAAACAGAGCCATTGTTTCCGATTTTGGCAAAAACTCCGTCGAATTCGTTCAGGCGGGACTCGGCGGGGGATCCGCACGGACTCGGCACGGGCTCAGCACGGACTCAGCACGGACTCGGCACGGCGACGGCGGGGGCTGGTCCCAGGCGGCGGGGCGGAGCTACTCTGGCCGATCATGGCTATTCTCCGCTTCGACATCGACGAGCTCGTCATCCCCGCCGCCCCGGGGGCAGCCGGCTGGCCCGACTTCGCGGCCGCGAACAAGGTGCGCACCGAGGTCGAGTCCGAGGCATACGGCACCTCCGATCTGGCGCTGACCGCCGAGGAGACCCTGCCCGGCTGGCTCAACCAGGGCTGGGAGCGCCGACGCCTGTTCGTGGCCCGCGATGCCGGCCGCATCGTCGGGTGCGGCGACTACGAAACACTGCCGGAGGATTCCGCCGACCACGCCTGGCTGGCCGTACAGGTGCTCCCGGCCTACCGCCGGCGCGGCATCGGCTCCGCCCTCGTCGATCGGTTCGAGGCGATCGCGCGCGCCGAGTGCCGCCGCGTGCAGATCGTCTACACCCCGTCACCGGATGCACCGGGTGAGCGCCTGCCCTCCCCCACCGGCTTCGGCTCGGTTCCGCTCGGCAACCCCGAGGTGCGGTTTCTGCGGGGCCGCGGCTACCACCTGGAACAGGTCGTGCGCGCCAGCCGGCTGGCCCTGCCCGTCGACCCCGTTGAGCGCCGCCGGCTCCGCGAGGCGGCCGCCGCCCACGCCGGTCCCGACTATTCCGTGCTGCAGTGGGTCGACCGCACACCGCCGGAATGGCTGCCCGATCTGGCCCTGCTCTACACGCGCATGAGCACGGATGCCCCGAGCGCCGGCCTCGCCGAGCCCGAGCAGCTCTGGACGCCCGAGCGCATCCTCCAGGAGGAGCGTAAGGCCGCGGCCGGCCCGCGTACCTCCCTGACCTCGGCGGTGCTGCATGGCCCGAGCGGCCACCTCGTGGGGTTCACCGAGCTTGAGGTGCCGGCGGACTCCCGCCGCGCGGTCAGCCAGGACGACACCCTCGTGCTGAGGGAGCATCGCGGCCGCCGCCTCGGCATGCTGCTGAAGATGGCGAACCTGGAGCTGCTCGCGGCGGAGCGCCCGGGGCATCCGTCGGTGACGACCTTCAACGCCGAGGAGAACCGGCACATGCTCACCGTCAACGAGGCCATCGGCTTCGCGCCGATGGGCTACGAGGGAGCCTGGCGCCGCGACGCCCACTGACCCGCGCCCGCCTGCCCTGTGAACCGGGCCACCGTCATCTCGTCACTCACTGCGGAGATTTAGGCCGTACGCCGTTCACCCCAGCCTGGGACGACCTATTTCCAGATTTGCGTGCACACGGATGCCGCACGCCGGCTGGGCTCGCGTGGGTCACCCGTCCCGGTGGTCGAGCCCGACGAGACCGTCGAGACCACAGACCGAACTTCCAGTTTCAGTTCCTCTTGCTCGGCAGTGGGATCAGCGTCTGTTCCGGGTCGACCTGGACCGGTGGCCGCATCCAATACTGCGTCCCGGTGCGGATGATCGTCCACATTCTGATTGTGGAGCATCAGGTGGTGCGGATGGCAGAGCAGTATCCCGTCCCGGCCTGACCTGACCTGACCTGACCTGACCTGACAGCCAAATGATCCTTTGGTGGTAGGGGCACCGGTCCCGCCACAGGCCGGCGAGCCCCTAACGAATTCGACGGAGATTCTGCCTAAAACGAGCCAAAACGGATGCTGTTAGCCCGGTTCCAAGCAAAATCTCCGTCGAATTCGTTCAGCCCGACGGCCGAAGCAACAACAGCAGCAGCGGCAGCAGCGGCAGCAAGCACGGCAGCAGCGGCAGCAAGCACGGCAGCAGCGGCAGCAAGCACGGCAGCAGCGGCAGCAAGCACGGCAGCAGCGGCAGCAAGCACGGCAGCAGCGGCAGCAAGCACGGCAGCAGCGGCGGCGCCGGCGGGCGGCAGTCGTGGCGGGAGTCAGCGGAGCCGCTGGCAGCGCGGGCAGAGGTGTGAGCTGCGGTTCATGAACTGGCGGCGCACGAGCAGCGTGCCGCAGCGCGGGCAGGGCGATCCCTGCCGGCCGTAGGCGGACAGGCTGTGCGAGAAATACCCGGACTGCCCGTTGACGTTCACGTATTGCGCGTCGAAGCTGGTGCCGCCCTCGGCCAGCGCCCGGTTCAGGATGCTGCGCACCGCAGCCAGCAGCGCCCGCGCCTTCGCGGGGGACAGGGAGTCGGCCGGCTGCTCGTAGTGCAGGCGGGCAGCGAAGAGGGCCTCGTCGGCGTAGATGTTGCCGATCCCGCTGATCAGGGTCTGATCGAGCAGCGCCCGCTTGATGCCGGTCTTCTTGCGGGCCAGCGCCGCCAGGAACAGCGGAGCCGAGAAGCCCGGATCGAGCGGGTCCCGGGCGATGTGCGCCACCTGCGACGGGATCAATGCCGACCAGGCGCAATCAGCGCTGGACATCCCGACAGCACCGGATCCACCGGACCCACCGACCGCGCCACCGAAACGGCCGGAGTACCCAGCCGCCAGGCCGTCGGGGGTGGGCTGCATCGAGTCGACGGCCATGCTGCCGAAGATGCGCTGGTCGACGAAGTTGACCCACAGCTCCCCGTGTTCCGGATGCTCGAGCGCCAGACGGATGCGCAGCTGCCGGTCCGGCTCGGAGCCGGGGCTGCGCAGCAGCACCTGCCCGCTCATCCCGAGGTGCGCGACCAGGGCCTGTCCGGAGTCCAGCGGCAGCCAAAGGAATTTGCCCCGGCGCACGGCTGCGTGGATGCCTCGGCCCGTCAGCAGTTCGGCGAACGGCCCGCGAGCGCGATCATGGCGGCGCAGCGAACGTTCCTCGAAGACCTCGACGCCGGCGATCACGGCTCCGGTCACGGCCGGTGCGAGTCCGGCGCGAACGACCTCCACCTCGGGCAGTTCGGGCATTCGAGCCTTTCAGGGGCCGGGCCTCGGCGACTCACGCGACAGAGCAGCCCTCGCCAGAATCGGAGGCCGCGCTGCGGCGACTCAGGGAGAGGTGAGCCGCGTCCAGGCGTCGAGTGCGGCGGCCATTTCGGCGTGCTTCTTGCTGGTGCCCTCGCCGACCGCGATGACGAGTCCCACCGTGACGGTGGCGATGAAGACCTTGGAGTGGTCGGGGCCGCTCTCGGCGATGGAGTACACCGGAACCCCGGTGCCGAGTCGCGCCGCGGCTTCCTGCAGGCTCGTCTTGGGGTCCATGGAGACTCCGAAGTGCCCAGGATCGCGGAGAAGCGGCTCGATCAGGCGCAGCACGAGCGCGGTCGCGGTCTCACCGCCGGAGTCGAGGTAGACCGCACCGATGAGCGCCTCGACGGTGTCGGCGAGGATCGACGACTTGTCCCGACCGCCGGTGAGGATTTCGCCGCGGCCGAGGCGCACGTACGCGCCCAGCCCGATGCCGCGCGCGATGCCCGAGAGGGCGACACTCGACACCAGACTGGCCCGGCGCTTAGCGAGGTCACCCTCGTCGAGTTGCGGGTACTCCCGGAAGAGCATGACCGTCACCGCCTGCCCGAGAATCGAGTCGCCGAGGAATTCGAGGCGCTCGTTCGTGGGCATGCCCCCGTGCTCGTACGCGTAGGAGCGGTGGGTGAGAGCAAGTTCCAGCAGGGCCGGGTCGACCTGCACGCCGAGGGTCGCCAGCAGGGAGGAGACCTCGGGCGCCCCGCTCACGAGCGTCCCCGGAGCGCACTGATGCCGCGACGGTGCGGGGCGGGACCCTGAATCGGGACTCCCGGCATCCGTCGGCGCGGCATCAGACGTTCGAGCATGACGGGATTAGACGTCGGCGACCTTGCGGCCCTTGTATTCCATGAACAGCGCCGTGCCGGCGGCGTCGGTGACGACCTTGGCGCGGTGCGGCAGGCTGTAGACGACTTTGCCGTTTTCCATGGTCTTGACCAGGGTGGGGGCCTCGGCCTTCCAGCAGGAACGACGTGAACGGGTGTTGGAGCGTGATTGCTTGCGCTTCGGGACTGCCATGACTACTTCTCTTCTCTATCCGTTTCAGCCTGGATGTCTTCATCCGTGCCGCTGCTTTCGGAAGCTTGGAATTTCATGAGCGCGGCCCACCGGGGATCGCGCTTTTCTTCGGGTACGAACTCAGGGGCCTCGGCAAGCCGTTCACCGGTCTCGGGGTCGAGACCTGGGCAATCCGGCCGGCAAACCGGCTGGAACGGCAGTGACAACACCACCGCATCCCTGATCAGAGGTTCAAGATCCACATGGTCATCCTGAACTTCACTTTCATAAGCTTCGTCTAGAGAGTACGCGAAAAGCTCGTGAAACTCGACTTGGACCGGCAATTCGACGTCGATGAGGCATCGACCGCACTCTCCGGCGGCGATTCCGGACACCTGGGCCGACACCAGGATGCCCTCGTGCAGGGTTTCCAGGCGCAGGTTCGCGATCACGGTGGAGCCGGCCTTCACGGCGACGAGGCTCTCGCCGAGGTCTTCCGGCACGACGATTTCGAGGTGGCGCTCGTGCATGGTGCCCGGGCGGTTGATCAGGTCGCGCACATCAACCTTGTACGGGGTCTTCTTGAACTTACTCACGAGGGAAGATTCTACGCGTTCGCGGCTGGGCGTCCGATTCGTCGCTCGCCGGACCGCCACAGAGACGCCGGCAGCAGCGTCGCCCGCATCCGCACGCGCCGGCCCGACCCCGAATGGATGCCGCGGAGCACCAGGTCGAGGTCGGCCAGGAGGAGCGCCGCCTGAGAGTTCTGCGCGTCGCCGCCCGGGCGACCGTAGCGGCTGCGCTCCGCCCTGACGAGGAGCCGGTCGAGGGCCTCGGCCACGGTTCCCCCGCCCGCACCGGAACCCTCCTCGCCGCTCACCGTGCCACGCTCGGATCCGATCAACGCCCGCAGCCGGGCGGCGAGCTCCCGCGGTGTCTCGGTCTCCCGCACGAAGAGGCCGTGGTCTATGGCCGTGTCCGTGACCTCCCGCCACGCCCCCACGGCACCGGTCCGGCCCGACCGGATGTCCCGCCGCCGCAGCGTCCGCCGCGTCACCCGGAATACGGCCGGCAGGAGGAGCAGCGCGAGAGTCCCGACGAGGAGTAGGCCGAGGCGGAGGAAGCCGGCTTGGGTGTCGGCGGGCGAGGCCGCGTCGGCCTGGGCATCGGCGGTGTTCTGGTCGAGGAGATTCTCGGGGCGCAGCGAATTCGTGGGGGCGGTCTGGCCGGACTCGCCGAGCGGCACGGCGGCGGCATCGTCCCGCGTATACGCGGGAACGGCGCCGCGGCCGGGCGTGGGCTCGAAGGGCACCCAGCCGACGCCCGCGAAGTAGAGTTCCGTCCACGCATGCAGGTCGTGGGTGTCCACGCTGTAGCGGCCGATCCCGGCAATGGAACTCGACGCGGACAGCGTCCCGGGCTGATAACCGATCGCGATCCGGGACGGGATGCCGATCGAGCGGGCCATCGCCGCCATCGCCGAGGAGAAGTGCACGCAGTACCCGCTCTTGACCTCGAGGAAGGTGCTGACGACATCGATGGCACCGCCGTCGTAGCCGTCACCGACGGGAGCCTCGATGTCATAGGAGAACGCACTGCCGCGCAGGTATTTTTGCAGGGCGAGCGCGGCGTCGTAGGCGGTCGCGGTGCCGGCGGTGACCTCGCGAGCGGTGTCACCGATCAAGGCCGGAGTCTCGGCCGGCAATCGCAGGCTGCGCCGAACCTCCGCCGGATACTCGACCTCGGCCTGCCGAAGCTGCTCGGCGGTCGGCTCGAGTGTGAGTGCGGTGACGGTGTATTCCTGGCCGCGGGTCGTGTCGCCGGCGCTCGTGATGGACCCGGTCGACTCGTTCCAGGACCAGGTGCCGAGCAGTCCGGTCACCGAACGGGCCGGCGCAGGGGCGGGCAACCACCGGGCCGCCAGGTCGTCGATGCCGATGTTCGTGATCGTCTCCCGCGTCTCGATGTCGGCGGAGAGCGCCGGCGGAAGACCGATGTCGTCGACGGCGCTCGCGCGGCTGCCGGGCTCCTCGCCGGCGGTCCAGTTGCGGCCGGAGAATTCGGCCAGCGTGAGAAGCCGAAGATAGGGCGGCCGGGTCGCCGTGGTGCGGTAGTGCAACACCGGTTCGGCGTCAGGGCGGCGCAGGTCCTGGCCGAGGTTGATCATGGGGCTGACGCCGTTGGAGAACAGCAGGCTGCTGCCGGGGCCCCCACCGGTGAGACCACCCCCGGGCAGAACGGGCGTAGCGACGCTGACGACGATCGCGGCCACGATCGCGACGCTGCCCACGACGACCGCTCCCCCGAGGGCGCCGGGCACGCGGCGCCGGGCGGGAGCGACGGTGCCGGGCGGCGCCGCGCCCGGCAGGCCGGACAGGATGTCGGCCCGGCGCATCCGGATCTCGACATGGAGCAGCAGGAGGTAGGCGGCGGCCGTGAGCACGAGGGCCTGCAGGTTCGCCTCGCCGCCGAGAGCGAGCCCCGGCACGAGCAGCGGAACCAGCACGGGCAGTCCGGCGAGCGCGGGCACCCGCAGAATGATCGCGAGCGTGTCGAGCAGGATCGCGATCACGCCGGCGCCGATGCAGAGCAGGAACAGGATGCCGGCGGTCGCCTCGGCCGGCGTCGACTGCTGCTCGATGGAGACCGCCCCGGAGAGCGCCAGGTCACGGAAGCGGTCGATCGTCTCCCCATTCGGGATCACCCAGAGCCAGCCGCTTCCCGCGCCGAAGAGGAGCGTCAGGAAGGCCACGAGCACCCCGAAGCCGGCAAGGGGCCCGAGGAACACGGGCAGCCCGGCGCGGCGGAGGCCGGCGCACCCGAGCAGCACCCCGGCGGCCGCGAGGGTCATCAGCCACCACCAGCCCGTGCCCTCGAGCAGCGGCCCGAGGCCGCCGATGGCCACGACCAGCAACAGCAGGAGTGCGAACGTGAGGGGCCACTCGGCCCGCTGGAGTCGGGCCGCCCGGGTGGACGGGCCGCGCCGGGCCGGGCGAGAGGCCCGGTCCGGGGAGGCCACGTCAGGGGTGGGCACGTCAGGGGTGGCCGGCTCAGACGGCGTCATGCTCGGGCCTCCTCTCACCGATGAAGTCCTCCCAGGCGCGGGGGATGTCCCGGGCCTGGCGCACGGGGATGCAGCGCCAACCGGCCTCGCCCAGCCGGCGCACGGCATCCGTATCGACCGTGTCAGTCAGAAACGCCACGGCCGGCCGAGTCTGGGACACGAGTTCGGCGAGCTCGGTCAGGTCCCGGTCGTCGACCGCGACGAGCACCGCGAAGGTCGGCAGCAGCCCGCCGGGCGCCAGGAGCGTGCGGCGTTGAGCGGCGGTGCCGGGCTCGGGCGAACCCGGCACGACGGATGCCGCGGGTCCGGCCACGCGGGCGCCGACGGCCGTGTACGCCTGGTCTACTGTGTTCTCCGCCGACTCCCCCGGCTCGGGCAGGTCGGTCGGCACGAGCCCGGCCAACCCCTCGAGCAGCACCGCGACGCCGCCCGGCGGCAGGAAGACGGCGGGCGGTTCGCCGCGCAGTCCGCCACCTCCGGGTCTCGCCGGGGTGGTGTTCGGTCGGCTCGGGCCGAGAACGATCAGGTCGAGCCGATAGCCGGCCGCCAGCAGGTGAACGCCCACGGATGCCGCGACCTCGACGGCCACTTCGAAGGCCTGCTCGAGGCGGAGGCGACCGATCCCGCCAGCGGCGCCGGCACCCACACTCGCGGCGCCCGAATGGCCCGCGGCACCGCTGGGGCGCCCGTGGCGCCCGCGCAGCGCGGTGTCGAGCACGAGGCGGGCGCCGGGGTTGCTCTGCTCCTCCTCCTGCCGAACCATGATCTCGCCCCGGCGCGCGGTGGCCGGCCAGTTCACCCGCCGCAACGGGTCCCCCGGCCGGTACTCGCGCGCGATCAGCGGGTCCGCGTTGTGCTGCAGCCGGCGGAGTCGCTCCGGCACGTCGCCGTCGTTCAGCGCGCCGGTGAGGCCGCCACCGGCCAGTGCGGTCACCCGGGGCGTCGCCACCAGATCGTTCGGCTCCCCCACGGCCCACTCCCCCGAGGCCAGGCCGAAGGGGTCCGAACGCCCGATCAGCACCGGGCCCGACGCGTAGAGCCCGCGCCGGGGCGGACTGAACCGGTACTCGAACCGCACGCTGTCGGCGCCGGTGTCCGGGCCGCCCTCGTAGCGTTCGAGGGCCGGCAGCGGCGTTCCGGTCAGCACGGTCGGTCCGAGGTCGGCGGCGTCCCGCAGGCGCACGGTGTCCCGCAGGTGCAGGCCGGCCACGGGCCGGGAGGAGAGGTTCCGCAGACCGAGCCTCACAACCATCTCGCCGCCGGCCGGCACGACCGGCGGGCGCAGTATCCGGGTGACGCGCAGGCGCACCGGACGGAAGGAGACGTACCCGAGGGCGGCGACGGGGAGCCCCAGAAGCAAACCGGCGACGAACAGGAGGTCGCGCTGGTCGGTCAGCACGGCGAGCACCAGCAGGCCGGCGCCTGCCGCGAGGAACATCCCGCCGCGGAAGGTGAGCCGGGGAAACCGGGCGCGCCGCTGCTTCGAAGGCATGGCGTCAGGGATGCCCGGAGGCGCCGACGGGAACAGGAGTGGCAGCCACGATCCGGCGAACGATGTCGTCGACCACCGGGCCGCTGTCCTGATGGTGGCCGAGCACCCGGCTGCTCGCCACGAGCCTGTGCCCGAGCACGGCGACGGCTAGGGAATCGATGTCATCGGGCAGCACATAGGCCCGGCCGTGCAGCGCCGCCCGGGCCTTGGCCGCCCGGATCAGCTGCAGTGTGGCGCGGGGGCTGGCGCCGAGTCGCAGGTCGCGGTCGTCCCGGGTGGCCCGAACCAGGCTGACCGTGTACTCCTTGACCGCGGCGGAGGCGAACACCGAGCGCGCCATGGTGATCATGCCACGCAGCTGGGCGCCGGAGACGACCGCCTCGATGCCGGCCAGAGGGCTCTTCGTGTCACGGGCATCCAGCATCATCAGCTCGGACTCGGTGTCGGGGTATCCCATCGAGATGCGCGCCATGAACCGGTCCCGCTGGGCCTCGGGCAGCGCGTAGGTGCCCTCCATCTCGATCGGGTTCTGGGTGGCCACGACAGTGAAGGGCAGCGGCAGCAGATAGGTGGCGCCGTCGACGGTGACCTGGCGCTCCTCCATGCATTCCAGCAGCGCGGACTGGGTCTTCGGGCTCGCCCGGTTGATCTCGTCGCCGATCACGATGTTCGCGAAGATGGCGCCCGGCTTGAACTCGAATCGCCGGTCCACCTGGTTGAACACCGACACCCCCGTCACGTCGGAGGGCAGCAGGTCCGGGGTGAACTGGATGCGGCTGACCGAGCAGTGCACGGACTTGGCCAGCGCCTTGGCCAGCATGGTCTTTCCGACGCCGGGTACGTCCTCGATCAGGAGGTGCCCCTGGGCCAGCAGCACCGTGAGGGCGGTGAAGACGGCCGCGTGCTTGCCGTCGATCACGGTTTCCACGTTACGGATGATGGCGCGCGCCGCCGCCTCGACCGCCGGAAGATCCATCAGGACCTCGTCGTCCAGGGCTTCGGCAGGGCCGCCCGCCTGCCCAGCCAGCATCGGAACGGAGACCGAGCGCACGCGCGACGCATTCACACGGGAGCCTTCTGAAGGAACGCCGCCACGGCCGGCGGGACGTAGGGGGTGATGTCGCCGCCGAGCGCGGCCACCTGGCGCACCAGGGAACTGGACACGTGGGCGTTGGCCGGGTCCGGCAGCAGGAAGATCGTCTCCACCGCGGCGAGGTTGCGGTTCACGATGGCCATCGGGGTCTCGTAGGCCACGTCTACCTGCGAGCGGATGCCCTTGATCAGCACGCTGGCGCCGACTTCCAGGCAGTAGTCGACGAGCAGTCCCATGCTCCAGGACGCCACCACGATGTTGCCCGGCAGCCCGGCGTCCAGGATGGACCGCTGCAGCAGGAAGACCCGCTGGCTGATCGGAAGCAGAGCCGTCTTGCCGGGGTTGTGCACGACGAGCACATGCAGTTCGTCGAAGAGACCGGCCGCCCTCCCAATCACATCGAGGTGACCCCGCGTGACGGGGTCGAATGAACCGGGGACGACGGCGATCCTGCGCATAGCGATCACCCTAGCCCCAGTGCGTGAACGGTGCCTGAGCGTGGGTTGATCCCGAGTCAGGACTTGGTGAGCGAGGCCCGCTCCGCATCGTCGAGGCGCCGCAGCACCGCCTCCCGCAGCGCCGGGACGGTGTCGAGGTGCGGGTCGTGCTCGCTCAGACGCTGCGCGTGGCCCCGGGCCTCCCCGATCAGGTCGCCGTCGGTCGCCACCCGCAGCAGGCGCAGCGAGGAGCGCCCCCCGGACTGGCTGCTGCCGAGCACATCGCCCTCCCGGCGCAGCTCCAGGTCGACCTGGGCCAGTTCGAACCCGTCGAGGGTGGCCGCGACGGCCTCGACCCGCTCGCGAGCGATGGTCTCGGCCTCCGCGCTGGTGACCAGGAGGCAGAGCCCCGGAACGCCGCCTCGACCCACCCGTCCGCGCAGCTGGTGCAACTGCGAGACGCCGAACCGGTCGGCGTCGAGCACCACCATGGCGGAGGCGTTGGGCACGTCGACGCCGACCTCGATCACGGTCGTCGCCACGAGCACGTCGATCTTCCCGGCCGCGAAGGCTCTCATGGCCTGGTCTTTCTCCTCGCTGGTCATGCGCCCGTGCAGCGGTTCGATGCGGGCGGAGGCCAGGGCCGGGTTGCGGCGCAGATCGGCGAGGACCGTTTCGACGGATGCCGGCGCGGCCGCCTCGGGATCGACCTCCGCCCCCTCCTCGAGCTGTTTCGGGGCGATGGCCGGGCACACCACGAAGCCTTGGCGGCCCAGCGCGAGCTCTTCGGCCAACCGGGTCCACACCCGGGTGACCCAGCCGGGCTTCTCGAACAAGGGCACGACGAACGTCTCGATGCCCTGCCGCCCTTCGGGCAGCTCCGCGATCGTGCTCACGTCGAGGTCGCCGAACACGGTCATGGCCACGGTGCGCGGGATCGGGGTGGCGGTGAGCACCAGCACATGCGGCGGCACGGCCCCCTTCTGCCGCAGGGCCTCGCGCTGGTCGACGCCGAACCTGTGCTGCTCGTCGACGACGACCAGGCCGAGGTCGAAGAACGTGACCTTGTCGCCGAGCAGCGCGTGCGTGCCGATCACGATCTTCGCCTGCCCGGACACCACCCGCAGCAGCGCCTTGCGACGCTCCGCCACCGGCAGTTGCCCGGTGAGCAGGGTGGGCATCAGGCTGCTCGCCAGTTCGGGGCCGAGCGAACGCGCGATCGAACGCAGGTGCTGTCCGGCCAGGACCTCGGTGGGGGCGAGCAAGGCCGATTGGCCGCCCGTGTCGGCGACGGCGAGCATGGCCCGCAGGGCCACGACAGTCTTGCCGGAGCCCACCTCACCCTGCACGAGCCGGTTCATCGGATGGGTCTGCGCGATGTCGGTCGAGATCTCGGCGGCCACACCCTGCTGGTCCGCGGTGAGGGTGAAAGGCAAGCCGGCGTCGAAGCGTTCGAGCAGCCCGCCGGGGGTCGGCAGACGCGGGGTCGACTGCTGCTGCCGGGCGGTGAGCCGCTGCTGCACCAGGGCGCTCTGCAGCACGAAGGCCTCGGTGAACCGCAGCGTGTCTCTGGCCCGCCGCCAGTCCGAATCGGTTTCCGGGCGGTGAATGAGTTCGAAGGCGCGACCCTGCGGCAGCAGCCCGCGCTCGCCGCGCAACTCCGGCGGGATCGGGTCGGGCACTGGGCCCACACTGTCGAGCAGAATCGCGATGGTCTGCGCGACCTGCCAGCTGGCCACGGTGTTGGTGGCCGGGTAGATCGCGACCGGCTGCTCGATCCAGAGTTTGGCGGCCGCGGCATCCGTGGGCATCTCGGGCTCGTCGTCGGCGCCCGGGCCGAAAAGCTTGTACGTGGGGTGGGTGAGCTGCAGGTGGCCCCGGTAGTCGGTGACCTTGCCCGCGAACATGCCACGCATGCCGGGCTGAAGCTGCTTGGCCCGCCAGGCTTGGTTGAACCAGGTGAGGCTGAGGATGCCACGGCCGTCGGAGATCTTCACCTCGACGATCGATCCCTTGCGGGCCTTCATCGGGCGCTCGTCGACCGAGCGGATCTCCGCCACGATGGTCACGTTCTCGTCGAGCGGCAGCAGGCTGATCGACGACAGCTCGCCGCGACGGGCGTAGCGGCGCGGGTAGTGGCTGAGCAGATCGCCGACGGTAAGGACGCCGAAGGCCTTTCCCAGGGCGACGGCCGTCTTGCCGCCGACCACGGTGGCCAGCTTGCTGTCGAGGGTCACCGGGGCGAGAGTCTCCACAGCCTCCGAATCGGTCATGCTTCGATCGTAGGCGGCACGTGCGACCTGCGCCGCCGGGTCGGCCCGGGTGCGCCGCGCCCTGGGCCGGCGGCGGGCGATGAACGGCGGGCGATAAACTCGACGGGTTATGACGCGAATCGTCGCCGGGTTTGCCGGTTCCCTGCCCCTGGCGGTGCCCAAGACCGGTACCCGCCCCACCAGCGACCGGGTGCGGGAGGCGATCTTCTCCGCTCTCGACGCGCGCGACATCATCCGTGGCGCCCGCGTGCTCGACCTGTACGCCGGATCGGGCGGGCTCGGCCTGGAGGCCGCCAGCCGGGGGGCGCGCATCGTGACCCTGGTCGAGAACAACTTCGGCGCCGCGCAGATGTGCCGCAAGAACACGGAGGCCGTGCTGCGGGCGGCCCCGAAGCAGGGTGCCCCGAAGATCAAGGTGAGCAGCCAAGCCGTGCAGTCGTTCCTCGCGGCCACCGGCGAGGGGTTCGACCTGGTCTTCATCGACCCGCCCTACGACCTTGCCGAAAGCGAACTGGGCCACAACCTGACCGCCCTGACACCGCTGCTCGACCCGGACGCCCTCATCATCGTGGAGCGCAGTTCGCGCTCCCCCGAACCGGACTGGGGTGTCGGCCTCGAGTCCGACCGGCGCAAGGACTACGGCGACACCACGGTCTGGTACGCCTCCCCCGTGCTGCCCGACGCCTGATCCGAGTTCAGGCGACGGCTCCGTCCCAGCCGCGGTAGGGGTCCCAGCCGGCCTGGTCGTGGGGGCGGCCGTCCACCAGGATCGAACCGGCCGCATCCGTGACCACGCCGAGGACGCGGAAGCCGCCGGGCAGTGCGGCGTCCGGCGGGAACGTGGCCAACAGGCCGTGGTCCTCCCCGCCGCCGAGGGAGCGCTCGACATTCTCGCCGAGGGCGGACCGGGCGAAATCGATTCCCACGCCGCTGGCCCGGGCCAGGCGTCCGGCGTCGATGGCGAGTCCGTCGGACACGTCGAGCATCGCCGTCGCGCCGGCTCCCGCCGCGGCCGGGCCCCGGTCGATGGGCGGCACGGGGGCGAGCTGCGCGGCGACCGCCTCGGGATGCTGCGCCCGCAGCGAGTCCGCCAGCGCGGCATCCGGAACACCGTTTTCGTCCACGGCGAACCGGAAGAGCAGATCCAGGCCCTGCGCGGCCTCGCCGAGGCGCCCGGCCAGGGCCACAACGTCACCTGGCCGCGCCCCGGAGCGCAGCACGGGCTCGCGCCCTTCGAGGTCGCCGAACGCGGTCACGGCGAGCGTGAGGGCGTCGGAGGCGGACAGGTCGCCGCCGACGACGCCGCAGCCCGGGGCCAGCGCCTCGCAGCAGTCGCGGAGCCCGTCGGCGATGCCCTCGATCACGGAGATCGGCGTCGACGGCGGGGCCGCGATCGCCACCACCAGCGCGGTGGGCCGGGCGCCCATGGCGGCGACGTCGGACAGGTTCGTCGCGGCGGCCTTCCAGCCAAGGTCATGCGGGCTGGACCAGGCGAGCCGGAAGTCCGGGCCCTGGATCATCATGTCCGTGGTGACCACGTAGCGCCCGTCCGGAGCCCGCATCACGGCGGCGTCGTCGCCGGGGCCGAGGAGCTGGGCGGCGGAGCCCGGCAGCCGCGGGAAGATCCGGGCGAGAACCTGCCCTTCACTCAGGTCGGCCAGCGTTTCACTCGTGGGGAGCATCGCGCCCGCAGCATTCGTCATGCTTCAAACGGTAGCCTGAATGCAATGACTCCCCGCATCCGCTCCCTCCGTACCGGCCTCGCGCTCACGCTCGTCGCCGGCTCCGTGCTCCTCACCGGCTGCACGGCGATCGTGCCGCTGGAACCGGCCGCGGATGCCGTCAATCCCACCTGCGCCGACCTCATCGTTCGCCTGCCGACCTCGGTGGCCTCGCTGCCGGAACGCGAGACGAACGCCCAGGCCACTGGCGCGTGGGGCACCCCGAGCGCGGTCCTGCTGCACTGCGGCGTGGCCGTGCCCGCACCGACGACGCTCCCCTGCCTCACGGTCAACGGCATCGACTGGATCGAAGACGACTCGGATGCCCCGCTCTACCGGTACACCACCTACGGCCGCGACCCGGCGACCGAGCTGGTCATCGACTCAGGTCAGGTCAGCGGCTCCACGGTGCTCGTGGACCTGGCTCAGGCCGTGGGCAACATCCCCGCGACGGGCCAGTGCCTCGGCGCCGAGGACCTGCTGCTGCCGACTGAAGGCGAGACGCTGGCACCCGCCCCGTAGCCCCGGCCCGCGCCCGCACCCACGGCCACACCCATTCCCGCATCCACGCCCACGCCAACCCCCACCCCCCACGGTGAGTAGCCACCTCTGGGGCGTGGCGGCATCCGTCACCCCCTCAGAGTCCCGTTTCGGCGAGGATGCGACCCTGTCTCGGAGACGGCGGGCACGGGTGTGTCAAGTGTTACGTCTCGCCGCGTCATGCCGCGACGTCTGCGAGCAGCACCGCCGACCGGCACGTAACGTCGCCGAGGAGTCGCCGCCAACCGGCGTGCGGCCGCTGAGGGACGGGGACACGACATGCTTCTCACCGGACTCGGCCTGGGCATCGCCCTGGGCTTCGCCATGCAGCGGGGCAGGTTCTGCGTCACCGGCGCGTTCCGTGACCTCTGGCTCACCGGCAGCACGCGCTGGCTGACGGCCTTCCTGATCGTCATCGCCGTGCAGAGTGCGGGCGTCTTCGCCCTCGACGCGGCCGGGGTGATCACCCTCGACCCTCAGCCCTTCGCCTGGCTGGCCACGATCATCGGCGCGTTCATCTTCGGGTTCGCCATCGTGCTAGCCGGCGGATGCGCCACGGGCACCTACTACCGCGCCGGCGAGGGTCTGGTGGGCAGCTGGTTGGCCCTGATCTTCTACGCCCTCTTCTCCGCCATCTCCAAGACGGGTGCCCTGTCGACCCCGGTCGCGGCGTTGCGCGGCATCACCGTGGAGGCGTCCACCATCCACGGAGTGCTGGGCGTCTCACCGTGGGTGCTGGTCGTGGCGCTCGTCACCGGCGTCGGACTGCTCGCCCGGCATCACCGGCGGCGGCGGCCGTCGCTGCCGCTCGTGTCGCTTCCGGCCCGCACCGGCGGCATCCGGCATCTCCTGTTCGAGAAGAAATGGGGTGCCTTCACCACCGCCCTGATCATCGCGGCGCTCGCCATCCTCGCCTGGCCGCTCAGCTGGGCAACCGGGCGCGAGTCCGGGCTCGGCATCACCGGGCCGTCCTCGAACATCGTCAACTATCTCGTGCGCGGCGATCCAGAGCTGATCGACTGGGGGGTGTATCTGGTGATCGGCATCCTGCTCGGTTCGTTCGTCGCGGCCAAGGGCAGCGGCGAGTTCCGGGTGCGGCTTCCCGACGTCACCACCACCATCCGGAGCATCTTCGGCGGGGTGTTGATGGGCGTCGGGGCGAGCCTGGCCGGTGGCTGCACCATCGGCAACGGCATGGTCGACACCGCCACCTTCGGCCTCCAGGGCTGGGTGTCACTGGTCTTCATGATCATCGGCACCGGCGCGGCCACGCGGCTCTTCATCACCGGTTCCGCGCGCATCGCGGCCTCCCCCATTCGCGTCCCGGCCGACCGGTAACCACCCGGAAACCCCCCAGCAGAATCAACAGGAAGAAGCCCGACATGGCACAGTACACACTCGAGACCGACGGTCAGGTCTGCCCGTTCCCGCTCGTGGAGGCCGGAGCCGCGATCACGAAGCTGGACCTCGGCGACGAACTCACCATCAGCTTCGACTGCACCCAGGCGACGGATGCCCTGCCGCGCTGGGCTGCGGAGAACGGCTATCCGGTCACCCACTTCGACCGAGTCGGCGACGCCCAGTGGACCATCACGGTGCAGAAGGCGTAGCCCGCGCGGCCGCCGCTGCGGCGCGAGCGGATAGAGCGCCCCGTCGCCTGAACCAATTCGACGGAGATTCTGGGTCAAACACCCGTATTTCAGCTCAAACGCCCTGTTTAGAGCAAAATCTCCGTCGAATTCGTTCGTCCTAGACCGCCAGGCGGAGCGCGGCGGGCGCGCCGTGGTGGGCCAGCGCCACCTCGATCAGCTCGTCGATCAGCTGCGGGTAGCTGAAGCCGCTGGCCAGCCAGCAGCTCGGGAACATCGAGATGGGGGTGAACCCGGGCATGGTGTTGATCTCGTTGATCACCCAGCCGTCTCCGGTGAGGAAGAAGTCCACCCGCGCCAGGCCGGCGCCGTCGATCGCGTTGAAGGCGCGGATGGCCAGGGACTGCATCTCGGCCAGTTCCTCCGCGGTGAGGTCGGCCGGGCAGACCAGGTCGATGCCGGACGCGCCGAGGTATTTGGCAGCGAAATCGTAGAAGTCACGGCCGGTGACCCGCACCTCGCCGGCCACGGATGCCCGCGTCGCCTCCCCGGGACGCCCCTGCAGCACCGCGACCTCGAGTTCGCGCCCCGACAGGCCAGCCTCGATCAGAACCTTGCTGTCCTCCAGCAGCCCCACCCGCATCGCCTCGGCGAGCTGGTCCAGCTTCGACACCCGGCTCACCCCCACGCTCGACCCGGCCCGCGCAGGCTTCACGAACACGGGCAGCCCGAGCTCCTCGGCCGCAGCGAACGCCATTCCGGGAGCCTCGGCCCAGTCGGCCGCGGTGATGGTGCGCCACGGGGCCACCGGCAGGGCGGCCTGCTGGAAGACGGTCTTGGTGAAGTGCTTGTCCATGCCGAGCGCCGATGCGAGCACGCCAGAGCCCACGTAGGGCAGTCCGACGAGTTCGAGCAGGCCCTGCACGGTGCCGTCCTCGCCGAACGGGCCGTGCAGAATCGGGAGGACCACGTCGACGTTGCCGAGCGAACGGTAGCCGGCTCCGTCGCTGACCGTCAGCTGACGGCTGAGGCTGCTCTCCGGCCACCGGATGCGGGTCCCGTCGTCGAAGACCTCCGGCAGCGCGCCGGCGTCCAGCGCGAACCGAGCCGGGTCATCCGCTTCGAGCACAAAGGCTCCGTCGCGGGTGATGCCGATCGGAATGACGTTGTAGCGGTCGCGGTCAATCGCCGCGAGGACGCCCCCCGCTGTGGCGCAACTGATCGAATGTTCGCTTGAACGACCCCCAAAGAGCAGCGCCACCGTGAGCTTGTTCGTCATCAATCGTCCTTTCGCCCTGCGGCTCGGCTGAGTCCGTTGTCAGGTGCGGGGCGAGATCCCGCGGTTTCAGCGTACCGGCCAGCACCTGGCGAACCTGCTCGACGATGGGCATGTCGACCCCCTTGGCGCGGGCGAGATCGAGAATGGGGCCGACGGATGCGAGACCCTCGGTGGTCTGCTGCATCTGCTTGACGACGTCATTGATGCCGTAGCCCTGGCCGAGGAGCCGGCCGGCGGTGTTGTTGCGGGACAGCGGCGACTGGCAAGTCGCGATCAGGTCGCCCAGGCCGGCCAGACCGGCCAAGGTTTCCGGATGCGCGCCGTAGGCCACCGCGAAATCGGTCATCTCCACGAGACCGCGGGTGATGATCGACGCCTTCGTGTTCTCGCCGTAGCCGACGCCGTCGACGATGCCGATGGCCACGGCGATCAGGTTCTTGAGCACGCCGCCGAATTCGGTGCCGATGACATCCGTGTTGACGTAGGAACGGAAGTAGCGGTTGCGGGCCAGCATGGCCACGGCCTGCGCTGTCTCGAGGCTGTTCGAGGAGACCACGGCTGCCGTCGGTTGCTCTTTGGCGATCTCGAGGGCCAGGTTGGGTCCGGAGATCGCCGCGATGAGGTCCGGGTTGATCGGCAGGACCTCGGCGATGATCTGGCTCATGCGCAGGCCGGACCCGCGCTCGACGCCCTTCATCAGCGAGACCACGATCGCGCCAGGGGCCAGGAACGGCTCGGCCAGGATCAGGTTCTCGCGCAGCGACTGGCTCGGCACCGACACGTACACCTGCTCGGCGCCGGCGAGGGCCAGGTCGAGTCGCGAGGTGGCGCGGAGCCCCACCGGCAGGTTGATGCCGGGCAGGTAATCGCTGTTGCGCCGGCCCTCGGTGATCTCCCGGGCGAGCTCGGGGCGGCGGGCCCAGAGCACCACATCGGCCCCACCATCGGTCAGGATCTTGGCGAACGTGGTGCCCCAGCTGCCGGCGCCGAGAACGGCGACCCGCTTGCCTGGCTGAACCTTAGGCTTCAAAACGGCCGGTCTCTTTCTGATCGTGCTCGGTCGGGTTCCAGCGCTTGGTCGGCGCCGTCTCACCCCGAAGATCTTCGAGCAACTCGGTGATTGCGGCCATGACGAGGGTGGTGGCCTCGTTGAGCGTCGCCGGGTCGAGGTTGCGGCCCCGGAACTGCGTCAGGTCGAGCGGGTCGCCGATTTTGACCAGTACGGTCCTGCGCGGGAACAGGTTGAGTCGCTTCGAGTAGCGCGGCATGATCTCCTGCGCTCCCCAGTGGGCCACCGGCACGATCGGGATGCCACGTTCGAGGGCGATCCGCACGGCGCCGGTCTTGCCGCGCATCGGCCAGAGCCCGGGGTCGCGGGTGAGCGACCCCTCCGGGTAGACCACGACCATCTGGCCGCGTTCGACCAGGCGCTGGGCCGCCTTCACGGGCTCGCTGCCGCGCACGTTGCCGCCGCGCTGCACCGGGATCTGACCCGACATGTGCAGCAGCCGGCCGATCACCGGGATCGTGAAGACGGATGCCTTCGCCATGAACCGAGGCGCGCGCCCCAGCTTCCAGCTCAGCACCCCCATCAAGACGGGGTCGATCTCGCTGAAGTGATTGGGGGCCATCACGAATGCCCCCGAGCGCGGGAACTTCGCGGCGTCGGTGACCTTGAATCGCACGGCGAGGTTGATCACCGGGAGGATCATCACCGCCAACACCCAGAACACGGATGGCCGTCGCGTCTCCGAACGCTCCCGGCCGGGGTTCACGGCTTCAGTGGCGATGTGGGTCTGGGGCGCTGGATCGGAATCGGGCGCTGGATTTGATGCTGACACAGCCCCATTATCCTTCGAGATCGAAGTCAGCCCCCAACAGTTGAAGCTTGGTGATGAAGTTCTCGTAGCCGCGGCTGATGATTCCGACGTTGCTGACGGTGGAGGTTCCCTTCGCGGTCAGCGCCGCGATCAGGTGGCTGAAGCCACCGCGCAGGTCGGGGACCTCGATGTCGGCGCCGGTCAGTTTCGTCGGCCCGGTGATGACGGCCGAGTGGTTGAAGTTGCGCTGGCCGAACCGGCAGGGGTGCCCGCCGAGGCATTCGCGGTGGATCTGGATGGTGGCGCCCATCTCGACGAGAGCGTCGACGAAACCGAAACGCTGCTCGTAGACGGTCTCGTGCACGATCGAGACGCCGTGCGCGTGGGTCAGGGCGACCACGAGCGGCTGCTGCCAGTCCGTCATGAAGCCGGGGTGGACATCCGTCTCGATGATGACAGGCTTGAGGTCGCCGCCCGGGTGGTAGAAACGGATGCCGTCGTCTTCGATGTCGAACGCCCCGCCCACCTTGCGGAACACGTTGAGGAACGTCAGCATCTCGGGCTGGCGCGCGCCGCCGACGAAGATGTCGCCGTCGGTGGCCAGGGCCGCGGCGGCCCAGCTGGCGGCCTCGTTCCGGTCGAAGAGGGCGCGGTGGTTGTACCCCTCGAGGCGCTCGACACCCTCGATGCGGATCACGCGGTCGGTGTCGACCGTGATGATGGCGCCCATCTTCTGCAGGATGTTGATGAGATCCATGATCTCGGGCTCGATCGCCGCGCCCTTGAGCTCGGTGATGCCCTCCGCGCGCACGGCGGTGAGGAGCACCTGTTCGGTCGCGCCGACGCTCGGGTAGGGCAGGGACACCTTGGTGCCCTTGAGGCCGTTGGGTGCGGACATCCGGATGCCGTTGGGCTGCTTCTCGACGACGGCACCGAACTTGCGCAGCACGTCCAGGTGGTAGTCGATCGGGCGGTCGCCGATGCGGCAGCCGCCGAGGTCGGGGATGAACGCCTCCCCGAGGCGGTGCAGCAGCGGGCCGCAGAACAGGATCGGGATGCGCGAGGAGCCGGCGTGGGCGTCGATCGCGGCGAAGTGCGCGCTCTCGACGTCGACGGGGTCGAGCAGCAGTTCGCCGGGCTCGGCGCCGTCGGTGACCTTGACGCCGTGTACCTCGAGCAACTGGCGCACGATGCGCACGTCGCTGATGTTCGGCACGTTCTTGAGCGTGCTGGGGCTTTCGCCGAGGAGCGCCGCGACCATGGCCTTGGTGACCAGGTTCTTGGCGCCCTTCAACTCGATCCGGCCGACCAGGGGGATGCCGCCGCGGATGGTGATCCGGTCGCCCTGCAACCCCACGGCCGCCCCCCAATTCTGGGCGTTCTCGCGATTCTGCGCGTCTTCCCGGTTCTGGTCGTCTTCACGGTTCTGGGTGATCTCGCTGATTGTGCTCACAAACTTACCTGCCTTGCGGGGAGAGTGCGGGGCCGCCATGGCTCCCGGTGGGATTCGAATTCTGCGATCCGCGCTTCGTCGCGCAGGGTGAGGCCGATGTCGTCGAGACCTTCGAGGAGGCGCCACCGGGTGTAGTCGTCGATCTCGAACGGAACGGTGAGGGCCCCCACGCGGGCGGTTCTCGACACGAGGTCGACCGTCAGTTCGACTCCGGGGCAGGCCTCGATGACGTCCCACAGACGCTGCGCGTCGGCCTCGGAGATCTGGCCGGCGAGCAGACCCTGCTTGCCGGAGTTGCCGCGGAAGATGTCGCCGAAGCGGGGGCTGAGCACGACGTCGAAGCCGTAGTCGCGCAGCGCCCAGACGGCGTGCTCCCGCGAGGAGCCGGTGCCGAAGTCGGCGCCGGCTACGAGCACGCGGGCGCCCCGGTAGGCCGGATCGTTGAGGACGAAGTCCGGGTCGGCACGCCAGCGGGCGAAGAGGGCGTCTTCGAAGCCGGTCTTGGTGACGCGCTTGAGGTAGACGGCGGGGATGATCTGGTCGGTGTCGACGTTGGAGCGACGCAGCGGAAGCGCGATGCCCGTGACGGTCGTGAACTTTTGCATAACCTACTTGTCTCCATCCTGGGCCAGGTCCCACGGGCTCGATAGCGTACCGCGGATCGCGGTCGCCGCCGCAACCAGCGGGGAGACGAGGTGGGTGCGTCCGCCCTTACCCTGCCGGCCCTCGAAGTTGCGATTGCTCGTGGAGGCGCACCGTTCTCCGGGAGCCAGCTGGTCGGGGTTCATGCCGAGGCACATGGAGCAACCGGCGAAGCGCCATTCGGCGCCGAAGTCGGTGAAAATCTTGTCGAGGCCTTCCGCCTCGGCCTCGATGCGCACCCGTGCGGACCCGGGCACCACGAGCATTCGCACGCCTGGGGCCAGGGTGCGGCCGGCGATGATGGCGGCGGCGGCGCGCAGGTCTTCGACCCGGCTGTTGGTGCAGGAGCCGAGGAAGACGGTGTCCACCCGGATGTCCTTCATCGGGGTGCCGGCGGCGAGGTCCATGTATTCGAGGGCTCGTTCGGCGGCGGAGCGCTCGTTGGCGTCGCTGATCCCGGCAGGGTCAGGCACGGCCTCGCTCAGTGAGACGCCCTGGCCGGGGTTGGTTCCCCACGTGACGAAGGGTTCCAAGGTGTCGGCGTCGAGGATCACCTCGGCGTCGAACACGGCGCCGTCGTCGGTGGCGAGGGTGTCCCAGTAGGCGACTGCGTCGAGCCAGTCCTGGCCGTCCGGGGCGTGGGCGCGACCCTGGAGGTAGTCGTAGGTGATCGCATCCGGGGCCACCATGCCCGCCCGGGCGCCGGCCTCGATGGACATGTTGCAGATGGTCATGCGGCCCTCCATCGAGAGGGCTCGGATGGCGCTGCCGCGGTATTCGAGCACGTAGCCCTGGCCGCCGCCGGTGCCGATCTTCGCGATCACGGCGAGGATGAGGTCCTTGGCCGTCACGCCGGGGCGGAGGGTGCCGTCGACGGTGATCGCCATGGTTTTGAACGGCTTGAGGGGCAGCGTCTGGGTGGCCATCACGTGCTCCACCTCGCTCGTGCCGATGCCGAGCGCCATCGCTCCGAAGGCACCGTGGGTCGAGGTGTGCGAGTCGCCGCAGACGACGGTGATGCCCGGCTGGGTCAGGCCCAGCTGCGGCCCGACGACGTGCACGATGCCCTGCTCGATGTCGCCGAGCGAGTGCAGGCGGATGCCGAATTCCTCGCAGTTGCGTCGCAGCGTCTCGATCTGGGTGCGGCTGGTCAGGTCGGCGATGGGTTTGTCGATCGCCAGGGTCGGAGTGTTGTGGTCCTCCGTGGCAATGGTGAGGTCGGGGCGGCGCACGGGACGTCCGGCCAGGCGCAGCCCGTCGAAGGCCTGCGGGCTGGTGACCTCGTGCACGAGGTGCAGGTCGATGTAGATCAGGTCGGGGGTGCCGTTCTCGCCCTTGGCGACCAGATGTTTGTCCCAGACCTTCTCGGCCAGAGTGCGCGGCCGTTCTTCCAGCAGTGGTGCATCAGTCATGTGTGTGGGTCTTCCTCAACGATGGGTATGCAGCCAACAAGAAACTCCACGACGAGGGAGGCCTCAGATCTGGGACTCGTCGCGGCAGAGAAGAGGGAGTCGACGCAGCAGCACCCTGACAGGCTAACACTTTGCGTATGCCGGCTTGGCGGGCGACCCTCATTCGAGGGTGCTTTTGGCTGTGTCCACGTCGCCACTCTAGCCGCGGCGGCCTACTTCGAGAGGTCGACGCGACTCCCGTCCCGCCGTGTTCGGAGGCGGAATCGGCTGAAGAGGCGGCGCAGCGGATCTCTGCTGGCCCAGAAGCGAACGGACTCGTCCGTGGAACGGTCCGAGCGCACGACAACGAGCTGTCCGCCCAGTGTCGTTGCCAGCCAGACCCCCGAATCATCGTAGTGATACGGGAGCATCTGTCATCTACCCCTGGCTTCTTGGCCTCGTGTCTCCGAGATGCTCGTGCAGCCCGGTCGATCGATCTTCCGTGCTGTCGGCATCGTCCTGCTCGGGATTCCCGAGGAACGACTCCACAGACACGACCGTGACGTTATCGTGTCCGCCCCGAGCCAGGGCCGCGTCGACGAGCACGTCCGCGATGGACCGGCCGGGCTCCGCGACGCCGTCATACGATGCCAGCAGCTGTGCGATCTCGGCGGCGCCGAGTTCCTTGTTGAGCCCGTCGGAGCAGATCAGGAACGCGTGCCGTCCGGACGCCGGCAACAGCCACACGTCGGCGTCCACGGACTCGTCGGCGCCGATAGCGCGGGTGATCACATTGCGTTCCGGATGCTGCTCCGCCTCGTCACTGGAAATCAGACCGGCGTCGACCATCTCCTGCACCGCGGAGTGGTCGACGCTCAGTTGGGCCAGTGTGCGCCCGTCCCAGGTGTAGACCCGCGAGTCGCCGATGTTGAAGGCCATCCAGTGGAAGCCGACATCATCGCCGGCGTCGACGAACGCGATGCCGGCCAGTGTGGTGCCGGACACCGCGGTGCCGTAGTCGTCGACGGCGCTGAGGTCGCGCACCGCGTCGTTCGAGGAGTGGATGGCGTCGAGCACCCGTTCCGGGGTCGAGGGCGCATCCCGGGCGATGTGCTCCTCGAAGACCCGCACGACCGTCTGACTGGCCACGTCGCCGTGGGCGTGTCCGCCCATGCCGTCCGCGACCAGGAAGACCGGTGACTGCGCCAGGTAGCTGTCCTCGTTGACCTTGCGCTCACGGCCGACGTCGCTCCGGGCACTGAACACGAACCGCGCGCGGGCCGCAGGGAGCACCAGTTCGCTCTCACTCTGCGAGGCCACGACTGCTCCAGTGTTCGGGTGCGTGCGAAGCACGTCGGCGGATGTCACTCTTCGACGAGGTGGGGGATCTCCTCGGCGAGGGTGTGGCCCCGCCGGCGAGCATCCCGCCGCGCCTTGATCAGGCTGGCGATGGTGGCCACCGCCATGGACACCACGATCACCCCGAGGGAGGTCCAGGTGTCGATCTCCGGGGCCCAGGCCACGCCCTCGCCACCGTTGATGAAGAAGACCTCATTGGTGTGCAGGGCATGGAAGACGAGCTTGACGCCGATGAAGAACAGGATGAACGCGATCCCGTATTTGAGGTATTCGAGGCGTTCGAGCAGCCCACCCAGCAGGAAATACAGCTGGCGCAGGCCCATCAGGGCGAAAACGTTCGCGGTGAACACGATGAAGGGGCTCTGCGTGATGCCGAAGATCGCCGGGATGGAGTCGAGGGCGAAGACCAGGTCTGTGGTGCCGATCGCGAGGAGCACGATCAGCATCGGGGTGAAGACCTTCTTGCCGTCGACCAGTGTGCGCAACTTGGAACCGTCGAAGGTCGACGAGATGTTCATGTGCCGGCGCAGGTAGCGGATCAGGCCGTTGTCCGCCTCGTCCACGTCGGGCTCCTTCGCGACCGCCTGGTGAACGGCCGTGTAGAGCAGGAACGCGCCGAAGATGTAGAAGATCCAGCTGAAGTTCTCGATCAGCTGAGCGCCGAGCAGGATGAAGATGCCGCGCAGCACCAGCGCGATGATGATGCCGACGATCAGCACTTCCTGCTGGTATTTCCGGGGCACCGAGAACCTCGCCATGATGATGACGAAGACGAAGAGGTTGTCGATGCTGAGGCTGTACTCGGTGAGCCAGCCGGCGAGGAACTGGCCGGCGTGCTCGGCGTCACCCAGAACCAGCATCAGCAGGGCGAAAATCAGCGCCAGTCCCACGTAGAAGGCCACCCAGAGACTGGCTTCGCGCATCGAGGGCACGTGCGGCCGCTTGAAGACGATGGCCAGGTCGGCGAGCAGGATGAGCGTCAGGACGACGAGCGACCCGATCTCGAACCAGAGCGGGAGAGCAAGTTCCATGCGGGTGGAGCCTTTCATTGAAGAGGATGCTGGAGGCAGCAGGAAACCTGAAAGTCTCTCCCGTACCGATGAATCGATACCGCCGCGCCGGGGCCCCTGCAGTGCGGCCCGTGTTGACGTTCACGGCGAAGTGTCCGAATCGGGCACAGGGATACTCCCCTTCACTCGGTGGAGTCTACCGGGGGTCCCGCTTAAAAAAGACACCCGGCGCCCTTCCAGAAGAAGGGAACCGGGCTGTGTGTGACCCCAGCGGGATTCGAACCCGCGTTACCGCCGTGAGAGGGCGATGTCCTAGGCCGCTAAACGATGGGGCCGTTTTGCAACTCACCTAATATGCCACACGCCGACTGCTAAAACCAAACTGAGCGGGTCAGGCATGCACCAGCAGGGCCCCCGGTACCACGTCGATCTGCACCGGCAGTGCTCCGACCCGCTCCCCGTCGGCGTAGGCGGTGACCCGGTCCGCGTCGATCCGGATGCTCCGGCAGCGCGTGATCTCGACCTGCGGAAGAGTGGTATGCGTGCCGGAGAATACTTTCGGGAACACCCGGAGGAAGCCCACCCGGGACAGCGGGGTCACGATGAAGAGGTCCAGCATACCGTCGTCGATCACCGCGCCCGGAACGATGCGCATGCCGCCGCCGATCGAGACGTTGTTGGCAACGGAGATCAGCATGGCCCGCACTCGGCGGGGCCGGCCATCAACGGTCAGCCGGTACGAGAGCGGCCGGAACGTCGCCAGCACCAACAGCATGGCCAGGGTGTAGCGGCTCTTACCGCGGGGTCGGCGCAGCCGGTTGGCCCGTTCGTTCACCACGGCGTCGAACCCGGCCGAGAGCACGCCCGCGAACCAGGTCGTCGTGTCGGCGCACCGCACCTGCGCGGCGTCGATGGCCCGCGGCGGGCGGGTGAGGGCGTCGAGCAGGTGACGGATGGCGGCATCCGTGTCATCGACCGGGATCCCAAGCCCGCGCGCAAGGTCGTTGCCCGTGCCGCACGGCACGATGGCAAGGGGCCGGTCCGTGCCGGCCAGGAGGTTGGTGCCGAGACTCACCATCCCGTCGCCGCCGACGACCACGAGCGCATCGACCTGCGGCACCAGCGCGGCCCGAACGTCGCGCCGGAGTTCCTCGAAGCTGGGCGCGCTCAGGCTGCTCACCTGGTGACCGGCGGCCACCAGGGCCTCGCAGACCCGAGAGCCGACGTCGCTGCGGCGGCCGAAAGAGGCTGCGGCGTTGACGGCGACGACGAGGTGGAGACGGGGAGGCACCGCTCCAGTATGGCCTCAGCTTGCAGCGCGCTGGGATTCGGTATTAGCTCAATCCATGAAACTGACGAAGCTCGAGCACGCGGCACTGATTCTTGACAAGGCCGGCCAGAAGTTGTTCATCGATCCCGGCTCGTTCACGAGCCCGCTCACCGATACCGCTCGGGCCGTCGCCGTCGTGATCACCCACGAGCACCCCGACCACTGGACCCCGGAGCAGTTGGACCGCATCATCGCCCTGAACCCGGACGTGCCGATCTTCGCCCCGGCCGGGGTCGCGGCCGCCGCCGCCGACTATCCGGTCACCGTCGTCAGCGCCGGCGACACCGTGGAGGCCGGGCCGTTCCGACTGCGCTTCTTCGGCGGCACGCACGCCGTGATCCACGAAACGATCCCCGTGATCGACAACCTCGGCGTGCTCGTTGACGAGGAGCTTTTCTACGGCGGCGACTCGTTCACGATTCCGGAAGGCGTGAGCGTGCAGACCCTCGCCGTGCCGGCCGGCGCACCCTGGCTCAAGATCAGCGAGGTGATGGACTACGTTCTGGCCCTTAAGCCGCGCCGCACCTTCCCCACCCATGAGATGGGGCTCTCCCGGGGCGGCAAGGAAATGTCGAACGTGCGGATCAAGTGGGCCACCGAGCAGAACGGCGGCGAGTTCTTCCCACTCGCGCCGAACGAGTCCCTCGACCTGTGATGTTTGACACTCTTTTCGGGGGGTATCTTTGTAGATAGCCTACAAAGTATACGAGTTCAGCGCGTAATGTGTTGGCCTCAGCCCTGAACTTTTTCGAGCCTTCGATTCCACACCGGGCCCACTGCTACGGTCGTGTCACTTCGGCGCGACACCGCGCCGCGCGGCCTTCGACCAGTGGCCGCCACGCCGGAGTTAACCGCGCAACGCACCCACACCACGCGAGTTCCGGCATGCCCGCTCGCGTCTTTCGAGGAGCCTCAATGATGAGATCTGACCGTGCCCTGTCCCGCCGAAGCACTCTCGGCATCCGTTCTGCCGTGACCGGGCTCAGCCTGATGCTGGTCATGCTGCTCACCTTCTTCTTCCTGACCACAGGGCGGCTGGCAAGCGGTGCCGGAGAACTCTCCAACGGGGCAGTCCAACTGCACAACGGCTCTCTGAAAGTCGCCGGTGGCGCCGCAAAACTTGCCGAGGGCGCCGAGACCCTGTCGGTGGGAGCCGCCTCCGCAGCCTCCGGAGCGACCGACCTCCAGGCCGGGGCGACCCGGGCCAACACGGGCGCCGGCAGCCTGGCGACAGGCGCGGCGAGCGCCTCGGCCGGGGCAGGCACCCTTCTTGAGGGAGCGCTCACCAGCGTCACCGGCAGCACCAGGCTGGTGCTCGGAGCCGAGTCGGCCGCGCGGGGCGCGGAAACGTTGTCCGCCGGCGCCGCCACCGCCGCCACCGGAGCGAACGCTCTCGCCACGGGTGCCGGAGCTGCTGCGACCGGCGCGGCGACTCTCGCCGTCGGCGTCGCCACGGCAGGGAGCGGTGCCACGAAGGTTTTAGCCGGCGCGACGCAGGTTGCCGCGGGTGCGGTTACTCTGGCCGCCGGCGCCGGCCAGGTCACCCTCGGCGCAACGACGGCTCGCGACGGCTCGGTCCGGCTGGCCGCTGGGACAGCATCCGCCGCCCAAGGCGCTGACATGGCCCGGCGCGGCGCCGAGGCCCTCGCGCTGGGAGCAACAGGGCTCGCCGGCGGCGCCGGCAGCGTTGCTGCGGGCGCCACGAAGCTGGATGCCGCCCTCGCCACTCTCGTCGGCCAGGTCGAGGCAGACACGATCACCCCGGACGCCCTTCTGGCCACCCTCAAGGGACTGAGCTCCGCCGCCTCCACCCTGCACACGGGCACAACGGGAGTCGAGTCCGGGACCGTCGCCCTCCGGGACGGTTCCGCCGCCCTCCTCGACGGACTGACGCCGCTGAGCGCGGGCACGGCGGTGCTCCAGACCGCATCCGCGGAACTTCGCGACGGGCTCACCACCCTCGCCACCGGTACGGCCCGCGTGTCGGGCGGAGCGGTCGAGCTGGCCGCGGGCGCAGGTGCCCTCGCTACGGGCGCCTCGGAACTCCAGGTCGGCACGCAGGCACTCACCGCAGGTTCCGAACGTGTCGCGGTCGGCACCAGCGCGGTCTCCACCGGGGCGAGCTCCCTCCAGAGCGGCACCGGTCGAGTAGCGGCCGGCGCCTCGTCGTTGTCCACAGGAGCGACGACACTGGCGATGGGCGCTGTGAGTCTCGCCGATGGCGCAACCCGCATCTCGATCGGTGCAGGGTCGCTGGCAGAGGGCACGCAGACCCTTGCGGCGGGGGCGTCCACGCTGGCCCTCGGAACCACCGCCCTCGAATCCGGGTCCAGTTCACTGGCCGTGGGCACCGAGAAGGTGTCGGCCGGATCGGGCACTCTTCTGGACGGCGCGACCACACTCGCGGTTGGCACCGCCGAGCTGAGTGCGGGCAATACGAAGGTGGTCGAGGGTTCAGGTCGGCTGGCCGACGGCGCCGACACAGTGAGCTTCGGACGCGCGGCGCCCGGAATCATCGTCCTGGTCGGCCTGGCCCTGGCGGGGGCAGCCGTCTGGCTGCTCCGCCGCGTGAGGATGGAGCGCTGACCGACAACCGGTACGCTGCGGGGTCCGGATTGACTAATCCGGGCCCCGCTCTGTTCGGCCCGACAGTGAATCAGGGCATGCGCCGGCCCCGCACAGGGCGCTCCCAGCCGGGGAGGTATTGGTGCAGCTACCGTAATTTTATTGTCTCTGCATAAGTTATAACCGACCCTCACCCCCGAAGGATGCCGCCCCCATGACTGTTCCTGTTCTCTCGGCCCAGAACATAGGCAAGTCCTATGGGAGCGGGGCCAATCGCTTCGACGCGCTCAAGGGTGTCTCCGTCGACATCCGTGCCGGTGAATCCATCGCCATCGTCGGTAAGAGCGGGTCCGGCAAGTCCACGCTGATGCACCTGCTGGCCCTGCTGGACGACCCGGACAGCGGGGCACTGCTGGTCGAGGGAACGGATGCCAAGAAGCTCAAGGGCAAGGAGGTGAACCGGCTCCGCAACCAGGACTTCGGGTTCGTCTTCCAGCAGTTCTTCCTCACCGCCAATGCGAGCGTGCTGGACAACGTCGTGCTCCCCCTGAAGATCGCCGGGGTCGGCCCGAAGGAGCGCAGGGCACGCGGAATGAAGGCCCTGGAACAGCTGGAGCTTGCCGACAAGGCGAAGAACAAAGCCATGAACCTGTCCGGCGGGCAGAAGCAGCGCGCCGTCATCGCCCGGGCCCTGGTCAACAACCCGAAGGTGATCTTCGCGGACGAACCGACCGGCAACCTCGACACGACTACCGGGGCCGTCGTGGAGGACATCCTTTTCTCCCTGAACAGGGACAAGGGCATCACCCTGATCATCGTCACCCACGACATCGACCTCGCGGCCCGCTGCGACCGTCAGATCTTCATCCGGGACGGACTCGAGGACGTCACCAGGTCCCCGGAAGCCATCGAGAAGCCCGCAGGAGCACACGCATGAAGTTCGTCGACATCATCACGACCGCGATCGCGAACAGCTTCCGCAGCAAGCTCCGCACCGGCCTGACCGTCATCGCCATCTTCATCGGCGCATTCACCCTCACCATCACCAGCGGCATCGGCACCGGGGTGACGAGCTACATCAACAGCCAGGTGTCGGCGATCGGGGCGGCGGATGTGCTCACGGTCTCCAAGGCCGGCGACGCCACGGCAACAGCGGATGACGGACCGGCCCCCTACGACCCGGACAAGGCCACCGCGATCAGTCTGGGCAACGGCTCACGCCCCGGCAGCACCATCCAGGCGCTCACCGACGCCGATCTCGGCACGATCGAGGCCACCAGCGGCATCGTCGGCGTCGACCCGGCGGTGCAGGTGACGCCCGACTACATCGAATACGACGACAGCGGCAAGTTCGAGTTGACCGTGAACGCCGCCGCGACCCTGACCACGGCCGACCTGGCCGCCGGGGAGCAGCTGGACAACGAGAGCACCACCGACCAGATCCTGCTTCCGACCACCTACCTCGACACCCTGGGCTTCAGTACCCCGGAATCGGCCATCGGCGAAACCGTCACGATCGGCATCGCCGACTTCGCGGGCACCCAGCAGCAGGTTCCGGCCACCGTCGTCGGAGTGCAGAACGAGACCATCCTCGGCGCCGGGGCCGGACTCAACCAGCCGCTGACCGACCGGCTGCACGCCGTGGAACTCTCCGGCACCCCCGCCGGAGCGCCGCAGAGCTACGCCACCGCGACCGCCCGGTTCGACCTGGACGCCTCCGACGCGGAGATCACCGCGATCAAGGCCGACCTCGCCGACCAGGGCTACGCCGCGCAGACCGTCGCGGATCAGATCGGCTCGTTCGAGACCGTGATCAACGTCATCATCGGCGTGCTCAACGCCTTCGCCGTGATCGCCCTGATCGCTGCCGGTTTCGGCATCATCAACACCCTGCTGATGAGCGTGCAGGAACGCACCCGGGAAATCGGGCTGATGAAGGCCATGGGCATGAACGGCGGCCGCGTCTACGCCCTGTTCAGCACCGAGGCCGTCTTCATCGGGTTCCTGGGCAGCGCCCTGGGCGCGCTCGTGGCGGTGGGCGTCGGGTCGCTGGTCAGCAACATCCTGGCCACGACCGTGTTTGAAAACCTGCCCGGGCTGCAGGTCGTGCAGTTCGCGCCGAGTTCCATCGCCATCATCATCGGCGTCGTCATGTTGATCGCCTTCCTGGCCGGCACCCTCCCGGCCCGGGCGGCGGCACGACAGAACCCGATCGACGCGCTGCGATATGAGTAGCACGGGCCTGAGCGCTCCGGGCCTGAGCCCCGCCGCGGACGAGGGGTTGCGTGCCCGCAAGCGCGCGGCCACCCAGTCGGCGCTGGAGCGGGCGGCCATCTCCCTGGCCCTCGAGCACGGCTACGACAGCGTCACGGTCGACATGATCTGCGAGGCCGCCATGGTCTCACCGCGCACGTTCTTCAACTACTTCGGCACGAAGGAGGGTGCGTTCCTGGGCGGCACGCCACCCGCGCCGACGGATGCCGAGCACCGGGCCTTCGTGCACGGCACCGGCAGGGATGTACTCGGAGACCTCGTCGGAATGATCGCCGCCGCGCTGGCCGACCAATCCCCCGACACGGACCTTCTCCGAAAACGCCGGATGCTGATCGAGCGAATCCCGGAACTCCTCACCGGGGAGATGTCCCGCATCGCGGAGCTGGAGGAGCACCTGGTGCAGCTGGTGCTCGAGCGATTCCACACCCAGGGGCATGCCGAGTCCGACACCCTCGATCAGCAAGACGAGGCGAGAATGGTCGTCTTCGTCGCCGCCAGCGTGATGCGCTACTCGATGCAGAAATGGTTCTCCGGCGGCTTCACCGGCACCCCCGCCGAGTTGCTGCACCACTCCCTGACCCTGGTGCGGCGCGTCACGGGAGCGGCTGCTCCGGCCCCTCGCTCGAGCCCGCGAGGCTAGGCGGTGACGAGGTCGTGCCAGTCGGCCAGCGGCAGGCCGTGGGCCTCGGACACGGAACGGTTCGTGACCCGACCGGCGGCGACATTCAGGCCGAGGGCCAGGGCGTCGTCGCGCTCGAGCGCCGCCTTCACTCCCAGGTTCGCCAGCGAGAGGGCGTACCGCAGCGTGACGTTGGTCAGCGCGTAGGTCGACGTGTTCGGCACGGCGCCGGGCATGTTGGCGACGCAGTAGAAGATCGAGTTGTGCACCCGGTAGGTCGGGTCCTCGTGCGTGGTCGCGTGGGTGTCCTCGAAGCAGCCACCCTGGTCCACGGCGATGTCGACCAGCACGGAGCCGGACTTCATCCGTGCCACAAGGGCGTTGGTGACCAGTTTCGGGGCCTTGGCACCTGGGATCAGCACGGAACCGATGACCAGGTCGGCATCCGTCACCGCGATCTCGATCTCATAGGAGTTGGACGCGACCGTCTTCAGCCGGCCCTGGTACTGCGCGTCGAGCTGGCGGAGGCGGTCAATGTTGATGTCGAGGATCGTGACGTCGGCGCCGAGGCCCATCGCCATGGCGGCCGCGTTGGTGCCGGCCACGCCGGCGCCCAGCACGACAACCTTGGCGGGGCGCACCCCGGGCACGCCGCCGAGCAGCACGCCCTTCCCGCCGGCCGGGGCCATCAGGGACTGCGCGCCGACCTGCACGGCCAGTCGGCCGGCGACCTCGCTCATCGGGGCCAGAAGGGGCAGCGCACGGTTGGCGGTCTGCACCGTCTCGTAGGCGATGGCGGTGACGCCCGCCTCGGTCAGGGCGCGGGTGAGGTCGGGCTCGGCAGCCAGGTGCAAGTAAGTGAAGAGGATCAGCCCCTCGCGGAAGCGGTGGTACTCGGCCGCGACCGGCTCCTTGACCTTCATCACCATGTCGGCGCGGGCCCAGACCTCGTCGGCGGAGTCGACCAGCTCGGCACCGGCCACGTGGTATTCGTCGTCGTTGATGTGCGAGCCGAGGCCGGCGCCCTTCTCGACCAGCACGGTGTGGCCGGCGGACAGGAACTCGTGCACGCCTGAGGCGGTGATGGCGACGCGGAATTCGTTGTTCTTGATTTCGTTGGGTACACCGATGATCATGGCCGACTCCGTTGCTCAGTACTGCTCAGGTGAACTTGTGACAGGGGGCTGCGGTGCCACTTTCAACGGTGAACCGCAGCCGGACCAACACTAAATCCAGCAATTCGGCCCGGGCCGGGCGTCGCTGCCGGGCCCGCACTCATGCGGCGGAGGCCGAAGCCGGCCACGGCCCGAGCAGGGGCGGAATAATGATGTTGTTCAGGGGTTTTACTACCACGTCGGGCGGGCTTGACTCCGGGGGCCGCCGGTATTGGAGACGGGGAGGCGGTTTGTCACTCGACAGATGTCGAGTCTCACTGCGGCAAACGTCGCCTGATGTCCGCCTCTGGCACACTGCGGACCCCTAGCATTGAGCTGATGAGAAGCGCGGAAATCGAAGACCTGGTCGAACATCTCGCGGCCGGCCTGGACCGCGCCCTCTCCCTCGAGGACCTCGACGGCGGCCTGCTGGCGTACAGCAGGGACCAGCCGCTCGCGGACAGCGTGCGGGTCAACTTCCTGCTGAGCAAGAGGGTGCCCGCCGACGTCAGTGCCTGGCAACTGCAGCACGGCATCAGCACGGCGGTCCGTCCGATCGCCGTTCCCGCCAACGCCGCGCTCGGGATGCTCGGCCGGGTCTGCGTGCCGCTGATGGTGCGGGGCTTCCGGGTCGGATACCTGTGGGCGATGCAGGGCTCCCACGACGAATCCCCGGAGGAGATCCTCCGGGAGTTGCCCGCCGTGCGCGGCGAGCTGGACCGGTTGGCCGAGACCCTGCTCGACACCAACACCGCCGAATCCGCGCAGCGCCGGGAGAGGGAGGCCCTGTTCCTCGCGGCCTGCCACGCGGAGACGCCCGCAATCGAGGAGATCGCGGGCTGGCCGCAGATCCATGCGACGGGTCCCTGGCACCTCGCCACCCTGATGCCCCGCCCCGACGAGCACGCCGCCGGCCACGAGGCCACGCCCGACCCCGAGGCCGGCGTTCTGCTGCAGCGCATTTCGGCGCTACACGCCACGGTCGGCATCGACGCCGCCCGGTTCAGCGCCGGCACCGAGACCCACGCGGTCGTTCTCCTGCGCGATTCGCCGGGCAAGGTGGCCCACATCGAGATGCTGCACCGCTACCGAGCCGAACTCGCCCGCCGCGGCGGCACCCCCGAACGCCCCGACCTAATGGGCTTCAGTGAGGTGTTCACCGACCTCCGACGGGTCCCGGATGCCTACATCCAGTCCCGCAAGGCGGTGCAGGCCGCCGCGGTCGACGCCCGCCTGGGCACCATCGCCGACTTCCGCCAGATCGGCGTCTACCAGTTCCTCGCGGCCAGCAGCCGCAACCTCTCCCCCGTGGAGTCGGTCTACTTCGCCGAGCTGCGGGACTTCGACGCCAACCACGAGCTGCTGCCGATGCTGGAACTGCTCTACGACACCGACGGATCGGTGCAGGATGTCGCCGCCGCCCTGCACCTGCACCGCAGCAGCATCTACAACCGGCTCGCGAAGATCCGTACACTGATCGGCGCCGACCCGCTGGGCGGCCAGGTGCGGCTGGAACTGCACCTGGCCATGAAAGCCGACCGCTGGTCGCGCCGGCCCCGAATCTAGCTGGACCCGGGGCCGCGTCAACGAGCGAGCGCGGCCTTCTCGGCGCGGGCGTCGGCCTTCCACTCCTCGATCCGGGCCTGCTGCAGCGGAGCCTTGCGGTTGACGTACCAGGCGGCACCGAGCCCGAAGAACCAGACCGGGGCCACGACGAGCGCGAGGCGGGTGTCATCGGCCTGGCCGAGGGCCCAGAGCATGAAGGCGAAGAACGCCAGCACCACCCAGGGCATGAACCGGGCACCCGGCATCTTGTACTCCGAAACCGCGTGCCGGTGCGGACGGCGGCGGAGGAAGACCAGGTAGCTGACCATGATGATGGACCAGACGAACATCGTCAGCACCGATGCCACCGAGGTGACGAGGGTGAACGCGCCCATGAAGGAGTCCCCCGTGTAGAGCAGCACCAGACCGGCCAGCAGGAAGATGCAGGAGAACAGCAGGGCGTTCTGCGGCACCTTGCGGATGCTCAGTCGACCGAACGCCTGCGGGGCGTTGCCGTCCTGGGCGAGGCCGTAGACCATCCGTGAGGTCGAGTAGATGCCGGAGTTGGCGCTTGAGGCGGCCGAGGTGAGCACGACCAGGTTGACGACGATGGCTGCTACCCCGAGCCCGGCGAGGGCGAACATACCGATGAACGGGCTGCTGCCGGGGTCGATGGTGCGCCACGGGTTGACCGACATGATGATCACCAGGGCACCCACATAGAACAGCAGCAGTCGCAGCGGAATCGTGTTGATGGCCCGGGGCAGGTTCTTCTCCGGGTCTTTCGTCTCCGCGGCCGCGGTGCCGACGAGCTCGATGCCGGCGAAGGCGAAGATGGCGATCTGGAAGCCGAGCACGAAGCCGGCGACGCCATGCGGGAACATCCCGCCGTCGTTCCAGATGTTCTCGAAGCCGGCCACGGCGCCGGAGGGTGAGGTGAAGTGCGTCATGATCATCACGAGGCCGGTGCCGATCAGGGCGAGGATGGCAATGACCTTGACCAGGGCGAACCAGAACTCGGCCTCGCCGAAGGCCTTGACGCTCGGCAGGTTGAGCACGATCAGCACGACCGGGGTGACTAGTGCCGGGATCCACAGCGGCGTGCCCGGGGCCAGCACGTCGACGTAGCCGGAGATGGCCACGATGTCGGCGACGCCGGTGACCACCCAGAACGCCCAGTAGGACCAGCCGGTGAAGAAGCTCGCCCACGGGCCGAGCAGGTCCCCGGCGAAGTCGCTGAACGACTTGTAGTCAAGGTTGGACAGCAGGATCTCGCCCATGGCCCGCATCACGAAGAAGAGCATGAAGCCGATGATCATGTAGACGAAGATCACGGATGGCCCGGCGAGAGAGATGGTTTTGCCGGCACCCATGAACAGGCCGGTTCCGATCGTGCCGCCGATGGCGAGCATCTGGATGTGCCGCCGGCTCAGCGACCGGGCCAGGCTCTGATCCGGGTGGGAGTCTCGTGCTGCGGCCCCGGTACGTGTGGTTCCGGATACCGCGGTGGTGCGTTCAGGCATGTGGCTACTTCCTCATAACGGCACAGACGCAGCCACCCAGAGGACGACCGTGTCACCCGGTCGGGTCCCCACGGTTGTGAGGCGGACCGGCTCGGGTTCTGAGGTAGCCACGCTACGACCTCGACCGGGGGACCCCGAACCCGCACGGCGCCTCGGCTGCTCCCCCGCCCGCGCCACCGTGGCCGCGGACCCGCCGTGATCGACAGGTGTCGCGCATCCGTGCACCAAAGGTCGTCGACTGTTCGGGGGCGGCGACCCTGAACCGGAGCCAGGTCAGGATCGGGTCAGGACAGGATGTCTTTCGTGGAGAACCGGCCGTAGGCCAGCGCACCGAAGACGGCGATGTAGCCCAGCTGCAGGAGCGCGTTATCGCCGAACGATCCGAGGTCCATGGGTTGCCGCAACAGGTCGGCGAAGCCCAGCCAGTAGTGGCTGAAGAGCCACGGATGCAGCCACTCCAGTTGCGGGAGCACGTCGAGGATCTGCGCCACCACCGACACGACGACCGTGGCGGCCATGGCACCCACCGGGACGTCGGTGAGCGTGGAGATGAACAGTCCGATCGCCGCGAAGCCGAGCAGGGAGACCGTCACATAGAGCGAGATCAGTGCAGAGCGCAGCAGGGATTCCGGCACGCTGATCACGTCGCCCGAAAGCAGCGTTACCGGGCCGACCGGGAACAGCGCGGCCCCGATCAGGGTTCCGGCCACCGCCAGGGTCAGGGTCGCGGCCAGGCAGAACACGGCGACGCCGGCGTACTTGACGAGCAGCAGGCGCACCCGGCCGGCCGGGGCCACCAGCAGGTAGCGCAGGGTTCCGAGGCCGGCCTCCCCAGCGATGGTGTCTCCGGCGACGACACCGATCGTGAGCGGGAGGAACAGCGGGATGGCCACGATCATGGCGGTGAACGCCACGAAGAGTCCGTTCTGGGTGACGCGGTCGAGGAAAGGCGGTCCCTCGCCCGGGGCCAGGGTCTCCGAGGACAGCCGTACGGCGACGGCGAGCAGGATCGGGATCAGTGCGACGGCGACGAGCATGGCCCAAGTGCGGCGGCGGCGGAACAGCACCGTCAACTCGGAGCCGAGCAGGGCCAGTCCGGCCGATCGGCGCCTGCTCGGGCTCGGGCTCGGGCCCGTGTTCGTGCTCGTGTTCGTGTTCGTGTTCGTGTTCGTGTTCGTGTTCGTAAGGGGCACGCTATTGGAGGACATCGAAACCTTCTCCGGTCAGTGCCACGAAGCGTTCTTCCAGGCTGGACTCCTCGATCAGGAAACCGCGCACGCGCACACCGCCGGCCACGAGGGCCGCGACGATGGTCTCCGGCCGGCCGGTCAGGCCGGTCGACAGGTCTCGGGGCAGCGGAGCCGCGACCCACGGGTCCTGATCGGGCACGTCGCTTCGCACCGGGGTGAGGCCGAGTCGGGTCAGCACGGCGGATGCCGCGGCGGCATCCGGTGTGCGCACGCGCACCCGCGTCTGGCCGACGTGACGCAGCTCGGCCAGCGTGCCCTGGGCCACGAGGTTGCCGCCGCTCATCACCGCGGCGTGGGTGCACATCTGCTCCACCTCGGCGAGCAGGTGGCTCGAGACGAAGACCGTGGTGCCCTCGGCCGCAAGCGACCGCACCAGGCTGCGCACCTCGCGGGTGCCCTGCGGGTCGAGCCCGTTGGTGGGCTCGTCGAGCACGAGCAGTTCCCGCGGCTGCAGCAGCGCGTTGGCGATGCCGAGTCGCTGTTTCATTCCGAGTGAGTAGGCGGCCACCTTTTTGCCGGCGGCGTGGGTGAGACCCACTCGCGCCAAAGCCTGCTCGACCCGCGCGACGCGCGTGCGGGACGGGGCATTGCGGTCGGCCGTGTCGAGCCGGCGCAGGTTGGCGGCGCCGGAGAGGAACGGGTAGAACGCGGGCCCCTCCACGAGTGCCCCGACGCGGGGCAGCACGTCGTGAAGACTGTCGGGCATGCTCTGGCCCAGAAGGCGAATCTGCCCGCCGCTGGCCTGGGTCAGGCCGAGCAGCATGCGAATGCTGGTGGTCTTGCCGGAGCCGTTGGGGCCGAGAAACCCGAAAACCGACCCGCGCGGAACGGCCAGGTTGATTTCATTCACGGCGATCTGCCCGCCAAAGCGCTTGGTGAGACCCCGGCTCTCGATCGCAAGATCGGAAGCCGGGGTGACGGAGGTCACTGTGTCGTGATCATTGGGCGTCGGCGGCGGCCTGGAGCAACTCCACGGGAACGGACCCGGCGAAGACACGACCGTCGTCGGCCAGGAAAACGTTGACGAGGGCGGTAGAGAACAGCTGCCCGCCGTCGACTGCAGTCGCAAGTTCCGACAGCATCGGGTTGGCACTGAGTTCGGATGGAACGGATGCCGCGGGCACCTCCACGATGGCGTCCCAGCCGGTTCCCGTCACGACGGGAACGTTCTCGGCCGGGATCTCGGGCTTGGGCTCGTCGGCAGGCATCTCAGGCATGACCGGCAGGGCGACCTCTTCAACGGTGGCGCCGGCCGGCGGGGTGAAGTCGAACAGGTCGGCAGACGGTGTGCTGAAGTCGACCTCGGTGAAGCCGACCTGGAAGGCCGGGTCTTCCTGACCGGCGGCACGCACGGTGACCTGCAGCGGCACGCCCGTCTCGGAGTCGACCGAGATGGACACCGATTCGATCAGGGTCTGGGTGGCCTTGGGAGTGAGAACCAGCTCGTAGGCGGTGCGACCGGCCACGGTGCCGTCGGTGCCGACCGAGACGGTCGTGCTCGGGTCGATCTCGCTCAGGAAGCGGTCGGCGACCTGCGAGGGCGTCGACAGGTCGGCTGGGGCGGTGGCGGCCATCTCGGCGATCTTCGCCTGCGCGGTGGCCCGGGCGTCGGCGGGGATGGCCAGGTGGCTGGCGGTGTTCGTCTCGGAGTCGTAGGCCCAGACATCCGTGCCGTTGCTCACCACGTTGCGCTCCGCCATGCGGTCCTGGATCTGCACGCGCGCCTTCGCAGGGCCGCCGGCATCGCTGCCGTCGACGTAGACCCGGGCCGTGTGGGATCCGCTGAAAAGTTCCATGACGGATGCGAGCGCGCCTGTAGCCGCAGCCCCGGGCTCAGCCGTGCCCTCCGGCGCGGACTCGGACGTCGACTCGCCCATGGACCCGGCCATGCCGGCGCCGAGGTCGATGTCGGGCAGGCCCAGCTCGGCGGTCTTCTCGACGGTTCCGGAGAAGGCGTTCACGGTGCTGTCGCTGAACATCAGGAGGACCTGCTCGGGCGTCTTGTCGGGCAGGTCAACGGCGGCACCGGCCTGCAGCGGCACGGCAAGCACGCCAGCGACGATGACAACCGGAACGACGATGGCGGGGAGCCACTTGACTGAATTGCGTGACATGATCAACGACCTGTTCCGAAACGAATCATACTGTGATGCTACGCCGAGGCTCTGACAGTGGGCTTGGAATCCCGCTGGGAGGTTGCCCACAAACGGCGGCGCGCCTAACCGAAGAGTTCACCCAGCCAGTTGTCCTTCTTCTTGGGCCGATACCCGTCACGATTGTCGTAGCCGCGGTCCCGGTCGTCGTGGCTCCGATCACGGTCGCCGTATTGCGGCGCACGAGTGCGCGGGTCCGGGTATTGCTGCACCGGTGTGGCGGCAACCGGCTGGACCGGTGCAGCCTGGGCGAATTCTTTTTCGGCCCGGTCGAGGATCTTGTCGAGCTCGCCTCGGTCGAGCCACACGCCGCGGCAGTCGGGGCAGTAGTCGATTTCCACGCCACTGCGTTCGCTCATGACGAGGGTGGTTGAGTCGTTGGGGCACTTCATGGGATCCTCCGGGACGTCGTGGGGTTCCGATCCTAGACAGCCAGGCCGGGCTGATCCTGAGAGCCGCCGGGGACAGCGGTCGCCCCGGTGGGTAGTGGGGCGATTCTCACCCGTGTTCAGGGCCCCGTCTGGCTGGTCGTCTTCCGCACAGCTGCCCCTGGGCAATACGTCACCGCCGAAGACGTTCTCGACCTCCTGGTCGCGTTCGGTTGGATCGACGGCGCCATCCGCAACGAACGAGTCAGGAGCAACGGTGAGCCGGGCACTGTTGATTCCGCTCCACAGCGGTCAGCTTCCTGATCAAGCGCGTCCTTCTCGACGTCGTTGATGAGCCGTTGCACGTGACAGCTGTCGACCACTCCCTAGCCTGCTGAGGCGTGTGGTGCCGCCCAATCCATGGAGTGCCCAACCTGGGTGGCAGTGAGGCGTGTGGTGCCGCCGCAGTTGGTGCATTCGTTGGCGTAAGACTTCGCCAGGGGGAATAAAGGCACGAAGAACAGCGTGAATTTCGTAGACTTTTTCACCACCTGCTGCTGTGCGAGAACCCCGCAATATCCGCACACGAACGAGACAACGTTTATCACCGCACGATGGGCACGGGTGCCGAAGAGTAGGAACATGATCTACTTTCCCAGCGTCGCAGAGTGGTCGGGCAGGTTGGGAATCCTCTGGGCAGTGTCCGCCTTTTTCGACTTCGACATTGTGGTCGTTCCTGGTACCTGGGGGACCTTCCCGGCGCCGCCCTCAGCAAGGAATGCCAGCCGTCGCAGGGTCTCCACGTTTCGCATCCGGATCGCCGAGTCACGTAGGAATAGGGGCACGAACCGGCCGGGGCCGGCGGTGGCGTCCTCGGTGATGCGGACCATGCATCCGTTGCCTCGCGCTTTGACGTCGACGGCCACATGGGCCTCGCCGACCGGCCAGCCACGCGCCTTGAAGAGCGCATGCCGGGGTGGGTCCCATTCCAAAGCAGACGTGGAGTCGTCGATCAGGGCCGGCCAGACACCCACCGAGTGATGGATGGCGCTCCCTGCTTCCGGCCACGTCGCATCGACAGCCCGCATTCGCGAGGCTCCGACTACCCAGCTCGGGTAGAGCCAGCCGTCGGCCAAGACTGCGAAGACGTTCTCGGGCGGGCAGTTCATGGTGTGGTGGTTCACGGCCACAGTGTCACCTATTTCTGGTTGGTCGTTATCTGATTGGTCGATTTCTGCGTGGTCGGGGAGAGATCGGGGGCGGTGAGCACCCCGAGGTCGTGGCGAAGAGCGCTCAGAGCCGCGTGCCAGCCGGCCAGACCATGCACGCCCGGGCCCGGCGGCGTGGACGACGAGCACAGGTACACCCCGTTCAAGGGAGTGCGCCAGGGGTCCGGGGACAGGACCGGCCGCCGGAGGAGTTGGGTCAGACTCACCTCGCCAGCCGAGATGTCCCCGCCGATGTAATTGGGGTTCAGCTGTTCCATCTTCGTGGCGGTGCGACCCGTGCTGGCCAGGATCGTGTCGCGGAACCCCGGGGCGTAGCGCTCGATCTGGCGCACGATCGCGTCGGTCTGGTCGATGGTGGAACCGCGCGGAACATGGGTGTACGCCCAGAGGGTGTGCTGACCGGCCGGAGCGCGACTGGGGTCGATGCCGCTGGGCTGGGACACGAGAACATAGGGCTCCTCGGCGTGACCGCCGCGTGCGACGGTGTTCTCAGCTCGCCGCATCTGCGCCCGGGTGCCACCCACGTGCACGGTGCCCGCCGCCCGCAACCCGGTGGCCTGCCAGGGCACCGGATCTGAGATGGCGAAGTCGACCTTGGCGACGCCGTTGCCGTAGCGGAAGGCGCGAAGCTTTCTCGCGTATGCGTCGGGCAGCTCGCCCTCGGCAAGCCGCAGCAGCGCCCGAGGCGTCAGGTCCAACATCACCACCCGGGCCGGTGGCAGGTCGCTCAGCCGCCGCACCTCGGTCGACGTGACGATCTCGCCACCGTGAGCGAGCAGGTCGTCGACCAGCGCGGCCACGATCGCGCCACTGCCGCCCACCGGGATCGGCCAACCGCCGGCGTGGGCGTACGTGGCAAGAGTGAGACCGGCACCGGAGGTGGCGACGCTGGGCAGGGCCCTGATCGTGTGCGCACTGACGCCGGTGAGCAGGGCGGGCGCGATCTCACCCGAGAAACGCAGGTCCCAGAGCGGACTGCCCTGTTCGAGGGCGCGCAAGCCGAAGCGCAAAGCGGTGGCCGGGTGCTGTGGCAGCCGCAGAAGCTGCGCGCCGGTGAACTCGGCCACCTGCTCAGCATGGGACACGAGGGGCGCGAACAACCGGTTCCAGGCCGGGCCGTCCCGGCCCAGCTCGGCAACGGTCCGCGTCAGGCTGCGATAGGCGAGGCCCGCGGTGCCGCCCGGCAACGGGTGGCCGTAGGAGACCTCCGGAACGACCAGTTCGATCCGGTCCGCGAGCCCGAAACGTTGAAAGAACTGGGAAGCCAACGCAAGCGGGTGCACGGCGGAGCAGACGTCGTGGTGGAAGCCCGGCAGGGTCAGTTCCGCGGTGGCGGCGCCGCCACCGACGTTGGCGGACTTTTCGTAGACGCGCACGGAGAGCCCGGCTCTGGCCAGGGTCACCGCTGCAGCCAGGCCATTCGGCCCGGAGCCGACCACGATCGCGTCGACGTCCGTCACTTTTCGCTGCACAGTCACCATCTCATCCCCCACTCGTTCTCGGAAGAGTCTCCCCGTCGGTCCTGACATCGTTCACAGGAACCAGGTGGCCGACGGCCGTCTAATGCCCCACGGCGATGAGACGCCACATCCGCTTCCGAGACCAGCCGCGGAGCCACGCCGCCGAGCCGGAGGCATGCGGCGGGTGCCGACACTCGACGTCACACTGAGCCCACTCGCGTACTTCTGAATTGATCTCGTCGCCGCTCACTATCGTCAACTAGTATTGACGAATGCAGGCGGAGCGATTGAGAACACTTGTCGGAGCGATGGACGGCAAGGGACCAGCTGAAGCACTGCAAATCATTGCCGAGCTCCATCGAGAGGTGGGGCGCAGTGAGGCAGGCCTCGTTCGCAGTGCTCGTCAGGCCGGGCTGTCATGGGAGGCCATTGCTCAGTGCCTCGGCGTAACCAAACAGGCAGTGCACAAGAAGTACGGCAAACGGTAGCGCGCAGTCAGGCAGCCGCTCCAGCGCCGAGGACCGCACAGCCCCATCGAACTGCACAAACGTTTAGAACCCGACCGCTCAGCGATGACTTCTGGGCGCTTTCGCCTCAACCTGCTGCAACATCACATCGAAGCGAGATCGCGGTGGCACCGAACCACTGGCGTCAACCGACGTTGACTTTCGGCGAATGGATCACCTATGGTTTGATCGAACGCATCGTCAACAAAGATTGACGAGCAACGAGAACGGGCGGAAAGGAAGCTTTCATGGAGATTGGCTGGACTGGGGATGCTGAACTCGTTCATGCTGTGGGCCGCGTCTTCCGTTCAACCGGAGCAGCAGCAGCAGTGGCAGTGATCACCCCTCAGGGCGGATTGACCGCAACTGTGGGTGCGGACCACCATTCCACCTTCGAGATCGGCTCGATCTCGAAGGCACTCACGGGCATGTTGTATCGCGACGCGACCGAGCGCAGTCTCGTCTCGCAGACAACAATCCTTCGCGACTTGCTTCCGCTCGAAGGCCACGGAAAGGTCGGCTCAGTGCGCCTGAGTTCCCTGTCCATTCACCGTTCCGGTCTTCCCGGTTTACCGCCCGGGATGCATGCACTTCGCCGCACCGTCGACTTCTGGTTCCGAGGGCAAAACCCTTACGGTGATTCGCTCGCTGATCTCCTCGAACAGACTCGCAACGTGCGAGTCGGCTCTGCCCGACCCAGGTACTCGAACCTCGGTTTTCAGTTGCTGGGGCACGCCGTGGCGCAAGGCGCCGCGACTAGCTACGAACGACTCCTGCACGAGGTCCTGGGCGAGGGATTCTCGACGCCCATCCGCGCTGATGACCTTGGGCCGATGGATCTGACTGGGTTCAGCCGATTCGGACGCCCACTGCCCGCTTGGGTAGGTGAGGGGCTCGCGCCGGCAGGAGGCGTCCGCGCGACGATAGGCACGATGCGGGGCTTCCTCAGCTCGATCCTCGACGGATCGGCGCGGGGTCTTTCCGCGCTCGAGCCGGTCTCAAAATACTCTTCCAGGGTCGGTATCGGTGCAGGGTGGATCACACTCGAGTTCCAGGGCCGCGCAATCACTTGGCACAACGGCAGTACCGGGGGGTTCAGCAGCTGGATCGGTCTCGACCGAGATGCGGGCGTCGGAGTTGTGGTGCTCGCGGCAATGCATGGGTCCGTCGACAGGCAGGGATTTCGCCTCCTGACGGAATTCGCTGCATCCCGGAGAAGCGCCATTGTTTCTCGCTGAAACTTGGCGAGCAGAACGGTCGGGAGCAGGGCCGTTGGCCTCGGTGCACGACCGCAGCCGTGAGCAGCCGGGTCGTTTCGGGACGGGTCCGTGACTTCGGGCAGCGATCGTCAGTTCGAGGAGCGTGCGCCTCCCGACGACGAGTCCCCGCCGAAGGTTCGACGATTGCCGCTGCTCCCTGTCACCTCCCAGTCCGATGGCGCTCCCGGCCTCGGCGGCCGGAGGGCGGGGCCGAATCTTGGTGATCCCGGGCGTGGCGGAGATGCCGGTGTCTGTCGCCGCGGTCATCACGGGGGTCGACGGAGCGGCGGCGCGAGCGTGCCGATCGTGACGGTCGTGTCCGTGGAGACGACGGACACGTCGCCGGCGAGGTCGGTCGCCTTCGCGGTCACGGTGCGGGCGCCGTCCGGGAGCAGGCTCGAGGTGATCGAGTATGTGGTCGTCGTGGTGGTCAGGCTTCCGATCGGCGTGGTGCCGTCGTAGACGGATGACGAGGGTTGCGACTGTCGCCGACCACGGACGCCCCGGTGTACAGGGTCACGGTCGCCCCGGTCTCCGTGGTCCCGGTGAACACCGGGGTGGTCACGTTCGTGTTGCGGTTTCGAGCAGGATCGCCAGCTTCCTGGTTCCCGCGGACGGGTTCGAGGACTTCGCCAGCGGATTGCTCGGTGGGAAATCCTCCAATTTTCCGCCGCCCCTGGAATAGCCACCCCCAGGTTGAGTTCGCGGTCGGTACATGTTTGTCGCAGCGGAAATCGCTGATGTCAAAAAAATTGGCCCTACATGATCGTCACCGGTCACCAGACGGTTGCGCTAGCCGACCGCCCCCGACCTGTCAGGGTCTCGTAATGTTTTCGTCGTTGCGCTCAACGCTCGATGTGGTTTGACTGATCTCGTCGAAAGGAACCCATGTCCACAGCGGCGAGCGCACTAGTCGACGCCCCGGAGATGTCGCGCGCTTCGAGAATCATGATCGCCGCGCTCCGCTGCGGCGTCGCCCTCATGTGGATCCAAAATGTCGCGTGGAAGGTACCCCCGGACTTTGGCCGGGCGAATAACGACGGCCTGTACTTTTGGGCCGGCCTGGCCGTTTCGCATCCGGTGTTCGCGCCGTATTCAACGTTCGTCGACGTGGTCGTGCTGCCGAACATTGTCGTCTTCGGATGGTTCACGCTTCTGATCGAGGGCGGGCTGGGCGCTTTCCTGCTTGTCGGCCTCGCGACACGATTCTGGGCCGTCGTCGGTATCGGCCAAACATTGGCGATCACCCTCTCGGTGCTGTTCGCACCCGATGAGTGGCAGTGGTCGTACTACCTGATGGGGCTCGCTCATCTCGCCCTCTTCGCGACTGCGGCCGGGCGCTGCTATGGAGTCGACGGACTACTGCGCACGTCGTGGTCGGCGTCATCCGGACGACTCTCACGTCTCATGTTGAGGGTGTCGTGACAAGCGTCTTCGGAACATCGACGGCCTACGACCGCGGGACGGTAGTGATCGGTGCCGCCGCGATCGTTCTTGCCGGTTTCGTCTTCGGCACCTCGCTCCCCACTGAGTTTCGATTCGTGAACATCGGACTGGTCGGCGCGAGCATCCTGGTGGCCGCCGGCATTCTCGCGATCGTGAGCGGCATCATCCGGAGCCGGCTGCTGCGATTGATTGCAGGGACGCTGCTGACGGGAGCCGCCCTCCTCCAGCTCGTGGGCCTCGCCCTGTCGGTCCGGCCTCTCGGCGGTGACGCCTCAGCGATGGCGGTGGCCGGCGGCCTGGGCATGGCACTGCTCGCACTCTCGTTGTCACCAGCTCCCCCAGCCCAGCCGCACGACCCGACGAAAGGCAGACCGTGATCGATGTTGTCAAATTACTGAATCCCGTTGTGGAGATCGCCCGCCGGCATGCGCATGACGTGGATGCTGAGGGCCGCTTTCCCGAGGAAGCGGTCGCCGCGCTGCGGTCATCGGGACTGCTTGGACTGACTCTTCCAACCGAGGTCGGTGGGCTGGGCCGAGGACCGCGGGAGCTTGTACTGGTGGCCGGTGCCCTCGCCGGCGCCTGCGGGTCGACAGCGATGATCTACCTCATGCACGTGAGCGCCGCGATGCCGATCGCTGCGGCGCCGCCCACCGGGATGCCGGGACTGCTCGCCGACCTCGCGAGCGGCCGCTCGCTCGCGTCGCTGGCCTTCTCCGAAGCAGGTTCGCGCTCCCACTTCTGGGCGCCCGTTTCGCGAGCGACATCGATACCGGAGGGCATCCGGGTTTCCGCGAAGAAGAGCTGGGTCACCTCGGCCGGCCACGCAGACGTCTACGTCATCTCCACGGGCACACCGGATGCGGAGGGTGTGGACCTCTTTGCGATCCCCGCCGGCACGACCGGCCTGTCGATCGATCGCCCGTGGAAGGGCATGGGATTCCGTGGGAACTCTTCGAGCCCGATGACCGTCGACGTCGACACGACCGAGGGCTTCCGTCTAGGCGCGGCGGGTGGAGGGTTCGATCTGATGATGGGGCAGGTGTTGCCGTGGTTCAACCTGGGCAACTCCGCCGTGTCGATCGGTCTCAGCCGAGCCGCGGTCGACGCCGCGGTACGGCACACGATGGGAGCGCGGCTCGAGCATCTCGATCAGAGCCTGTCGTCTTTGCCGACCATCCGGGCACAGCTCGCGAAGATGTCGATCGATCTCGCCAATGCGAGCGCCTACCTCGACGTGGCCGCGGGCAAGGTCGCCGCTCCCGAAGACGACACTCCCCTTTTCGTGCTCGGAAGTAAAGCATCGTCAAACGATGCTGCGCTGCGTGTCACGGATGTCGCCATGCGCGTGTGCGGCGGAGCGGCGTTCTCTGAGCACCTGCAGATCGACCGCTACTTCCGCGACGCGCGAGCGGGACACGTGATGGCCCCGACATCCGACGTGCTCTACGAGTTCTATGGTCGTGCGATCACCGGCCGATCCCTCTTCGATGCGCCGACGGCTGCTGCCGGGGCTCCACAGCCCGAGACGGCCGGGGCCGCAGCATGAACGCTCCACTCGTCATCGGCTCGGTCGCCTACTCGCCCAACGTCGTACCGATCTGGGAAGGGTTGCGGGACTACTTTGCCGAGACCACGACACCGATCGACTTCGTGCTGTTCTCCAATTACGGCAGGCAGGTCGATGCTCTCATCTCCGGATCGCTCGATCTCGCCTGGAACACCAACCTCGCCTGGGTGCGCACCGTCGCCCAAACCGATGGCGCATGCCGCGCTCTCGCCTCGCGCGACACGGATCTCGTCTTCAAGACGGTGTTCGTGGCTCGCTCGGGGAGCGGGTTCACCTCGCTCGAGAGCCTTCGCGGCCGCCGCCTGGTTCTAGGATCGCGTGATTCGGCCCAGGCGGCGATCCTTCCGATTCACTTCCTGCGCGAGGCCGGCCTCGGTGAGGGAGACGTCAGTCTCACCCGGATCGACAGCGACGTGGGAAAACACGGCGACACCGGTCGAAGCGAGCTCGATGCCCTGCGTGCAGTGCTCGACGATCGGGCGGATGCCGCCGCGATCGGCATCAACACGTGGAACGCCATCGGGCGAGGTGAGTTGCTGCCCGGGGCGTTCGAATCGTTCTGGACTTCACCTGAGTACAGCCACTGCAACTTCACCGCGATGCCGTCGCTCACTATTGAGCGCGCGGATCTCTGGGTCGCGAATCTGCTCGCAATGGATTGGCAGAATCCGCAGCATCGTCCGATCATGGAGATGGAGGGCCTGCAGGCCTGGGTTCCTCCGAGGCTTGAGGGCTACTCGTCCCTCGTTGCCGCCGTGAGCGAGCAGAGAATCGCCCCGAGATGGTGACCCCGACCTCGCCCGTGAGCCCGTCGGTGGCCGAACCCACCGCGATGGGTGTCGTCCTCGACCTCATCGAAGGCATCGGGCGTGTACCGAGGGGCGGGACGGTGACTGTCGGACTTCGACAAGCGCACCGTGCTGCCGCGCTCGGCCTCGTTGCGGCGTGGTGTGCCGCGAGCGGCAACGAGATCGTCGTGGCCGAGGAAACGACCCTGACCGTTCGTCACGGGCGCACCCCCGACCCGCTCGCGCAACTCGACCCCGCTCAACGACCGGGATCGCGGGTGTGGGTCTACACGAACTTCGACTGCAACCTCGCCTGCGACTACTGTTGCGTTCGCTCGTCACCGAAGGCGGAACGGCGGGCGATTGGGGCCGACCGGCTCCAACAGATCGCGCGTGAGGCCGCCGACGCGGGGGTCGGCGAACTCATCCTCACGGGGGGCGAGCCGTTCCTTCTGAACGACCTCGATGATCTCGTGAAGTCGTGCACCGACGCACTTCCCACGACACTGCTCACCAACGGAATGCTGTTCCGAGGCGCTCGACTCGAGCGCCTGCGCCGAATGGATCGGTCCCGGCTCACCCTCCAGGTCAGCGTCGATTCAGCCACTCCGGCCATCCACGACAGTCACCGCGGAACCGGGTCGTGGGCGAAGGCCGTCAGCGGCATCCGCATCGCGCATGAGGAGGGGTTCCGCGTGAAGGTCGCGGCCACTCTTCCCGCCGATCAGATGCACGAGCTCGATCCATTCCACGTCTTCCTCGACACCCTCGGAATCTCACGCGAGGATCAGGTCATTCGCGCGCTCGCGCACCGCGGTGTCGCCGACTCCGGCATCGAGCTCACGGTCGACTCGCTGATCCCCGAGGTCACGATCACAGCCGACGGTGTGTACTGGCATCCGGTCGCGGCCGATCACGACGACCAGTTCGTGACTCGAGACATCTTCCCCCTTGCGGATGCGATCGCAGAGATCACCCGCCGTTTCGTGGCACACCGCCGCGCGGCCGACCGCGCCGCGGAGTGGTTCCCCTGCGCCTAGCGAGACGACCCGAACTATTCCCTTCAGCGGGCCACGGTCAAGCGGGGCCAGGACGCCGGCACCGGAGGCCGCTTCGATCTCTCCGAAAGTTCCCAACAGGAACTCACCAAGGTCTTCTTGGCCACCCGTGAGTCGATGGAGGGTAAGCGGATCAACGAGGTCTTCAGCGAGGACTTCCTCACCACCACCTTCTGGATGTATTGGCGAACCATGTTCGCCTTCGAGGAGCGGCACTCCGCTCTCGAGATGAAGCTGTACCTGAACCGCTTCATCCACCTCATCGGCGGACTGCCCGACTTCACGGCCCTGAAGTTCACGAAATACAACCAGTACGAGTCCCTTGTGCTGCCCTTGTACCGTTGGTTGCTCGACCAGGGCGTGACATTCAGGTTCGGCACGGAGGTCACCGACGTCGACTTCGCGATCACGGCCGACCGCAAAACCGCCACGGCCATCCACTGGATCGCTGAGGGCGTCAGCGGCGGCATCGATCTCGGCGACGATGACCTCGTACTCACCACAATCGGCTCACTGACGGAAAACTCCGACAACGGGGACCAGCACACACCGGCAAAGCTTGACCAGGGCCCAGCCCCGGCCTGGGACCTGTGGCGCCGCATTGCCGCACAGGACCCGTCGTTCGGGCACCCGGACGTCTTCGGCTCGCACATACCGCAGACCAAGTGGGAGTCGGCAACGGTCACAACGCTGGACAGGCGCATCCCTGCGTACATCGAGAAGATCGCCAAACGCGATCCATTCAGCGGGAGGGTCGTCACCGGCGGCAGCGTCACCGCCACGGACTCCTCCTGGCTGCTGAGCTGGACCGTCAACCGCCAGCCGCACTTCAAGCAGCAACCCCAGGACCAGATCGTGGTCTGGGTGTACTCGCTTTTCGTCGACAAGCCTGGCGACTACGTGAAGAAGTCCATGCAGGAGTGCACCGGTGAGGAGATCACTCAGGAGTGGCTCTACTACATGGGCGTCCCTCTAGCCGAGATCGCCGAGCTCGCCGCGGAGGCCGCCACGTGCGTGCCCGTGATGATGCCCTACATCACGGCGTTCTTCATGCCCCGGCAAGCAAACGACCGACCCGCTGTGGTCCCGTCCAACGCGGTCAATTTCGCGTTTCTCGGTCAGTTCGCCGAAGCCGGGACCCGAGACACCATCTTCACGGTCGAGTATTCGGTGCGCACCGGAATGGCACGAGTGCCCGAAGAGCCTTCCCGAACACCACTCCCCTGAACGCCGTGCGATTTCCCGCAGCGACACACCGTCGCTCTTGTGAAGGCGAGGAACTCACGCCCAATCTTCCACTCTGATCATCCAGCCAATCGTGGTCGAGTGGATTAGTTTTACAGCCGTAGTCGGTGGGCTCCTGGGCAAGGTTCGTTCGCGGCAGCACGCCTGGGCCGCGGCAATACGCGTGCTCCCGCGCGGGGTACCTTCGTGACACAACCTGGCAGGCGGGCATCGTCGAGTCCTCGACCCGACGCCGCGGCGCGCTTGGTTATTGGGCCCCGCACCGCGTCCAGGGTTCATGTCATGCGTCTAGCGACCGCCTCCGGCCTAGCTCGTGTTCAACGTGCCCCGGTTTGGATGCACGCTGGTTTACACGCCGCGGAGCAACCAGTCGTTGTCAGGGTTTCTTCCACCCTCGGGGTCAGGTGAGTCCGAAGCCGGCACGGACATGCTCTGCTCGTCCACTGGCACTCGAGCGGGCAAGACCAGCCAGCGGTCCAGCGGCGCCGCGACCCCAGGACCAGGTTCGTCTTCCTCAACATTTTCGTTCGAGTCCCCGATCACGTGGTCCACCTTCCGTTCGTCAACCTCACCGTCCAACTGTGTGATCCACCTAGACGACTGTCATGCTCCTCGCTCGAGTACCCGCCGCCCCCGAGATCGCAAACCGGCCGCCCCAACTGGAACGACTCCGTTCAGCCCTGCTGCTGAGTGTACGCCCGTCTATAGCTGGCCTCCCGGCGCCCATCCTTGGTGTTTGTTGCCAGACAAGCGCGGGCGATGAACTGGCAATCGTTGGATCACGTGGCCTGATGCCCGGCGAATCCATGGGTAGCAGCTCTGGTCGAGAACGACCGAACACCTCTGGACAAGGACCCCGCAGCTTGTGGAGGCGTTCATCTTCATCTACATAGATTGATGTCACTATTCGGCCGGAGGCCGGCCGAGTCGGCCTAGCTGCGTCGGTCGCTGGTTCTCTCTTCGAGTTGCTCGTTGTCGTCATCCTCAACCATCTCGCTGAGAACTTCGGATGGTGATTCAACGTCACCGCGCCACGCCTCAACGCCTTCCCGGATCGCGAGCACAGCGACGACGAGAGCCGCAACGGAATCGGCCCAGGCCCAGCCGAATAGGCTGTTGAGCAGCAAGCCGATGAGGACGGTTCCGGAGAGATAGATACACAACACGAGTTGCCTGGCATCGGCCATCACGCTTTTCGATCCGAGTTGGCGGCCGGTTCCAAATTCGATCCAAGCCAGCACGGGCATGACCAGCAGGCTGAGGGTCGCAATGCCGATACCAAGCGGGCTGTGGTCCACGTCCTGGGCTCCGGTGAGTGAGAGTACGGAGTCGGTGACCACGTATGCGGCCAAGGCAAAGAACGCAATCCCGATCGCGCGCACTGTCGCCTTCTCCCAGCGCTCCGGGTCCTTCCGGGTGAACTGCCAGGCAATGGCTAGAGCAGAGAGCACTTCCACGATCGAATCGAGGCCAAACCCGATCAGTGCGGCGGAGGACGCCAACGCGCCGGCCCAGATTGCCACGACAGCTTCGATCACGTTGTAGATGATCGTGAAGGCGACAATGAACCGCACCCGGCGGTGCAGGACTGCTCGGCGGGCCGCGGTCACTGTGGCAGTCATCAGGTCGCCTCGCAGCAGCCTGCGATCGAGCATGCCGGGTCGAGGCAGGGTGCGTTCTCCTCAACGGCCAGCGTCACGTCGACCAGCGCGGTTAGCGCCCGGCCGAGGTGTGGGTCTGCAATTTCGTAGCGGGTCTGTCGCCCCTCAGTTTGTGCCACGACGATGCCGCAATCTCGCAGACACGTGAGGTGGTTTGACACGTTAGAGCGGCCGAGTCCCAGGTCACGGGAGAGTATGGCCGGGTAGCTCGGGCCGTCCAGCAGGGTGATGAGGATGCGAGAACGCGTCGGGTCCGCCATCGCGCGGCCCAGCCGGTTCATCACGTCAATACGGGTAGTAATAGTCAGCACATGATGACTATACATCGAACACTGTATTAACAAGGTGCCAGAATACGGCAGAACTGCGCGTGCGCCGTCCTTCGAAGTAGCGGTCGAATCGAGAAAGCGGCGGGCACGAGCGCTCTCCTCGGCCGTGATCGAGCGGACGACCGAGCCGCCTTCACCGGCGGCCGATGAGGAGAGTTCGCCGAGTAGCATCCGTTCGACGTCGACAAGGCCATCGCCTGATGGCGAAACTCAGCTCGAGCCTCTTCGTAGGTCGCGGCCGTCGCGCCGAGGCGATTCAGGGCACCTCTGTCGTCACGGGTGGAGGCGCGGGCTCGGTACCGACCACTGGGGAAGGGCCGGCCGTCCACCGTGCGCAGTGCGCCGGAAGGGATCGAGGCTAAGCGCCGGGTGGAGCCGCACGTGTGCGCTACTTAGCGTCAAGCCCGAAGCGTAACGTTTCCTACGGGCAGTGCTCCCTGCTCTCGCGGCGTACGGTTTCCAATCCGTCGGATGACGGCCTTGGCACCTTCCATCACCACGAAAACGCCGACGGCAACGCCAGCTGTCAGCGCCCAACTGTGGAAACCGATGGGGGTTGAGTCGAACCAGTAGTTCATGAACGGCGCGTAGGTGAACATGATCTGCAGGGCCATCAGCAGGCCGGCCGAGATCCACAGGTTGCGGTTACCGGTAAGCACCCGAACAGTGAACGCGGAACCGTTGAGCAGACGGCAGTTCAAGAGGAAAGCGAGCTGGCCGAGGGCGAGCATCAGGACTGCGGACGTCTGTGCCACGGCGTAATCGCCGGTGCGGTCGCGCTCGAGGAGGTAGACGGCGAGGGTCGCGACGCCGATGACGACCGAGGCGGTGAGGACGACGGCGATCGCCCGCGACGACAGTACCTGCTCCGTAGCTGAGCGCGGCATGCGCCGCATGATGCCTGGCTCTGCGGGCTCTCCCGCCAAGGTCAACGACAACGTGAGCGCGGTGATCAAGTTGATCCAAAGGATCTGCACGGGGGAAAGCGGCAGAGCAATCCCCGCCAGGACCGCAGCGAGGATCACAAGGGCCTGCGCGCCGTTGGTGGGCAGCAGGAAGACTACGGACTTGCGGATGTTGTCATAGATCCGCCGGCCTTCCTCGACGGCGCGTTCGATGGTCGCGAAGTTGTCGTCGGCGAGAACGATGTCCGCCGCTTCCTTGGTCGCTTCGGTTCCCTTGATGCCCATGGCCACGCCAACGTCGGCGCGCGTGATCGACGGGGCGTCGTTGACGCCGTCGCCGGTCATGGCGACGACCTCGCCGTGGGACTGCAGGGCGCGCACGATCCGCAGCTTGTGCTCCGGGGAGGTGCGAGCGTAAACGTCCACGTCACGTACGACCCGGCGGAGTTCGTCGTCGTCCATCGCGTGGAGGTCGGCGCCGGTCAGCGCGAGGACTTCGCCCTCGGCGGGGGCGATGCCCAGCTCACGGGCGATCGCCGTCGCAGTCCCGCGGTGGTCGCCGGTGATCATCTTCACGCGGATGCCTGCAGCGTGGGCCTCGGCGATCGCAGCGGTTGCCTCGGGGCGTGGTGGGTCGACGATGCCGATGACGCCGAGGAAAGTCAGGCCGCCATCGAGGTCGCCCAGCACGATGTGGTCGACACCGTCGGCCGGGCGTGTGGCTGCGGCCAGCACGCGCAGTCCTTTGGCCGAGAGTGCGTCGATCCGCTCCTCCCACGCCGCCCGGTTGACCGGTGCGGTGCCGCCGTCGGCAGAGCGCTCGGTGTCGGCTCGGTCGAGAAGGCGGTCCGGGGCGCCGACCACGTGGACGAATCGGGTCACGCCGTCGGGGGTTGAGCCGGTCGGGAGCTCGTCGAGGGTGGCTGCGAACTTGTGGGTTGATTCGAACGGCACCGCGCCGACGCGGGTCGCGGCGCCGGTGGCTGCGCCGGCTTTCGCCGCCAGGACGTCGAGGGCTCCCTCGGTCGGCACGCCGACGACCCGCCAGCCGTCTTCCGTCTGTTCGACGTGGGCGTCGTTGGTGAGACCGGCGGCCAGCACGAGATCGGAGAGGTCGGGGTGGGCGGCGAGGTCGGCGGTCTGGCCGTCGGAGTTGACGACCCGACCCGCGGGGTCATAGCCGGTGCCCTCGACTGTGTAAGTGCTTACTGCCGTGACGACCGTCCGGGCGGTCATCTCGTTCTGTGTGAGCGTCCCAGTCTTGTCAGAGCAGATGGTCGTCGTCGAGCCGAGGGTCTCAACCGCCTCCATCTTGCGTGTGATTGCGTGGCGTTTAGCCATCTGCTGCACGCCGAGCGCTAGCGTGATCGTCACCAGGGCTGGCAGTCCCTCAGGCACCGCAGCCACGGCGAACCCGATGGCCGCCGAGATGAGCTCATCGACACCCAGGCCGTGCACGAACCAGCCGACGAGCAACATGACAACGGCGAGCACTCCGATGAGGATCGACAGTTGCTTACCCAGGTGGGCGAGCTGTCGGGCGAGCGGGGTGTCCATCTGGTCCTGCTCGGACACGAGCGCCGAGATACGGCCGATCTCCGTGTCCCGCCCCGCAGCCACGACCACGGCCTCGCCGTTGCCCGCGGTGACGATCGTCCCTGAGAAGAGCATCGACGTTCGGTCCCCGATGCCCGCGTCCGCAGCCACGATTTCATGGCTCTTGTCAGCGGCCACCGACTCGCCTGTCAACGCAGACTCGTCGACCTGCAGCCGCCCGGAGGTCAACAGCCGGACGTCCGCCGGCACCCGGTCGCCGCTACGAACGCGGACGACGTCACCGACGACGATGGTCGCGGAGTCGACCACTCCCCAGGTCCCGTCGCGCCGTACCTGTGCGCTCAACGACTGCATCTTACGCAACCCCGCGAGCGCCGACGCCGCACGGCCTTCCTGGATGAAGCCGATCAGCCCAGTAGCCGCGATCACAACAGCGATGACGGTGAAGTCGACCCAGTCACCCGTGATCGCCTTCAGCACGGCCGCCGCGATGAGGATGTATATCAAAACGTCAGCGTACTGGGCCAGCAGCCGCTTGAAGACGGACGGCTGGGGCGGAGTAGGCAATTCGTTGCGACCGTCGCGCGCGAGGCGGGATTCGGACTCGTGTTCCGTCAGGCCTTCTGGCCCGCTAGCGACGGCGCGCAATACCTCCTCCCCAGTGATGGCCCAGGACGCTGGGGGCGCCTCGGTGCGGGAGTAGTCGGTCTCAGAAATAGTCATCTGGCGTGCTCCTTGGCATGGTGCGGTATCGCATGATCGTCCGTCCAGCGCAAGCGGCGCTACCGCAATAAGCGAGCGATTGCACTGCGTCGGCCTCCGGCTCATCTGTCCTTGGTGACCTGTGCGTCGCCGACCGCGATTGCAGTCGGGTTGTTTCTGATTGTAGACACCCGAAGAGCATTTCGGTAATCACAATGCGTACGTCAGATGAAATCCGGTGCGTTACGCAGAGAAGCCTGCTGGAGCGCAACGAGGTCGTCGCCCGCGCGCTGAATCCGGCGTCGCGCAGGCGCGACGCCGGAAGTTCATCGGGGCCGAACTGCTCTCGACTGGCCGGCCGAAGGTGAGGGCGTTATCGCGAGCAGTCCGCGCGCACGGTGCGCCCGTTCCCAGGAATCGAACGTATGTTCCAATCGGATAATGGGAGCGAACAAGAGATATCCGAGTAGCCCGCACCCGCCACCTCAGTGCAGGCCGACAGCCTAATGCAGGTCGAACCCGACTACGGGGGGCGAGTTCATCGCGCGGCCGGACGCCACGCGCCGTCTACGTCGAGTGGGAACACCGTGGGCTGCATCGGGTCTGGGTCTGGGCCTCAGCGGTGGAGAGCTGCGGGTTGTCCTGATCAAGGACGTCTCGCGCCGGCGCTGGCGCCAGGCTCACCTCTGCCAACCGACAGTGCGAACTTGACCTCTATCCACCGGTCGGTCTGGTTGAGTCGGCCCGCCACCGTTTGAGCTGAGGTTTCTCTCGGCGGGCGTGGCGGAGCGACCGGCCTTGCTGCCGGTGATGTTCCTGGTTCTGGTTGCGCCGTGGGGCTGGGTGGTCAGATGGACTTGGTTCGCGGCGGGCCGCAGGCCGCCGCGAACAAAGCTGTCCACCCGGTTTCCCAGGGCCAGCTGGCCGGGAGATGCAGGACGTGTATCCGAGCCGAGGTCGAGATGCGCGCCGGAATTTGAATCAGCTTCCGGCGGATGGTGCCGGTGCGCGCTTTGCCGAGGGCGCTGCCGGCGAGGGTTCCGGTGGCGCGGGAGAGGTTGAACGCGATCGTGGGCAACACCAGCCAGGCGGCTTTGGCGGTGAATTTCCCAGACGGCAGGTGCGCCAGCGCACTGTCTTTGAGATCGGCGTTGACCTGCTCGATGATCGCGTGTTGCCGGTGGGTTCTATCAGCGCTGACGGTGTCTGGGGTGCTGGTGGTGAAGAACGCGTGGAACCGGCGCGTATCGAACAGGGTCGGTTGCCCGGCGCCTTCAAACGGGTTTCGTTCCGGGATCCGGCGAACGACCAGGCGTCCCTCGACTATTTGGACATCTGCTGGAGTCCGGCGACTTTCTCATGGAACGGACATTGGCGGCGGCCATGGCTACGGTTCACGGGCACTACGCTGGGTGAGGACGGTCGTAGGCCGCCCTGCGTAGCCAAGTAAACAAGCGAGGAAATCCATGCTGGATAGGCTGTTTTACTCAATCTTCCGCATCGCCGTGGGCATCCCGCTGCTCGTCGGCGGTACGGACAAGATCATCGCCCTCGTCTCAGGTGACAGCGGCCTTCGCGACTGGCTCCTGGGCATGTTCGCGGAAGAGCCCGTGCCCGACTGGATCGTGACGCTTGCCGGGACACTTCTGCCGTTTATGGAGTTCGCGACCGGCTTCCTCGTCGTCCTCGGGATCTTTCCTCGGATAGGCGCGACGCTCGGGCTGCTTACGTTTGGCATGTTCTTGTTCGGCGCTGAGCTCACGCACTACGTCGAAGGCCAGATCACCGAGATCATTCAGCAGATGTTGTTCACTCTCGGGTTTTTCCTGGTGGCTCTCTATGCGAAGCTCCCCGATCCGCTGCGGATCTACCCGCGTCGCCCCATCGACACGTGGTCCTCGCACCTTCCGGAGGATCGCTCGGTGACAACAGGCTGACGGGAGGCGAACGCCCGGCAGGTGCGCCCCAGCCGAGCACGCTCGCGTCGAGCGACACCATCAAAGGCATCGATCGGATGTCCGGAGTGATGCAATTCGTGCTCTTCCTCGCGCACAGGTTCCCCGTGCGCCCTACGATGGCGCGACCGACACCGTCGTAGGCCTCGCCGTCACCGGAGCGATCGAACACTCGGACACTAGGCATCGGGGCAACCCGCCTCACCGGGCTCAAGTACGACACCGTCCTGCACCTACCGCAACCCGATACGAACACACAGTTAGAAACCCGCCGAAATGAGGCTCTCCTGACTTTTCCGTGGGTTGAATCCGGCCGGGAAGCACGGGTTTATGCCCGCCGAGGCTGAGCATCGCGGGGGCGATGAGGGCCTCGGGTGATTTGAAGCCGAATGTGAGGCGGATCTTGGTGTTCATGGATTCGACGCGGCCGTTGGATAGGCCGTGCTCAATGGACGCCAGGATCGCGGTGCGGTGCTTCACGATGCTCTTCTGCAGTTTCACGAAGGACGGGATGTGGCAGCAGCGAGCCCAACCAACCCATTTGTCGAGAGCTTCGGTCGCTTCCTCGAGAGGCAGTTTGAAGATCACACGGATGCCTTCCTTCAGGTAGTAAGCGCGGGCCAGCCGGGGGTCGGTCTGCACGATCCAGGCCAGCTTCGCCTGCTGCTTCTCGGTCAGGTTCTCCGGGTTCTTCCAGAGCGCGTAGCGGCAGTTCTTGATGCCGGCAGCTCGAGCACTATCCGGTCGGGCCGGAGCGTCGGCGGCGGGCCGGCCGCGGGTGCGGCGGGCATCGTTTTGCCGGGCGGCTTTGCGGGCATCGTTCTACGCGGCCCGGCGGACCTCGTCGAGGGCCTCGGCGGCCCATTTCACGACGTGGAACGGATCAGCGCAGCGGATGGCGTTGGGGACTTTCTCCGCGACAACATTGGCGATCCGGGCCGCACCGTCCGCGGAAATCTGGGTGATCTGCGCCGAACGTTCCGGTCCCACCGCGTCGAAGAACGTCTCGAGGGTGGCCTTGTCCTGGCCCGGCGCGGCCCAGACGAGACAGCCGGAATCGTGGTCGACAACGCGGGTCAGATATTTGTGGCCGCGCTTGTAGATGATCTCGTCAATCCCGATCCGGGTCAGGTCCGCGAACTGGTCGAACTGCTTCTCTGTGTCAACGGCCCGAACCCGGGTGATGATCGCGCCGACAGTGCGCCACGCGATGCGCATCAGCACGGTGATGGCGGTCTTTGATGTTTGCGTGGCCAGCCACGCGACCTGGTCATCGAAGAACAGCGTGTGACCGCTTTGATGCCGAGCCCACGGCACGGTGGCGACGGTTCATGTTCTCCCGCTGCTTCCATGATGGCACTCCGCTGAAGACGGTATCTCGAAGACGCACACGGATCCAACGCCGTCTCCTGCCCGTAAGCGGAAGGCTTTCGACGAAGCCCCTCCGTGCAGGTCTGAGTGATCGTCCCCGCGATAAGCACCGTGGGCGGGTTCGCGGTCACGTCGACGTCGCATCGACGCAGGGCAAGCACCTCGCCGATGCGGGCACTGGTGCCAACCATGATCCACATGGCGTTCTCCAGCAGCCTCGCGTTCGGGCGAGGACCGTGCTGGTATCCGTTGGCCCGCCATGACCGCATGCGTTCCCGCACGGTCTCAAGTTGCCCTGCGTTGAGCGCCGATTCTTTCTTGGGCGGTAACGGCAGAGAACGGGCATCGCGGACCGGATTGAACGTGAGAACACCGTGCTCGATCCCGGTTGCACAGATCTGCGAGAACATGCTCCGGGCTTTTCGGGCGGCCGACAACGATTTGGTGTCTCGGATGTGCTGCAAGATTCGGTTGCAGCGCAGCACCGTGAGATCAGTCAGCAGCAGGTTGCCACACTCGGGGATGATGACGTTGTTCACGCTGAACTCATACGTTTCAATAGTGGACACCTCGACCGTCTCCGACCGCCGCTTGTCGTCAAGGAAGACCGCGGCGGCCTCTGCGATCGTTGAGTAGGCATTCAACGACTGCGCGGCGCGTCCGTTTCGGATCAGGTTTGCTTGCTCTTCCAGTGCCCGGCGGACATCCGTCTCGGTAGCGCGCGCCACTTTCAGGCGGTGTGGCATACCGACCTCGTCGCGCATCCGTGCATGGGCCTGAACCTGTCCGTTGGCGAGAGCGACGATGCGGATGGTGCCGACTTCGCCCGCACGCATTCGCCGCCTAGGCACGAGGGACCAGCGCCTCGAACCAGGCAAGCACTTCGTGACGCAGGTACCAGACGTGTCGACCCATTCGCCGCCACGGCGGCCCGCTGCGTGTCTGCCGCCACTCTTCGAGTGTGCGCGGCGAGACCTGCAACAGGTCTGCGACCTGCTGCCCGGTCATGATCTCCGCGTCCTCACCGGCCATAACAGAGAGGTGCGCCGCGGCATCCCGTACTCGGTCGAAACAGCCCGTAGTTGCCCGGGTCAACCGCGGTCGTTGACGCGGAAATGCGGTCTGTAAGGCGTTTGTGGCACCCAAAGTGGCACTTCTGGCCCGGAAGAGTGGGTTTGGAAACAAAAAAAACCCCTGGTTTCCGCGGAAACTCAGGGGTTAGAGCTGGGGTACCTGGACTCGAACCAAGAACAACTGAACCAGAATCAGTCGTGTTGCCAATTACACCATACCCCACTGCCCATTCCGCGGAACGGACCGACTCGTAACTCTAACCCACTCTGGGAGTTGCGACAAACTCGGAGCCGAAATATCCGGCGGCTCGCCGGGGCAGGCCCCGTGACCGGCCCCGACGACGCAGGTCACTCGGGGGTGGTAGCCGCCAAGCGGGCGAGGCGCAGCACGGACTCCGCCTTGCCGAGGATCTCCATCGACTCGAACAGCGGCGGCGAGATGCGACGGCCGGAGACAGCGACCCGCAGCGGTCCGAAGGCCACGCGCGGCTTGAGGGCGAGCCCATCGATCAGCGTCTCGGTCAGGCTCGTGTGCACGCGGTCGTGGGTCCATTCCGCTTCGGGAATGTCGAGCAGCGCGGCCGTGGACGCGGCGAGGATCTCGCGCGCGTTCTTCGGGAGCGAGGCCAGCGCATCCGGCTGGTACACCAGCGAGTCGCCGCCGATGAACAGGAAGCCGAGCATGCCGGGCGCCTCGCCGAGAAGGGCGATTCGCTCCTGCACGAGCGGTGCGGCCGCCTCGAGGATGGCCTGCTGCACCTCGCTGAGCGGCTCGGACACGTCGCCGGCGGCCACCAGGTACGGGATGACCCGGGCTGCGAAGTCGGCGGGCTCGAGCAGACGGATGTGGTCGCCGTTGAGCGACTCGGCCTTCTTGAGGTCGAAGCGGGCCGGATTCGGCAGAACGTCGACGACGTCGAACGCGGCGATCATTTCCTCGATCGTGAACACGTCGCGGTCGCTGGAGAGCGACCACCCCAGCAGGGACAGGTAGTTGACCAGACCCTCGGGCACGAAGCCGCGGGCGCGGTGGTGGAACAGGTTGGACTCGGGATCGCGCTTGGAGAGCTTTTTGTTGCCCTCGCCCATCACGTAGGGCATGTGCCCGAAGCGAGGCACGAACGTGGCCAGTCCGATGTCGATCAGCGCGTGGTAGAGCGCGATCTGGCGCGGCGTGGAGGAGAGCAGGTCCTCGCCACGCAGCACGTGGGTGACGCCCATCATGGCATCATCGACCGGGTTCACGAACGGGTACAACGGATGCCCGTTGGGCCGCACCACGACGAAGTCGCTGAACGAGCCGGCCGGGAAGGTGATCTCGCCCCGAACCAGGTCGTCGAAGGAGATGTCCGTGTCGGGCACCTTGAGGCGGAGCGCCGGCGAGCGACCCTCGGCGCGGAAGGCCGCCTTCTTCTCCTCGGTCAGGTCGCGCTCGAAGTTGTCGTAGCCGGCCTTGGGGTCGCGGCCGAGGGCGACGTTGCGCACCTCGATCTCCTCGCCGGTGGCGAAACTCTCGTAGATGTGGCCGGAGGCCTTGAGCTGCTCGATCACGTCACGGTAGATGTCGTAGCGCTCGGACTGGCGGTAGGGAGCGTGCGGTCCGCCGACCTCGACACCCTCGTCCCAGTCCAGGCGCAGCCAGCGGAGCGCGTCGAGGAGTTGCACGAAGCTCTCCTCGGTGTCGCGGGCCGGGTCCGTGTCTTCGATCCGGAAGATGAACGTGCCGCCGGTGTGCCGGGCGTAGGCCCAGTTGAAGAGCGCCGTGCGGATCAGGCCGACGTGCGGCGTTCCGGTGGGCGAGGGGCAGAACCGAACGCGAACGTCGGTGCCGGTGGCGGTGGAAAACGGGTGCGCAATTGTCTCTGACATCACGTCCGATTCTAGTTGCCTCGGCCCGCAGGCGAGGAGGAAGACGCCGGTGAAGCCACGGCGGGGGCGGCGAGCGGGGCCGCGGCGGCCGTATGCTCGGCGGCCGTATGCTCGGCGGCCGTATGGGCGTGGGCCGTGTGCTCCGCGGCCAGCGCGATGAGCCGGCGCAGGGTGGCGGCGATGGCCGGCACCCCAGCGGCCCCGGTGACCGTGACTGCGTGCAGGGTGCGGTGGTCACGATCGCGGGTGGGCCGGATGGCCACCAGGGGCTGCGCGCCGACGGAGTCGAGGGCCAGCGCTGGCAGCATGGCCACCCCGATGCCGGCCGCCACGAGGCCGAGCACCGCGGCCGCGTTGTCGGTCTCGTAGGAGATGCGGGGCGTGAAACCGGTGTGACCGCAGAGCTCCAGCAGGTGGCCGCGGCACCGGGGACATCCTCCGATCCAGTTCTCCTCGGCCAGGTCGCCGAGGTCGACGGCACCGTCGCCGGCCAGGGCGTGCGTGGCCGGCAGCACGAGCATCATCTCGTCGCGGCGGAGCCGGGTCACGACGAGGCCCGCCGCGCTGTCCCGGTGCGGGTCGACCCGGTCCCCGGGGTAGCTGAAGGTGATCGCCAGGTCGGCCCGGTTCTCCCGCACCAGCGCCACGGCTTCGGGTGGCTCGGCCTCGAGGTAGGTGACGCCGACTCCCGGATGGCGGCGGCTGAGGTCGGCAAGCAGACGCGGCACGATCGTCGCCGAGGCGGACGGGAAGGCCGCCAGCCGAACCCGGCCGGAGCGCAGGCCCCGCAGTTCGGATAGCTCCCCCGCGGCGGTGTCCAGGGCGCCGCTCACGGTCGCGGCGTGCCGGGCGAGCAGCCGGCCGGCTTCGGTGAGCCGCACGCCGCGGCCGACGCGTTCGATCACCGCCATCCCGATACGCTGCTCGATCCGCTTGAGCTGCTGGCTCACGGCCGGCTGGCTGTAGCCGAGTGCGGCGGCCGCGGCCGTGATCGAACCGTGGTCGGCGAGGGCGCCCACGACGCGCAGCATGATGGAGTCGAGTTCGGGCGGGGCGAGAGAGGGCACTCCTTAACCATAACGCTGGCTTATGGGTTGCCTCAGCTGCTGGTCATTGTTGAATGGATGGATCCGGCCGCATGCTGGAGGCATGATCACGAGCGACTCCCCCACGTCCCGTTTGTCGCTGCCCGTGCTGCCGGAGGGCTCGTCATCGCTGCCGGGGGGTCTGCCCGGGCGGCCGGACCGCATCGGAGTGCGCTCGGCGCGCGAGCGGTTCCGCGGCGGCCGCGGCTACCTGGCCGCCTGCACGCTCGGGCTGCCGACCCGGGAGACGGAAGCGGCCCTGCGCGCGGATGCGGAGGCGTGGGCGTCGGGACGAGCCACGGCGGCGGGCTATGCCGCCGTGGTCGAGCGGGTTCGGCACGCGTATGCCGGGCTTGTGGCGGTGCCGGTGAGCCGGGTCGCGATCGGGTCGCAAGCATCCGTGCTGGCGGGCCTCGTGGGCGCGAGCGTGCCCGACGGCGCCGAGGTGCTCTGCGTCGACGGCGATTTCAGTTCAATGGTGTTCCCGTTCCTCAGCCAGGCGCACCGCGGGGTCACCGTGCGGCACCTGCCTCTGGCCGAGTTGGCAGACGGGATCACCGCGAACACCTGGCTGGTGGCGTTCTCACTCGTGCAGTCCGCGACGGGTGCCATCGCCGACACCGCGGCGATCGTGGCCGCCGCCCACGCTCACAGGAGCTTCACGCTCTGCGACACGACGCAGGCCGTCGGGTGGATGCCGGTGGACGCATCCGTCTTCGACGCCACGATCTGTCACAGCTACAAGTGGCTCTGCGCCCCGCGGGGCGTGGCCTTCCTGACCGTGGCCGAGCGGCTGGCCGCTCTGCTGCATCCGGTGCAGGCGGGCTGGTACGCCGGCCATGACCCGTGGGCCTCCTGCTACGGTCCGGGCATGGACCTTGCGACCGACGCGCGCCGATTCGACGTCTCCCCGGCGTGGAATGCCTGGGTGGGGGCAGAACCCGCACTCGACCTGTTCGGCCGGCTCGACCTGGCCGCGGTTCGCGACCACGCGGTGGCCCTGGGCGACGCGCTCTGCACCGGACTCGACCTCGCCCCGGCCGGCCAGGCGATCGTGACCTGGCCGGATGCCGACGGCACCGACCTCGACCGCCTCACCGGGGCGGGTCTCACCGCGTCGGGCCGGGCAGGACGCGCGCGCGTCGCCTTCCACCTGTGGAACGACGAGGACGACGTCGCCGACGCCCTGCGCGCCCTCCGCCCGTAACCGGGTCTCCCCTAGCCGGGTCGCGACGCGCTCAACGCGCTCGACCCCCGGCCGGTCAAAGCTGGCCGAACTTCCTGCCCCTGTTCATCACAGGCGGCCCATCGTGCCGGGCGTCGAACCGATTCGACGGAGATTCTGGGTCGAAATCCCGTTTTTGACTTCAGAAACGTTGTTTACGGGACAATCTCCGTCGAATTCGTTCGGGCCCGCCGCCGTGGTGTGCCGGAAACCGCTCTGCGCTACGCGGACTTCGCGGTGACGGCGGCGATGATCTCGCCGGCAAGAGCGGCGGAGGATGCCGGGTTCTGGCCGGTGTAGAGGTTGCGGTCGATTTCCGTATGCTCACCCCACGCCTCGCCGGCAACGAAGACGGCGCCCAACTCGACCAGGCGGCTCTGCACGAGCCACTTCGCCTTCGGGGCGAGACCGCCGAGGGTCTCCTCCTCGTCGGTGAAGCCGGTCATCCGGTAGCCGGTGAAGGGCCAGCTGCCGTCGGCCCGCTTAGCGGCGAGCATCGCGGCGGGGGCATGGCAGACCACGCCGAGGATGCGGCCGGAGTCGAGGGCCTCGGTCATGATGCGTCCGGAGACGGCGTCGACGGCCAGGTCTTCCATCGGGCCGTGGCCACCGGGGTAGAAGACCACGTCATAGTCGGCGACCGTCACGTCACTGATCGAGCGCGGCTCGTCGAGTTCACTGCCGATCGTGTCGAGGTAGGCCACGATGGCCGCGGCTCGGTCTTCTCCGCCGGCGGCCGCGGGTGTCAGGCTGCCCGCGTCGATGGTGGGGGCGACGCCGTCCGGCGTCGCGATGGTGATCTGCCACCCGGCCTCGGTGAACAGGCGGTGCGGCTCAGCGAGCTCTTCGGCCCAGTAGCCGGTGGGGTGCAGGCTGCCGTCGTTGAGAGTCCAGTGGTCTGCGGCGCTGACGACGAAAAGTACGGAATTCATGGGTTCTCCAGAGTTTGTGATCGTGAAAAGGATGTTGTCGGGAAAGTCAGATGTTCGTGCGGACAACCATCTTGCCGGTGTTCTCGCCGCGCATGAGGCCGAGGAAGGCGTCGACCGCGTGATCGATCCCGTCGACCACGGTTTCATCGAAGACGACCTCGCCCGAAGCCAGCCAGGCGCCCATGTCGGCGGAGAACGCGGCGAAGTGCTCCACGTAGTTGCCCACGATGAAGCCCTTGAGGGTCAGCCCGCGGCCGATCATGTTTGCCAGGTTGCGGGGGCCGGCAGCGGCCTCGGTGCTGTTGTAGACGGAGATCGCGCCACAGAGGGCCGCGCGTCCGCCGTCGTTGAAGCTGGCCAGTGCGGCCTCGAGGTGCTCGCCTCCGACATTGTCGAAGTAGACGTCAATACCGCCGGGCGCCGCCGCGGCGAGCTGTTCGGCGATGTTGCCGTCCCTGTAGTTGAAGGCGGCGTCGAAGCCGTACTTCTGGGTCAGCAGGGCGACCTTCTCGGCAGATCCGGCGGAACCGATCACGCGCTTCGCGCCCTTGAGCCGCGCGATCTGGCCGACCATGCTGCCCACGGCTCCGGCCGCGCCGGAGACGAAGACAGTGTCGCCCGCCTTGAGCCCGGCGACCTCGAGCAGCCCGACGTAGGCGGTGAGGGCGGTCATGCCCAGCACGCCGAGGTAGGCGGAGAGCGGCACGCCGGGCAGCTCGGGTACGACCCGGAAGCCGTCGGCATCCTCCTGAACCAGGTCGCGCCAGCCGAACTGGTGCACCACCACGTCGCCGACGGAGACTGCGTCAGAGGCGGATGCGACGACGCGGCCGACGGCCCCACCCGTCATCGTCTCGTTCAGTGCGTAGGGGGCGGAGTAGGACTTGGCGTCGTTCATCCGACCGCGCATGTAGGGGTCGACCGAAACGAACTCGTTGGCCACGCGGACCTGGCCGGGGCTCAACTCGGGCAGGTCGGTCCGGATCGTGCGGAAGTCGGCATCCGTCGGCCAGCCGGTGGGGCGGGCGGCAAGTTGGATTTGAGTACTGGTGGTGGACGAGGCCATGCGGGGCTCCCCTGCTTTTTGTAACGGAGGGCCTAATATATGTTGTGTACCGAGCGATACACAAAACCACTCACAGCGAAGACGGAGGAAACGCCATGGGACGGCTGCAGTCTTTCGAGCGCCAAACCGTGGTGCAGGCCGCCAGGGACCTGTTCTGGGACAGAGGCTTCGACATGGTGTCGCTCTCGGACCTCGAATCGGCCACGGGACTCAAGCGGTCTAGCCTCTACCACGCCTTCGGCAGCAAGCGCGGGCTCTTCGATGCCGCCGTCGAGGACTACCAGGACACCGTCATCCTCCCGCGGCTGCGCATTCTGACCGGGTCTGGGATCGGCCGGGACTCGCTGCTCGCCTACTTCGCCAACCTACGGTCGTCGCTCGCCGCCCTACCCGGCGACTCCCCGCGTCGAGGCTGCCTGCTGGTGAACTGCGCGGCGGGTCTCGCCGGGCACGACGATGTCGCCCGCCAGGTGGTGGAGGGGTACCGATCGGACCTGACCAACACCCTGCAGGGCGCCCTCCGGGCGGCCGGCGCCGCGGCCCGCGAAACCGGGCCGGACCGCGCGCACGAGCGCGCCCGCACCTTGGCGTCGCTGGGAATGAGCGCCATGCTGCTCGCCCGGGTCAACGCGACCGAATCGGTGGCGCTGCTCGACACGGCGACGGACCAGATCCGGTCCTGGTACCCAGAGGTCTCCGGCCCCGCCGACTGACGGTCGCGACTGGCGGGCGCGACCGACGGGCGCAACTGACGGGCGCCGACTGACGATCAGGCGCGCCGCACCGGGTTCGCCAGCACGCCGATGCCGGCGATGTCGACCTGCACGGCGTCGCCATGCACGACGGGGGCGGACCGGTCGGGGGCACCGGTCAGGATGACGTCGCCCGGCAGTAGGGTGAACACGCCGGAAACGAAGGAGATCATCTCCGCGACGGTGTGCTTGAGCAGCGTCGCGTTGCCCGTCTGGATGACCTGGCCGTTGATGCGTGACTCGAGATTCAGTGCGGTCCAGTCGTATTCGGTGTCGATGACCGGTCCGAGAGGGCAGAATGAGTCGAAGCTTTTGGCCCGCGTGAGGTGGCCGTCGCGCTCCTGCAGGTCGCGGGCGGTGACGTCGTTCGCGACCGTGTAGCCCCAGATCGAGGCTTCAGCGTCGGCGACGGACACGTTGCGGGTGATCTTGCCGATCACGATCGCGAGCTCACCCTCGACGTGCACGTCGTCCGACGACGCTGGAAGCGTGATCGGGTCGCCGGGGCCGACGACGCAGGTGTTCGGCTTGAGGAAGAACCGGGGCTCGCCGGACAAGCCGGACGCTGCGGACTGCTCGGCCGCATCAGCGAAGTAGGACCAGGCCATACCCACGATCTTCGATCGCGGGATCACCGGCGCGAGCAGCTTCACGTCGCGCAGGGCCACACGCTGCCCGGTCGGGTCGTAGCCCGCGAACATCGGGTCCCCCTTCAGCACCACGATCTCGTCGTCGTCGATGATACCGAAGGAGATGAGTCCCTCGTGGCTGAACCGTGCGATCTTCACGCCTGCGCCGCCGGGGCGTCGAGCCGGGTGAGCCAGCCGTGGCGGTCGGGCAGGCGGCCGTACTGGATGTCGGTAAGCTCCTGGCGGAGCGCCATCGTGATCTCGCCGGCCGGGGCATCCGGGTCTCCAATGGAGAGGTTCGGGCCTTTGAGCTGTGAGATCGGGGTGACGACCGCGGCCGTGCCGCAGGCGAACACTTCGGTGATGGCACCGGATGCGACACCGTCCTGCCATTCGCCGAGGGTCACGTCGCGCTCCTCCACGGTCAGGCCGCGGTCCCGTGCGAGCTGGATGATGCTGTCGCGGGTGACGCCCTCGAGGATCGCGCCGGTCAGGCGGGGGGTGACGAGCGTGTCGGTGCCGTGCACGAAGAACACGTTCATGCCGCCGAGTTCGTCGATGCGGCTGCTGGTCTCACCGTCGAGGAAGAGGACCTGGGCGCAGCCGTTGTCGTAGGCCTGCATCTGGGGCAACAGGCTCGCGGCGTAGTTGCCGCCGCACTTGGCGGCGCCGGTGCCGCCGCGGCCGGCGCGGGAATACTCGGTTGAGAGCCAGATCTTGATCGGGGCCACACCGTCGGCGAAGTAGGCGCCGGCCGGGCTGGCGATCACGTAGTAGCCGACCTGGTGTGCGGCCCGCACCCCCAGGAAGCTCTCGTTCGCGATCATGAACGGCCGCAGGTAGAGGCTGGTCTCCCGGGCGGAGGGAACCCAGTCGCCGTCGACGGCGACGATCTGCCGGATCGATTCGATGAAGTCGGCCTCGGAGAGCTCCGGCAGCGCCAGACGGCGAGCCGAGCGCTGCAGACGCTCTGCGTTCTTCTCCGGACGGAAGGTCCAGATCGAGCCGTCAGCGTGGCGGTACGCCTTCAGCCCCTCGAAGATCTCCTGGCCGTAGTGCAGCACCGAGGAGGCCGGGTCGAGGTGCAGCGGGCCGTAGGGCATCACCCGGGCGTTGTGCCAGCCCTCATCGAGGGTCCAGTCGATGGCGACCATGTGGTCGGTGAACTTCTTGCCGAAGCCGGGATCGGCGAGGATCTCCTCACGCTCGATCTCCGTGCGGGCCGCGGTCGACGGCGTCAGGCTGAACTTCAGCGGGAAGGTGGCCGTGCCGGATGTCTCGTCAGTCGCTGCCTGGCTCATTGGATTCCCTTGTCTGTAAGTCGAGTCACGATGGCGTCGCCCACGGCACTGGTGCTCCGGGGCGTGCCGAGAGCCGCACGGGCCACGATATCGGCGGTGACGGCGGCGGTCACCCGGGCTGCGGCATCCGTGAGTCCGAGGTGCTCCAGGAGAAGCGCCACCGAGAGGATGGCCGCCGTGGGGTCAGCCAGTTGTTTGCCCGCGATGTCCGGCGCCGAACCGTGTACCGGCTCGAACATGCTGGGGAACCTGCCGTCGGGGTTGATGTTTCCGGAGGCCGCAAGACCGATGCCGCCGCTGATTGCCGCCGCGAGATCGGTGAGGATGTCGCCGAAGAGGTTGTCCGTGACGATGACGTCAAATCTACTCGGATTCGAGACCAGGAAAATCGTGGCCGCGTCGACGTGCAGGTAGTCGACGCTCACATCGGGGTATTCTGCCGCGACGGCGATCACAATCCTCTGCCACAGGCTGCCGGCGAAGACGAGCACATTGGTCTTGTGCACCAGGGTGAGGTGCCGGCGGGGCCGGTTCTGGGCCTGGGCGAAGGCATAGCGCACCACGCGCTCGACTCCGAAGGCCGTGTTGACGGAGACCTCATTCGCGACCTCGTTCGCGGTGCCCTGGCGGATCGCTCCGCCGTTGCCCACATACGGGCCCTCGGTGCCCTCGCGCACGACCACGAAGTCGACATTGCCGGGCGACGCCAACGGGCTGGGCACCCCGGGGAACAGAACGCTCGGGCGCAGGTTCACGTAGTGATCGAGCGAGAAGCGCAGCTTCAGCAGCAGTCCGCGCTCGATATTCGCGTTGGCGAGGCGCGGGTCCCCCGGCACGCCCCCGACGGCACCCAGCAGGATGGCGTCGTGGCCGGCGATCGCCGCGAGGTCGTCGTCGGTGAGCACATCGCCGGTCTCCAGGAACCGGCCCGCGCCCAGGGAGAACCAGGTTGCGTCGAAGGTGACATCGTCGGCGGCCGTCGCCGCTTCGAGAACCTTGACCGCTTCAGCGACGACTTCGGGGCCGATTCCGTCGCCGGGAATGACAGCGAGCTTGATGTGAGGGGACATTCGACTCCGTATGTCTGGAAGTTGGCTGTAGATAAACCCTACTGCGACGCATCGATTGTCTAAGCTGGACAACTCCTGACAACCAACAGAAAGCAGTCCCGCATGAGTCTCGGATTGGGAATCTTCCTCCTCGTCGTCGGCGCCATCATGGTGTTCGCCCTGAACGTGACCGTCGAATGGATGGACATCGAACTGGTCGGCTACATCCTGATGGGCGCCGGTGCCGTCATCATGGTCATCGGCATTGTCCTGCTGACCCGCAAGCGCAGCAGCATCACGACTACCCGCAGCGCCGTCGACCCGGCGAGCGGCGAGCAGGTCACCTCGCAGAAGCGTTCCGTCGACGACATCTAGTCGCACTGGTGCCGGCGGCGGCCCCAATGATCAGGTGGCCTTGCGCAGGGTGACCAGTGCCACGAACGCCGCCGCCAGCACCAGCGCCGTACCGATCCAGGCCGTGGGCCCGATTCCGCTGGTGAAGGCCTCGCGGGCCGATGCGAGCAGCATCTGGGCCAGACCGTCGGGCAGTCCGTCGGCCACGGCCACGGCCCCGCCGAGCGTTTCCGCCGCCGAGGCGCCCTGCGCCGCGGTGAGCGCCTCCGGCAGCACGACCGCGCTCCGGTACGACGCCGTGAGGATGGTACCGAGGATGGTCGTGCCGAGCACGGCGCCCAGCTCGTAGGCCGTCTCGCCGACGGCGGAGGCCGCCCCCATCTTGTCCGCCGGGGCGTTCGCCACGATCAGTTCGTTCGAGACGGTCTCCGCCGCACCGATCCCGATCCCGAGGGCGACGAACACGAGGGCGATGCCCGCCGCGTCGAGGTCTCCCCCGCCCAGCGCCGCGGCCGCGTAGCCCGCGGCCGAGATCAGGAGGGCCACCGGCACCACGATTGACGGTCGGACCCGCCGGGCGATGGGCACGACCAGTAGGCCCGACACGATCATCGCGGCCAGTCCCGGCACGAGCACCAGCCCCGCCTCAAGCGGCGAGAGGGCCAGCACGAGTTGCAGGTACTGGGAGACGAAGAACAGGCCGCCGACGAGAGCCACCACGCTGAGGAGGTTGACGCCGATCGCACCGCTGAAGGCACCCTGGCGGAACAGACCGAGGTCTATCATCGGGTGCGTCAGGCGAGGCTGGCGGCGCACGAAGAGGAAGCCGGCGGCCAGCCCGAACACGATCGGTCCGAGGGAGGAGGGCGTGGGTCCGTGTTCGGCCAGGGCCTTGATGCCGTAGACGACCGGCAGCATGGTCGCCAACGAGAGGGTAATGCTCCAGAGGTCGATGCGTCCGGGGTTCGGGTCTCGGGACTCCGGCACGAGCATAGGTCCGAGAATCAGCAGCGGCACAAGCAGCGGCACGGCAAGCAGGAAGACCGAGCCCCACGCGAAGTGCTCCAACAACACACCGCCCACCACGGGGCCGAGGGCGCTGCCGGCGGCGAAACCGCTTGCCCAGATCGCGATCGCCAGCCGCCGCTGGTTGCGGTCGGTGAAGACGGAGCGCAGTAGCGACAGCGTCGGCGGCATCAGCATGGCACCGAAGAAGCCCAGCACGGCGCGGTCGATGATCAGCCATTCGACGCTCGGGGCGAAGGCCGCAACCACGGAGACGGCGCCGAAGCCCGCCGACCCGATCAGCAGGAGCCGACGGCGCCCGATCCGGTCACCGAGGCTGCCCATGGCCACCAGCAGGCCGGCGAGCATGAGCGGGTAGATGTCGATCACCCAGAGCAGCTGCGTGCCGGTCGGGCGGAGATCCTCGGAAATAGCCGGCAGGGCCAGGTTGAGCACCGTGTTGTCGATCGAGACCAGGAGCACGGGCAGCATGAGCACGACGAGGGCCCACCACCGGCGGCGGGGGCTGATCACGCGGCTGACGGGGGCGACGGGGATGATCTCTCGGATGGAATTCGACACGGTGACGACTGCTTTCGGCTTCAGGGACGGATGCTGTACCGTCCAGACGGTATAGTAAACCGTCTAGACGGTATAGTAGCATCATGAGTTCTGAAACCGCGACCCTGGCCGGGCATGTGCCACGCCTCTCCCCCACGCGTGATCGCCTCCTGGATGCCTTCGCGCACCTCCTGATCGACCAGGGTGAGCGGGCGACCACCCTCGAGGCGGTAGCGGCGGCGGCCGGACTGTCCAAGGGCGGCCTGCTCTACCACTTCGGGTCGAAGGACGCGCTTGTCGAGGGCCTCCTGGCCCGGCTCGACAGGCTCGTCGCAGACGATGTCGAGCAGATTCGAGCCGCCCCGGCCGGAGCGGTCGACTACCTGATCCGCACCTCGATGAGCGAGGGAACGGTGCTCGACCAGGCGATCGGTGCGGCCGTCAGACTGGCGCAGGGGGCACATCCACAGGCTAATGCGGCCCTGGCCTCAACTCGGCGCCAGTGGCTGAGCGTCATCGAGGAGGCGGTGGGAGACCCGGACGTGGCCGAGGTGATCATGCTCGTCAGTGACGGACTGTACTACGAATCCACCCTCGCGAGCCCCGGTCAGCCTGCCGTCGACGACACCTCGACGACGAGGCTGGACCGGTTGCTCGCGGTGATCGGTCGAATGACCGAGGGGACCGCTATTCCGTGATGGAGATTTCGATCATGGCCTCGGCCGAGATCGCATCGCGCACCTTGGTCAACAGGCTCGCCGGAACGGGCGAGTCGACCGTCAGCACGCTGAGAGCCTTGCCGCCGGCCTCGTGCCGGGCGATCTGCATGCCGGCGATGTTGATCTGGGCGTCGCCGAACTCGCGGCCGTAGACGGCCACGATTCCCGGACGGTCCGTGTAGAGCATCACGATCAGGTGGCCGTCGAACGGAACCTCGACGTCGTAGCCGTTGATCTCGACGATCTTCTCAATCTGCTTGGTGCCGGTCAGGGTGCCGGACACCGAGACCTGCGAGCCGTCGGCCAGGGCGCCGCGCAGCGTGATGACGTTGCGGTACTCCGGTGACTCCTTGTCGGTGATCATGCGCACGGCGACGCCGCGCTGCTCGGCGAGCAGCGGCGCGTTGACGTAGGACACGGTCTCGCTGACGACATTGGTGAAGATGCCCTTGAGCGCTGCGAGCCGGAGCACGCTCACGTCGTACTCGGCGAGCTCGCCGCGAACCTCCACGTCAACGCTGGTCAACGGGCTGTGGGCGCCGAGACCGGAGAAGACCTGGCCGAGCTTTTCCACCAGCGGGATTCCGGGGCGCACGTACGGGTCGATAACGCCGCCGGCGACGTTGACCGCGTCGGGCACGAGTTCCCCGGACAGGGCGAGGCGCACCGACTTGGCGACCGAGACGCCGGCCTTTTCCTGGGCCTCGTCCGTGGACGCGCCGAGGTGGGGCGTGGTGATGATGTTGTCGAGCCCGAGCAGCTTCGACCCGGTCGGCGGCTCGCTGACGAACACGTCGAGGCCGGCGCCGGCGATCGTGCCGGCGGTGAGGGCGTCGTAGAGGTCGTCCTCGTTGATGAGGCCGCCGCGGGCCACGTTCACGACGAACGCGGTGGGCTTCATCAGCTTGAACTGCTCGGCGCCGATCATGCCGTTCGTCTCGGGTGTCTTGGGCATGTGGATCGTGATGAAGTCGGACTGCGCGAGGAGCTCGTCGAGGCTGACCGGCACCACGCCGAGCTGCTGGGCGCGGGCGGAGGTGATGTAGGGGTCGTACGCGATGATATTCGTGCCGAAGGCCTGCATCCGTGCCGCTATCAGCGCGCCGATGCGCCCGAGGCCGATGATGCCGATGGTCTTTTCGTAGAGCTCGACGCCGGTGTACTTGGAGCGTTTCCACTGCCCCTGAGCCAGGGCGCCGTGGGCGGCCGGGATGTGACGGGCCAGGCTGATGATGTGCCCGACGGTCAGTTCTGCTGCGGAGATGATGTTGGAGGTCGGGGCATTGACGACCATGACGCCCGCGGCCGTGGCCGCCTTGATGTCGACGTTGTCGAGGCCGACTCCCGCGCGCGCGATGACCTTGAGCAGCGGTGCTGCGGCGATGGCCTCGGCATCCACCTTGGTGGCGGAGCGCACCAGCACGGCGTGCGCCGTGGCCAGCTCAAGAAGCAGAGCGACCCGGTCGGTGCCGTCTACGGAGCGAACCTCGAAGTCGGGCCCGAGGGCGTCGACGGTGGCAGGCGATAATTCTTCGGCGATAAGGACAACAGGTTTTGACACGAAAACGGATCCTCCGATAGCAGCAGAAAAACATGGCTTGCGCCGCGACCGTGGGGCGCCAGATATGAAAACACTCTATCGGCTGGAGAATAGAGCCATGAGCAGCGTGACGTACCCCGACCTCCAGTTCGCCTTGCGCCTCGTGCTGGCGGTGATCTTCATCGGTGCCGGCATCACGCATTTCGTGCCGGTGGTAGCACGCACGATGAGTGCGATGATCCCGCCGCGCCTGCGCACGACCGGGATCTTGCGCCCCGCCAACCTGGTCATCCTCACCGGGGTCTGCGAGATCGCAGGCGGGCTCGGGTTGCTCTACCCACCCACGATTGTGACGGCCGGCGTCTGCCTGATCGTGTTCCTGGCGGCCGTCTTCCCCGCCAACGCCTTCGCCGCCCACTACCCGGACCGTTTCGGCGTGGCCGCGATCCCCCTCGTGCCGCGGCTGGCCGGGCAAGTGGTGCTGATGGGGCTGATCGTCGTGGCGATCCTCTAACCGCTAGACGAGCAGACTGCCCGCGCCGAGGGTGAAGATGTTGGCGGCGATCACGGCATTCAGGCCGAGGCCGGCCAGGAACAGGGCCGCCAGGGCGGCAGGTCCACGGGAGCGCCCGATCCACGCGGCGAGTACGAACACGAGGAGCGGGCCGAGCACGCCGACGAGGAGAACGAAGATGCCGAATCCGCTCAGTTGGGTGTCGAGAAGCTGGGCCTGGCCGTTCAGACCGACGAGGTTGCCGATGCCCTCCCAGATGTCATAGGCGTACAAGAGGCCGAACAGGATCGCGATGCCCGTCGACAGCCAACGCGGGGTGCGCCGCCGCCGTGAGGGAGCAGCCGCGGGCGTGGTCACAGGTGAATCGGTCATGCGATGACCCCCGGTCCGGAGATGAAGGAGAGCGGGGCGAGCAGCACGGCGCCGAGGAGCAACCAGCCGATCCGGGCTCGGGGATGCGTCTTGGTCAGCCAGAACGTCACCGCGAACCAGAGCGCGGGCGCGGCCACGGCCAGCCAGAGTCCGAGGGAGAACATGAACTCGGTCAACACATCGCTGGGCGGGGTCTGGATGCGGCCCGCGCCGATGAACCAGCCGATCGTGTAGAGCAGGTAGATTCCGCCGAAGATGCCCAGGGAGACGAGTGCCAGCGAACTCGTGGCCGTCCGGGCGGCGGCGGCGTCGGCAGCGGCCTGGGCCTCGACGGCGGATGCCGGGCCGGTCACGGTCCATCCCTCCGGCGGTTCGCCGGGACCGGCGCCGGCATCCGCCGCGGGATCTGCCTTCGCGCTGGAGGCGGTCGCGAAGCCGTCGGCGGTCGGAACGAGCGCCCCGGAAGCGGGCTCGACCGGCCGAGCAGCCGCGGCCGTCGCGTCGCCGGAGACGAGCGTCGGATCGTCGTCGCCGGCCCAGCCCAGGGCGTCGTCCCGGTCGTCACCGTCGGAATATCCAGAAGTCATCTGCTCAGCGTACCGATCCGCCGCGGAAAGGGTGGCCGCGCCGGGCAGCGTGACTGTCGCCAAATCGGACGAATGTTGCCGGCGTACCGGCCACAGATGTCCGACCGAGCAACAGTTACGCCATCCGGATCGTCACCGGTTCATCACGACCTTCAGCGCCTTCGTTTCCGCGGCCCGGGAGAAGGTGTCGTACGCCTCCAGGATCTGATCGAGCCGGAACCGGTGCGTGGCCAGCCTGTCGGCGGGGATCTTCTTCTGCGCCACGAGCTTCAGCAGCATGGGTGTGGTGTTGGTGTTGACCAGCCCCATGCTGATGTTGATGTTCTGGATCCATAGGTGCTCCAGGTGCAGTTCGACCGGTTTCCCGTGCACGCCGACGTTGGCCACGTTGCCGCCGGGGCGCACCACCTCGATCGCCATGTCGAAGGTCGCCGGGATTCCGACCGCCTCGATGGCGACGTCGACGCCCGCTCCGTCGGTCAACGCCAGCACCTGCTGCTTCCAGTCGGGGCTGCCGGAGACGACGGCATCCGTCGCCCCGAACAGGCGGGCCTGCTCCAACCGGTTCACGTCGGTGTCGATGGCGATGACCGTGCCGGCGCCGCACAGCCCGGCCGTGGCAATGGCGGCGAGGCCGACCGGCCCGGCGCCGATCACGGCCACCACATCGCCCGGTTTGACCCGGCCGTACTGCACGCCCATTTCGAACCCGGTCGGCAGGATGTCGGAGAGCATGACGGCCTCCTCGTCGGTGATCCCGGCGGGCAGCAGGTGCAGTGAGTTCTCCGCGTAGGGAACCCGCACGTACTCGGCCTGGGTGCCGTCGATGAGGTGGCCGAAGATCCAGCCGGTTCCGGACGCCCCCTCGTCGCCCAGGCAGTGCGAGTACAGCCCGGTCCGGCAATTCGCGCAGTGCCCGCAGCTCTTGATGCAGGAGACGATGACCCGGTCGCCCACCGCGAGGGTCTGCACGGCCGTGCCGACCTCCACGATCGTGCCCACGGCCTCGTGACCGAGGATGCGGCCCGCCTGCACGGCCGGCACGTCGCCCTTGAGGATGTGCAGGTCTGTGCCGCAGATGGTGGTCGTGTCCACGCGCACGATCGCATCGGCCGACCTGACGATCTTCGGGTCAGGCACGTCTTCCCACGCTTTCTTGCCGGGACCGTGAAACACCAGTGCCTTCATCGCTGACTCCTTCGTCGAGATGAACCGGGCATTCGCCCGGCACGGCCAACGGTACTCCCGTAGACTTTTTTGATGACGGATGCGGAGTCCCTCGGCAATCCCTTCGCCCTTCCCGGCGCGAAGAAACCGCGCGTCGGCTGGTACGACGTGAACGGATGCCGGCTGTACGCCGAGCTGCGCGGCGCCGGTCCGTCGCTGCTCATCATCGGCGCCGCCAGCGACGACGCCGAGATGTTCCGGCCGATCGCCGAGCGCCTGACCGAGTTCACCGTGGTGACGTGGGATCCCCGCGGCACCGGGCGCAGCAGCCGCGAGGGCTGGCCGTGTGATTCGGCTCGGCACGCCGACGACGCTGCGGTGTTGCTCCAGCTGCTGGGTCTCGCGCCTTCCGCGGTCTTCGGCGCGAGCGCCGGCGGGATCGTGGCGCTGCAGCTTGCGCTGCGGCATCCGTCGCTCGTGCGCCAGGTGCTCGCCTACGAACCAGGGTATTTTCGGCGCACCGCGACGGGGGCCACCCTGCTGGCCCAGGTCAACGACGCCGTGCGGATGCACCTGGTAGCCCACCCAGGTGACTGGGCCGGCGCCATGACGCTCCTGTCGCACGTAGCCGCGCAGTCAACCGAACGGAATTCAGCACCCGGCGACCGAACCTCGGACCTGCTCGATGCCCCGGCAGGGCTCGACTGGTATGCCGAGCGCGGCGCCGCCCTGGCCGAGAACCTGATCCGGGACGACCTGCAGCGCACGAACGAGACCGTACGGCCCGAGGAATTGGCCGCCTCCGAGGCCGACATCCGGTTCTGCGCCGGCACCGAGTCGCCGCCGGTCTTCCGGGAGATCGTGGCGGAGCTGACCTGCCTGCGCCGGCGGCCGGGCACCGACGATCCCCGGCAGGCAGACAGTGTTCCGGGCGCCGGCCATCTCGCCTATTTCACACCGGAGCAGGTCGCCGACTACATCCGCGGCCACTGCCCGGCGATCCTCTGAAAGCCCGCCGGAAAGCCCGCCGGAAAGACGGTTCTCACCGGAGGGCCCGCGGCCCCCCCGATGCCGGTGTCAACCGTCAGAACCGAAACGCCCCGGCCCTCCGGGTACCGTCATAGCCGCCCGTCGGCGCGGCCAGCCCGAATAGCGCGCCGACTGTGGGTGCCACATCGATCGTGTGCACCGGCTCGCAAGAATCCGGAGCTCTCGGACACTTCCCAGTCCACCGTGACAGCAGGGCCGAGCCCCGAGCCGGGCAGCGCATCGGGCATCGGGGTGACCCGGGTCCAGATCAGCACCCTGTCCGGCAGAGGGTCTCCGGAAGCGACCCCGTACCGGAAGTCAGGGACCACCGCGGAACCAGCGGCTTGGGCGGGCGTGGCCTGACCAGCGCTTGCAGCAGCACCGGCAAAGGCTATGACGCCGGCGGATCGCAGCAGATCTCGTCTATTGAAAGGACTCATGCCCCCAGTCTGGGGGTGCAGATTCGCGGCGCTGTGCGCTTCTGTTGCCTGTTCACCTCGTGTTCCGGGAGGGTTCTTCGGAGGTCCATTGCCTGCACCGCGTCGGCGTGGGTCGAATAGCCTGCGCGGCCGTCACCCCTGCCCGCCTTTCCGGGTGCGCGCCACCAATGCACGGTTTCCGGCCGAAGGCTCACCCGAAGGCCTGCGGCAGGGTCGGCGGGATGTTGTGGTTCAGTCGGAAGAAGTTGTCCGGGTCCCAGGCTCGTTTGAGGGCGCTGAGGCGCTCGAGTTTCGCGGGTCCGAAGACGGCGAGGGCGGCGGCAGCCGGGTCCAGGTCCGGTTCCGCCCCAAGGAAGTTCAGGTACTGGCCACCCGAGGCGAACGGCTCCATCTCCGCGGCGAATCCGCGCACGAACGCGATCCGGGCCTCGTCGTCGGCGGCATCGGGCCAGAAGCCGTAGATGTTCAGCCAAAACCGCGCCGCCCGGTTTGGGAACGGGGTGGTGTTCTCGTCGACCCGAGCGACCGCTCCGCCCATGTGGTGGATGTCGAATCCCGTCCCCCGCCAGGTCTGTTCGGCCGCCCGGCGTGTGATGACCTCGATCACGTCGTCATCGAGCCGGTCGAAGGACGTGTTCTTCCAGTACCCGCGCACGCCCTTCGGGAAGAGGTCGTCGACGGCCGACTGCCAGTCGGTCCAGCGGGCCCGCTCGACGTCCTCGACGTCGGGCGGCGCCGCCCGGCGCAGTCGGTCCACGACCTCCTCGCCCGCCGCCTGGTCCAGTGACGCCCAGGCGAAACCGAACAGCATCAGCGGGTCGTCCCCCAGTTCCCAGTCGGGCGACGGCACCATGAAGCTGATGATCGAGGTCAGTTCGTCCGGCAGGTCGCACGTCCAGGCGTCGAAGGCGCGCAGAGCCTCCGGCCAGCGGGCCCGACCGTAGACGAGGTTGCCGGAGAGCACCCTCGCGGGCAGCGGATGCGCCCGGAAGGTGAACGTGGACACCACCCCGAAGTTGCCGCCGCCTCCACGCAGCCCCCAGAGCAGCTCGGCATTCTCGCCGTCGCTCGCCACCACCAGTTCTCCCGCCGCGGTCACGAGCTCGGCCCCGACCAGGTTGTCGACGGTGAGACCGTGGGCGCGGGTCAGCCAGCCGACCCCGCCGCCCAGGGTCAATCCGGCCACCCCGGTTCCGGAGACGACTCCGACCGGTACCGCCAGACCGTAGGGCTCGGTGGCCCGGTCGAGATCGGCGAGGGTGGCACCGGGCTGGGCGCGCACGGTATTGGTGCGGTGATTCACCTCGACCGCCCTCAGCCCGCCCAGGTCGAGCACGAGACCGCCGTCGACCGTGCCGTTGCCGGCCACGTTGTGGCCGCCGCCCCGCACCGCAAGCGGGAGGCCGCGGGTGCGCGCGAACTGCACCGCCGGGCCGATGTCGCCCGCATCGGCAGCCCGCACGACCGCGACCGGGCGCCGGTCGACCATGCCGTTCCAGACCCGTCGGGCCTCGTCGTAACCCGGATCGCCGACGGTGATCACACGACCGGAAATATGCCTCTGCAGGTCGTGCACCTCGTTGTCGGACTGAGGATGCCTGCCCTGCTGCCTGGAAGCCTGCTTGCCCATGGAATACCACCTGCGATTGTCATCGTCGATGTCTGTTGGCCGCGCGGGAAGACGTGAATGCGGCCGGGTTCATCCGCTGGGAACAATGCTAGACAGCGGCACCTGCAGCGGCAAGCACTCCGCACTTATCCTCCGCTCAAGCAGCCTTTTAACGCGACAACGGGGCCAATCGAGTGGATTGGCCCCGCTGTGGATGCGCGCTTGGGTGTTAGCGCGCGGCTTCACCGTCGGTGTAGTCGTCATCGGCGGAGGCGTTCCAGGCGAACAGCTTGCGCAGCTCGCGACCGGTGGCTTCGATCGGGTGCTCTTCGCCCTTCTTGCGCAGTGCGAGGAACTCCGGTGCTCCGGCGTCCTGGTCCGCGATGAAGCGGGCCGCGAAGGCGCCGTTCTGGATGTCGGCGAGAACGGCCTTCATGTTCTCCTTCACGTGGGCGTCGATGACGCGCGGGCCGGAGACGTAGTCGCCGTACTCGGCGGTGTCGGAGACGCTCCAACGCTGCTTGGCGATGCCGCCCTCCCACATCAGGTCGACGATGAGCTTGAGCTCGTGCAGCACCTCGAAGTAGGCGACCTGCGGCTGGTAGCCGGCCTCGGTGAGAACCTCGAAGCCGTACTGGATCAGCTGTGACGCGCCGCCGCAGAGCACGGCCTGCTCGCCGAACAGGTCCGTTTCGGTCTCTTCGGTGAACGTGGTCTTGATGCCGGCGGCGCGCAGGCCACCGATCGCCTTGGCGTAGCTGAGGGTGAGCGGCCAGGCGGCGCCCGACGCATCCTTCTCCACGGCGACGATCACGGGAACGCCGCGGCCGGCCTCGTATTCGCGGCGCACGGTGTGGCCCGGTCCCTTGGGCGCGACCATGACGACGTCGATGCCCTCGGGGGCCTTGATGTAGCCGAAACGGATGTTGAAGCCGTGTCCGAAGACGAGGGCCTTGCCCGCGGCGAGGTTCGGCAGCACGTCGTCGGCGAACAGGTGACGCTGCACCTGGTCGGGCGCCAGGATGACGATGACGTCGGCCCAGGCGGATGCCTCGGCGGTGCTGAGAACGGTGAAGCCGGCTTCTTCGGCCTTGGCCTTGGACTTCGAACCGTCCTTGAGGCCGATGACGACCTCGACACCCGAGTCGCGCAGGTTCTGTGCGTGGGCGTGGCCCTGCGAGCCGTAGCCGATGACGGCCACCTTCTTGCCCTGGATGATCGAGAGGTCGGCGTCTTTGTCGTAGTAAATCTCAGACACGAGTAAATGTTCTCCTTGTTGTTGTCGTCGGTGGTCGTGTCTCGACAGGCTCGACCACCGGGATCCCGGTGGTCGAGTTGGTCGAGACCGGTTAGTTCTTGAAGATGCGCTCGCTGATCGATTTCGACCCGCGGCCGATGGCGAGCAGACCGGACTGGGCGATTTCCTTGATCCCGTAGGGCTCGAGCACGCGCAGCAGAGCCTGTGTCTTGCCGGAGTCGCCGGTGACCTCGATGACGACGGCGTCGACGGACACGTCGACGACGCGGGCGCGGAACAGGGTCACGGCTTCGAGCACCATTGACCGGGTCGTGTTGTCGGCTCGCACCTTGACGAGCAGATGTTCGCGCTGGACCGACTGGGCCGGGTCGAGTTCGACGATCTTGATGACGTTGATCAGCTTGTTCAGCTGCTTGGTCACCTGTTCCAGCGGCGCGTCTTCGACGTCGACGAGGATCGTGATGCGGGAGAGGCCCGGCACCTCGGTGTGGCCGACCGCGAGGCTCTCGATGTTGAAGCCGCGCCGGGCGAAGAGTCCGGCGACCCGCGTGAGCAGGCCCGGCTTGTCCTCGACGAGGAGGCTGAGAACGTGGGTGCTCACGGGTTATTCCTCTTCCCAGGTCGGTGCGTGATCCTTGGCGTACTGCACATAGCTGTTGCTGACGCCCTGCGGGACCATTGGCCAGACCATGGCGTCACGGCTCACGATGAAGTCGATCACCACCGGTCGGTCGTTGGTGGCCAGCGCCAGCTTGATGGCGTCGTCGACCTGGTCGGGGCTGGTGACCCGGATGGCGAGGGCGCCGTAGGCCTCGGACAGCTTCACGAAGTCCGGCACCATGGCGGAGCCGTGCCCGGTGTGCAGATCGGTGAAGGAGTGCCGTCCGTCGTAGAACAGGGTCTGCCACTGGCGCACCATACCCAGCGAGGAGTTGTTGATGATGGCGACCTTGATCGGGATGTTGTTGATGGTGCAGGTGGCCAGCTCCTGGTTGGTCATCTGGAAGCATCCGTCGCCGTCGATCGACCAGACCACGCGGTCGGGCTCGGCGACCTTGGCACCCATCGCGGCGGGGATGGAGTAGCCCATCGTGCCTGCTCCCCCGGAGTTGAGCCAGGAGTTGGGGCGCTCGTACTTGATGAACTGGGCCGCCCACATCTGGTGCTGGCCGACGCCGGCCGCGTAGACGGCTTCCGGCCCGGTCAGCTCGCCGATGCGCTGGATCACGAACTGCGGGCTCATCAGGCCGTCGGTCGGCTCGGAGTAGCCCAGCGGGAACTCGTCGCGCAGACCCTTGAGGTAGGTCCACCAGACGCTGACGTCGGGCGTCGTCGTGGTGATCGCGGCCGCGTAGGCGACGGTCAGGTCGGCGATGACCTCCTTCGCGTCACCGACGATGGGCACGTCGGCGGCGCGGATCTTACCGATCTCCGCGGGGTCGATGTCGACGTGCACGATCGTGGCGTGCGGCGCGAACTCGGAGACCTTGCCGGTGACCCGATCGTCGAAGCGGGAGCCGAGCGCGATGATGAGGTCTGCCTCCTGCAATGCGAGCACTGCGGAGACGGTTCCGTGCATGCCGGGCATGCCCAGGTGCTGGTCGTGCGAGTCAGGGAACGCGCCACGCGCCATCAGCGTGGTGACGACGGGCGTCTTGCTCAGTTCGGCGAAGGTGAGAAGTTCTTCCGACGCGCGGGCACGGATGACGCCGCCACCCACGTAGAGGACGGGCTTCTTGGCCTCGGCGAGCAGCTGGGCCGCGGCCTGCACCTGCTTGCCGTGGGGTTTGGTGACCGGTCGATAGCCGGGCAGGTCGAGCTTGGGCGGCCAGATGAACGGTGCGCTCTTCTGCTGGGCGTCCTTGGTGATGTCCACCAGCACCGGGCCGGGCCGACCTGTGGAGGCGATCAAGTGCGCCGAGGCGATGGCCGCCGGGATGTCCTCGGGGCGCTTGACCAGGAAGGAGTGCTTCGTGATCGGCATGGTGATGCCGACGATGTCGGCCTCCTGGAAGGCATCCGTGCCCATCAGGGTCGAGAAGACCTGGCCGGTGATGCAGAGGATCGGCACCGAGTCCATGTAGGCGTCGGCGATGGCCGTGACCAGGTTGGTGGCGCCGGGACCGGAGGTGGCGATGGCCACCCCGACGCGGTTGCTCGCCGAGGCGTAGCCCTCCGCGGCGTGCCCGGCGCCCTGCTCGTGCCGCACCAGGATGTGCCGGATGGCGGTCTGGCTCATCAGCTCGTCGTAGAGCGGGATGACGGCGCCGCCCGGCAGGCCGAAGACGTCGGTGACACCCAACAGTTCCAGCGAGCGGATGATCGCGCCGGAACCCGTGAGGATTTCCGGTGTGCCTGAATCAGGTGCCGCAGCGGATGCGGCAGGCGAGGGTGATGGCGATGGCACGGGAGTTTCCGCGGTCATGTGATCAGTTCCCTAGTTCGATGACGAATGGTGAGTGCTAGCCCGTGACGGCGCCGACGGCCGCAGACTGGACGAGCTTCGAGTACTTTGCGAGAACGCCCCGGGTGTAGCGCGGAGGCAGAGGTGCCCAGCCAACACTCCGGGCGGCCAGCTCATCAGGGTCGACCAGTAGGTCGAGCGTGCGAGCTGCGATATCGACCCGTATCAGATCACCATCGCGCACGAAGGCGATTGGACCTGCGTCCACCGCTTCGGGTGCTATATGGCCGATGCACAGTCCGGTTGTGCCGCCTGAGAATCGACCGTCCGTTAAGAGTAGTACATCGGCGCCGAGCCCGGCGCCCTTGATGGCGGCGGTGATCGAGAGCATCTCCCGCATTCCGGGCCCGCCCTTCGGACCCTCGTAGCGGATGACGACGACGTCGCCCTTCCGGATCTCGCCCGCGGTGAGCGCATCCATGGCGGCGCGCTCGCGTTCGAACACGCGCGCGGGTCCCTCGAAGATGTCGGAGTCGAAGCCGGCGGTCTTGACGACGGCTCCCTCGGGGGCGATCGAGCCCTTGAGGATGGTGATTCCGCCGCTGGCGTGGATGGGGTTGTCGAGGGTGCGCAGCACCGTGCCGTCGAGCTCGGGCGGGTCGATCTCGGCGAGGTTCTCGGCGACGGTCTTGCCGGTCACGGTGAGTGCGTCGCCGTGGATGAGGCCGGCCTCGAGCAGTGCTCGCATCACGGCCGGCACGCCGCCGTGACGGTCGACGTCGTTCATGACGTACTTGCCGAACGGCTTGAGGTCACCGATGTGAGGCACCTTGTCGCCGATGCGGTTGAAGTCGTCGAGGGTGAGCTCGACCTCGGCCTCGTTCGCGATGGCGAGCAGGTGCAGCACCACGTTGGTGGAGCCGCCGAACGCCATCGCCACCGCGATCGCGTTCTCGAAGGCCTTGCGGGTGAGGATGTCCCGGGCCGTGATCCCGAGGCGCAGCAGGTTGACGACGGCCTCGCCGGAGCGGCGCGCGTAGTAGTCCCGACGGCGGTCGGCTGAGGCCGGGGACGCGGAGCCGGGCAGGCTCATGCCGAGGGCCTCAGCCACACTGGCCATGGTGTTGGCGGTGTACATGCCGCCGCAGGCACCCTCGCCGGGGGCGAAGGCGCACTCGATGCGCTTGGCGTCGGCCGCGGACATCCGCCCGGCCTTGACGGCGCCGACCGCCTCGAAGGAGTCGATGATGGTGATGTCTTTTTCGGTGCCGTCGGAGAGCTTGACCCAGCCGGGGGCGATCGACCCGGCGTAGAGGAAGACGCTGGCCAGGTCGAGGCGGGCCGCGGCCATCAGCATGCCGGGGAGCGACTTGTCGCAGCCGGCCAGCAGCACGGAGCCGTCGAGGCGCTCGGCCTGCATGACGACCTCGACCGAGTCGGCGATGACCTCACGGGAGACGAGGGAGAAGTGCATGCCCTCGTGGCCCATCGAGATGCCGTCAGAGACCGAGATGGTGCCGAACTGCAGTGGGTAGCCGCCGCCGCCGTGCACGCCTTCCTTGGCGGCCTGCGCGAGGCGGTCCAGGGAGAGGTTGCAGGGCGTGATCTCGTTCCACGAACTGGCGATGCCAATCTGGGGTTTGTCCCAGTCGGCGTCTCCCATACCGACGGCCCGGAGCATCCCACGCGAGGTGGTGGCTTCGATTCCGTCGGTGACGTCGCGGCTGCGCGGCTTCATGTCGATCTCAGTCATGCACTGAGTCTAGAACGTCCGCTGAGCACGGACCGTCGCCCGGGGCTCACGCTCCGGCGGCGGCGTCCCGCTCGGCCGCGACGGCCGCACGCTGGTCGGCGATGAGGCCCAGCACCAGCGGCACGTCTTCCGGGCCGCGCACGCGGTAGCCGGCGAGCGAGTCGCCGGCCCCGATCTTGAGGCCGACGTCGCCGGGCCGCAGCACGGCGAAGGCGTCCTCGTCGGTGGTGTCGTCACCGGCGTAGAAGACCAGGTCGGCGCCCGTGTGCCGGCGCAGCCGCTCGAGGGCGTCGCCCTTGGTGCTGGAGCGCACCGCGAACTCGATCACATCCTTGCCGTCCCGCACGGTCAGGCCGGGCAGCAGCTCGCCCAGTTCCTCACGCGCGGCCTTCTGCGCGGCCGCCGCGTTCCGTTGCGTCGCCAGCCGGGTGTGCAGGGCGAGGCCGGCCGGTTTGCGTTCGATCCAGGTTCCATCGACGCTGCCGGAGATGCGCTCCAGCACCTCGGCCAGGGCGTCCAGCTGCTCGAGTTCCGCGGTGACGAGGTCGAGCTCGATCTCGGGAGTGTCCAGCTGCACCTCGATCCCGTGCGAGCCGGTGAGGAGCACGCCGGTCTGCGGCTGCGACACATGCTGCAGGCTGACCAGGGCCCGGCCGGAGACGAACGCGACCCGCACGCCGTCCAGGTCGAGCAGTCGCTGCACGGCCTCCCGGGTGCCGGCCACGGCGCGCGCGTCTTCGGGCTTGTCGACGTGAGGGGCGAGGGTCCCGTCGAAGTCGAGGGCCACCAGGATGTTGTCGGCCCGGCTGAGATCCTTCAGCGCGCCGGTCAGGGTGTCGGGGATCCCGGGACGCACGGCGGCTCCTTCGGTCAGGGTGCGGAGGAAAGAGGAGGACCAGGCGGCGACATCGTTGTCGAAGACCTTGCGGCGGAGCGCGCGCATCCGTCGCAGCCGTTCCTGTCGCGGCATCGCGATGGCCCGGAGGATGGCGGCCTTCACGCCGTCGATGTCGTGCGGGTTGATCAGCACGGCCTGTTTGAGCTCGTCGGCGGCGCCGGCGAACTCGCTCAGCACCAACACGCCGTCCCGGTCGAAGCGCACGGCCACGTATTCCTTGGCGACGAGGTTCATGCCGTCGCGTAGCGCGGTGACCAGCATCACGTCGGCGGCGAGGTAGAGCGCCACCATTTCCTCGCGCGGGTAGCCGTGGTGGTGGTAGCTGATGGCTGTGTGGCTGATGGTGGAGAAGTCGCCGTTGAGGCGGCCGACGGCCAGTTCGATCTCGTCGCGCAGGGCGATGTAGGGGCCGACGCGTTCCCGGGAGGGGCTGGCCACCTGCACCAGGGTAACGTCTTCCACGCTCAGCCTGCCGTCGGCGAGCAACTCGCCGTATGCCTTGATGCGGTGGGCGATGCCCTTGGTGTAGTCGAGCCGGTCCACGCCCAGCATGATCGTCTTGGGGTTGCCGAGGTCTTCCCGGATCTGGCGGGCGCGTTCCTGGATCTCGGGGCGCCGCGCCAGTTCCTCGTAGGCGGCCGCGTCGATGGAGATCGGGAAGTGCTTGGCGATCACCCGGCGGTGCGTGCCCTCGGGGGCAGGAACGTCGATGGCGACGCCGCGGGTCGGGTAGCCGTAGAGGCGGCGCACGGCGCGGGAGAAGTTGCCTGCGTCCGCGAGGCGCTGGAAGCCGATCAGGTCGGCGCCGAGCAGACCGTCGAGGATCTGCTTGCGCCAGGGCAACTGGGCGTAGATCCCGTACGGCGGGAAGGGAATGTGGTTGAAAAAGCCGATCACGAGGTCGGGGCGCGCGTCGCGCAGCATCCGTGGCACCAGCTGCAACTGGTAGTCGTGCACCCACACCGTGGCCCCGGGGGCAGCGGCGGCTGCGGCGGCTTCGGCGAAGCGCCGGTTCACCCGCACGTAGGCCTCCCACCATTCGCGGTGGTAGCGCGGCGGGGCGATCACGTCGTGGTACAGCGGCCAGATGGTGTCGTTGGAGAAGCCCTCGTAGTACTCCTCCAGCTCCGATTCGCTGAGCCGCACCGGGACGATGGAGATGCCGTCGTTCTCGAACGGCTCGAACGTGCGGTCGGCGATGCCGGGCCACCCGACCCAGGCTCCGTCGGAGCTGCGCATCATGGGCTCGAGGGCGGTGACCAGGCCGCCGGGCGAGGTACGCCAGCCCTCGGTCCCGTCGTCGTCGACCTCAATCTCGACCGGGAGACGGTTGGAGACCACGACCAACGAGTAGGTGGGGTTCGGGGCGGCGGATGCCAGGGGGTCAGCTGAAGAGGTAATGGTATCGTCCGTTCCGGCTGGTGCAGAGCGCGCCCGCCTTGCTGGACTCCCAAGGCTACCAGCGGGTCGGAAAGGCTTGCCGGGCGGGCCTTTCGGTCACCTCCGGCGCGGCATGGTGACAACTCAAAGGTAACGAGCGTATTTTGGCCGTTGGATCGTGTCGTCTTGTGACGCGACTCCCCGATTCTTGTTCGATCAAAGGCGGACCCATGGACCTGAGTTTTCTGTTGAGCTGGGTGCTGATCGTCTTCGCGACCATCAGCCTCGTTGTCTTCGTCTCATTCTTCGTTCTGGTGCGAACGCTGTACAAGCGCATTCGCCGCAGCCGGGCGCTGTCCGGAGCGGTGCTGCGTTCTCGCACCCGCCTCAGCTGGGGCCCGCAACACGAGGTTCTGAAGCTGCAGTTGCGACTGCAGGAATCCCTCGATAGCGGGCAGGCGGCCGTCGGGCTGGCCCGGAGCAGTCAGGGCCCGCTCGGTGAACTTCCGCGACTCTTCCGGCGCATTGCCGGTGAAGGCGTGACGCTGCAATCCCAGTTGCGGCTGCTGACCAGCGAAACCGATCGCGCCGTGCTCGCCGAGGAGCTGTCGGTGGCCCGCCGCCGCGTCGACCAGGTGGCCGGTCTGGTGCGCCGACTACGTTCCACCGTCGCCACCGGTCTCGGGGACCTCACCGATGATTCCCTCACCACGCTGCACACAGACGTCGACCAGGAGGTGGCCGCACTCAGAGCCGGCGTCGATGAGTTGCGCGGTCTCAACGGCGACCCCCTCAGCGGCGACCGCAACGGCGACCGCAACCGGCCCGACGGGTTGACCATTCCGCGTCGACCGATGTCCATGGATCGTCTCGGCAGAAAGAATGAATCATGAGTTTCAGTTCGCGCCTGCGCGTCATCCTTCGCAGCAAGTCCAACCGCGCGCTGACTCAGCTGGAGGACCCCCGCGAGGCCCTCGACGACAGCTATGAGCAGCAGGTGAAGATGCTCCAGCAGGTTCGGCTGGGGCTGGCCGAGGTCGCGACGGCAAAGAAGCGGATCGAGCTGCAGGGCCAGGAAATGGGCGGTCGTTACCAGCGCCTCGCCGACCAGGCCCAGGAGGCTCTGAACCAGGGCAGGGAGGACCTGGCCCGCACGGCCTTGGAACGCCGCTCACTCCTGGAGGGTCAGGTCGCCGCGATCCGCAACCAGTACCTCGCGTTGGCGCAACAGCAGGCGCAGCTGCAGGACAACGAGCGGCGCCTCGCCGAGCGGATCGCGGCCTTCCGCACCGAGAAGGAGACGATCAAGGCCACCTACGCCGCCTCCGAGGCTCGGGTCAAGGCGAACGAAGCCGCAGCGGGTATCGGCTCGCAGATGGGCACGGTCGGCACCGACCTCGACCGGGCGAAGGACCGGGTCGCCCAGATGCAGGCACGGGCCGCCGCCACCGACGAGCTGCTGTCCAGCGGCGCCCTGAGCGACGTCACGGCCGCGCCCGACGCGGACCTCGAGCGGCAGCTGTCGGATGGTGCGACCAGAGCGGATGTCGACCGCCAGCTTCAGGCGATGAAGAGCGCCCGCGCCGCCGACCAGGGCCACGGCGCTCGCGCTCGCGGCGGAACCGACGCCTGGCTGAGCATCGGCCAGGCCCCGACCACCCCCTGACCCGGTGCGCCCCTGACCCGGTTCGCCCCTGACCCGGTTCGCCACTGACCCGGTTCGTCGCGGGGCCGAGCGGAGGGCGTGGTGGATGCCCGATCCGCGGAATCGCTGCCGCGAGTCCAGCGGGTGTCGTGGCTAACTCAGGAGATCCAGCCGGGCCGCGCCGGGAATCCGCACTGGTTCCGCACTGCTCCGCGGCAGCCGGGCGACCCGGGCGGCGGATGTCCTGAGTTGGCCCCAGAAGCGAGCCCGGCCGCGCCTCACCCACGGTTATTTCAGGAGAGACACGATCCCCGTCGAATGCGGTCGGGGCGGGTTCGTTCCGGTCGCGTCCGCGTCAGCTGCGAGCCTGCGCCAGCCCGAACGACCGGGCGCCGCGCCGGCTGGCGACGGTCCCATATGAGGCCAGAACGCTCACCACGGCGAAGATCACCAGGATGGCCGCCGGCCCGCCGGCGCTGGTGCCTCCCCCGGAGACGATGGCCTGCATCCCCTGCACCGCCCAGGTCAGCGGCAGGAACGGGCTGATCATCTGGAACGGTGCGGACACCAGCTCGATGGGGTAGAGCCCGCCCACCGCGGTGAGCTGCAACGCGAGCAGCACCAGGGAGACCACGATCCCGACCCGGCCGAAGGCCGCCGTGAGGAAGTGGTGCAGGGCCGCGAACACAAACGCGAGGAACACCGCGAAGGCCAGGGTCGACGGCAGAATCGACCACGAGACGCCGAGCGTGCTGTGCAGCAGCAGCACTACGACCACGGCCTGCGCCGCGGCGATGCCGAACGCGCGGCCGAGGCTGCGGACCACGAGGCCGCCGGTCGACGCGGTCGACGCCAGCGCGATCGCGGATAGCGGCTTCATCACCAGGAAGATGGCCAGGGCGCCGATCCACAGGCCGATCGGCACGAAGACCATGCCGATGACCGGGCCGATCGACGCGAAGGCGTTGTCACGCTCCACGGTGATGCCGACCGGTTCGGAAACGACCGCGGCGGTCGCCTCCGGGTCGGTATCGGTGAGCGGGGCCGCACTGTCCGCGCCTTCCTGCAGTCCCCCGGCGAGTTCGGCCGCTCCCGATTCGAGCAGGCGCGCGCCCGCGGCGGCATCCGTTGTGCCGGTGGCCAGCTGCGAGAGGCCGGTGGAGACGCCGGCGACCCCGGCGGCGAGGTCACTGGCGCCGCCGCGCAGGTCGCCGCCCCCGGCGGCGAGTTGGCTCGCACCGTCGGCGCTTTGGGAGAGACCACCGAGCACACCCTCGATGCCGGGCCCAGCCTGGCCGATGCCGGGGCTCTGCGCTGCAAGGGCGTCGAGTCCACCCTGGAGCTGCTGCAGGGCCGGCGCGTAGTCGGCGACCCGCGAGTCGCTCTGCATGAGGGCGTTCAGCTGCCGAAATCCGTCGGCGCTGTCCTGCACCCCGGCCGCGTAGGCCGGCAGGCCGGTCGCAAGCGGGGCCAGTCCGGCCGCGCCCGCTTGAAGCCGGGTCAGGCCGTCGCTCAGTCCGGTGACGCCCTGGGTGTACTCGGTCACGCCGGAGGAGAAGGATGCGGCGCCGGTCGCGGCCGACGAGGCGCCGGATGCCGCGGCGGCCGTTCCGCCGGCCAGCGACTCGAGGCCGGTGGCCACCCCGGTGACCCCGGTCGAAACCTGCGCGGCGCCATCCGCCGCCTGGGTCAGGGACTCGCCCAGCACCGCCAGGTTCGTGTAGAGCCCGTTCAGGTACTGCGAGGTGATCTCGCGACCGAAGACGCCCGACATGGCGGTGCCCACCGATTGGGCCACCGATCCGGCCAGGAACGAGTGCGCGTCATCGGTACGGATGCCGAGGTCGGCCTGAGTGGGAGTCGCCCCGCCCAGCGAGGTCACCGACGCCGAGAAGTCCTCCGGGATCGTGAGCACCGCGTAGGCGTCACCGGAAGCCAGGGCGGCCGCGGCATCCGTGGAGTTGGAGATGGTCCAGGCGAATCCGGTGGCGTTGGACCCGTCGCCGGACGGCTTGGTGAGTTCGGTCACCAGCATGCGGCCGGCGAGCACCGGCTGCTCAGTGCCGTCGGGCAGGGTGGAGGTGACAATCTCGTCGTTGTTGACGACGATCGCCGGCAGCGTGTCCACGCGCTGGTCGGCGGTGGCAAGGGCCGCGGCGAAGAGGCCGGCCACGGCGAGCGGCACCACGATCAGGCCCGCCAGCAGGGCCCCGAAAGCCCCTCGGCGTTGCCCGGGCGTGCGGCTGAACAGTTTCTCAAGCCTGGTGCTCATCGCTTCAGTGCCTTTCGGTCAAGGGAATCAAGGTCGAGAGTCTGCAGCGGGCGGGCGCCACGGTAGACCGGGGTGGCCTCGGAGAAGGAGGCGGCACCGAGGATCAGGGTGGTCGACGCCGGAGCGAGGGTCGCCAGCACCTGCACGAGATCGCGTCCCGCCGGGTCGACCGGCAGCCCCTCGCCCAGGTCCACGATGACGACTCCCGGAGTCTCGGTGAGCGCCGCCGCCACGAGCACCGTGGCGCGGCCCAGGGCCGAGAGTGACGACACGGTCGTGCCGGCGACGATCGGGCCGGAGGCACGACCGCTCGACGTGGTGCCGAGTGCGCCGTTGAGTCGTGTGAGCCAGTCGGCGAGCTGGGAGCGTCGCGACGCGGCGCGGTACCACGGATGCGCCAGGTCCAGCCGTTCGGCCAGCAACTCCCCCACGGTGAGCCCGTTATCGCGGCTGTCGCCCACGTCGGCGAGTGCCACCGCGCGGAGGGCGCGGCTGCGCTCGGACGGCAACGGGGAACCCGTGACCTGGATGCGGCCGAACACCGGGTCGAGCCGGCCGGCGAGCGTTGCGGCGACGACGCGGCGATGTGTGGCGGAACCGGTCAGTACCACCACCGTGCCGGCGTCGATGGCGAGGTTCAGCGGCCCGAAGGGGCTCTCCGGCAGTCCGAAGACGGCCCCCTCGGCGGTGATGGCGTGCGTTTGGCTGGTGGCCCACTCTTTGTCGGCCAGGTGCTGACGCAGACCCTCACCCTCGATGTCGACGTTGGGAAGGATGCGGGAGAGCCAGCGCGGCAGCCACCAGGCGGCGTCGCCGGCGAGGGCCATCGCGGCCGGGACCAGCGTCATCCGCACCAGGAACGCGTCGAGGAAGACTCCGACGGCCAGTGCGAAGGCGATGCCCTTGATCGCCCCTGTGCCCTCGGGCACAAACGCGAAGAAGACGAAGAACATGATCAGGGCGGCGGCCGTGACCACCCGGGCGGCGTGGGAGAACCCGTGCACGATGGATTCACGGGCCAGGCCGGTTTTCACGAACTCCTCCCGCATGCCGGAGACGAGGAACACCTCGTAGTCCATGGCCAAGCCGAAGAGCACGGCCATCAGCAGGATGGGCAGGAAGCTCAGGATCGGCCCGGGGGTCTCCACCCCGAGCAACTCGGAGAACCAGCCCCACTGGAAGATCGCCACGGTCGCGCCGATCGACGCGGCCACCGACAGGAGGAATCCGAGTGCCGCCTTGATCGGCACGAAGATCGAGCGGAACACCATGGTCAGCAGGATGATCGAGAGCCCCACCACGATCAGGGCGAACGGCACGAGCGCGTTGCTGAGGCGGTTGGAGATGTCGATCCCCACGGCGGTCGCGCCGGTCACGGCGATGGGCGTGCCCAGGTCGTTGTCGATCGAGGGGGCGAGATCACGGATGGCCTGCACGAGCGCCTTGGTCTCAGGCGCGTTCGGTGCGCTGTCGGGCATGACCTGGATGATGGCGGTGTCGACGGTCGGGTTCGGGGTCCCCTTGCCGACGAAGGCGACGTCGGGCAGGGTGCGGAGGGCCGCGCCGATGGTATCCAGGTCACCGAAGATGTCCGTCGTCTGGGTAATGTCGACGACGACGATCAGTGGTCCGTTGTAGCCGGGCCCGAAACCCTCCTCGAGCATGGTGAACGCCTCGCGCTGCGTCGAACCTTCCGGTTCGGACGCCCCGTCGGGCAGGTTGAGGTCGAGGCTGAGCGCCGGGACCGCCAGCGTGCCGAGCACGCCGACGACGAGGAGCACGGCCACGACGGGCGCCTTGAGCACGAGGTTCACCCAGCGGTGGCCCAGGGTGGGCCGGCCGGTGTCGGGCCGGGTGGCCCGGCGGTGCGCGCGGCTTTCGGTCTTCGGGGTGAGACGTCCCTTGGCGAGGCCGAGTACGGCGGGGAGGAGCGTGACCGCCACGAAGATCGAGATCAGCACGGCGAAGGCCGCGCCCAGCCCCATCACGCTGAGGAACGGGATTCCCACCACGAGCAGCCCGAGCAGGGCGATGATCACTGTGATCCCGGCGAAGACGACGGCACTGCCGGCGGTGGCCACGGCCGTGGCCGCCGAGTCGTGCGGTTCGGCGCCGTTGGCGAGCTGTGTTCGGTGCCGCGACAGGATGAAGAGCGCGTAGTCGATGCCGACGGCGAGCCCGAGCATCAGGGCGAGCATGGGGGCCGTGCTCGAGACCGGCACGAACGCGGAGATCACGGTGATGCCGCCAATGGCGACTCCAACGCCGATCAGGGCCATCAACAGCGGCATCCCGGCGGACACGAGCGATCCGAAGGTGATCACCAGCACCACGCCGGCGAAGATGAGGCCCAGCACTTCGGAGACGGTGATGCCGAAGGTGTTGTCCGCGAAGACCTGGCCGCCGAACGCGACCTCGAGACCGGCCGCCTCGGCGATGTCCCGCGTACCGGTCACCGCGGCGAGGGTTTCCTCGGTGACGTCGGTCGACAGGCCGGACAGCTGCACCTGGCTGAACGCGCTCTCCGAGTCCTCCGAGATCGCGCCCGATGCAAATTCGTCATAGGGCGTGAGCACCGAGTCGACGCCGGCGACGTCCGCGAGCTCGGCCGCCATGTCGACGATGGCCGTGCGATAGGGCTCGTCAGTGACGGATGCTCCGTCCGGGGTCGAGTAGACCACCTGCACCGCGGCGCCGGCCGCCTGGGGGAACACCGCGCCGAGCTTGTCGATGGTGTCCTGTGATTCCGTGCCGGGAATCGCGTAGGACTCCTGGGTCTGGCCGCCGAGGGCAACCCCGACGCCGAGGATCCCGACCAGCAAGATGGCCCAGATGCCAAGCACCAGCCCCGCGCGCCGGTAGGCGAAGTGGCCGATTCGATAGAGGAGGGTTGCCATGGGTGCTACTTCCGGGACGGGGTGGTGCGAACGGTGACGGGGGCGAGCAACTCGGTGATGACGGACAGGAGCGCAGGGCGGATCTCCTCCTCCGGGGCGATCTCCTCGCCGAGGAAGGTCATGCCGGCCACCAGGGTGTAGGCGGCGCCGCCAAGGGCGATGCCGAAACGGATGCGGTCTTCCGTGCTGGCATCGCCGTGGCAGAGCGTGTCGGACAGGCGCACGATCAGAACACCGGCCCGGTCGATCACCGGGATGCCGCGCAGCGACTGGGACTGGTTGATGAAGGTGTGCAGCTCAAGGCGGAATTCGAGGATGAAGTCGATGAAGTCGTTCACGAACCGGCTCCGGGAGAGGGCACTCTCCTCGGTGGCGAGGAACCGTTCGAGTATGGCCTCCAGCCGGTCGACCGCGGGAGTGAGCACCTCGTCGAGGAGCGCTTCCTTGGAAGCGAAGTGGTAGAGCACGCTCGACTTGGAGTAGCCGGCGGCGTCGGCGATCTGCTGCAGCGAGGTGCCGGCGAAACCGACCGAGGCGAACTGTTCCAACGCTGTCGCCCGCAGTTCCACACTGGCGCTTTGGCGGTTGTGCGGGGGCTGGGGCAGTACGGGCTCGGGAGTCACCCGATAAGGCTAGCTGACCGATCGGTCAGAGTCTGTCCGATCGGTCAGATTGTCGGGTAACGCGCAGCCGGGCAACTTCCCGGTAGCGTTAGGCGCGGAGGTCTTCATGCGAAAGTTCATTTTCAGCAGTGCAATCATCGGCGTGCTCGCCGGCGGTTGGAACATTCTGAGCGCCACGCGCACCGGTCCGCGAGACTGGCGACTGGCGCTGATGTGGATCGGCTGGCTGCTCAGCGCAGCCGTCGCCATCGGAACCGTCATCCAGGACGCCGACGAACGCCGGATCGAGGGCTGACTCCCCGATCCGTCGGCGTGTCAGCAGAGGCGGTGCCGCACCGGACGGCAGACTGAGAAGATTATGGGAACGTTAGCCGAAAGGGGCTCCCGATGTTTGGTCGACGACGTCGCGTCGAACCGGTCGCACCGGTCATTCCCCCGCACGTTCCCGAGCTCAGTGACGCGCAGGTTTTCGAGCTTCTGCACACCCAGATCGCCCGCCTCGTGGGTGCCCAGGGTCAGTGGACGCTGGTTCCGCGCAGCAGCGACGACACCGACGTGATCTTCCACGGCCTGAAGGCGAATCAGATCGCCTGGTCCCTAGCCACTGTGCTCCGCACCGAGACCGCCGCACTGCGCGGCGAGGTCGTCGCCGAGCCCACCGCACTCCCCTTCACTCCCGCCCCGATCACCGTCTGGGCGGCCCCGGAGCGCGCTGCCGTGACGGCACCTTCACCCACCGAGGCGGTCACTCTGCCACGCTTCACCCCCGGGCCTTCGACGGACCACGCCCGCCTCGTGGCCTGATCCACGCCCTCGCCTTCCGAGCGTCCGTCGACGGTTGAGCCCGCCAACCTGACCCTCGGTGGTTGAGCCCGCCGAAACCCGGCGACCCGATCTGTCACGGCTCCCATGCCCCGAAGGTTGAGCCTGCCGAATCCCGGCGACCCACCCCGGTGGTCGAGCCCGCCGAGACCCGATGCACCCACCCGAAGCCGCCCACCCCGGTGGTCGAGCCCGTCGAGACCCGATGCACCCACCCGAAGCCGCCCACCCCGGTGGTCGAGCCCGTCGAGACCCGATGCACCCACCCGAAGCCGCCCACCCCGGTGGTCGAGCCCGTCGAGACCCGGTGCACCGCCACCCGAAGACTCCCGTCCCGGTGCTCGAGCCTGCCGAGACCCGATGCACCCACCCGAAGGCTCCCACCCCGGTGGTTGAGCCTGTCGAGACCCGGTGCGCCGCCCTCCGAAGGCTCCCACCCCGGTGGTTGAGCCTGTCGAAACCAGGGACCAGAGGCCTGGAACCACGGGCCGCACTCCCTGCCTACAGCTTCGCTCGCTTGCTGGGCAGTGCGATCAGCGTCTGTT
>NZ_SOGQ01000065.1 GCF_004403465.1 Cryobacterium sinapicolor | reverse complement strand
GAGGACGACCCCCACAATTGCGCCCACCTCCGTGAGCAGAAAGAACACTCCAGCGATGACAGCGGTTCGTCTAGACAGATTCATAATGACTCCTAAGAATGAGGTGTACAATATACACCTTGCGCTTATTAGAATAAAGTGTACGCCGTACTCCTGTCAAGTCGGGCTGATAACGAATTCCCAATGTTCTTCTGTTCTTCAGGACTTGCTGCGATGGAGGCTAGGTCGTAATGGACTGCTGAGCAGACAACACCATGTTTGGACTGGCGAATCAGTTGTTGCTCGGGCCACACAGATACAAGGGTTCAGTTTCGGCTGGACTACACAATGAGCGCCGGTGGCCCTTTCACCGCCTCACTTGGTCTGCACGGAGCGTCGAGTGCTTATCCCAGGTGTAGCCATTGGGCTGGTGGCGCTCGGTTTGCGGGCATGAGCACGAATCATGCTGGGTGTCGGGAGCAAACGTGCACGACCGCCTGAGCTACGTCATTGGCAGGAACCATGGAGCGGATACGATGGCGGAGGAGGATTATCCGATTTTCCCGGTCGTCACGTCGAGCGATAACTCCTCGACGCTCTTCAAGGGGGGGCGTCGAGGCTGGCGCACCGGGTGGGCCCGGGCCGGTGAGGCAATGACGATAGGGCTGCAGCCAGCCAGCTTTGGAAAGTACGATGTGATGGAGTGGCTTCCCCGGCACCGACGCGGTGCGGTGATGTTCGACCCAACGGGTCGCAGGACGACCATGCTCGGACTGCGACGATGCGGGGCACGGCGGCGAAATGAACGCACGAGACCCCAGTAACGAACATATCCTCGGGACGACTGCACACGCACCTGTTGCGCGAAACGTGCCCGGACGGGTGACTCCCCCTCGACCGGCGCGGAGTGCCCGTCGAGGGAGATCCAGGGGTTCGACTATGCCGGGCCTCTAGGCGTCCCGGCGCTTCAACAGTACTGCGCCGGCGATGACCGGGGCGGCAACCCAGGCGAGCACGATGAGCGTGCTCTGCCACTGGTCGAGTCCCGCGCTGCCGGTGCCCGGCAAGTACATACCCATGCCTGCGTTGCTGAACAAGTAAGGGAACAGGTCGAGCGCCCACTGCGCCTGCGTGAGCGCCGAGATGATCTGCATGATTGTCGGCAGGAGCAGGATGGTTCCGAGCGCCACCGCGATTCCTGCCGCGCTGTTGCGCAGGAGGGTGCCGAGGCCGAGGGAGAATACCGACACGAGGGCGAGGTATAGCGCCGCGAGCATGAGGCTTCCTACCAATGTCCCGTCCGAATAGTCCGCCTCGACGCCCTGGCTGCCCAGAATGGGGAGAGCCGCAAACAGGGCGCCGAATGTGCTGACAAGCCCGACGACGAACGTGGTGACGAACAACACGAGCATCTTGGCGCCGAGGGCCGGGAGGCGCTTAGGCACGGCGCTGATGGTCGAGCGGATCATGCCGGTGGCGTACTCTCCCGAGACCACGAGCACGCCAAGCACGGCGGCGACCAGTTGTCCCAGGGAGGTGCCGATCGTGGCCGCGGTGAGCGGCAAGATGGGCGAGTCGGACGTGTTGCCGGATGCCGTCGCCACCAGGGCCGCGATTCCCACTGAGGTCACGACCATGCTTGCGTAGAGCCAGACGGTCGATCGCACGGTGCGTAGTTTGATGAACTCCGAGCGGATGATGCCGGCGCCCGTAAGGCGGTACTCGTAGGTGCGGGTGGTGGTGGTAGTGGCGTTCATCGAGCGACCTCCTGGGTGCTTGTGTTCGTCGTGGTGTTGACGCCCGGCGGGGCCTCGGTGTGGTATTCGATGTCGTCCTGGGTGAGTTCCATGTAGGCCTCCTCGAGTGACGCGGCGACGGGGGTGAGCTCGTGCAGCACGATTCCGGCACGCGCCGCGGCGTCACCGATGACGGGAGCCGTGAGGCCGGTGACGGTCAGCAGGCCCAGTTCGGCTGTGGTGATGGTGGTGTCAGGGCCGCGCAGCAGTTCGGTGAGCCGGTCGACCTGCGGCGTGCGGACGCGCACCGAGGTGCGCGTGGATGCTGCGAGGATCTCGCTGACGGGAGCGTCGGCGATGATCTTTCCGCGACCAAGCACGATGAGGTGGTCGGCGGTTAGTGCCATTTCGCTCATCAGGTGGGAGGAGAGGAAGATGGTGCGGCCCTCGCCTGCCAGGTGCCGGGCGAGGTTGCGCACCCATATGACGCCCTCGGGGTCGAGGCCATTCACTGGCTCGTCGAGGATGAGGGTTGCCGGGTCGCCGAGCAGTGCCGCGGCGATGCCGAGCCGCTGGCCCATGCCGAGGGAGAAGCCGCCGACGCGCTTGCCGGCGACGGTCTCGAGGCCGGTGAGGCCGATGACGTCGTTGACCCTCGACTTGCCAATGCCGTGGGTTGCGCCCATGGCGAGAAGATGGTTGTAGGCGCTGCGGCCGGTGTGGATGGCCTTGGCGTCGAGCAGTGCTCCCACTTCGGTGAGCGGGGATCTGTGCTCGGCGTAGGGTTTGCCGTTGACGGTGACGCTGCCTGCCGTCGGACGGTCGAGCCCGACAATCATGCGCATCGTGGTCGACTTTCCCGCGCCGTTTGGGCCGAGGAAGCCGGTGACGAGCCCAGGCTTGACGGTGAAGCTGATGGCGTCGACGGCGGTCTTGGTGCCGTAATGCTTGGTGAGGCCTTCTGCGTGAATCATGATTTCCTGTCGATGGCGGGTGATATGTGATGGATTTGCCTGTGCGGTGGTTGAGGTCAGCTGAGCGTGGACGCTCGGTGGATCACGGCGGACGATGAATGCTTATTGAGGCCGTCGATTCGCGATTCTTATCAGAGTTCAGCCGACGCGGAAACGTCAAACTGTCAAGGTCGATGATGTTGCGTCTGCGCCAGGACTCCGCGTCCCAGGGTGGAGCTTCAGCCAACTGGCGAACCCCGAGCCCCGCAACGAAGGTCGTCACTCAGTCGCGGTTTCGGTATTTCACCCATTGGTCCACAGTCCTTCGGACGTGCTGCGATGTTCCGTTGACCTCGGCCGAATGGGCTTTCAATCATCAGGGGTTCTTAGTCACTGAAGACCCGGTTGGGCTGCGGCGATGTCGAGGCGTGCGGCGGGGGTGGTGAGGATGCTCACTGGGCGGAAGCCCTTGGTGATGAGCCACACGGCGAGAGACAATTCCCACGCGAAGACGGGGAGTGCCACGACGAGGCCGAGGGTGGAGAACTGCCCATAGAGGCCGAGCATCACAGCGATGGCGGAGAGGCTGATCAGCGTGCCGCCTGCCAGCCCGAGTACGGCGATTGGCCGGGGCACCAGCCGAGACGAGTACATCAGCGACGCCAGGAGAAGCGAGGCGGCACCGAGGGCGAAGTTTGGGCCGAAAAGGTACGTCCAGTCGCGCAGGACCACAAGCGAGGAACTGATAGTGGAGAGCGTACCCAAGTCAGCGTCGGTGGCCCCGGCGAACTGCTGGCGGAGCGTGACAATCGTCAGGAGGCTGAAAGTCCCGACGAGGATGATCGCTGCCTCAAGCACGCGAGCTGCGACAAACGCTAGGGCCAGGCCCTCGTTTTGCCGCTTCAGGATCGGGTAGAGCGTGACGGCTGTGCCGACGGCGGCGATCACCAGAAGCAGTTCGAAGAGCAGGCCAAGGAGAATCGAGCCGTCGGCGCCAGCGCCGGCGATGTAGTCAGCAGCGTTCAAGATCGGGTCGTAGAGGACGACCCCCACAATTGCGCCCACCTCCGTGAGCAGAAAGAACACTCCAGCGATGACAGCGGTTCGTCTAGACAGATTCATAATGACTCCTAAGAATGAGGTGTACGACATACACCTTTCCAGCCAAAGTTGAGGTGTAAGTCGTACTTCTGTCAAGTCGGCATGTCAGCGCTGCTCACGATCGCATCCCCTGAGATGTGTCGGTGCTGGTGATCGTGGTGGCGAGCGGCTGAGTGGCGAGGCTGCGCGCTGGCGGCTGAGCGCACAGCACCGCGGTGATGAGGCATCCAACAATGGGCAGAAGCAGCCAAAGGAGGTGTGCCCAGCTGAAGCCAGCATCGCGAAGGCGGCGAACCGCCACCGCGAGACTCGGCAGGAGTACCGCGAGGGCCCACAGTGCGCCGATGATGGTGTCACTGCCGGTTGCGGCGTCGGCAATGATGTCGATCGCCACGCTGACCAGGGTGGAGAACAGGGCCCACCACCAGAATTCCGATCGGGCGGCGGTCCCAGTGAAGTCTGCGTACTTGCGGAAGACGGTGCGGATGGATTGGAAGAACGTCATAGGAGTTGCCTTTCAGGAAATGACGGATGGTGTGACGGGTATGTTGATAATCGATGCAGCGTTAGGTCCAGGCATGGGCGATGCCGTGACCCGCACCACGACGTTGCCTCTCTTCCGCCCGGTGTCGACGTAGCGATGCGCTTCCGCGATAGCGGTGAGGTCGTAGATCTTGTCGATCACCGGCAGGAACCGGCCGGTCGAGGCGAGCCGTGCGACATCGGCGAGATCACCGCTCAGGTAAGTGACGTTCCCCGCAATGATGCGCTTGCCAGTGCGCCGACTACGGCTCCGGGCGTTGATGACGCCGGTGAGGTCCGAGATGACGGAGACCAGTGCACCGTTTGGCTTGATCAGGGGTTCCAACTGCTCGAAGGTGGCGTTGCCGACGCAGTCGATGACGAGGTCATAGACATTCGTTTCCTGGGTGAAGTCGGTCCGCGTATAGTCAATTACTCGGTTGGCGCCCAGTGAGTGGGCGAGATCGCTGTTGGGGGCGCTGCACACGGCTGTGACTCGCGAGCCTGCGAGGTGGGCGAGTTGCACGGCGGCCGTTCCAACCGCACCAGACGCACCATTGACTAGCACTGACGCCCCTGGCGCGAGTTGCACCTGGCTGAGAAGCGCTCTGGCGGTGATCCCGCCGAAGACCAACGCCGCCGCGTCCTCGAATGTCATGTTGCGAGGCTTCGCGGTGAGAGCGCTGCCCTGCTGCACGGTGACGTATTCCGCGTGCCCGCCGAATCTTGATCCAAGCATCGCAATCACCTCATCTCCTGGCCGGAACCCCGCAACATCGGCCCCCACCTCCTCCACAACTCCGGCGACATCCATGCCGAGGACGCGGAAGCGAGGAACGAAAAACCCAAGGGCGATCGAAGTCACGAGCTTCAACCCCTTGGGGACGTCCTTCGTGCGCGCCCGGTAGTCTGCGGCGCTGACCGTGCTTGCCCGAACATTGATGAGCACCTCTCCTCGTCGCGGTCGCGGCTTGGACAGTTCCTCAATACGAACGACCTCAGGGCCCCCGAACCGCCGGTATACAGCGGCCCTCATTGGTACGTTGTGATCGGAAGGTGGGCGAAGGTGTGCATTTCGGACTTCTCCTATGGCTCTCGGCGCAAACACAAGGTGTACTCTGTACACTGTAGTTGGCAGCCTAGGGTGTACGAGGTACACTTGTCAAGTCACGAGTTCAGCATGGGAGGCAGGAAAGATGAGCCAGCAAGCGGAAGTTTCAAGGCGTGTGCGGTTGAACCGCCAGCGAGTGCTCGAAGCTGCAGTCGCCCTTGCCGATGAGATCGGCATCGATGCGTTGAGCATGCGCCGACTCGCACAGGAGCTCGACGTTGTGCCCATGGCGCTCTACAAACACGTCGCTGACAAGGAGGACCTTGTCGACGGGATGGTTGAGGTGATCATCCGAGAGATCGACCCACCCCTTCTCGATTCCGGCTGGCGGGACGCCATCCGGCGACGTGTGCTGTCTGCGAGGAGCGCGCTCCAACGCCACCGATGGGCACGCCAGGCAATCGAGTCTCGTAACACCCCGACGCCTGCCGTGCTGGAGTACCAGGACTCATTCGCCGGAACCTTCTTGGCCGGGGGCTTCACCCCCGACCTTGCCCACCACGTCATGCATGCCCTCGGCGGCCGGATGTGGGGATTCACTCAAGAACTCTTCGACGGCACGGCCAAACCGAAGTCAGAGGTCGCATCGCCAGCGAACCCCGCGGCTCAGGCCGAGATGTTCGCCCACATGGCAACGCTCTACCCAAACATCGTGACCATCGCCACCGCAACGCCGCACGACGACGACGACTCAGTTGTCGGACGCGGCTGCGATGACCAGTTCGAGTTCGAATTCGCTCTCGATCTGCTCCTGGACGGATTTGAGCAACTCCATCGGCGGGGATGGACATCCGCGTGATAGGTCGCCCGTCTGCGACGCCTGCTTTGACGCTCGTAGTGGAATCAGGTCGACGTTGACGGGCGGTCATCCGAGCGGCGGGAGCGAGTCGTCTTTCTTGTCAGTGTTAAGCAAGTATGACTCGTCAGACAGTGCGGGCGGAATCTGGATCTGCTCCAGCTTTCGGTGGTGTCATTGGGGCTCCGGTGAGGTGCTGTTTTCGCGACATCGGAATCGAGCTTGTCATGGTCGCGGCGGACGAACCGCCTTTGCGCCATGTGTTCTTTCGGTCGACTGAGCAGGGGTGCAGATCGCGTAGTTAGCGGGTGAGGCTCCCTTCGAAGAAGTCTGTCAACTCACGTTCCTTCTGGGCGACCGGCGTCGGTCTTCAGCGCGGACGTCCAACCGAGCCGACGAAGTTGCTCGAATCCGTCAAGGGGTAGGTCGAGGGCGAATTTGAACTCGAACTGGTCGTCGCATCCATGGCCCACGACGGAGGCGATGTCGTGCGGCTTGGCCGTGGCGATCGTCTCGATGTACGGATATCTCTCAGCCATTTGCGCGAACATAGCGCTTTGCGCTTCAGGACTTATTTGTGGCGGGGTTTCCGTCTTGCCGTCAGCGGACCCGTCGAACAGCTCCTGAGTAAACCCCCACATCCGTCCGCCGAGAGCATGCATGGCGTGGTGGGCCAGGTCGGGGGTAAAGCCGCCGGTCAAAAGCATCTCGGCAAACGAGTCCTGATACTCGAGCACGGACGGTGTGGGGATGGCGCGGGACTCTATCGCCGGGCACGCCCAGCGGTGGCGCGGAAGTGTTCTTCGAGCGGCCAGCACTCAAAGCCGAATGGCCTCTTTCAAACCGGTGTTCCTGACCGAAGGGGCGTTCACCCGGATAATCACTTCGACCATTCCGTCGAGCAGGTCTTCCCTATCAGCGACGTGCTTGTGTAGTGCCATCGTCGCGATCGTAACCTCGTCCGCCAATCGACGCATGCTCATCGCATCGATGTCAATGTGGTCCGCCAGGGCGACGGCCACAACGAGCACCCGATCCCGATTCAAGCGCTCTCGCCTAGGGACCTCCGTCTTGTCGATCGTGAACATTGTTGTCTCCCTGAATTTCGAAGTTGACAAGTGTACAGCGTACGCCCTATCATTCTCAATAGAGGCGTACGTCGTACACCTAATGCAGCTGCGGCTGATCCAAGAGAGGCAAATTGCATGGCGTTCCTAGATTCGATTCGCGCGGGCTTCCGCAACTACGCAAACTTCAGCGGCACTGCCGCCCGTTCCGAATTCTGGTGGTGGGTTCTATTCACCGAGCTCACCGGCGCCGCTGTTTACGCGATCACAGATGTAGCCATGGGGGACAGTATCTTTCTCGGCTCCGCGTGGGCGCTGGCGGTCCTGCTTCCCAGTCTTGCCGTGGCGGTGCGTCGCCTCCGCGATGCGGCATTCAGCTGGGGACACCTGTTCTGGCTTCTGATGCCCTTCGTCGGGGTCATCATTGTCGCGATCCTCTGCGCTCAGCCCAGTGCCCCGCGGCCCATCGTTCTGTCGCGCACCACCGCAAAGCCCCTCGCCGCTTACGGTGCGCGCTGATGAGCGATGGTGTGGGTGAAGCGATCCTCGAGGCGATCGATATTCACCGTTCCTACGGACGTGGCTCCTCCCGCTTCGAGGCGCTCAAGGGCGTTTCCTTACGCATTGATGAAGGCGAGTCCGTGGCCATCGTCGGCAAGAGCGGCTCCGGCAAGTCGACCCTCATGCATCTGCTGGCGCTATTGGACCAGCCGGATGACGGTGCGCTTCGCATCGACGGCGTCGACTCGTCTCAACTGAGTGCGCGCCAACTCAACAGGATGAGGAACCAGGATTTTGGGTTCGTATTCCAGCAGTTCTTTCTTACCCCGAACGCGACGGTCCTCGACAACGTCGTGCTGCCGTTGAAGATCGCCGGCGTCAGCCGCCGCGAGAGGAAGGTGCGCGGCATGGCCGTGCTCACCCAGTTGGAAATGGCTGATAAAGCGAAAAGCAAAGCCGTGAATCTCTCCGGCGGCCAAAAGCAGCGCGTCGTTATCGCCCGCGCGCTGGTCAACAATCCGCGGGTGATCTTCGCCGACGAACCGACCGGCAATCTCGATACCGGGACTGGCCGGCTCGTTGAGGACATCCTGTTCTCGTTGAACAAGGAGTACGGGATGACCTTGGTCGTGGTCACCCACGATTCCGAGTTGGCTGCACGGTGCGACCGACAACTCTTCATCCGCGATGGGCGCGCAGTGCCCGCGACAGCCATTTCAGGAGCTCCCGCATGAATGCCGCCAATATCCTCACCGCTGCGATCGCCAATAGCCTCCGCAGCAAACTTCGCACCGTTCTCACGGTAGTTGCTATCGTCATCGGGGCGTTCACCCTCACCATCACGAGCGCCATCGGAACGGGCGTCTCCAACTACATCGAAACTCAGATCGGCGCATTCGGCGCGAAAGACGTGCTCTCTGTCACCAAGGCGACGGACGATACCGGTCAGGGCGATGAGGGGCCTGCCCCGTATGACCCTGACGACGCAATCGTCGGCGCCGGCTTCGCCCAATTTGATGCTGAGGCCCTAACCGAGGAGGACCTCGCCGCTATCCGGGCTGTTGAAGGCATTGTGGACGTCAGTGCCGTGCAGCAGGTTAACCCGCGCTACGCCGAGTACGACGGCCACGGGAAATTCATTCTCGGCGTCAATGACAGCGCCACTCTCACCACACCCGACCTGTCCGCCGGCGCCCCGCTCGACAACAGCGGCGGTGAGCCGCAGATCCTGCTCGTCACCTCGTATGTCGACGCCCTCGGCTTCGCCGACGAGCAAGCCGCGATCGGGAAGACCATCCAGATCGGCGTCGTCGATTACCTCGGTGAGATGCACGAGGTCAATGCCACCGTCGCCGGCATACAGAATGAGACAATCCTCGCTACCGGCGCCGCGCTGAACCAGGCGCTCCTCGACGAACTACACACCACGCAGAGTGTCGGGCGGCCACAGTCAGCCTCCGAGGGCGCCATCCTGGCAACGGCGCGCTTCGACGCCAACGCCACAGACGAGCAGGTCGACGACATTCAAACGGCGCTGGCTGGCAAGGGATTTGCTGCAGCCACGGTCGCCGACCAGATCGGGATCATCCAAACGGTGGTCGACGCAATCGTTGCTTTGCTGAACGCATTCGCCGTCATCGCGCTGATAGCCGCCGGATTCGGCATCATCAATACCCTGTTGATGAGCGTGCAGGAGCGCACCCGGGAGATCGGCCTCATGAAGGCGATGGGCATGGGCGCCGGGCGCATCTACGCACTCTTCAGCGCCGAGGCGGTGTTCATAGGTTTTCTTGGCAGCGTCCTCGGTGCCGGAGCAGCGATCGCAGTCGGCACGGCCGCCAACGGCCTGCTCGCCGGCACTTTCTTGGCGGATTTGGAAGGGCTGCAGGTTCTGAGGTTCGAGGTCGCACCAGTGGCCACAATCATCCTGATCGTCATGGCGATTGCCTTCCTCGCCGGAACACTACCAGCTAGGCGTGCCGCACGGCAGAACCCGATCGAAGCCCTCCGGTACGAATAATCGACGGTCTGGCTATGCAGCACATCCCTCCGACCGTCGTTTCCGACGCGCTCGATCAGGTCTTCAGGCATTGGTCCCTCGCATCATTGGGCAGGTGAACGATAAATGCATCAAAGTAGAGAAACTGCTCGGCGAACTGGTAGTGCTGTTTGTTAGTTCGTCGGGGTTGGTTTCCGCCCCCGGCGTTGAGGTACAGGCGGCTGGTCGTGTGCCGCGCGCAACGGAGCCGCTCGTCTCGGCTGCCAGAGCGCTCAAACTCCCGTTCGGAACCGTCAACAGCCAGGGGGAAGATCGTTGAGCGCCTCTCGAACGGCACTTGTCTTCGGAGCGAGCGGATTCATCGGCCGGTGGTGAGGGTGCGGTTGACGCGTTCGACTTTGCCGTTGGTCCAGGGGCAGTGCGGTTTGATAAAGCGTTGCTCGGCGCCGAGCTGGGCGAAGGCCTTGTCGGAGATGACGCGTTCGATGCGGCTGATGCCATTGCGGGCGAAGATGTCGACGGCGCGGAGGAGGACGCCAGCAGTGGTGGTGCCGTTCTCATCGTCGTGTATCTCGGCGTAGGCGAGTCGGCAGTGGTCGTCGATGACGGCGTTGCTGTCGTCGAAGCCGATGCGGGTCCTCTTGTGTTTGTGTGCCACGGTCGCTTCTCGTCCTCAGGCACGCCAGCCGCCGCCGTCCGGGATGCGACCGAGATTCTTCACGTCAATGCGCACCAGCCCGCCAGGCTTGTCGCGTTCATACCGGTTCGAGGTGGCTCGGGAGGAACAAATGGTGTCGCCAGTGAATGGATCAAACCAAGACAACGGCGGGAAACCATAGTGGGCCAGGATCCGAGAGACGGTCCGGGCCGGCACCCCGGTGATGGCCGCGATTCCCAACGGCCCGTCTCGGTCCAGCAGCCGGGCCACGAACACAGCTGCCTCGCGCCGGGGCCTGGTCTTCCTCGGGCAGTTGCCGCGACGACCGGTTGGTGAGGCAGGCCGCCCCCTCCGCGCGGTGCCGGTTGATCAACTGATGGGCGCACTGCCGGGCGATGCCGAGTTCTTTGGCGACGTGTGAGACCGGGTGACCATCAATGTTCACTCGTTCGATCAGCAACGACCTTCCATGAACGGTCAAACGGGTATTAGCGAGGGGTTTGAGAACCTCCGTGTTCGTGGCGACTTTGACATCTCCACTAGAACCGGAGGTTCTCCCTTTTTTTAGACCCCGAATGTCACCAACCTGTTGGCTCAGTACAGCGAGACGACTATTAAAGGTCTGCGAGGGCGGGAGGCGCGGGAGGCCGACCCGCATCTCGGGCCTCGGCATGGATGAGACGTGCGACGGTGGCCGCATGCGTCAGTTGCGGATGATGGCCCGCGCTGTGGATGATGTGGACCGGTATGGGTCGCCCGTCGCGTGACACCGCTGCGACACTTTCCGCGTCGACGAGCAGCGGATCATCCGACCCGACAATTAGCTGCACGTCGCCCGGGTACTGAGCGAGCAGCCGAGCAAGATTTCGACGGCGCTTCGGTTGGGCCGCCCCCCGAAGGAGTCGTGCGGTGGCTCGAGCGCTTCCTCGGCGAAGGTCCGCGACGCTCGACTGAAGCTTCTCGGCTTGGTCCTGATTTCCCGTGAGCACTTCTGCCAAACGCACAGCAGTAACGCTTTTGAAGTACGCCCATGCGAGCGGGACCAGCCGCTGCGTGAGCGCAGCTCGGGTCTGAAGAAAATGGGGCGAGATCAGCGTAAGGCGCGCAACGATGTCCGGGTGATCTGCCGCGTATTCCAGAGCCAGGGCGGCACCGACCGAATGACCCACGAGATGAACGTTTCTGCTGTCGCCGATTACCGATTCGAGCCATGCATGCCAGTCACGTGATGATCCCGCGCTCGACCCCAGTCCCGGCAGGTCGAGGACCCAGCCGCCGACCAGTTGGGCTGTTTCCGCCCAGGTCTCGGCGCTCACCGGCAGGCCCGGCAACACGATCGTGTGGGCGTCGGACTTCCCAATGGAAAAGGTGCGAACACCGGCGTGACTCGTGAACGTTCGCACTGCCGCCGAAGGGGGAATTATGCCAAAACGATGGGCGACGAGGTAGTCCGCCCATCGCTTGAGTGAGACGGTCACGTCGGGGTGATGCAGTCCGTGGCTTTCCGCGAGATCGTTCGCCGAGGATGTCGGGTACCGATCTGAGGAGAGGAAACTCAACGTTTCGGGATGGGCTTTCGTGATTCCCGGTGGCAGTGCGCGTAGGAGCCGGACCGGAATTCGAAACCGGGGCGCGCGGACGTCGAGATGCTTCGCGAGCATCGTCAACATCGTTGGGAGCGGCGGTGTCGCGTCATCGAGGGGCCAGAAGGATTGGCTCCGGGTGCTTGGCACGGTTGGGAGGAGAGCCATGAATGCCGCAAGGTAGTCAACAGTCACGACGGGAACGAACGTGTCGTCCCCGCCTGGCAATGCCGCAAGGTTCCCGCTTCGCAGCTCGCGGATGGTGCCGGCAATGCCGAGGAGCTGCTCTGACTCGCCCGTGACCGAGTCTCCGATTACGGTCGCTGGATTCACGATGGTCCAGGGAACGCCGAGTTTTGAGGCGGTGGCTTGGACCACGGCATCGGACTCGACCTTGGATGCCTCGTAGGCGCCCAAGCGTGCGTACTCCGCCTCCACTCGCGCGGAAGACCACGGCACTTGTGCTGGGTCCTGTCCGCCCACCCGATAGCCGGAGAGGTGTACCAGCCTGGTCAGGGAGGGCAGCTGCGAGGCGAAAATTACGATCCGCTCGGATGATGTGACATTGGCTGCACGTGCCTGGTTGATCGTCATTCCGAAACGATAGGCACCTGCGACGTTGTAGACCTCGGTTACACCGCCGATCGAACGATCCGCCGGGTCGAGCCCGAGGCGCGCATCATCGAAGTCGACGAGGACATGATCCACTTGCTGACCCGTACCGTGGGCGGCGAGCCACAAGGAGAGTTGGGCATACGAGCGTTCGCTTCGCACAGCCGCGACGACCGCGACCCCTCGCGCGAGCAACTCACGCACCAGCCACCGGCCGATGAATCCGCTCGCTCCGAAGACAAGTGCCGTCCGAGAGTCGCTCAACGGTCTCCCCCCTGGGTGTTGCCGGGTTCAAACAGGAGTTTCAGCGCTCTGGCAGCAGAGACGAGCGGCTCCGTGCTCCGTTGCGCGCGGCACACAACCAGCGCGCCTTCGATGAGACAGACTGCCGCCGTGGCTAGGCCACGAGTGTCACCTGCGTGGGACGACGCCAGGTACGCCTGAAGCGTTGCAATCCATGATGCGTAGGCGTCGCGGCACGCGGCACGAAGCTGCGCATCTCCAGACCCGGCGTCGAGCGTGACGGCGGCGACGGGACAGGCGGCACGGAAGTCGCTCCCGACTAGCTGCCCGGTAAGCCCCTCGACCACAGCGTCGACAAACCCGTCAACGGAATCGGTCATCGCTATGCCTTCGGTGATCGAAAACCGGAACTGTTCGGCAGTCAGAACAATGGCGGCGCTTCCCAGTTGCGATTTGCCGCCCGGAAAATGGTAGTACAACGACCCCCTCGGAGCGCCTGAGTGTTCGAGTACCGCAGTAAGGCCGGCACCGTGGTACCCCTTGTCTTGAATAAGTTGGAGCATCGACTCGGTGAGACGCTGACGCGTTGCGTCGCCCTTAGTGGAGAGTGTGGTCATCCCTAAAATGTAGACCAGTCTGTATATTCTGTCAATCGATCAACTTAGTGTGGAGCACGTCCAGCCCATAGGCGATGTCATCGCTCAACGACGTGTCGCGCTCGGGTCGACCAACAAGCGCTTCAGGCCCGACATCCACATAGATGGGTGACACAAGGCCCATTTGTCCACGTTCGAGGTCACCGCGAGGTTGCGCTTAATCGCGTGGTGTTCCCCAACGGCGGACTTTTCAGTGTCCGCAGGGCGTCGGAAGGGGCCTGAGAGGCCCTGGCGCGACCAGTTCACGTGCGTATCAGGCCGTGCTCGTATGCGTGGGTTTTGACTGTGGATTCGGCGAGGAAGAGAGTGGCGCTCATCTCCGCGTTGGAATCCCTCGAGCCTTGATGGCTGCCATCTGCTCCTCGCTGGAAGAGGGATCGAAGTGGGCGGATCACAGTGCTCGGACAAAGTCGATTGCGATCTCGCGCACGTTCGTGCGAGCGGTCGGCGGCGCCGTGGGCAGAACTTGGTCGAACGACATAAGGACCTCCTGGGTCGTTGTCCAAGGAGCCTGTGAATGCGGCGTCGGGACGCACATCAACCTGCGGTTTCGGCTCGACTCATACCTGGGCTGAGAAACAGCGGTGGTCGAGAAGCTATGAGGGCTCGGCGAGGCCGGCATCGTACGCGAAGATCACGGCCTGCACTCGGTCGCGCGCACCGATCTTTGCCAGCACCTTGCCCACGTGCGTCTTCACCGTCTGCTCCGCGATGAAAAGCGATGCCCCGATTTCTTTGTTGGATCTGCCCTCGCCCATGAGCACGAGCACTTCACGCTCGCGATCGGTGAGGTCGGCAAGCAAAGCCGATGTTCGCGATTCACGCGGCTTCTGGGCCGCGAATCTAGAGATCATCCGCCGGGTCACACTCGGAGCCAACAATGCGTCACCGGCGGCGACCACGCGGACGGCGTGCACCAGCTCTTCGGCTAGCGCATCCTTGAGGATGAAACCGCTCGCGCCGGCCTGAAGAGCGTCGTAAACGTAATCGTCGATATCAAATGTGGTGAGCATGAGGATGCGTGGGATGTGCGCTGCGGGATAGGAGGAGCCCAAGATGCGTTTGGTCGCTTGGATCCCGTCGAGGTGCGGCATCCGCACATCCATGAGGATCACGTCGGGGTTGAGGCGGACGGAAAGGGATACAGCTTCGGCGCCGTCTGCGGCCTGCCCCACGACATTGATGCCCTCGTGTGCGTCCAAGAGCGCCGAAAAGCCGGCGCGCACCATTGCTTGGTCGTCGACAACGAGTACGTTGATGGTCACGTTCTTTCCATTTCGGCGTTCGGCTCCTGGTCCTGGTCCCAGCGCAGCACGGCGTTGACTGTCCAGCCGCCGTCAGTATCGGCACCAACCTCGAGGCTGCCGCCGAGGAGCGCGACACGCTCTCGCATCCCGGTCAGTCCGTGGCCGGCGCCTTGCGTCGACGATATCCCGGCGGCGGTATTGTGCACGCGCAGCCGCAGCATAGATGGTTCCGTCCGCACGTGGACAGACACCACTGCGCCCGGGGCATGACGAACCGCGTTGCTTAGCGACTCTTGGACAATGCGGAAAGCTGCGATCTGAACGGTCTCAGGGACAGCCGGGGTCACGGCGATGAGTTCGAGAGCGACGTCAACGCCGCTTCGGCGGGTGCTGTCCACCAGGGACGGAATGTCTTCGATGCTCTCTTGCGGAGCGAGCTCGACCGTCTGGCCGTCAGTCCGCAACACACCTAGAAGCCTGCGCATCTCCGTCAGGGATCCGCGAGCGGTGGCGGCGATTTCGTCCAGTTCTCTGGCAGCGTCGTCGGCGAGATCGGGTACACGGTAGCGTGCGCTGGATGCTTGAACTTGGATGAGCGACAGGCTATGCGCCACCACATCATGCAGTTCCCGAGCAATACGGTTGCGCTCCTCCATGAGCACTCGGCGGGACTGCTCCAGCGCGGTAGACTCCCGCTCACGCGCGAGCTCCCTTTTGGCGCGGATTCGGCCTGCCAGAAGTATGGCGACGAAATAGGCGACGATGCTGATGGACGTGGCGACGATGAGATCGGCGGTAGGTGGGTTCGCTGCCGCGACCCGAGGCTGCAGCAGAGGCGCGGCAAGAGAGCCGGCGATGCCGACGAGCAGCGGAGTCAGGCCCATTCTCCAGCCGTGCAAAAAGGTGACCACGGCGACGAATGCGGCAAAGGTGATGAGTGCGGGTACCGTCCACGGCCACGGCCCAACACTTTCCGGGATAACGAAGAAGGGCAGGAAGAAAGCCGCGACCAAGAACAGCCCGATGGCGAACCGCGGATTCGGGATCGCGACCAGCAGAGCACCGGTGAGCATGGAGCCGAGGAGTAAGGCTATCGGAAGCGCTGTGCCGTAGAAAACGGTGTGGATCGGGACTAGAACGGTGGCTAAAGCGACGGCGGAGATTATCAGGAGTACCAGAGGACCGGCGACTTTCCTGTTGCGCTGCCCGGATCTATCCATATAGTTCATTTTGTCATGCTGTACTGGGGAGCGTTGGCCAGGGCATCTTTCCCGGAGTCGTTCTTAGCGCGGGCCAAAACTTGACGTCGGCGAATTCCCATCAGCTGATCAATAACAACGCTGATGACGAGCGCCAAAGATGTTCCCAGGAGCGCGCTCAGCAGAGGCTGATCAGTAAGCCATTGCCCCGCCACTAGGCCGAGACCCGCGCTGTATGCCGCCCAGGTAGCTCCGGCAACGGCGCTGAGAGGGAGGAACCGACGCCAGGGGTACCCGACAGCACCGGCGGACATGTTGACGGCCACGCGTCCGACCGGGATGAAGCGTCCAACGAGGATTAGGCCCGTGCCATTGCTCTGGAGACGTCGCTGCGCCCAGTCCAAGCTGGCGGCGACACGCGGTCGGCGCATCCATCGGAAGCGCGCGTTTCCGACGGAACGGCCGATGGCGTATGCGATGTTGTCGCCGATCATTGCACCCGCGGCCGCTACCGCGCCGAGCACGAGGAGGTTCGGGCCGCCGGACGATGCTGCTGCGGCCGCTGCCGCGACGAGCACCATCTCGCTGGGAATCGGCGGGAAGAAGCCGTCGACGAGTGCTACAGCGAACATGACTAGATAGAGCCACGGGGAGGCAACCGCCGCGATGATGAGCTCATTGATGAAATCCATACATCGACGCTACGAACACCGGCAATGTCAGGGCATCACTCTGAGGTATTCATGCTCCCCTACGAGGGAGCGGTATTTGAAACCGCAGCGTGTGGTTGAGGCGGGGCTGCCGCTATTCCTTGCCTGTTATCGGCGAATCATTGCCACGGTCATCTCGCCAGTTGCTGACCTTGGGGCAGTTCAAGCGCGGGGGCGACCCCACCTCGACGCCACACGGCCAAGAATTTCCATTCAGCACTCAGGTCATGGCTGGCGGACTAGGCAAGCCCACTGACGACTGGAAGCAAAAACGATGGCGAGCAACCCCGATAACGGAGCACTTGGCGATAATATCGTCAATGGCCCGCCCACCGGTCGCTGGCCGCGGCGGGGCTCATCTGGAAGGTGGCTGCGGCTGCGGCTGCGACTGATGACGAACTTCAGTCGATAGTGGATGGTCTCGTGGACGGTGGGTACCCTGTGGCGCTGGCGACTCGGATCGCACTCGCCATGAGGTGGTCGCTGGCGTAGGCGACCGCGCTAGCTGTTCGTCCCACTGACATTGTGAACGCGGTCGATGGGTGATTTGCCGCCGATGCCGGTAGGGGGTCTGTGGCGATTGTAGCTATCTGCCGAATCCGGACCGGATCGGCGCCGCACGAATCGCAGCACGTCGGCATACGTGCAGTCGGACAGTTCCCCGAACCGAGCTGCACTACTTTCACCTGTTGGTTTCAACCCCATACCTATTACATGTCTGGTTGAGCACAGTTGTTACTGGTTGGACCCGAAATAGTTCAGACCCATCGGCGCGGTCAGCGACCCGGTTGCGACAGTGTGCGTGGCCTTGGGCCATCATCGCCGGGCCATTGCGCCGGATCAGGGAGGCGTCGTCGTGTCGCGCCAATCAATTGCGGAAAGCTGTGTGGGCGCGCTCATGACTTGGGTGACGTTAGCGCCTTCAGGATGGAATGGTGAGGCTAATTGGAGAGGTCTTCGTTCTTATTGCTCGCAGCCCAAGTCGCAGCGAAGGGCGGCAGATTCTAGCTACCGCGCTCAACACCCCATTCCCAGCACTCACTTCGGTCCTGCCGCTTTCCTATGCCGTTTACGGCCTTCAGTCTCAGTTCGCCGGTAGAGATCCCCGGCATGGGAGCCCGCGATTGCAGGCGAGTCGGGTTGTGGGCGTCGCGAGAATCCATCGACTTGGCGGATGCCGCATTGGACTGGGTCGTGTCGTCGACGCGCTTAGATGAGTACGATCTCGAGCGGCGTGCGCGAACAGGGCATCCGCTCGGCGTTTCGATACCCGTCAC